>DUAT01000001.1:0-876 GCA_012960755.1 Gammaproteobacteria bacterium
AACACTACGCCAGACCCGCTATGGTCAGGTGATTGGCTTCCGCAATGAATCAGATTCTCATACCTGGATGGGAATCCCCTATGCAAAACCACCGGTCGGGGCGCTACGCTGGAAAGAGGCGCTCATGCCGGAGCAGTGGGACGGGACTTTACAGGCACTGAAGGCGGCCGATTTTTGCAAACAGATAGGATCTTTCGGCGAGAGTCGTCCGCCTGTTGAGCTGGGTAAGCCAATTGGTTCAGAAGACTGTTTGTATCTCAATATATTTGCTCCCAGGTTTGGAATCGATGAAATTCCCCGGGATGAGAACGCGTTACCGGTGATGGTCTATATCCATGGTGGAGGCAATACCGCCGGATATGCCAATCAGCTTAAATACTCCGGCAGGAATCTGGCGGCCCGGCACAATGTTATTGTTGTGAACTTCAACTACCGTCTGGGGTTGTTTGGTTGGTTTTCGCATCCAGCATTGAATCGAAGAGGGTCTGCCGAAGATCGCTCCATTCTCATTCCAATGATGCTTGCACTTCTTGCTCCAAAAAATACCAGTAATCAACGATCGATTGATTCCTTTGGTGTTGATCCGGACAATGTCACATTGTTCGGTGAGTCCGCTGGTGGCATGAACGTGTTTGCACTGCTGGCGTCGCCTAATGCCAGGGGGTTGTTCCACAAAGCCATTGTACAAAGTGGCATGCCGATTTCCATACCGCTGCCCCAGGCACAAAATTATATTGACGCAGATGAACCAGGGAGTGAAAACAGTTCCCGTGAAGTAATGAACAAACTCCTGATGAGCGACGGAATTGTTGGTTCACGGGTGGAAGCAGTCCGGCATCAGAACCAGATGTCTGATGAAGGCATCGCCTCTTATCT
>DUAT01000001.1:892-1558 GCA_012960755.1 Gammaproteobacteria bacterium
GAAAAAGAGCCAATGAAATTTTAGCTGTGTACGCGACTGGTAACATGGGCAATGTGCCGATGTTATTCCGTGATGGCACTGTCATACCAGATCGGGATTTGATGGAAGTCTATGAAGATACGGAAAATTACAACGCGGTACCGATCATCCTTGGCACTAACCGCGATGAATTTAAACCGTTTTTCATCGGTGACCCAAACCTGATAGAGATGAGAATGGGTGTTTTACCGCGGATAAAAAATGAACCCTTTTTTAGCGCGGTCACCAGTTACTTTAACGACTCGTGGAAGGCGCGTGGTGTGGACGAGGTTTCCATCCAGTTGAATCAGTCGCAGGGTAGCAATGTCTACGCATATCGATTTGATTGGGATGAACTACCAACAATTTTAGGTGCCGACCTAAGCAGGTTACTCGGAGCTCCTCACGCTTTCGAGATCCCTTTTGTCTTTAACAGCTTTGATAACAGTGTAATGACGAGCGTGTTATTCAGTGATAACAATATCCCGAGCCGTGATGCACTGGCGTCGAAAATGTCTTCATACTGGGCGGAATTTGCGTATACCGGCAGTCCTGGTCGCGGTAGAAACGGAAAACAGTATGAATGGCGACCCTGGAATCCGGCAGTGGATGCAGGAAAGTTCGTGATGCTGGATGGTGAACGAGACG
>DUAT01000002.1 GCA_012960755.1 Gammaproteobacteria bacterium
ACGACTTCCACAAGAAACTTCGACGCCTTTTCACGAAGCTCATCCGTTAGTGCAAGCGCATTTCGCTCCTGCAGGTCGAAAAGAACATAGACAACCTCCAGTGTCGCTGCGAGCTCATTACTCCCAAGGTTTGTCATTTCATAATAACCGGTAATGGATTTCGTACCGATTCTTGTCAGCTTTGCATGGATCTCAAGCAGGTCACCTGCTTCCACCTCAGTCTGGTACTCTATGACATGTTTGGCATCCACCCAGGCGATCTTGCCTTCGTCGTCGCTCGCACCGATCCAGCCAAAGGCCGCATGTAAAAAATGGTACGATGCATCGTCAAACATGCCGACATAGAATCGGGTCGTCATGTGACCCAGCACATCGCAGAACCAGGGATGTGCCACACTTCTTTGTACACTTATCATTATTTTTTTCCCCCTTCCATTTATGAACGTTATGTTGTTAGCTGGTTCAGGTACCACTTGTTGAAAGTGTCCACCCGGCGCTCCTGGTCAGACAGGCAGCCTGGTTGGTATCGGCTTGATCCCGCGCTGGTTGTTTTCTGTGATCACCTTGTCCTGAATGGTCGTCACATCCCACATCCAGATCATGCGATCGGTATCGACCTTTTCGGCTTTGCCGTCAACGAGCCATGTAATATCAACATCAGTAGACATTGCACTGCGTGGGGTGAAAACGATAAGTGCGGCAAAATCATTGCACGCGATCAGCTGATTGAACGGGCTGAAGGACATATGCATTCGACCCTGGTCGAACCCTGTGCGCTGGCCCATCAGACAGGCCACGGGTTTACCGTCGCGCGTTTCGCTGTCGATATCACTTCGATGCGGCCGCTGCTGGTAAAATTTCATATGCGTGGAAAACTCGTCATCGTCTACCGCGCCCATGGGTCTCCCTGTTTTGCTGGCCCGTTGCTCCCATTCTGCCAATACGGGAGCAAATGCATCAACAGACTCTGCGGGTCCTGAGTTGGGGCCGGCACCTAGTGCAATTAGTGCGTCCCGCAGGTGGCGGGAGCAATACTCAGGGTGCGCTGTTGCGCAGTGATAACACTCGAAGAAGTTCTCCACCACCAGCTTCCAGTTGGCTGATGTCGGATACGACTGCCTATGTGCGATCTTCGCGTCGGCGAAACCATGAAACGTGAGGTGTGGCTCAAACACTGCGAATTCCTGTTCAAATTCCGGTGCTTCACCGGTCGACAGGTTGAGGAATATGAAACCGTGGTGGACCCTGATATGGCACCTGTGCAAACCATGATCCGATGCAATGAAATCATCCGGCATATATCGGGCCGCTTTCAGGCTTCCGTCGAGTCCGTACGTCCAGGAGTGATAGGGACAAGTGAGGCGGGCACGCTTACCCTCTTTTTCGAGACAGACAAGAGACCCCCGGTGGCGGCAGACATTAAATAGTGCATTGATCTCAGAGTCACTGTCACGGATGACGATAATTGATTCCTGTCCCACTTCGTACAGAAAGAACTGGCCCGGCTCCGGAATGCGGCTGACGTGGTCAACGAGCAACCATTTGC
>DUAT01000003.1 GCA_012960755.1 Gammaproteobacteria bacterium
GGTCAACTTGATCGAAGGCCGTCAATTTGACAATACAGATACACAAAACACGCCACCTGTCGTTATCGTAGACGACGAGTTTGCAAGGCGAAGCTGGCCCGACGAATCTGCGCTGGGAAAACGCCTTCAGCTTGATTCGGAAAGAGATAGTCAGTGGTTTACAGTGGTAGGTGTAAGCAGCCCGATTGTTCAGCGATCAGCCATCAAAGCTTTCCGTAACCCGTCAGTGTTTCGATATATCAGGCAGGATATGCCACGGGCATTTACAGTGGGTATTAAAAACACGGGACGGATTTCAGCAGCCCATGTTTTTAAAGAAAGCGCTGACAGTGTGGATCGGGACATCCCAATCAATAATGTCCATTCGTTGACTGAGTTACAGGAACTCAACACACTGGAATCTGAATTCTTCGCGTATTTACTTATCGTTATCGCGTCAGTTGCCTTGTTTCTGGCTGTGGTAGGGATATACGGGATTATTTCGCGAACAATATTTTTGAGTACGAATGAAATCGGGATAAGGCGAGCGATAGGCTCATCTACCGGATCCATCATCAGTATTTACCTGAGGAAGGGTACTACCTATTTGCTGGTGGGCGCGGTCATCGGCGGCGGTGGGGCCTTAGTCGCTTTTAACATTATTCCTACAGGTATCACCGCGTCTTTAGGTAAGGATGTACCCTTCGTGCTTGGCAGCACGTTTTTGATACTTGGCACACTGATTATGGCTGCGTCATATATTCCGGTCCGCCGAATCCTTGAGCTGGAACCAGGGGAGGCATTGCACTATGAATAGGTGCGCGAATAGAGCGAATAGTGCCTAACCCATTCCAGTAAGGGAAAACAGGGGGCCTATGGGGTATCCCTCAATTTTGGGAACAACGGGTGGATGATGAAGTTTCCGCTCAAAGCTCAAACCCACTTCAAGGATTGGAACGCCTTTCTCGCTGTTTTGAGAGTGAATTGTCGCCTGCATAAGAGTCGCGAGGTTTCTAACCCGCTCATATGAAAGTACACGAAGATCATCGAATTCAACTTGTCTTCTGGAAAAGTGATTGGTATAGACGATCTGCCAACGAGTGAGGTACGCTTCGACGATGCCCAGTAACAATTTTCGATTGCGTCGCATCGGCTCGGTTGTAAGGAGCATATAAGGCGCACCGGACCCTTTTACAACAACCAGCCACAAAGGCCTTTCTGGAGCAGCCTGAAGCCTGACCGGTACAAAACCATAGTGAATGAAGTATTGATATTCCCTGGAATCGACATAGTTGTAGATTGTTGTGCCATAAGGTGTTTCACATTCATCTGCAAGTTGATCGGCACTGTAAGTTCTGTTCTTGTGAACTAAAGAGTAATTGCCATACAGCCTGACGATGTAGCGGCAGGTCTCATCAATAGTCCATGGGTTTAACAGGGCCGCGTTGTTGCTCAGTCCCGCGTTGACAACAAGAATTCCTTTGCCATGTGTTGCTCGCCTGGCCTTTTCTACAAGGTTCAACACCTCGACATGGTCACCCTCGAAATCCGGCGCGTTGTGTGACCATAAAGACTGCGCCAGGGGTCGATAGGTACGGGGCTCTATGTCACTGCTGAGTATTTCACAAGCCCGGTAGCCTTTTACATTGCTTTCCTGCTCATTGTCCAGGTTGTCAATATATTGCATTTTGGTTGCATATTTCTTTTTGATATCGAATTGATCCAGGACGATGCGGGTATGTTTCTTGGCTGTCTTTGCGTTGAGTTCCAGGAGGCGATCACTCAATGAATTGGCAATGTTGTGATCTGCGAGGTTCCTGCTGAGGCGTTTGTGAGTCGCATGTAGCGGAATGCTCTCATTGAGTGCTTCACCAATACGACTGAGTCGCATTGATTGCGATTCACTGATGCCCGTTATCATGTCCCTTACAAATCGAGCTTCTATCTTGCCTAATCCCTGGCAAAGTTGATCCACCTGAAGATTTACGTCGCGATTCACTAATGTACTCCGCGCTGTCGTTGCTTTATATTTGTTTTAGCAGCATCGGCTGTGTCGATACAGCAGACGAAGAAACCGTTGCAGTGAGATTAAAACTAACCGAACTTTGATTGCTAAACAATACTTTTGATTCTCCAAGGCCCAAATAGATGGTTTGACCGTATAAAGAGATCCAGGAAGCCGAGCTAAATCCCTGATAGTGTTAAAGATAAGGCTCAGCGCTCTATTTCCCTTATCTGGCACAAGATCCAATAGTGGTCACAGTATTTGGCCCAAATCACCCTAAATAATGCGAATTATGGGTGAACTCCAATAAAGATCGCCCAAATTAACGCTCTTCTCTCGCCATATTCTGCAGTGGTTGTAATCGGAAGTAACATTTGGTTTTGGAATTTTTCTCAGATTGGCGCATTCGGCACGTAATAATATCATAGTGATAGTTGACACTCAGGCAAAAAAAGTAGTATTACTCATAACAAAAAGTACTCTGATAGAGAAGGAACAGGCATGCGCAACAGATTAGTTGGTCTGGGTGGAAGCAGGGTTTTGATATCTCTGAGTATCGTGTTGATAGCATTATCTGCTTTTGCCGAGAACCCTCCAGGTGATCCGAACCAGGAGATACTCAAGCAGCTTAACGAGATTGCACCAAACGCCGAACAATTGGATGCTTTCAAGGAAGTCTTTCGTGAGTATTATCGCCAACGGAACGATGCAAGCAGACGAATCTTGAGAACTGGAGGCGACGTCGCCATTAAGATGGAGATGAAGCTGAGTCAAATCACAGCGGAATCTATTGAATCAATGTCTGCGGTTATTACAGCTGAGCAACTTGAAAAATACGAAGTACTCCTGGGTATGTTGAACCAGCAATTCCTCGCCAGTTCCGGGCTTAACTAGGCAAGAAGAAAAGTGAGATAAAAAGCGCGAGACAAAAAAAGGCGCACCTGAGTGCGCCTTTTTTCTTACCTCGTATTTAAGGTTGTCTTATTGGCCGAAGTTATAAGTTGCTTCAACTCCCCAGTACCGTGGATACAAGCTGACTACCCGTTGAGCCCAGTTAGGCCCATATCCGGTTCGACGTGCATCCATATCCGCAGAACGGATGTAAGTATTGTCCAGGACGTTGTCCACAAAGATTGAGGCATTCCACCTGTTGGCCTGGTCACGGAATGTCAGGCGCGTATCGATCCGTTCACGTTCCGGGACTCGATCCCAGGGACGATCAAACGCATGGGTTATGTACTCGCCTGTGTAGGAGTATGCCCCGTACCAGGTGATGGAACCTATATCCATGTTCCATACATAGGAAGTCCAGGCAGAGAGCTTATGCTTCGGAATGCCCTGTAAGTCGTAGCCATCGACGTTCAGGCAGTACAGATCTCTCAGCTCAGGTTCCATTGTGCAGGGGTCCTGGCTCAGATCACCACCGAATACGTTCCTCGGATAACGAGGGTCATCCTCGTTGAAGAAAGTGAATGGCGCATCGTACTGGCTGCTGGTATAGCTGTAGTTACCACCGATGGTCCAGGCATCATTGAACAGGTACAGGGTATCGATTTCAAAGCCCTTGTTGACCGCATGCGCAATGTTGGTAGTTACCGATACTGCACCACGCCCTCCCGGAGCAGCAATACCCGGGGGTAGGTTGAAATTACCCGATTCAGTTTCCCAACGTTCGACATGATCCTGATAGTCGTCATAGTCATAGTAGTAGATGGCGGTATTAACCTGCAGTCTGCCATCGAGCAGGGTTCCCTTGTAACCCAGTTCGTAGGAAACGAGATTTTCTCCCTGATACTGCAGTAAGGTCCTTAGATCACCGACAACCGCTCTGTTATCGGGCCCACCCATATTCCAGCCACCGGCACGATATCCCGACGTCACACCGAAATAAAGAAGTGTGTTATCGGTAGGTGTCCAGTTCAGGTTGACACGAAAAGTGGTCTCGGGGTCAGGTTCGAACTTACCGGAGGTTCGATGGCCCCAGGAAATTGGAATTCCTTCGAGCCGCAGCGGATGCGCGCAGTCCTCCGCCGTCAGTTCACACGTTGGAGTAATCGGAAAATCTGGGTCACCCGAGAATGTTGCTGCGCCTAGGGCTACATTCATCGCTGCCAACCCATTAACGCCTGCGCCAAAAAAGTCACCGGCATCAAGACCTTCGCTACCATCCAAGGCTTGCGTGATTGCCCATGGTAGCCATGCACTATAATCATTAGCATTGAGTTCGGAATACCCACCGCGTTGCTCCAGGCCATCCCGATTATCCTCGGAATAACGAAACCCCAGGGTCAAACTCCACTGATCATTGAACCTAAAGTCTCCCTGAGTGTAGAACGCCTTGTTTGTTGTCTCGATAATATTCCGGTGCTCGTACATGGCTCCGGTATCATTTGAACGGCTGTAACGCTCGCCAGGGTCACCGCAGTACTGTCCATAACCGTCAGCATCGCCAGCGTTGATTCCCTCGGTCTGCCAAACCATACAGTCTGGTACTATCCACCCGACGACCGCCAGTGCGTCCAACAGCAGGGTTGGATTTGAGTCGGGTCCATACTGAACTGCATTTTCTACACGACCCTGGGCACCGCGTTCACGGATACCGTACCACTGATCCCGATCTTCCTGAAAAATATACAATCCGGAAGTTGCAGTCCAACGATCACCAATTTCCCAGAACAGTCGAAGTTCATGGGACCAGCTTTCCGTGGCGGCGATAACGGTGTCGTTGTTATCAGAAACATAGTTGTTGGAGAAATCATTATCACGGTTGAAGTAGTATTCAAACTCCTGGTAATTACCGAGATAGCGAACAGAAAGCTTGTCTGAAATTTCCCAGTCAGCAACCAGTGATGCCGATTGGTGGTCAAATGTTTCACTAACGGAATTGTTCGTCAACGCGACAACATCTGGCGCATCTGCATCACCTACATCGTAAGCCCCAACTGCAGAGCTCATGAAGTTTCCAGATGGCATATAAGGCCATTTGTTGGTGGAGTCGACACCAGGTCGATTGTAAGCGCCATAGTGTATTGCGCCGGTGGTTGGATGAATCCAGGCAGCGGCACCCCCTGCATTGTCTGCAAGATCACCATACTTGTCACGATAGGCCTGGTCCACAGGCCGGAAACCTGGTGCATAGTTTCTGGTCTCCCGTGCGACACGATAACGTGGATCGCAATCGTCCGCGTCATCGATTGGATGTACGCCGATACAGGGACCCTCGCTGGTAATGGCATGTCCGCCGTTACCGAAATTACCTTTCCGGTCACTCTGGCGATCATTCACCCTGAGATTGAATGTAAGGTTATCGGTCGCCTGCCAATCCAGGATAAGGGCAAAGTTCTGGTCATCCACACCCTCGAGGTCTTCGGTACCAGCAAAACCTTCGACTGCGCCATCTCGAAGTCGTTTTACGCCAACAAAGCGATAAGCGAGAGATTCTGTGATTGGACCACTGATGAAACCGAAGTACTCGTTGGTGTTGTATTGACCGAGCATGAGACGCAGTTGTGCTTCGAACTCATCATGGTTCGGCTGGTTAGTGACATAATTAATCACGCCACCTATCGAGTTTCTGCCGTACAGGGTACCCTGCGGACCCCTTAAGACCTCGATTCTCTTGATATCATACAGACCGCCTTCTGTGGAGGCGATACCAAAGTCAGGCGAGTAGATACCGTTGAAGTAAGTACCGACACCCGGGTCTCCTCCAAGCCCCCGAAAATTTCTGCCGACACCGCGGATTTTTATATCCCAGTCAGTACGTGTGGTGGCGGGAATGAAATTCACCAATTCATTTGGACCCTGCACACCCATATCTTTCAGGAAATCTTCATCCAGCGCTGTAATGGCGATGGATGTATCAGAAACTGTTGCTTCTGTTTTTTGCCCGTAAACAACCACCTCTTCAATTTTTCTTGAAGTTTCTGCGGCCAAAGCCACCGATGTATTCAGGAATATCGCGAGGAAGATGTAGTAGGCAATGTTATGTTTAAATAACGCTTTCATGGAACCCCCTGTTGTTTATACTTTTTTAATTACAACCTGGTTAGACAATAGCCAACGTCGTCCAAACCGTTCAGGTCTGAGACCAAACTACAGCAACGATGGCACCAGCTCTACTCCCAGAATCTAGACTTCACCCAAAATTCTGGGACAAGCCCAAGGCACATGAATCCTGTAGCCTGTAGGCGATGCAAGGGGGAGATAAACAGCCTCTCAGCTGCCAGAGGGATGTATTTAAAAGAAATTGGTAGCATTGCCCTATTGGTGGAACTGGGTTCTCATCACCCAGGTGTGCGGACGGTGTCCATTCCATCTGCATAGTTTTCCGATTGTCGAATACCGCAATTACCACGGTATTTTCTACTGAGATCGTTCTGTGGTTTCGAATTATTGGAGCTAATACAAAATACTGTGGTATCAGTGGTATGGAAAGTTCTGCTCAGTGATCAACCCACCAGTCTGTAAGCCAACAGGCCAGCACCATTACAGTTGTTGACCATCTAAAGGATCACCACGTCACGGTGTCATTATCTGAATGAACATCAGTAATTACCATACTTGACCGTTTTTCGAAAAATGTGTTTTATTTCCCTTATCTTCAGAAATAGTGATGGAGTTGTTGGACAATTTGCACAGGCAGGGCAGCACGATTTGCATGGTAACTCATGATCCCAGGTCTGCGATGCGTGCAGATCGCCAGGTTACATTGTTTGATGGAAAGATAGCCGATGACCAGCTAACGACCAATATCCGGGTTGAAGGGATGGTTGGGTCTTAAGAGCTGCCCGTTTTCGAAAACTCCTAGCAGCCTGCTAGATTTGCTTCTTCAGGAAGGTATCAGTGATTACTATAAATGATTTGAAATACACCATGCGTCTGATAAAAAAGACGCCAGTATTTAGCTTAATCTGCTTGCTGGTGGTGGCCTTCGGCGTCGCGCTGGTTCTTATGTTGTATACCCTTGTTAAGAACGTCTACTTTCAGGAAATGCCGTTCGCGAATGGTGATCGATTTGTGGTGATAAAACAGGCCCAGAAAGAATCCGGGCGCGAAAATGATGCATTACCGATGAATGGTTTCGCGTTCAACATGATTCTGGACGGGACACATTCATTCAAAACACTGGGTGCCTTTCAAACATCTCCAACCATTGTCTCCAGCGTTAACAATGGTACCGGAAGTGGCAGCGCGGAGATGTATCTGGCGGCTAAGATCATGCCGAACTTGCTGGCGGCGACGACGGTCAGCCCAATAAAAGGAAGGCTGTTGGCTGAAGAGGATACTGGCAGTGGGGCTGAACCAGTTGTCCTGATCAGTTATCGGCTATGGCAAAACTATTACCTGGGTGATGTCGACATAATTGGTAAAACTGCCAGGTTGAATGCAAACACTTATACAATTGTTGGGGTCATGCCTGAAGGCTATGCTTACCCGACCAATTATGATCTATGGTTTCCGCTGGCTATACCTGAATCCGCTCGCATGGAGGAACCCGCCGTCTATCTCGCGGCAGGTGTTTTGGCAAAAAATTCAGATTTGGTTTCTGCGACGGTTGATGTGAAAAACACCCTGGCACAGATACGCCTGCAGAACCCCGAAATCTATGACCTGCTCTACGGTTCGGTAACGATACATGCCCGACATACACAAGACAGCAACAATGGAATTCCACAGGTATTGGGTAGCATGGCGTTGGTTATCATTCTGCTGGTCAGCGTGAATCTCAGTAGTCTGTTTCTGGTGAGAGCCAATACAAGAATGCAGGAATTGGCGATTCGAAATGCACTGGGTTCAAGTCGCCTGCAGATAGTGACGCAGGTTCTGTCCGAGTCACTTGTGCTCTGTATCGCCGGGGCGACTGCGGGGATTCTGATAACCGAAGCGTTCATGCATCTGTTGCAGAACTCTGCAGCAAGATTGTCCACCAACTTGACCCAGCCGCCTTTCTGGCGCGATTACAGCCCGGATGAAAGTGGCATCGGCTTCGTTGTTTTGCTGACCTTTTTGATCTGGATACTCTCCGGTAGTTTTGCGGCTTTTCGGGCCTCAGGCAAACAGCTAAACCTTATTCTGGATAATGGATCAAGGGGAATGACCGACAGGAAGGGTAACTTCACATTAAAGATTATCGTGGCGGTAGAGGTGATACTGTCCTTTTTCCTATTGGTGCTATGCGGCCTTAACGTCGTGTTTATGCAGGAAGTAAGCACGGTAGATTATGGTGTAAATAGCCGTAATGTTGATACGGCCCGGGTCGATCTTGCGTCAAGCAGTTATGAGGCATCCTCTTCGAGGCAAAGATACATCGTAGATTTGACAAACGAATTGCGGCGCAACCCAGCGATCACGGACGTGAGCATTAGCACCTCGTTCCCGGCACAGCGGGCAATTCCTTTCGCTTATAATCTAACGGATAGATCTACCAGGGAAAACGAGAGTCTACCCCAGGCGGATGTTATCTGGATTTCATCCAACTATTTCGACTTCCCGGAGGTCAACTTGATCGAAGGCCGTCAATTTGACAATACAGATACACAAAACACGCCACCTGTCGTTATCGTAGACGACGAGTTTGCAAGGCGAAGCTGGCA
>DUAT01000004.1 GCA_012960755.1 Gammaproteobacteria bacterium
CAAGCATTAATCTTGATCGTATGATTTTTTCATCTTGTCATCCCAACAATCAATCATCAAAATTCGTAACTATTCAGGTCTTAAATTAAAGCGAGAATGCGATTTTCAAGCGCACCGACGTTTCTGTGGAAGTGGAGGTGAAAGCGATGATCGATACCACCGTGGAAAAGTGGGGGCGGGTGGATGTCTTATTCAACAATGCCGGCATCGGGCAACCCTCTCTCTCCTGAAGGGTTCACTATGGAGGATTTCAATCAAGTGTTGATGACCAACCTCGGCTCCTGTTTCCTGGGTCTCAAATATGTGACACCGGTTATGAAAAAGCAGGGCAGTGGCAGCATCATCAACGGCAGCACCGCCGGTGTGACCACGGATGGCTCGGGCCCCCTCTATTCGGCAAGCAAGGCCGGGGTGATCCATATGACCAAAGTCTGGGTCACGCAGTTGGCAGAGTTTGGAGTGGGTGTCAATTGCATCTCGCCTGGAGCGATCGTCACCCCTATTTTCTGGGGAGGCCACCAGACTCAATCGGCTGAAGAAAACGAAAGGCGGAACAATGGGTCGCCATGCACCACTATGCGACTCCCGAGGACATTGCCCAGATGATGCTTTTTCTGGCCAGTGATGAAAGTCGCCACTGCACCGGCAGCATTTATATGGTCGATGGCGGTCAGCCTAAACGATGTTAGCAGACATATTTTGCAGAACGCACTCAGGTCTTGCTTTTAAAATATAAAAACTACTTTTGGCGATACGTCTGTCCATATTAGAGTTTCATATTTGAGTTATTTAAAATAATAAAATATTTATTTAATGAACTAACGTTCTCGCCCTTCAGTTTCTGCAATTCCATCTGTTGTTTCTTCGAGTAGATTTCTCACTCCTCGACTTAACAGTACATCTGCAGGAGGTGCTTGCAAGAAGTTAAAGCCTTTTCTATTCTTCCAGGAGTAGGGTCCTCCAAGTATTAGTCCTGAGGAGAGCGTTGCATCATGAACCTTTGAAACCATAGATTCATATTTTTCATCACCCTGATTAAAACCAGAGAAACTTGAGAGATCTGAGGATGCAACCATAATTATATCTAAACCATCAATCTGAGTTAGCTCCTCAACAACATCTACACCAGTCGGGGACTCGATCTGAGCAACAAACATGATGTTATCGTTAGCCGAATCACGATAGTCTTTACTCCATATTTGATGACATTGACCGGATCCCAGACTTCTTTCTCCAACTGGAGGATAGCTTGCATATTTGATTGCCTTTCTAACCTTTTCAGCAGAACCAACCATTGGTATGATGATACCTAATGCCCCGATATCGGTAGCCTTCTGAATATCTCCCTCTGTAGCATCTGGAATACGAATAAAGGGAATTGCAGGTGTATCTTTACCGGCCCATATCAAGCTGGCCGCTTCTTGATATGTCATCGGACTGTGTTGCATTTCTATCCATATGAAATCAAATCCTGCATTAGCCATTGCCAGATAGTTCTCAGTATCTGCTGTCTTTATGGTACCACCGACAACTTGTTTACCTTGTGAGAGTTTTTCTTTAACTGTATTGAATTTTGAGTTCATCATCATTTTAAGTAATTAATTTGAAAAATAAAGCCACTCAGTGTGGCTTGTAAAAATTTTAATAAATAATCAAAATCAGCTCTTCTCAGAAATCAATCCACCTGTTGCACTTTCGAGTTGAATCCGCGTGATTTAGTAGTCAGTATTCGTGAACAGAAACTCTGGTAGCTCCTTCAGCGTATTGCATCCCAGTTGTCCCATCGTCGTCTGTAACTCAGCTTTGAGCAGATTCATCACGTGATCTCCTCCTCGCCGGTCAAGCGCCCCCACCGCAAAAAGGAAAGGACGGCCCATCAGAACAAAATCGGCTCCTAAGGCTAACATGCGAGCGATATCGAGACCAGAGCGAATGCCACCATCAGCAATGAGGGTGGCTTCAGGACCAACGGCAGCCCGGATTCTAGGCAATAGAGATACAGCCGATGGCGCGGCATCGAGTTGACGACCACCGTGATTGGAAATGACCAACCCATCCGCGCCTAAATCCAGATAAGCCTGAGCCTCTGCGGGATCAAGCACCCCCTTAACCAGCAATTTGCCAGGCCACATGGCCCGAATTTCCTCAAAGAGTGAGGTGGTTATGTGCAGCCCCATTTGCTCTTCAATATATTTGCTGGACTTTGCGATGGATCGACCAATATTGCGTGAATAACCATCCTGATGATAGGGTTGTAGATTGACGAATTGCGGCACGCCTGCCCGTAGCATTCGCAGGGACCAGTGTGGATGCGTGACCATCTGCCAGACTGTTTTCATGTCAAAACTCGGCGGCACCGACAGACCATTGCGGATATCGTGATCACGGCGCGTTTTGTTAGGCACATCGACCGTCACCATAATGGTATCGTAACCGGCTTCTTCACAACGGCGCAGTAAGTCTTTGCGTGTCTCAGGGACCTGAGGTGTGTAAAGCTGAAACCAGGCCTTATCACCAGCAATCTGCCGGATTTCCTCCAAACTCTCATTGGCTACTGTGCTTAAAGTGTAGGGGATATTGTGGGTCTTTGCCGCTTCTGCCAGAATGGTCTCCGACTTGGCCCAGACCAGCCCGGACAGGCCAATTGGGGCAACTCCAAACGGGGCATCGTAGCCGTGGCCCATCAGTTGGCAGCGAATGTTTGGCTGATCTGCCTCCGCGAGGTAGCGGGGCATCAACTCAACGTCGTTCAAGGCTTGTCGATTTTTCTCTACGGCAACGCCATGGCCGATGCCATTGATCAGATAATCGCGCAGAAAACCAGGAATACGCCTCATCGCCGCCGCTTCCAAATCAGCAACACAGGGGTATCGTTTTTCAATATTCAATCTGATTTGCCTCTAGGGGGAACGGTTTAATAATTTTTACTTTGCAACCTTTTTTCAACTTTGATGAGCACTTCCAATTGAGCACATGTTCCAGAGAAATTAAAACCGCTTTTAGCCGCTTGTCATATCTCCTTTTAAGTCATAGCTCGATTGGAATAGATGGAAACCCTTGATCCCTACCACATCACCCCACCGTCCGTGTTAATATCTTGTCCGGTCATATTTGCAGAATCCGCGGAGGCCAGAAAAAGCGCCAGGGTTGCTGCATCTTCTGGTCCGGAGCTTTTTTCATAATAGCCTTCATCGGCACACCACCGGCCAGCTAGTACTCGTTGTGAATTGGACGCTTTGAACTCCTTGCGAAAGGCCTCCTCATCAAAAGGTTGGTTCTTATATTCCGCTCTGCTCTTCATCAGTTCCAGCGATCGATCCTCATGCACACCTGGGCAGATGGCGTTGACATTGATGTTGTAACGCCCCACATCGGCAGCCAACGTTCGGGTGAAACCAATCACTCCCATCTTCGAGGTCGTATAAGGGGCCCGGTGAGAAAGGGGCTGTTTTCCTGAAGCCGAGCTAAAGTTAATGATTTTCCCAGAGCGTTTGCGGATCATCTCGGGAAGGACTGCTTTGCAACAGAGAAAGAGCGAATCGAGATTGATATCGAGGGTTTGTTTCCACTCGGCCAAGCTCATCTCCCAGACATCTTTGGTCGGTCCGGCAATACCAACCACATTGGCCAGGATATCGATGGTTCCAAAATGCTGAAGGGTTTCCTCGACCATCTTTTGCACTTGATCTTCTTTGGAAACATCGGTCTGGAAACAAAGCACCTTTCCCCCTTCAGCTTTAATCTTAGCGCCCACTTGCTCTTCCAATTGGTTCACCGGAAGAATATCGCAGATGGCAACGGCAGCTCCCTCTTTGGCAAATAGCCGGGTTACTGCTTCAGCATGACCTCTGCCCGCGCCGGTGATCATGGCGACTTTACCATTCAATTTTCCCATAAAATGATGCTCCTTTCTGAAACAAAGATTCTGGATGAAATTCAATCCTAAACGCTGGGACCTTAGAGATCCGGGTATAACACTTTCAGGCGGCGGACATATTCGCGATCCCGTTTCTCCATGGCTTCATCAAACTGTTCCGGCTTAAAGAACCATGGCTTTTTTTCCTCCATCCGTGCTCTGTATTTTTGGGTGCCTTCATCGACGGGTTCGGAATCGGGTGTGAAGAGCCAGGGGGTCGTAATATCATCGGGCCATCGCCAAACCCCAGCCAGATCATAATGGCCCAACGATCCTTCATGGGGCATCCGGAAGCCAAAGGTTGTTTTCATCCCAAGTTCGATCTCTTCTGCGGTCGCCACCCCCTCGGCCCACAAACGATGGACTTCTGCAGCTAACGCGTTTTGTAGACGGTTGATGAGATAACCTGGTTTCTCTTTGAGCACCTGGATCGGCACTTTCTTGGCTTTTTTCATCAAATCATAGATGATTTGATAGGTTTGATCACTGGTGCCAGGACCTTTGGCCACCTCTACCCCAGGCACAATGTGCGGTGGTGCAAAATAGTGCGTCACTCCAACTTTGTCCTGGCGCTGGACACTCGCGCCAATTTCGCTCATCACCAAACCGGAGGTATTGCTGACGATGATGGTTTGTGGGGGACATAGGTTGTCCAGGGCATTGAAGAGGTCTTGCTTGTCTTTCAATCGTTCAACAATGGCCTCCGTGATGAAATCACTCTGAGCCGCTTCCGCCAAATCGGTGGTCCAGCTGATCCGACTGACCGTGTCATCGGCCTGTGCTTGACTGAGCAAACTCTCTTCGACAAAGAGAGCCATGGCCGACTGAACCAATTGCTTGGAGCGTGCAACCGTTTCGTCATTGAGGTCCTGGATGAGGGTGGAGTATCCATTACGGGCAAAGTTGATGGCGATCCCAAAGCCCATAATCCCCCCGCCAATCACACTGACTTTTTTAATGTCTTCGAGATTCATATTAGTCCTTTGGAGGTTTGTTTTGACATCGACGACTGCTGGTTTTCCGGACGCAAAAGCCTGATCCAGCGCACTGGAAAGCGCACTGGGTTCGTTGACAACGATGCCAAAACATCCCATTGCCTCCGTAATTTTGGCAAAGTTGGCGTCGGGAAACACCCAGAGTTCATCGGAGCCGGAGGTCCGTCCCCACCTCCAGAGCAGACCATTTCATTTAAGCATAAGCCACTACCAATAATTTTTACTTTGCAACCTTTTTTTCAACTTTGGTGAGAACTTCCAGAAGTGCAGCCTGACCTTCCCGGTTAGCGGCTTCCGCCCGTTTGATCGCCGCAGCCAAATTACTCGGATCATCCACCCGTTCAGTATGAGCTCCCAACCCTTCGGCGACTTTGGAATAGTTCCCGCCCAAGAGGTTGATTTTATAGCGTTCAGTGGCTACCGGGTGATAGTCATCATACCCCGTCATCTTGGCATTGTTCAGCACCACGGTCAGGATCGGGATTTTGCAGCGCACAGCTGTTTCGAGGTCCAGGCCGGACATCCCGAAGGCCGCGTCTCCCATGATATTGACCACTTGTTTTTCTGGTGCTGCTAATTTAGCTCCAATAGACAGACCCAACCCGTAACCCAGTTGAGTGGATTTGCCCCAGCTAATGTAACTGCGGGGAGATATTGATTTCCACGTCGGCGTCAGTTGATTGCGTGGAAAGCCGGAGTCATGAGTGATGATGATGTTATCCCCAAAAGCCAGATCCAATTCCCGAAACACTCGGTAAGGGCTGATGGGGACTTCATCAGAAGTCAACCGGGGTTCCCACTCGGCGTTGAATTCTTCTCGCACGGCAGCCACCTTTTGGGCCACACCCTGGCCGTTTCCTCGTTGCTTGGGACCATCCTGCCGTTTGTATTCCTCGATCATCTGTTGAAGCACCAGCCGGACTTCACCCACGGCTCCCACAGAGACCTCATAATCTTTGCCGATGTCCTCGCTGCAGTTGGTCACTTGACCGAGAGTCAGGCCGTCAGGCATAGGAGTGGTGAAGGTGTTGCGCGTAAAACTGGTACCGATTCCCAAGCCAAAATCCGTTGATTCTAAAAAGCGGCGCACCGTCAAAGGCGCGGTCAATCCCCCAGTGCCCAAGGCCAAAGGGTGATTTTCCGGGAAAGCGCTTTTACCCGCCAGGGTGCTCATCACGGGCAATTGGGCCAATTCGGAAAATTCGACCAACTCAGTAGAGGCCTGGGAGTACAGGACCCCTTGTCCGGCAACGATGATCGGAGAGGAGGACTTTAAGAGGGCTTCGATCAATTCCCGGACATCCTCTGGGGAAGCGAGGGATTCTCTGCGCCGAACCGGGGTGTACTCCACCTCATCCCCTGGATATTCCGTTTTCATCACATCCCCAGGCATCTCCAGCATCACCGGCCCTGGACGGCCACTCTTCATTTGAGTCACGGCATGCCGCATCAATCGAGGGATGTCTTCAACCTTATGGATCTGAGCAGCCCACTTGGTGACATGCTGAAAGTTACGTCGTGCTTCAAATGTTGGTGCAATGCCTTGTCGAGACAACGGCTCTCCCCCGGGGAGGATCAGCATGGGAACCGAATCGGCAAACGCCTGGGCTACCCCGGCAAAACAGTTCTCCGCACCAGGGCCGTTCTGCATGGAGAACACGCCAAACTTGCGACCATTTAAGGTGCGGCTGTAGCCGTCGGCAATGTTGACTCCAGCCCGTTCCTGGCGACAAATGATGGGGCGAATGCCGATCTTGGCACACGCATCAATGAGGGGTTGCATGGGAAAAGCTGAAAGGAATTCCACCCCTTCCGCTTTCAATATTTTTGCTACGACGTCATATCCGTTCATAATTGACACCTATTAAAATTAACTTAGAATCCGTTGATTCGAGAGATCGCCTCCCCCAACGCTGTGTTGAATGCTGGCGCCTCGGTATTCTTTGATCTCCAAGTCACTGAAGGCATTGATAACCATGTATTGGGTGGGCAAGTCTTCCCAGCGGGCTCTGTGGAACTCTACAGTACCCTCTCCCTGCATCAGAGATTGGGGAGGATCTGGTTTTTCTGATGCAGGGGACAATACGGCATAAGCGGCATCTTTCTTCCCCCATTCCCCGGTCCGGGGCATGTACTTGTAGTGGATCGTTCCACTGAGAGTGCCATCGGTAGGAAGGGAGGGAGATGTTGGATAATCCGTAGGCCCAACTTCTTTCATATGAGTGAGTTTGATATCGAGAAAGCGAAACCCCATCCAGCTGGCGGTGCAATGGGTTTCGCCGTTATAAACGACGGGTTCCGGCAAATCGCAATAGATTTTAGAAAACCCCAGCTGCTCCCGGCCGGTAAGGATCGGATCTGTCAGGTTCTCCCAGAGTACCGTCAGGAAGGGCCCCACAGCGCGGTCCTTTTGACCTTGATAGACTACTGGAAAGTTGACGCCCAAGACGTTGTACCCCCGACCTGCCAGCCAATCAATCTCTTTCATGTAGGTTTCGAATACCGTCACCACCGGTTCTCCCATCAGTTCAAATCCAGGGGGGAGAAGCTCTTGCAACTGAGCAGCGTTGGTAAGAAAACTGACCGAGACGGCCATGCATTTGCGTTGGTCCTGCTCAAATGCAAATTTTTTGCCTCCAGGGCCCTGTCTTGGTCCCGACATGGGGCCAAAATGGGTGGGCATCATGTACATCAATTCTGGATTAAGTGGATACGTCATTTTCTTCTCCTTTTCTTGGTTTGGTTATCTTATTGGTAGTAACTCAACTTTATGAACAATACCATTCTGAGCAACAGAAATCAGCTATTGCTCCATAATGAGATTATGACCGAGGAGTGGCTGAGCCGCAAATAGTCCTCCGTCTACAGGTAAGACCACACCGGAGATCCAGCGGGCTTCGTCACTGGCCAGGAAAACGGCTGCCCAGGCAACATCCCAGGGAGTTCCTTCAGTCCCCAGCGGCACCACCCGTCGTCTTTTGTCCCGCAGTTCCGGCGACAAATGGGTTGTAAACGCAGAATGGAGGTGGCCTGGGGCGATACAATTCGCGCGAATGCCATCCCGTCCATGCCAGGCAGCGGTGGTCTGGGTGAAAATGTGGAGGGCTCCTTTCGACACGGAGTAAGGCACCCCACGATGAGTGGCAGCAGCAATCGCATCGCACGAGGACAAATTGATAATCGACCCGCCACCCGAGGCAATCATGGCAGGAATGGCATGTTTGCTGGCAAACATGGCGCTTTTGAGATTGAGGTCCAGGGCCTGTTCCAATTCGTTTTCATCAAATTCTGCAATGCCAACGCCTGAACTGGTTCCGCTCGAACTTCGGCTAAGCCCGCCAAACCCGAGATTGTTTACTAGCACGTGCAGTCCACCATAACGCTCTACTGCTGCAGCGACCATGGCACGATTGTCCTCGGATTGGGTCCCATCCCCAGTGAACACCGATGCCTCGCCGCCATAGGTATCCCGGATTTCTTCCACTGTCCTCGACGCATTTTCGGCTGTCAGATCGGCCACCAGCACTTTAGCGCCTTCCCGGGCCAGACAGAGTGCGGTGGCTCTTCCAGTCCCTATCTCATCTTCGTGGCTGCCGCCTCCGGTGACAATAGCAACCTTGCCCTGTAGTCGTGGTTCCCGGTTTTTCATGGTTGAATTAAGAATG
>DUAT01000005.1 GCA_012960755.1 Gammaproteobacteria bacterium
AGGAAGCCTTGAATTATGGTTTCCTCAACTACGTCGTCGAACCTGCTGAATTAATGAACAAAGCCATGCAGCTTGCCGAAAAACTGGCGGCAAATGGTCCAATTGCTGTTCAGGCAATCCGAAAATCGGCGCGGGAAGTGTGGGGACACCCTGAAAAAGAAGCACTTAAACTGGAGTCAACATTTTCTGGACCGGTGTTTCAGACCGAAGATGCCATCGAGGGTCCAAAGGCATTTATGGAGAAACGGACCCCAGTTTATATAGGCCGCTAAAAATCAGCATACGGTCTTGTTGCGATGTCGTGTATCGGGTGTCAGTTGGGACGATGCTGTTTCGGAGAGCTTCTTTGTGAACCTGGAGATTGAATTGTTAGAAGACAAGGTGAAGGCAAGTCGCGAGGTGGCGCGAGTTAGAATCACAGACTTTATCGAAGTGTTCTACAATCGCCAACGATCGCATCAAACATTGGATTACCAAACGCCACTGCAGCGGGACTCGATATTGTCTGCAAGCCGGAACGCCGCAGGGACGCTCAAAACGGTAAGACCTTTTGGCAGAAAACGGGCCCTGTATTGGTCGAAGACATCAAAAAAGATAGACAGGGACCTGATCACGAGAAAGCACCCATAACAGAGAACGAGCTCCCAGAGGTGACAGCAGGACAATCTGATTCACCAGCAGAAGTTAAAGTAGATTCTACAAATGTTTCCGCGGAAACAAATTTAATGGACCTTGAACAGAGTAAGGAACAAGAGCGGCAAGAGGAGCAGGAAAGGATTTTTTCCCAAATGATGCCGGATGAAGATGGTTATGGAAAGTTTGCATCGCTAGAGGCCAGTGCATTGGTAAGGCTGGCAAATATATTTCTTGAGGAAGGTTATTACTACAAGGCTTCATATCCGGAGGCAAATTTTCCTCAACTAGACCACTGTAAAAAACATCGTCCTGAAGAGGCCCGCCCTAAGGAAGGTTGCCCCAATGGGGATGAATCTGATCTTGAAGAATATTCTCTCGTTAGAAAGTTCCCTCAGATAGCGCCTGGTAACGACGATGACCAGGAACGCATCGATGACAAGCGAGTTGATGACAAGTGCATTGATAAAGAGTGCATTGATAAAGAGTGCATTGATAAAGAGTGCATCAATGAAGAGCGCGGGGTTGAATTTCACAAACAAGAACACCCTGATTCAATCCATCCGAAACCAGACAGCAGTGATCAAACAAGAAAGCCAACCGGGTCCCTCGGCGAAAAATACCTGATCTTCCTCCATATCAATACCAACGAAGCGAGCCGGGATTACAAGATTAATAAATCGGCAACCTGTTCAGTCGACAACAACCGTTTCCTGGCTCCCGAGGTTGCCCGGCGACTGGCCTGTGATGCTCAAATCACGACAGTTTTGGAAGATGACAAGGGAAATGTACTCAACATCGGCAGGCGATCCCGTGTCATCCCCAGAGCGATGGCCCACGCCTTGCGAATTCGAGACGGTGGTTGTCTTTACCCGGGTTGCTGCCAGTCAAAATACACCGATGCACATCACATTAAGCACTGGGCAGACGGCGGCGAAACAAACATGGAAAATCTCGCCACCTTATGTACATTTCACCATAGCCTGTTACACAAAGGTGAGTACCGCATCCATCGTGAAGACAACGGCGACCTGGTATTCACCAACAAACATAACAAAGTCGTGACGAAATCCTTCTACCCACAATTCCCGGAACACCTGTCATCAGAACTTGATGTTGACCCATCTATTGATGAACACACTGCGGAATGTAAATGGCTGGGTGAGCAGATGGATATACAGATGGCACTGAATGGGCTGTTTAGGCTGGATGGGAAATAGGCATTAGACGCGGTCCAGCAGCTTCCAACCAACCACCCGTCGATGAGAAAAGAGATTCTGATCACAACCTTCTTCAAACGGGCGGCTTTTCATGACACGGATTTATCAAAGGCAAGAACCCAAACACTCTGCAGAATGCAAATGGCTCGGCGAGCGCATGGACCTTTCAGATGGCTGGATGGCCTGTTTAGGCTGGATTGGAAATAGGCATTAGACGTGGTCCAGTAGCTTGCAACCAACCACCCCGTCGACGAGAAAAGAGAATCTGATCACTTCTTCAGGCAGACTGTTTTTTCATGACACGGTACTACCAAAGGCAAGAACTCACCTGTAGGAAATAAAACACCTGTCGTCAGAACTTGACGTTGACCCCTCCATCGACGAACACATCGCGGAATGTAAATGGCTGGGCGAGCCCATGGACATCAGATGGCGCTGAATGGCCTGTTTAGACTGGATGAGAAGTGAGCATGGGATGCGGAAAGAGTGAATCAAGTAACAATCTGCTTCCAACTATCTGTTGTACAAATAGTTGGGGCAGTTTTTATGATACGGTATCATCAATAACAAGAACTCATCTGTAAGAAACAAAAGGCTGGATGTGGAAAAGAAAATCGCCGTCATTGGGCTAGGCTACGTGGGGTTACCACTCGCGGTCGAATTTGGGAAAAAGTATTCAACTATCGGGTTTGATATTGATGAATCCCGTATTCAGCAACTGAGCCAGGGTATTGAACGCACCCAGGAGGTGACGGCTGAAGAGCTGTCATTGAGTAACAAGCTGGAATTTACCAGTAATCCGCAACAAATTGCTTCTGCCAACTTTTATATCGTTACAGTTCCTACACCGATTGATGATGAAAAAAGGCCAGATTTAACTGCATTGACAAAAGCATCCGAACTTGTGGGTAAAACCTTAAAGCCGGATGATATTGTTGTCTTCGAATCTACCGTATTCCCGGGTGCCACTGAAGAAGTTTGTGTCCCGCTGCTTGAGTCAAACTCCGGGTTAAAATATAACGAACAATTTTATGTTGGTTACAGCCCTGAAAGGATAAACCCGGGTGATAAAGAGCATCGTTTGATTAACATCCCCAAAGTGACTTCTGGATCCACGCCAGAGATCGCCACCATTGTTGATGATGTATACGCGTCAATAATCATCGCCGGGACGCACAAGGCAAAATCAATCAAGGTGGCTGAGGCTGCGAAGGTCATCGAAAACACACAAAGAGATCTCAACATAGCGCTTGTTAATGAGTTAGCCAAAATATTTAACAAACTTGATATCAATACGGCAGACGTACTGGAAGCCGCGGGTACAAAATGGAACTTTCTGCCATTCCAGCCGGGACTGGTGGGCGGACACTGTATTGGGGTCGATCCCTATTACCTGACTCACATCGCTCAAAAGGCAGGCTATTCGCCAGAAGTCATTCTTGCAGGACGCCGCATCAACGATGGGATGGGCGCCTATATTGCAAATCAGGTTGTTCGACTAATGATCAGCAAAGATCTGCGAATAAAAGGTGCTCAATTATTGATACTCGGCTTCGCATTTAAAGAAAATTGCCCAGACATCCGCAACACCAAAGTCGTTGATTTACATAGCGCGCTAGAATCTTATGAAATTAATGTTGATGTCTATGACCCTTGCGTCAGTGCCAGTGATGTGACGCGAGAATATGGCATCGAATTAACAGAATCCATCGACTCGAAAAAATACAACGCCATCATACTGGCGGTAGCGCATGAAGAACTCAGGCAGATGACTGCGTCACAGGTCGCGCAAATTTCCGAGCAGGGTGTCGTGATTTATGATGTTAAAAACGCCTGGCCCCATATCGAGTCTGACGGGCAACTATAAGGTTATTCGTGACAAACTACGATAGATTAAGGCTTCACTTAAACGACCACGAATATACCTGGTTGATAACTGGCGTCGCCGGGTTCATAGGTTCGAACCTGCTTGAGCACTTACTCTCTCTTAATCAGAAAGTCGTCGGCCTGGACAATTTCTCCACCGGATTCCAGAAAAACCTTGATGAAGTCAAGGCCATCGTCACCCGTGAACAGTGGCAGAAGTTTCAATGCCGAAACGGTGACATTCGGGAGCTGGAAGAATGTAAAAATGCAATGCAGAATGTTGACTACGTGCTGCATCAGGCGGCACTTGGTTCCGTTCCCCGGTCAATTGCAGACCCCTTAACGTCTAATGAAGTTAATGTCGGTGGTTTTTTGAACATGCTGGTTGCGCTGAAAGATTCCGGCGCTAAACGAATGGTATATGCCGCTTCCAGTTCGACCTATGGCGACAGCGCTGCATTGCCAAAACAGGAGAGTGTTATTGGTAACCCGCTTTCCCCCTATGCAGTGACAAAATACGTTAATGAGCTTTATGCAGATGTGTTCGCCCGGACTTATGAAATCGAATCCATCGGTTTGCGTTACTTTAATGTTTTTGGACCAAGACAAGATCCCAACGGCGCGTACGCAGCCGTAATTCCGCTGTGGTTCAAGGCTCTGCTAAGGGACGAAACCCTGTTCATTAACGGCGACGGCGAGACCAGTCGGGATTTTTGTTATGTTGACAATGCGGTGCAGGCCAACCTGCTGGCTGCGACGGTTGATAAAGATTCAGCCGTTAACCAGGTCTACAATGTGGCATTTGGAGAACAGACATCCCTGAATCAGCTCTACGGGTTAATTAAACGTCAGACGAATTCACATTGCGAACCAGAATATCGAGACTTCAGAAAAGGTGATGTATTGCACTCACTGGCCGATATTGACAAGGCACGCACCCTCCTGGGTTACTCACCAGCCTACTCAATAAGAGAAGGCTTAAAAAAAGCCGCCCGATGGTACACGCACCGCTTTAATGAACACTTTGATAAACCCTTTGATAAGTGATTCGGTGAGTGACTTTCCTATTCAACCCCTCCTATTCAACCAAAGTAAAAACCACGCCTTGCATTAACGTCCGTGCAGTACGAATCATCGACGCAGACACTGCCACGTGAGATTCGGGAAGCACCTGTGCCGATACCGACATCGTCCCTGCCGCATGGGCAAAATTCAGTTCAAGCTGTTCTGTCACTTCCCCCGTATTACGTAGCTGATACGCGACCGTGCCAGGGATTGCAGCAGCCACTGCAAGTGCAATGGCACCGGTACCCGTCATCGCATGATGCGGCTTGCCCATGGAGATGATACGCGCCACCAGATCCACCGAGTCATCTTTGGAAGCACTCAGCAGACACACCTTGGGCGTCGCCGGTTGATGCTGCGTAATCCAATCAGGATCTTCACCAAGCCCCATGGCAATCGCACCTGCGCATCGAATCTGTTCCAGTTTGGCCATCATATTGTCATTCGCCAACAAGGTTTTTGGGGATTCTGTGCCATGCAGGCGAAAACGCTGGGCTTCTATGAAGATAGTTGCATTGCCAGCATGGACCAGGGTTGCGTCGACCTTGCCAACGTGGGGAACATCCAGGACATCCATTGGATTACCAGTGGGGAAGACATGTCCCTCGTTATCAAAACCAGGATTGAGAAATTCGACCTTAACACCGGCACCAGTGCCGGATACACCCGCTATTTCAACGTCCCCGGCAAAAACAACGCGGCCTTGACTATCTGTTGGGACATGAACCGTGAGTCGCTGGTTCAGATTTTCCTGCCAGACTCTCACCACCGTGAGCTCGCCCGTGGCTTTGACAAGACCCTGCTCAATGGCATAAACGCCAACCGCGGAGGAAAGGTTGCCACAGTTGCCTGAATAGTCGATAACGGCTTCTTCAATGCTGACGTGGCCGAACAGAAAGTCGACATCACAATCTGCCTGTTTCGAAGGCCCTACAATGCATATCTTGCTGGTACTGGATGTTGCGCCGCCAAGTCCATTGAGCTGATTGCCATAACTGTCCGGGCTGCCTATCGCCGACAGCAGCAACCTGTCACGATCCTGGCTTTGTGAAGGCAGATCTTCCGGCCGAAAAAAGAGCCCGTTACTCGTGCCGCCCCGCATCCAGACCGCTGGTGTCGATTTTTGAGTCATGTGCAGATTCTAACGTATACTCTCGCCTCATACTCAAGCTACACACACTCGACATCAAAAAGTAAGGAAGAACAATGCAGGATCTGTTTTCAATTAAAGGCAAAGTCGCATTCATTACCGGCGGCTCCCGCGGCATTGGTGAAATGATTGCCGCAGGCTTTTTGGCCAATGGCGCCAAGGTCTACATCAGCTCCCGCAAGGCCGATGCCTGCGACGCAACCGCCAAACGACTGGCCGAGACCTACGGAGGCGAGTGTATTTCCATCCCCGGGGATCTTTCCAAAATTGAAGGTATTGAAGCCGCAGTGGCAAAGTTTGCGGAAAAAGAAGGCCAGCTGGATGTTCTGATCAACAACGCCGGAGTATCCTGGGGAGCACCATTGGAAGAGTTCCCTGAAATTGGCTGGGACAAGGTCATGGACACCAATGTAAAAGGTGTGTTCTTCCTCACCCAGAAAATGCTGCCATTTCTCGAGAAGGCGGCAACCCATGAAGACCCTGCCCGTGTCATCAACGTCGGTTCGGTCGATGGCCTGAAGATACCTGTATTTGATACCTTTTCATACGGACCATCAAAGGCGGCGGTGCATCACCTGACCCGTGTGCTGGCATCACACCTGACCAAACGCAACATTATCTGCAATGCCATTGCCCCTGGACCATTCCCCACCTGGATGTTGAGCACCGGTGTAGGCGGTGGCGGCAACACAGATATCGACTGGTCCCTGGTCGGTAAAAACAACCCCCGCGGACGGGTTGGTACGGCGGAAGATATTGCCGGTTTGGCTATATTCCTGAGTTCACGCGCTGGCGCATATACCGTGGGCGAGGTAATTACCTGTGATGGCGGTGCTGTGGCCTGTTCCTAGACTGGCCAACAGTCATCCCTGGGTTTGGTCGAAGTAGCCCAAATTTAAAGGTTCTTCGACCACCTTCCAGAGTTTAGGTATCCGTTGAAATACAAGATAATTTAATAATCCCCTATAGTGGACCCGCAAATTGAGACAGTGAGTTAGAATACAAATCACTGTGTTAAGGGGAAGTTATGAAACGTAAGAAATTCAGCTCGAAGTTCAAAGCCAAGGTTGCGATTGAAGCTCTGAAGGGTCACCAAACCGTGAACCAATTGGCCTCGGAATTCGATGTTCATCCGAGTCAGGTTAACAATTGGAAAAAGCAGTTGCTCGAGGAGTCTGGCGATATTTTCAGCAAAGGCCGGCAACGCCAAACGGAAAATGCCGAAGAAGAACGGGACAAGCTTTATAGCCAGATCGGTCGGCTGAAAGTGGAAGTAGACTGGCTTAAAAAAAAGACCGGCTATCTCGACTAAGCCAGATTGAGAAAACGACGATGATTGAACCAGGTCATAAGCAACTGAGTATTGTGCGGCAATGTGAGTTACTGAACTTATCTCGCGCTACGTACTATCGTGATACCGAATGGGCAGATGAGTCAGAGGAAAATCTTAACCTGATGCGTTTGATTGACGAAGAATATACCCGACATCCATTTTATGGCAGTCGCAAAATGCGTGACTACCTGCGTCGAAACGGCAATCAGGTCAACCGTAAGCGAATCCAACGTTTGATGAGAAAAATGGGTCTTAGATCGGTGGCTCCCGGACCCAATACCAGCAAACCCCAGCCCGGGCATAAGGTATACCCGTACCTGCTTAACGGCCTTGAGGTCAATAGGGCTAACCAGGTTTGGTGTACTGACATCACGTATATCCGCATGGCTGGTGGATTTGTCTACCTGGTTGCGATCATGGACTGGTATAGCCGCAAAGTTCTTTCCTGGGAGGTCTCTGCCAGCATGGAAGATAGTTTCTGCGTCAGCGCCTTGGAACGAGCGCTTCGACTTTACCCGAAGCCGGATATTTTCAATACAGATCAAGGGTCGCAGTTTACCAGCAAGGGTTTTACCAGTGTGCTGAAAGCACGGGATATTTCCATCAGCATGGACGGTAAAGGAAGATGTATGGACAACATATTTATTGAGCGACTGTGGCGATCCGTGAAATACGAAGAAATTTACCTGAATGAATATGCGACGACAGAAATCTTGAGAAAGGCACTGAGGAAATATTTTCATTTTTACAATGTAGAGCGCCCTCACCAAACATTTAAAGGGGCGACACCGTTGGAAGTCTACCAACAATCAATTGGAGAGCACGCGTCGGACTCCGTGTGGACAAGCCATGGATGCCCTTCGGGGCGTGTGGATAAGGCCATGGACAACTTGGGGACAGCAAAGAGCGCGCTGCCCACGGAAGTTGACCAGAACCTTACCCACACTCAACCACAGCTTGACCACACTACGCCGAGGGAGAAAGCGGCTCGCTGAAATTGCCTGCGGCGCAACAATTAGCAAATTATCTTAAATTAATGAATTATTGTCTCGACAGAAGGGTCCACTTTAATATGTCCCCACACAATACCATGGATGTGTTTAAAAGCGTTTGATTCTCTAAATTAGTTCATATTGTCTTATCCGCGGTTTTGATTGTTGGCTTAGTGTTTACTGGAATTGCAGAAGGTGCTGAAAATATT
>DUAT01000006.1 GCA_012960755.1 Gammaproteobacteria bacterium
CGTACGTCCTGCGCTTGACTTGCACCATCGCCTCATCAAACTTGACCTGCCCCAAAATTCAAATTTGATGTAAGCAAGGCCACACGATCACATATCCTGGCTGGGCGGGATTGACAACGGTTACATTCAGTGCTGCTGCTGTTGCAGTAATGGGAACCTGCGAAATCAGACCACCTGCATTCAGAAAGACATTGTGAATCGGTACGGATAATTCGTTGTCCGCAGCCGTTTTCAAAAAAGGATTCATTGAAAAATCCCACGTCATCTACGCCCATTGCACGCACGAGTTCTGCGTTAAGAATACGGTCACCTTCCGTCAATATCGCACCTGTACGAGTCGTCGCGTATTGAGGCGGAGTAATTTTCACAACGAAAGGTAACTCTGCGAGATCCGTTACCCGGTCATAAGATATTCTAATCTGCAGTAATTCCAGCTCTTCGTTAACTACCTCAATGATCGCCCCAAGTGATTGCACCGATTCCTTTGAGCTTTGACCAAACCCGGCGACATGGACATTAAGCTGAACATAACCCTGGTGGTCGAATCTAACCTGAGCAGCCCGAAAAGATCTTGGTGCTTGTCCCGATACATAGGAGTTTAGTGCTTCATTTGCAGCAGGGCTGATCTTTGGATGACTGCCAATGGAACTGGGTATCTTTGACCTTGATGCGGGGTAGGGTGAAAGGGGTTCAGAATCCAGACCCACCAAAGCTGTTTCAGTTTCAGGGCTTGATTTTGCGTCGTGGGAGTCGCCTGTGTCGTTCTTTAGTATCCTGGAATCGGCTGGATCCTTCACCCGAGTCGCCACCAAAGTTTTAGCGGGGGCTGGGAGTGGCATTACCTTTTCCGAATAGAATTCGAACGCCATTCATGTACCGACACCCGCTGATATCACCAGCAGAATATAGAGGATGTTTCTTGTCACGATGTTGGCTCCTCAGGATCCTCCACGGCTCCGGCACTGTTAGCCTAGCGAATAAACCAGGGCAGCCAAATAAAAAGAAGAGATCAGCGATTGCAATAAGAAAGCAGTATAATGGGCCGATCCCGATAAATCGAGAGCGGTTATTTGAAAACCTGCGTTGTTATTCCAGCGTTCAAAGTTGAGAAGCACATACTATCCGTGATTGGTAATATCGGTGATTGTGTTGATCGAGTGTATGTCGTCGATGATTGCTGCCCTAATGGATCAGGCAAACTGGTTGAAGATCATTGTGATGATAAAAGAGTGGTTGTACTTTACAACGAGGAGAACCTGGGGGTCGGTGGTGCGGTAAAACGCGGCTATATTCAGGGGCTGGCGGATGATATGGAGGTGTTTGTGAAAATTGATGGCGACGGACAAATGGACCCGGCGCTGCTTCCCAAATTCACTGGACCAATACTTCGAGGTAAAGCTGATTATACAAAGGGCAACCGATTCTATATGCTCGAATCCCTGGTTCAGATGCCTCTCCTACGAAAATTTGGGAATGCCGGGCTCTCTCTTGTGAATAAATTTACCAGTGGATATTGGGATATAATGGATCCTACCAATGGTTACACTGTCATCCATCGGACCGCTCTAAGCTTGTTGCCTTTGAACAAAATTAGTGATCGGTACTTTTTTGAAAGCGACATGTTATTTCGCCTGGGAACGCTAAAGGCTGTTGTTACGGACATCCCAATGGATGCAGTTTATGGTACCGAAGAGAGTCACCTTAAGATTAGTAGGGCAGTATTCCAGTTTTTACCATTGTATTTTCGAGCCTTCTGGAAGCGAATTTTTTACACCTATTTTCTGAGAGATTTCAATGTTGCCAGCCTTGAGATGTTCGTTGGCGCGATCCTGTTTCTATTTGGTTTAGTCTTCGGTTTTACCAGCTGGATAAATTCATCCAACCTGGGTGAATTTTCAAGCAGCGGTACTGTTATGTTAGCGGCAGTGCCATTAATTATGGGCTTTCAACTTCTCTTAAGTGCGTTGCACTATGATATCAGCAACATTGCCAGAACACCTTTGCAATCGCTGATGTAGTCTGAGGCAGCTCGCCTTTCTTGGATTAGCCGGTTCGATGTATAACCGCGCTCAAACGGATGTAGAGACCAATAGCGCTCTTAACTGTAACCCCGCCCAATCGACCGGCGATCACCATCGCCCGTAACAAGCCAATAACGGTTGATCCCGCTAAGCGATGCTCTTCCAGAAATCCAACTTTCTGTGAAGCTGCTTGTCTGTTTTGTAAGCTCAAGGCCTCACCGATATCAAGCACGACGATATTCCTCACAATTGAAGTGTCCAATGGCTTGCTGACAAGACCGTGATTGATACCTTCTTGATGTGCCCATCTTAGTAAATTCAGTTCCTCTAGGTAGCGAGCGAAGTCTTCGCTGTTTTGAACCGTGGCATTGTTATCATGGCGTCGATAGCGATAGAGTTTGTGATTGGTTCCGCAGATTTCATAGCCATTCAATATCGTTCTAAACCAGTATTCCCAATCAAGCACCTGCTTTAGTTGAACATTGAAGAGACCAATTTGCTTAACAGCGGATGTTCTATACATCACTGAAGGGCAATTAATAAAGTCACCACTTAACAGACAGTTAAATTCATCTGTGGCATTGCGGCGGAAAGCTTTGTCAGGAAGATATCGCTGGTGTTTGTAGTCTTCAATGAGTGATGATTTCACTCGTGACTGCTCATCGATGGTGATTGCGCCACAGTGACCGAGGGCCGCGAGAGGATATTGGTCCATTAGATCTAACATAGCCATCAGGTAGTCAGGCTCGTAAAGGTCATCGCAGTGCAACACGGAGAAAAACTCGGTATCCACCAGTTCAATGCCTCTATTCCAATTGGCACCAATGCCGACGTTTTCTAAGGTCAACACTTCGAGTCGTTCAAGTGATTGTTGGAAGCCAGAGGCGATTTCAACGGAATTATCTGTCGACCCATCATCAAGAAATATACACTTAAAATCTCGTTTCGACTGGCATTGCAGACTTTGGAACAGATCCGGTAGAAAGTTTGCGCCGTTATAATTGGGTATGAGCACTGTTATCCTTTGATCCATGATCGAATCATACTATCCTTTAATTTTTTTTAAAATGGACCCAAGGTGAAAAGCACCCAGGACATCACTTACACAAAACGCCTGGCGAAAGGGAGTGGCTATTGGAAGCAGTTACTCGATGTACAGCGGCCTTACCGTGCAAATCTGAACAGGCTTAAACTTGGCTACGTATTGGATATAGGTTGTGGGATCGGCAGGAATCTCAAGAACCTGAAAATCCTCGGGATCAAGGCCTTAGGCGTTGATCACAATAAGCATTCCGTCAATGAAGCCATCGAGAGAGGGTTTGACGCAGTAGAGTCCTCAGAGTTCGCGTTACAATATAACAACAGGCTGGGAATATTTGACAGTTTTCTGATTTCTCATGTCCTTGAACATATGACCTCAGTGCAAGCAGAAGCGCTAATCAATGCTTATCTGCCTTTGTTAAAACCTAACGGAAAAGTCGTGTTGATCACACCCCAGGAACGAGGCTTTACATCGGATCCAACGCATGTCGAATTTATGGATTTTCTGGCACTAAACACGATAGTGAAGGAATGTGGGCTAATGCCTGATCTGGCCTACAGCTTTCCATTCCCAAGATTTGTTGGCAAGTTTTTTAAATACAATGAATTTGTTGTGACTGGGCGTAATCTGGATGAGTGACGATCTTCAACGTCATCTTATGCGTTATCTTGTCGCAGGCGCATCAACAACTGTTCTTTGTTGGGGGTGTGTTTGGCTGTTTGTGGAAGCCTTTGGGCTTCACTATTTAGTGAGTACCAATCTTGCAACTTTCTGTGCGTATTTTTATTCTTATCTGGTGAACAAACTTTTTGTATTCGGCGACAGAAAGGGCAGGCATGTTGTTAAAGGCTCAAAGTTTCTTACCTTGCAATTTACCCTCCTGTTGTTCACTAATGTATTCATGTTCATTTCCGTATCAATGTTTAACGTCCACTATATGATCGCAGTTATCGTTGTTTCAGTTGTCAATGCGATGATTAGCTTTGTGGTAATGAGGCTCGCGATTTTTGATGTGGATAGCGGCCGAACATAGGGCAACTGAAGCTGGACTACATGACTAAAAGGAAAAACCAAGCATTGGACAGCCCAAGTAGTGGATAAAGTATTCGATGAGATAAAGTACTTGTGGAACGCAGATCTGGGTTACCTATTCTTATTGTGTATTTGCGGTCTTTTCCTGCTACCACTGGACAACACGGAAATCCTAATTCAGTTACACTCTCCTTACGACACAAAGGGAGAAGTTTTTTTTACGACCGCGGATGGCTACTCTCCGACCCAGCGTGTGGCCTTTAAAATAAATCAAACTACAGATTTTCGTCAATACTCTATTTCACTGCGTACAGCCAAAAAGTTAAATAAAATCAGGTTTGACCTTGGGATTCAGCCCGGGGACGTTCGGGTCAGTGCCATCCAGGTTGCTACCTATTCCGGTACTCTCAATTTGCAGCCAGAAGAATTGAGCCGTCAAATCATTCCTCTCCACCAGGTGGCCATCAGTGCGACGGACAAGTACGTGGAAATCACTTCGTCTGGACCGACCCATACTTTGAAATTGTGTTACCAGCAGATTTGTTCAAAAAATTCTCGGCAAAGAGGCTGTTAAAGATTTCATTTTTGTTAGTTGTCTTTTTTCTGCTAATTTTTCTGCTAAGCGCATTCCTGCGAAATTTCTCTAAATTGGAGTATTCACCACGGGTGGTCTTAGTGGTGATTTGTAACATTTCGTTATTGTTGGCAATCATCATGGTCGCTGGTAAATTTCATCGATCTTCCATTGAAATGTGGAACAACTATCTCCCTGAAGCGGATTCCAAAAGTTCAGTGATCTTTGGAGTACCCTTGTCAATCAGGTCGGATGAATGGATTGTTCAAACGCCTTGGATATTGAGCCAATTTTCTAATCAACGAACAGTGGACAACGAAAATTTAGGGCCCTTCGGTACCAGTTTGCTTACTGCTGTGCCAGTGAACCATATCTCTGGTTTGGGCCAACCAAAGTTTTGGGGAGCATATTTTTTAGATGATGAAAGGCGTTCTCGTGGTTTTGGGCCTACAAGGTCATTGGCCTGTATTTAGCGCTGTTTGTCCTGATTTTCAGCCTGACAAAATCCACTTTTTATTCGGCGATTGGAGCGTTGTGGATATATAGCTCTTCGTTCACCCAATGGTGGTTCTCGTCAAATTTTCCCGAAATACTAATTGGCTTCTGTATGTCAGTGGCGAGCTTAATTTGGCTGCTGACGTCAAAAGGGCTTGCCTCAATTGTGGTCGCGGGAATTATTCTTACAATTTCCGGCCTGTCTACTGTGCTGCACTTCTATCCCGCCTTTATTATTCCACTTTTTTACGTTGGGCTTGCAATAACGATAGGCTATGTTGCAGATTCGAATTTGAATGAAATCAAGCATTTTGCTGGACAAAAACTGTTAGTTGTTGCGGTTGCATTAATTGCGATGCTGTTAGTTGGGTACGTCACATACCAGGACGCCAGCGACACCATTGAGTTGGTGGCCAATACGGTTTATCCCGGAATGCGAGTCAGTGCTGGTGCTAGGTGTTGAGCGTTATTTTGTTGGTTTATTCGAGTTCTGGCGAATATCAGAAGGTGAATTTCCGTGGAGGTTTGGAAATGCTTCAGAAACTGGGAATTTTATCCTGATTTGGCCCGTGACCTTGTTTGCCGCGATACTGTTAAACAGACGCTTGCTCAGAGACTGGCAGCTACTTTCGTTGCTGTTTATATGTCTTGTGTTTACGTTCTATGTGACGCTTGGATTCAGCCCCGTGGTCGCACGAGTGACCGGGTTTAGTTTTGCTCCATCAGCGAGAGCCTTCATGGGACTTGGCATCGCAGGCATACTACTATGTATTTTGACGGCCAGTAAATTAGAATCATCTAACTGGGATCGGCCAACCAAGAAATACGAATTCGCCCTGTTTATTCTCGTTGTTGGCGTGATATTGTCTTTTGGGGTGATGTTTTCGCGTCTTGACGAATTTTACAATCAAGACAGGATAATTGCCTCAGCCCTCGTTTTGCCTTGCCTGGTGATCGCGTTGACTTTTGGCAACAGAATTCTCTTGACCGTGACAATAGTTATTGTCTCGCTTCCTGGTTTATCTGCGAACCCGATTGCTATCGGTCTCTCTCCTTTGACAGATAAGCAGGTATTTCGCAATGCGCGGGATGAGCAAGCTTCAATCCAGGAACCGCTGTGGGTCATATTTGGCAGTGCTGTTGTTTCACAGGCGTTTGTAGCGAACGGTTTTAACACGATTGGTGGTAACAAATTTGTACCAAACATGGAAAAGATGCACATACTGGACCCCGGTGGTAATTCATCAAACATATGGAACAGGTATGCCAGAATACAGTTCAGTGCGCATGAATCCCATTCAGTCAGTTATCAATTACTCAATGCGGATTCTTACAAAGCGTCGGTAAATCCTTGTGGTGAACAGCTTGCGGACATAGGTGTAACGCATGTGGGTTCACTCATATCGCTGGATTTACCACAGTTTCCATGTCTGGTGACGGACGACTCAGTGAGTCCAGTAAATGGCATCTACCTGTATACAATAAATCGCGAATTGTAGTATTCAAGTTTTCTCAGTGGTTGGTCTAGGTTTTGATTGAACTTGTCATTGAAATGAAAAGACGTGACAGGACCTGAGAATCGGTCATAACCCGCAAACCGCCTAATAACGGAGCCTTTCTTCTGTTCGATTCAAGCCTGATCATTTTTACGATATGGCCTGGAACGCGTGAATTCAATACCTTCCGCGTTGCAGTAGCCAATCAGGCTATCATTGATAAAGGCACTATCGTTATCCGAGTTCATGCCGTTGATGCTGATTGGCAGTTGGCGGCTGATCGCCATGAAATCCGGCACTACCAGCGATTGGTCACGAGCAATTAACGGTATCGCCTCTGTCCACTCCGAACTGACGCCTGTGGCGACAAGACTGTGAATATATGAGCCAGTGACCGTTCCGCACTGGAAAATTAGAGATGCTGGTATTCTGGTTGGTTAGCGTTCTATAGACGCAAATACACTAACACTTCGAATACTGCCATATCCTGACGTGTCTTCGAATTTTGAGCTGACACTCTTTTGACGATTACTATAAACGGTGATACCTCGAATATTGCCGTATCCGCTTGTTTCCCGAAATTTTGAACCGACAATCATTTGGCGGTCAGTGTTAGTGTCTTGAAATATCGAAAAGGCAGGTGTCCGCTTTTTTGCTAAAATTTGCTGATCGACGGAAATCGACAGAAACTGATCACGAGGTGACCACAACAATTCCAGAGAGCTTATTTCGTCAAATTTATCAAAGGCGCTCTGCAGCTGGTGGCGTTTCCCGTCTGAATCGAAAATCTCAAACAATATCCCGTCTGCGGAAGTCGATACTGATAGGCGATTTTTAGTCAGGTCTGATGGGTCTCCGATATCAATGATCGGTCCATGCATCCAACCAATCACTGCATGAATCTTGCCTCCGTCCTGCATTCCAGGATCGTTGACGTTTGCTTCAGCCATAAACTCACTTGTATCCCTTATCAACTGATCGAATTCGTCAGGTTTGGTTCCAGGTTCAGGGATAACGTTTTTAGTGGCCCTGTCGCTCGGTTGTAGAATCACACTTGTTAATACAGGGTTTTTTTTTGGTGCATCATTCCATCTCAGCTTAGCCATATATGCGATCAAAAGGCTACCGAGAATCAGAGCTGCAATTATCAGGAATTTCGAATTGTTCATCTTTTGCGATCATCCCGTCGTTGAAAATTAGTGATATCCAGCTAGTCAGGCATTATGCCCGAGATTTCTGCTTCTAGCAGCCATTTGTTCTGAGCATTTGTACCCGGCAACAGTGGTTGAAGAATGTGCGCTTTCAGTGGTTGAATAATTTTCCAATGTGGATCTACCAACCGGCGGGGCAGACGTGGGTAAAACGACAATCGAGCGTTTTCCAGTTCAAAAAGTTGGCTCAGATCTAGGATCGTTTTTATGATCAGTGGGGAGCTGAGAGAAGGAATGTGTTAGTTTCGATATCATCGGCATGAAAATAATTGGTTCCCGATTATGAAGATGCAGTTGAGACTCGCTGTTGAGCGCCTGAAAAAAATACACCATATATACTAGCTACACTCATTAGTCTGGCGCTTGTATATGGTGTCAATTCTTACTTCACCGACCAGAAGTCGGCGGTCGATTTGAGAATAGACTTGTCCATAGAATCTTCTGATCTCGGGCAGGTATTTTACTCGACAGGGTCTGGGTATTT
>DUAT01000007.1 GCA_012960755.1 Gammaproteobacteria bacterium
CCAAAAATCTTTGCCTGAAGTTCTATAAAAATTTGTGAATCCAAAACCAGAAGTATTCTTAAAGTTACTCCTGTAAGCCATATAGACAGATTGACTCGCTTTTTCCAGATCCGCATTGCCTTCAAAGCCAAACCCCACTTCAATTTCACTTGAAAGAAAGGCAGAGGACTCGTCATAGTCTGAAAACTTAAAACCGTTCTGGTTGCCGATCCAAAACCAGTTATCAATCATTTGATAACCCATATCCGATATATCCATTTCTTCAGAAAAGAAGAAGGCGCTCATATCGTGCCAGCGTCCCTTGTAGGAATAAGATTGCTGATGCTCTCGCGGCCGTAAGCCATCAGATCAGCACCATGGTAGTCATTGACCACTTAAATGAAGGCCTTGTCAGTGCGCCTGAAATTAAAACGCGAATCAGCAATTACCCTACTAGGCAGTTCTTAAATAAATGCAGTTTATTTTTTCCTATACTCACGATCAGCACAAGTAATTCCGATTTGCGATGACAAGCTCATACATTTACGACTACTTCCGATCATCCATACTGATCAGTACAAAAGGCGGGCGTTTGTCAGGATTATTTTTACCTTCGCGCCAAAACTCATACTTGGCGGCAAGCGCCTCATAGGCCATTTCAAATTCGGCCTCATCCGTTACCAATCTTGCACGCCGTGGATAGAGTTTATTCCCCATTTTGAGCACCACATCAGGACTGGCAGCGATGACGCCATTCCAGTACTTGCTGCCGGGGAAATCTGCTGGTTCGGCATAGATGGATGGCACATAGACCTTATCTCCCGTCGAAGCTACCACAACGGTGACCGAAAATGGAATGCCATACCAGGGATTAGTCTGGACGAATATTTCATTAAATTCATCAGAAAAGGACCAGTCAGTGACCTTCGTCTCCACCCGTTCACCACTTAACCACATGCCTGGTGTTCGATCCTGTGGTTCACAGGCTGCCAACAGGAAAACAGCCACTGTTATGGTGATGAGTTTCACATTATTCTCCGTTTTCAAGGCCGCTTTATTTAAAATGCTCAACAAGGAAAAACCCCCAGGGTAACACCGCGTTGTAACAGCTCAGCCTCGATCCGGCCATTCGAATCTGCGCCTTTTCCAACCAGCATAAACACCACTCAATCTCGCGCTACTGGAATCAGCCAGCAGCAGCGATATCCAGCTACATGAATGGGTTGCAAAAGCGTATCTTTTCTAGGAATATTCGGCCAATGCTCTGGCTACTATCATAGGGCTGGAACAGCACTTATTCAACGTAAGGCATCGCTGATGAAATGTGGCATCGTCATGCCGTACCCCAGTGCGAGAGACGCGGTGGAGTTCGCGGCCATTGCAGAAGACCATGGTTGGGACGGCTTTTTTGTCTGGGAGTCAGTGTGGGGTATCGATGCCTGGGTGTCTCTCGGTGCCGCCGCTGTCAGAACGGAAACAATACAGCTCGGGACGATGCTGTCACCGCTATCACGAATGCGACCCTGGAAGGTCGCCAGCGAGTACGTCACGTTAGATCAGCTTTCCGGGGGACGAGCAATCCTGGCGGTTGGCCTGGGTGCAACCGACACTGGATTTGGCGAATTTGGTGAAGAAACCAACATGAAGGTGCGAGCAGAGCTCATGGATGAAGCCCTGGATATCATTACAGGTCTGTTCGACGGTCAACCGTTCGAATACCTAGGCAAGCACCATAAGGTAGAATCAACGCAATTCTTTCCGCCGCCAAATCCAATCAAACAGACGATCTGGGTTGTAGGATTGCTCGGAAGCAATCGTTCGATGTCGCGTGTGGTTAAGTTTCAAGGATTGCTGCCGTCGGTGCGCGATGGCAATGGAAAATGGCGCATGCTGGAACCTGGCGATGTTAAGCAGATGCGAGCCTTTGTTGAACAGCAGGGATGTGATGGGGGTTACGACATCGTGGTTGAGGGAACGACACCTGGAGACGACAGCGTGCAGGCGCAGGAAGAAATGCGGAAATGGCAGGATGCAGGCGCTACCTGGTGGGTAGAATCGATGTGGCAGATCCAGGATGAACCAGGTCGGCGGGAGTTGTTCAAAGAGCGGGTCAAGCAAGGACCGCCCGGCTAGCCCAGGCAAAGTCTAATCACAACCCTTCAATCGCCTCGATGACAATCGATTCAGTCAGGATCTGAGGCAGTGCCTGGCCCAAAAATCTTCGCGCTGATCTCCCCAAGCATCTGTAAAACATCAGCTCAGCACGATAGCAGTCATTCACCACTTAAATAAAGGCCATGTCACTGCGTCTGAACTTAGAAAGCGAATCAGCAATTACCTACCAGGCAGGTCTCTAGAAATGTAGCTTATTTTCCCTAGCCTCGCCGACACAAGTACTTTGATGCATGTGAAGAATTCTGCAAATTTGATCAGGCTGCGTTCGATCCTGAATTCGAGGCTCTACCTTAAGTAGAGTTTGAGCCCACGGTTCGGCGAGTATTTGCCTCGCTTAAGAAATCCATCTATCCAGAGAACAAATAGATTGTTATGAGTGATTATCCTACCCCCTATGTTTCAAACGATTTGTCCGGTCATGTTGCCCTTTACAGCGTGAACCCTTCAGCGGCGAAAGCTAACGGCAACAAGTAGGGCCATCTGATAAACACTAGTGGTTGTGGAATAAGCTGTCGTCACTAGTCGCAGCATCTAGATCAAACCCCTGCTTGGCTAGAAAATGTTTGCGAATAGGATAGTATGCTACCGCAACTATCGTCCATATCACTAGACTCCAAATGACAGTGGATGACAGATCTCTCGACAAAAAATAAATACCAACGAATGTGGACAGTTCTGAAAAGATGAACAAGCTCCAGATCCACACCGGCTTCATGTTGAACATTGAATTAGCATATTGTTCGGGATAGCGCGTATGGATGCGTGTGAGCGCCCAGTACACAAAGATCGACGGTAGGCTGGCTGAAATAGTAGCAGCTCGAGCTATATCGCCGATGTCGAGGCCAACGATTAAAGGGACTACGCCAACTACCATCATGATGCCTAAAATATAGTGGGGTGCCCCATATCTGTTTAGTCGACCAAGTCGTTCGGGTATCAAGCGATCCCAGCTGGCAACGATGAATGTTCTGGGCAGCTGGATGAACTGGGAGTTCAGCGTCGTGCAGATGGCCAGCCCTGCACCGCCCACCAGGAAGTAAGTCATTGCCCAGCCCGGCAGGAATTGTTGTCCAGCCACGGTGAGAGGCTGGTTGATCATCTCTTGCCAGGGCATGACACCAACGCTTGCCAGGGCGACAAAAGCATAAATGCCTGCTACCGCTATTGTCGCGGTCGTCATAACAATTGGAATCACGCGCCTAGGATTTTTCATCTCGCCACTGAGCCCGACAATCATATAGGCGCCACCAGTGGCAAACTTAAGCAAAAACACGGCGGTGACAAAACCGATGACACCTTCCGGTAACCAGGGTGTCAATAACCCTTGTTCAATTTTCGGTATCGCGAAACCAGCATATACAGACAGTGCTGACACAAGTACCACGACTAAACCAACCTGGACCTTTGCAGCTAGATTTAAGCCAAACAAATTAGCCAAGAACAGTACAACAATAACAACTACGCCCCACGCGTTCACCGAGAGTATTGGAAATAATGGGTTGAGGTAGAGCCCAAAGGAGCTCCCGTACAAACTCAGTGACACACTGGCTAAGAGAATCAGACACAGAACGATAGACCCTACCCAGCCGCCGCTTAGGCGAGAACACCAGGCATAATAGGCGCCTACTGCAGGCAAGACACTGCCTGCCATCATGATCAAAATCGTGACGATGAGCACCAGCACTGCCGACAACAAGTAGGCGAAAATAACCGAAGGCCCAGTCATGCCTATGGCGATGCCGGTTAACGCAATGACGCCCGCGCCGATGATCTGCCCAACGGCGATGAAAAACACATCCCAGCCTGACAGTACCCGTTCCAGTGAATTTTTACTCAAAGCAGTTTTTCTCCTGCCTGGAAATGATTGTTAGGGTATGCAGAATGGCACAGGGACGTCGTGTTTTTCCCGTGTTTCTTGGTCACTAAGTCAAATCCTTCAGACGGTCTCTGGCTTGCTTGATTGCATCTATATGCGCCTGCGGATTAGCCAGTCCCTGATTCATCGTTACCAAAGCAAAATGCGTTACACCTTGATCCTGTAGCGACTTTAGCTGGTCTGCACTGGTATTCGTTGCCACGATACACTCAACACCAATGCTGTCTGGGTCTCGACCCGCTTCTCTGGCACTCTTGCGCATCTGTTCTATTTGACCAGCAAGGCCTTTGTTAACAAACGGAAACCAGCCATCGGCAATTCTGCCAACGCGATCAATAACCTGAGGTGCCATGCCCCCCAACCAAATTGGCATATTGCGGCGCTCGGGAAGCGGATTCAAACCGGCGTCGGTTACTTTGTGCCACTTGCCTTCGAAGCTGATGGCTTCGTCTTTCCACAAGTGACGGAGCAGAGCAATCTGTTCTTCCGAGCGCTCGCCGCGATTTTTGAAGTTTTCACCCAACGCTTCGTATTCAACATCATTCCAGCCGGTGCCAACGCCAAGTCGTAGTCGCCCTCTGGAAATTGAGTCAACGCATGCAGCCTGTTTAGCAACCAATACGGTTTGCCGCTGTGGAAGAATGATAACCGCGGTCACGAATTCGATGGTTTTTGTAAGACCTGCAAGATAGCTAAACAGAACGAAAGGCTCTTGGAACATACTTTTGGTGGTGTAGGGTCCCTGCCAATCCGGACGGCTTGCAGTATTAGCGCCAAGCACATGGTCATAGGCAAGCAGGTGATCATAGCCCACGGACTCTGCGGTCGTTGCGAATGCTGCAATGATATCTGGGTCAGCGCTTATTTCGGTCTGGGGGAACACAACACCTAGTTTCATTTTGATTCCTTCAATTGGTTTCTGTCTTGCATGGATCAACTAAATCATATTTTTCAATCAGCTGCCATGAATGTTTAGGGGCACGACCGGAACACCGGGTGAAACATAGCTGTCATGCTTTATTGTTGTTGACCGATCTTCAGAGAATGTGGCTTATTAACCCTATCCTCAAAACCAAATCACAAGAAGGAATCAAACGATGGGACGATTGGACGGCAAGATTGCACTGATCACCGGCGGGGCACGCGGGCAAGGTGCCGCGGAAGGCAAAAGGTTTCGCGCTGAAGGCGCCGAAGTCTATCTGACCGATGTGTTAGTCGACGAAGGGCTAGAGACAGCCGCCGAGATTGGCGCTAAATTCATCGAACACGATGTCACCGACAGCGCCGCCTGGGCCACAATTGTCGCAGGTATCGAAAAAGAACACGGTCACCTGGACGTGCTTATCAACAACGCTGGTATCTTCCATATGATGGGTATGGCCGACACCGAGCGGGAACTCTGGGACCGTACTATCGCGATCAATCAGACCGGCGTGTTCCTCGGTTTACAGGCCGTTGCAGCGACCATGATCCGCCAGAAGTCAGGATCGATCATCAACATCTCATCCATCGCCGGCATGCGCGGCTCCGGCGGAGCCTTCGCCTACGGCGCCAGCAAGTGGGCTGTACGCGGCATGACCAAAAGCGCAGCTCAGGAGTTGTCACCGCACGGCATCCGTGTCAACTCCATCCACCCTGGTATCATCGACACCGCGATGGTCGACGAGTTCAGCCGCAAAGGAATCAACGAGAGCGTTCGCGAGCGGATCCCGATGGGTCACTATGCGGATGCCTCGGAGGTCGCGAATCTAGCGCTATTCCTGGCGTCCGACGAAAGCAGCTACTGCAGCGGCTCAGAGTTTGTCATAGACGGGGCCATGACAGCCTGATTTGGAACATGGATGTTATGATTTTTTATCCGCTCTTAGTAATTTCGCAGAGCGCCATCGAGTCCGCGAGGGTGAAGCAGATCTAAAATTAAGTGTCTAAATCAAAGCGAGGAAAATATAATTCAGGGGAAGAGAAAGGAGTGGAAAATCCAGAGTCTGCCGCGCTGATCTCTCCAAGCGAATGTAAGCCATCAGATCAGCACCCATGCAGTCATTGGTCATCCAGCAGGCTTTCCAAGTCTGTTTGCAAAGATTCCCCATACGGGTACTTTTGCAATCTTGGGAAAATGCGTTTAACGGTTCCTATTCTCGCACCTCTATTACGGTCCATGACAAAGCAGCCACCCCCATCTAACATGGCACCGTCTATATCGGAGTAATTACCTTGATAAGAAATATAGTCTTCTGGATGCACCTCTGCGTTGGATCGGTGGCCAGCCTTGTCATTCTTATGATGTCGATCACGGGAGTGCTGCTGAGTTACGAGCACCAGATCCGCACATGGTCTCTGTCCCAACAGTACGAGATAAACCCAGGTAATGAGAACCCTGGACGATTGCCGCTTGAAGATATTTTTAGCGTAACCAACACCTATCTGATAGAGCACAATATAGATAGAAAAGTTGCAGGCGTGATTATCTCGGCCAATGAAACAGATCCCTATACAGTATCACTGGGAAAAGGTAACTACCTGTTCGTGAACCCGTTCACAGCAACGATTCTTGGTGATCATAAACAAGGCCCGCACAATTTTTTCGATTTAGTGTGGCGTTGGCATCGCTGGTTTAACTTAAGCGGGGATTCAGTTGCTACGGGTCGGGCTGTAACCGGTGCCGCAAACCTCGGCTTCCTATTTCTTATTCTGAGTGGTCTTTACCTGTGGTTACCCAAATTTATAAAATGGCGGACGCTACGCACAGTCCTGTTTTTTAATACGAATGCAATGAAGGCAAGCCGGGCAAGAGATTATAACTGGCATCATGTATTTGGTATCTGGTCAGCCGTTCCGCTGATAATAATAATAGCTACAGCGACGCTGTTTCACTATACCTGGGCAACTGACCTCCTTGAATGGGCGGCGGGCAAACCTGATAAAAGTGTGAGTGTAAGTGAAAGTCAGCAGAAGAAGCCGATCATCACTTCCTTCAGTAATCAGAAATCATTAGACGAACTGTTTTTGCGTGCACAACAACAATTGCAATTATGGAATCGCATTCAAATCAGTCTGCCTTCAGATGTCGGCGCACCCGTTAGCTTCATCATTGACCAGGGCAATAGCAGGCAGCCACAAAAACGTCATGAACTGGTGCTGCATGCCGCTAGCGGTGAAGTAACGAGCTGGATACCCTTCTCGAGTAAACCCAGGGTTAGTCGTTGGCGGTCGTACGCAAGGTATTTACACACAGGGGAAGTGTATGGCTGGTTTGGTCAAACAATTGCCGCAATAGTCTCTATGACCAGTGCGATCATGGTATGGACTGGTCTTGCGTTGGCTTATCGACGCTTGATACGACCGGTATTGCAAGCCAAGCCTGAATCATAAATTTTATTAACAGAAGTAACATGCGGCGCTGAACTGATAAATATGCGAGCAATAAAGTGGTACAAACGATTGGGCTACACAGAAACTCACATTGAACAACAGAGCTGGAATGCAACCAACAACCAAGGTGAACGCTACCTATACACGACAGATGTTCAAATGATGAAAAAGACACTGACTTGAGCGCACTCGTCTGCGTCTTTATTCCGCTGTGGACATTTTTACAAAAAAATACTCATATTAGAAATTGTTCAGGCTATATAGAGGGAATGACCTTGATGAGCATCACAATACGACCAGAAGTTGAATCTGACTACGGTCAAATTACTGACGTCATCGATCAAGCCTTCGCCGGGAAGCCGTATGCGGGAGGAGATGAATCTGATTTGGTGATTAAACTGCGCGAGCTTGATGCACTCACCCTGGGCCTTGTGGCTGAGTCTGGAGGTGCTTTTGCTGGTCATATCGCGTTTTCCCCTGCAGCAGCGGAAGATGGTACCGAAGGCTGGTTCGCGCTTGGACCGGTCGCGGTTTATCCACAATTCCAGTCTGTTGGCATTGGCGGAAAGCTGATTAATGAAGGACTCAAGCAGATAAAAAAGCTAGGAGCCATCGGTTGTATGCTAACGGGCAACCCAGACTATTACTTGCGGTTTGGTTTTGGGTTTTCACCAAACAACGTACCGACCACTGAGTCTGCAGCGTATTTTATGATGAAACGGCTCAACCAGGCTCCCCTACCTTTAGGTCCCATGGCTTTTCACCCTGCTTTTTATGGAGCTTCAGATGACTAATACATCGGATGGATATTTCGATGAAACGATAGCGGCAACTTATGATGAAGATGAACGGGAAAGCTTTGCCGAATCGGAGGTGCGACCCATCGTTGATGTGTTGGCAAAACTCGTTAAGGCGTATGGTGCTGTTGAATTCGGGGTTGGAACAGGCCGGATTGCCTGTCCCCTCGCATTGCGCGGCATTAGTGTCACTGGAATTGACATGTCCCAAGCGATGCTTGATCGAACTTCCGGCAAGCCCGGTGCTGGCGATGTTACGTTGGTCCACGGGGATTTTTCTGAAACTAAGGTGACTGGACGATTTGATCTTGTCTACCTGATATTCAATACCATCATGAACTTAACGTCCCAAGAAGAACAGATCGCCTGCTTTCAAAATGCAGCGGATCATCTGGTACCTGGCGGTCATTTTGTGATTGAAGTAATGACACCGAGATTGCAGTGGTTAAATCCAGGCGAGAAGCAAATGATATGGGACTTCTCCGACGATCATTGGGGTATCGATGAGTACGATATTGCCACCCAGCACTTGACGTCTCATCATACTCGTCGGAAAAACGGCACAACGACAATTGATTCAATACCTTGTCGGTATGTTTGGCCAGCTGAACTCGATCTAATGGCCAGATTGGCCAACATGAAGCTTAAGTCCCGATGGCAAGATTGGACGGGTGGTGTTTTCCAGAGCGATAGCCCTCAGCATGTTTCTATTTGGCAAAAATGTTAGGTCTGGCTTTTTATGCCATCAGATCAAATTAGTAGTTATTACGATGCAACTGTAGACCGAGAGACACGCTGCGATCCGGCGGCGGCTGCTACCATTGTGTCGAATCGGTTCAGTCCAAGCGTTGCGATAGACTGTGGCTGTGGCGCAGGTAGTGATATTCGATATTTACGCAGTCGAGATTTTGAGAATCATAGTTTTGATTTGGAAGCAGAATCCATTCGTCTGTCACGGCTGGCCTTGCCCTAATCGTCGCTTGCACGAAAAGCAATCCTGCTTCTCGTGAGGCCTTACTGGGAACCCGACAAACTCGAACCAAACCCAGTCCAGCAAACACGTCAGGTCATTGAGCGAACCAGGTCTAGGTTCAATTTAAATTGTATAGCCCTCATCCGTTAGCGGCATCTTACGTACTCGTTCTCCGGTCGCGGCATAGATAGCGTTACCAATCGCGGGGGCAAGTGGTGGTAATGCAGGTTCACCTAATCCTGTGGGACTGTTATCACTTTGAATAAAGTAAATATCGACTTCTGGCGCATTGGGTAAACGAAGCACCTGGTAATCATGGAAATTCGATTGTTGAATGCGACCTTGCTCCATTGTTATCTTCTGTCCCACCATCGTACTCAAACCATCAATAACTGCGCCTTCAACCTGCGCAGTTGCCCCACTCATATTGATGATTGGGCCAACATCCACGGCGACCGTAACCTTGTGAACCGTGAGTTTCTTGCTGGCATCGACACTGACCTCAGCGACTTCCGCTACATGCGCTGCATGGCTAAAATGGAAAGCCAAGCCGAGGCCATGCCCCTTTGGCATACTCCTTCCCCAATCGGCTTTTTGCGCAGCAAGCCTGATGACATCTGCAGCACGGCCTGTATTGAGTGATCGAACATTGCCCTGATCGAACCAGCGTGGTTCGCCCAAGAGTTCCAACAATACATCGAGATGATCTCGACCGGCTTTGACTGCAAGTTCATGGATGAAACTCTGGATAACAAATGCTGTGGTATTTGCACCCGGTGCTCTCCAGGGCCCGCAGGGCGTTTGAATATCAAACATCGTCTTAGTCGCTCGGGTATTTTTCAGATTGAGCATGGGGAACTCTGTCGCGCGAAAGCCAGAACCACTGATACGCCCACCTTTATAGGTCATACCCATAAAATGATCTTCAAAGGCAACAATCTTACCGCTGCGATCAATGCTACCTTTTACGGACTGAAAGCCGCCCACACGATAAAAATCATGTTGCAAGTCATCTTCCCGCGACCAGGTCAACTTAACCGGCGCACCGACCTGCTTAGACATGGCAATAACTTCACATATATATTCGCTATAAACCCGGCGACCAAAACTGCCGCCTAATCTCATCTGATGAATTTTGACTTGCTCCTGTTCAAGACCAAATAACGACTTGGCAACAGGGTAGGCACGGGTTGGGGCCTGCGTTGGAATCCATAGTTCTAAAGTATCCTGACCTTGGCCACCGTCCGCCTTATAGTGCGCGGTACAGTTCATCGGTTCCATACATAGGTGAGCAACGAATGGGTACTGGTAAAAAGCTTCCAAGGTTTGGTGATTAGGATTGCTGTAACTAGCCTGAACATCACCGGTTTCCGAGATTACGGTTTCTCCGGGCTGGGAGTGAACCTGCTTGGCTCTTGAGACCATCTGTGTCCAACTGTCTTTTGACGCATTGGTCTCGTCCCAGTCTATTCTAAGTTGCTTTTTAGCATTAAACACTGCCCAGGTAGACGTGCCAACCAAAGCCACTCCGGAAGACAACTCGCGAACATTATCGTTTCCCTCCAGTATAAAGGCATCGGTGATGCCGGGTAATTTTCTCACTTCATCGAGGTTCGCACTAATAACCTTGCCACCGAATGCAGGGCACTTCTGATAGGCTCCGTATCGCATTTCGGGCACACGCACATCAATACCGAACAATGCCAGACCACTCACAATTTCGAGGTTATCGACCCCCGTTACCGAGGTGCCGATAATCGTGTAATCAGCTTTGTCCTTAAAAATAAGATTCTTTGGGTCAGGTAAGGGTTGTTTAACAGCGAGCGCGGCAAGTTCCCCAAAGGTTAACGATTTGCTCGAAAAAAGGTGCGAAACAGCGCTATCCTGGGCATGCAGTTCGTCTCGAGGGAGCTCCATAGAGACCGCTGCTGCACCGATGAACATCTCCCGTGCGGACGCTCCCATGGTTCGCATCTGGTCGAATGTTCTGGGTATAGTGGTAGAGCCGCCGGCGCCATGACGACCAAACCGCGCCTCATCAACATCAGACTGCAGGACTTCAACATCTTCCCACTTTGCCCCCATTTCCTCGGCGATAATCATCGGCAAGGCGGTTTTGATGCCCTGACCCATCTCTGGGTTGGACGAATAAATAACAATTTTGCCTTCAGAAGAGACTTTGATAAAAGCATTTAGCTCAATCGAGCCGACTAAACTGCCTAGATCTTCTGCTTTAGCTGCAGTGCCGTAACCAGGTAGCACCGCGGCCAGAACCAGACTACTACTTGCTACGCCGCTGAGCTTCAGGAATGCCCGACGATGCAGTTTCCTTATTAAAAACGGTGCTGTCTGATCGGCCGTTGCTGCTAGCTCGTTTATTTCGATTTCAACAGCACGAACGAGATCGATTTCGCTGTCATATTCACTGATGGAATCATCGTTATCGTAGTTCATGACTGACCTTCACTTTGCTCGTTGACGTTGAAATCGCTGGTCTCTAGCGACGCATCCGAAAATTGAGAGGGGGTGTTTTCGGAAGCGAGATGGATCGCCTTACGAATGCGGTTGTAAGTGCCACATCGACAATAGTTGTCAACCATAGCCGCATCTATATCCTCATCCGTCGGCCTTGGCTTGTCTGCTAGTAGTGCGGCAGCTGACATTATCTGGCCAGACTGACAATACCCACATTGCGCCACATCGACGTCGATCCAGGCCTGTTGCAAGGGATGTAGTTCCGTGCCACTGGCCAAGCCTTCGATTGTGAGAATCGGTTGACCCGTTAAAACAGACGCTGGCGTAACACAGGCTCGAATCGGTTTACCGGCAACGTGAACGGTACAGGCCCCGCATTGCGCGATCCCGCAACCAAATTTCGTACCAATAAGGCCGAGTTCATCTCGGAGCACCCACAAAAGAGGCATCTGTGGATCGACATCGACTTCAAGCTCCAGTCCATTTACGTTGAGTTGATATTTAGCCATAAAACGCCCTGCTCCTTATATTGGTTGCCGCCTGACAACGAGTGTAAGCGGCTGGAATATCAATGGCAAACAGCCTACCACTGTAGAAACCCATACCTGCGCTACCCCATGTAGATCCCTCCTCAAACATTTTGAGCAGTTGTAAACTGTAACGCAGCAATCAAACGACCGGCCCTATCAGTCTTGGAAAACTGGGTGTTTTTAGAGCGATTAGGTAGCTTAGTCTAATAAATATTGAAGGCCGACGTCACACCATTCGCAACGATCCTCTGCAGCAATGTTACGGATTCGAAATAATTTCGAGCCTCAGCCTATCTGACGACCGCCTACTATTCGGCTAATGTGCAGGTCAAAACAAAAGGGTTCACGTTAACACCTCCACTTCTCTGCAGACCCTGACTGGCTGAGATACGGCTGGGCCTATCGCGCTGTGTAGCCTCCATCGACAGGAAGAATCACACCATTCACAAAACTGGCATCATCGCTGGCCAGAAATGCCGCTGCTGCTGCAATTTCTTCAGGTTGACCCAATCGATCCATTGGATGGAGCGAAGCCAGAAAATCCACGGCTCCCGGAATTTCCCTTGCTTCGGCTGTCATGGGAGTTTCAATATAACCGGGTGCGATGGCGTTCACCCGAACATTGAAACGGCCAAACGAAACTGCAAACTGCCTTGTCAATCCAACCACACCATGTTTTGAGGCCACATACGCACCTGCTCCGGCAGCCAGCTCTTCAAGGGTGATCTCGCCGCGAATACCAACTAGACCATTCAGGCCTGCCACTGACGCTGTATTTATTATTGAACCACCGCCAGACTCTGCCAACATTGGCGCACTGTGAAGGCAACCATTGCGAACACCGGTCAGATTAACACCGATGGTTGCGTCCCAATCACCAGCGCCGCTAATACCGGCGTTGTTAAAAACGACCCCAAGTTGGCCTAAGACAGATTCGGTTTGTTTGAGCATCGCTTTAACGGCATCGCTATCGGTGACATTCAAAGATTCGCCTTCAGCTTTTCCGCCGGACTGTTGGATCACAAGCGAGGTTGCCCGGGCTGCATCGCCATCTATATCTGTACACATGACACTGGCGCCTTCTTCCGCCATTCGCAAGGCCGACGCCCTGCCGATGCCACTTCCTGCCCCGGTAATAAATGCCACCTTGTCGGCCAGTCTAGTCATTGTTCCGCTCTCAAGTCATGCTTTGTTTATAGAAAATATACAAATAAGCGTTATGTTACAACACACCCAGACTCACATTTGAACCGTCCAGCTAGTGCGTGGCCGATCTCAGAGGTTTTGAACTGTGAAACACCAAAAGAGAGTACAAAGATTTTAACGCACTATTCTTTGAAATAGCTATTCTCAGGCTAAGCTTGCTAGTATCGAGTTAAGTTAACTATCCCAGACAAAGTGCAAAGACAAATCCTGAATAAAATACTAAATAAAACAATGGAGCACCTATGGCCCGCATTAAACTAAAGCAAGATCACGAGCTTTCGAAAGCCGCGTTACAGTCAGCCAAGGCCATTGAAGCAAGCGGTGGCGATACCTCAACGCTGCGTGGCCTGGCAAATCGACAAGATATGTTCGATGCCTACTTTCAGTTCTATATGCCCGCAAGACAAGGCACCACCATCAGCGCGCAGCTGATTGAATTAGTGAGGCTGCGTATAGCCCGCCACAACAACTGCTTTACCTGACTAAACGCAAGGCTCCTGCAGGTTGCAGGACACGACCTAACAGAAGAGAAAATCCTGCAACTCGATTTGGACAAACCCCTTTCCAATTTTTCTGAGAGCGAACAACTGGCCCTTGAATATGCGGACCTGCTGGCCGCGGATCATCACAGTATGGACGATGATTACTTTGACCGATTGAAAACACAATACTCGGATGAACAGATTCTGGAACTTGGTATGATGATTGGTCAGTTTATTGGCTTCGGTCGCTTGCTGGCGGTGCTGGATTTGGAATCAAAATTCTGCCCGATCGAGACCTAATTAAAGACTAATCTCGTCCGAAGTGGTTGGCCAGAAAAGTTATTCAAGCTGGTCTTTTTAAAACAATCACAACGCTATCCGATAAGCCAAGGTTCGTTGTAGTATTGCCCCTCAAATTATCAGGGTAGACAATACATGCTTAAGCTACACGGTTTCACCGGCAGTAATTATTTCAATATGGTCAAAATGGCTTTAATCGAAAAAGAGTTTGAATTCAAATTCGTTAATACCAGGCCTAGCCAGGAAGATCACTTTCTGATTAAGAGCCCCATGGGCAAAGTGCCTTGCCTCGAAACCGAACAAGGCTTTATCAGCGAAACCGACGTAATCTTTGATTACCTTGAAGACCTTGGGCAGGGACCGGCCCTGTTACCAACGGGTGCCTATGAGCGAGCCAAAGTACGTGAGCAAATCAAAGAGCTAGAACTGTATATCGAGCTACCTGCCAGAACCTGTTTCGCAGAAGCTTTCTTCGGTGGCTCTGTCAGTAACGAAGTTAAAGACAAGGCGCGTGCCAACATCTTAAAAGGTGTCAGCTGTATTCAACGGAATGCCAGCTTCTCGCCTTACATAGCGGGTGATAGCTTCACCTATGCTGATATTATGTTTATGTATGCAGTACCCATAGCAAGTGCAGCTTGCAAGAAAGTGCTCGATTTGAATCTGATGGAAGCGTTCCCGGAAGCAAAAGCACTGTCAACATTGATCGCACAGCGAGATTCAGCCAAGCAGGTTGCAGCTGATCAGAAAGGCTAGTCAAAACTGATTTAAGCTAGGCTAGTAACTGGACTTTTGATGGCGTGTGCATCCCTGTAAACATTGTCGCCATGCACACCCATCAAACGCCCTCTATCTTTTCAATGTAAGCTACTGGCTCTCTTTCAGGACACTTAAATTACCGTCGACATGGACACCACCGCAACCGGCGAGGGTGAGCCCGGATACATAACACGGATCATTTGGAAGGCTTGCCAGGCTGGGCATTATATCTTCGAATACTGGGTTTAAAGTGCTTTCCAGGTATCTTCACAGAGCTGGGACAGAGGTTTTCAGCTGTGCGCTCAAGCTCGCATCATCTCGTTACTTGAACACCAACGGGCATCCGTACGCGCTCATGCAAGAGAAGCTGAAATACTCTGCTGGCGTGCCTTTTGAACCAGTCGCGTTTTGAACTCTAAACTTGACTGAAAATCAGCAATTTCCATGCTTACCGTTCTTCCTAAAATGTGATTTATTCGCCTTATCTTCCAGCAATTACCATGCTTAACCGTGCTTCCCCAAAATGTGGTTTATTCGACTTATCTTCCAGCAATTACCATACCTAACCGTGCTTCCTAAAATGTGATTTATTCGACTTATCTTCCAGCAATTTCCATACTTAACCGTGCTTTCCCAAAATGTGGTTTATTCGACTTATCTTCCAGCAATTTCCATGCTTAACCGTGCTTCCTAAAATGGGATTTATTCGCCTTATCTTCCAGCAATTACCATACTTGACCGTTCTTCCCAAAATGTGGTTTATTCGGCTTATCTTCATGGAGTAACCAGTGTCGATTACCGGTGAGTGTTTTTGTGGATCAGTAAAATATCAAGTTGATGGGAAACTTCGTGATGCGAAATCCTGTCATTGCTCTCGTTGTCGAAAAGCATTTAATGCTCAAGCATCGGCGTCAGCATCTGTGGAGCCAAGCGAGTTTAAATGGCTGTCTGGCGAGGCGCTATTAACTTCATACGTTGGTGGGCATGATTATGGGCTACAGTTCTGTAAAAACTGTGGTTCCACGCTTTGCACAACATACAAACAGGAAGTGGTTCAAGTTTCACTGGGGTGCATTAATGGCGAGCCTGACATAGAAATCGGTCAGCATATTTTTGTTGGATCAAAAGCCAACTGGGAAATCTTGCCAGATGGTGTTCTCCAATTTGAAGAATGGCCAACAGACAGTGCTTAGCAAATACCCATCAGTTACCTGGACACCAAACCTTCGCAGATTGGCCTAGCGTGGGTTCGTTTTTCTAAGGTTACTTCCCATCGATAATAAATTCAGCAGAAGCCGAGAGCATGAGAAAGCTAAATCCTTAGCAAATGACAACTTTAGAGAGTCTGTTTCCCTCGCATTAGCTCGAGTTTAACACCCCAATCTGCGCTCCACTGAGATTGTCAAAAGCACCTTTTTAAAAGCTGGTGAACATCCCTCCATCGGTATTATTCACAAAGGTGTTAGCTTAGATCCAGTGCATAAGTTCGGGTAGGACCATTAAAAAAACAACTACCGTATATGTCATGTAAAGCATGCTTTTTGTCAAATAAGCTTGACAAAGATTATTCATAAGATAAGATTTCAAAAAAGTAAAGTTTATTTTACTTTATGACTTAGGAGCTTGACTTATGGGTGATATTAAACACCGCGAAACAACCGGTACAGAACAGAACAATACTAACATTTCGCACCTAATATTATGGACATTGGCCTGGTTAGCTAGCACAGTTTTATTGAGATTTGGTGCGGAATACATTTGGAATTATCATCCCGGCTATTCCATTTCTGCCTTGATTACTCATCTTGCGCTGGGCTTAGCCATGATCATGGTAAACGTCAAACATTTATCAAACCTTGACGAGCTGCAACGCAAAATTACTATGGATGCTATGGGAATAACCTTAGGGGTCGGTTTGATAGCAGGCATTGCTTATGAGCAACTGGAAGATATAAAGCTGATTAGCTTCGAGCCAGAAATCAGTCACCTTTTAATGCTTATGGCCGTCACTTACATCATTACAATTTTCATCGGCAATAGGAAATACAAATGAAAAACCGGTTAAAAGTACTTCGGGCTGAACGAGACTGGACCCAAGCTGATTTAGCCAGTGCTTTGGCTGTGTCACGACAAACGGCCAATGCCATCGAAAAAGGAAAGTTTGATCCCAGCTTACCCTTAGCATTTAAAATCGCTCGGCTGTTCAATTTAACCGTTGAAGAGGTATTTATTGAAGAGCTAATTATTGAAGAGCCAATTATTGATAATTAGAAAACATAACCACGGAAGGTTTTCCATTACATTAAAGTTTATGTCCCAGGCTAAGTCATAGCGCCGAGGCTCCGCTCATAAGTAAAAATCAGAACTCTTTTTCAGCAACCAATTTTTCAACATGTCTCTGGCATTTAGATTATATTCAGTTAACTCTAACGACTAGTTGAGTCGCCTTGAGTGTATTGCCAGTTTTTTCCCTGCGCATTCCTAATGAGCTTCCTCATCTTTGAATTGTACTGGTGGCAGTCTCGCGCCAATACACCGTGATATCGAACTCTAGGCTTTTAAGAGGTTTAAAAACTAGGCCGTGCTGCTGCCGCCATTAAGGGGTATGGTCTGGCCGGTCATCCAGCTGGCTTCATCGGATACCAGATAAAGGCTGGCGGCGCCGACATCCAGGGCCGAGCCAGCCCGACCGACCGCCGTCGCTTTGGCAGCGATGTTGGTAAAATCATCAAAATTATCCATAGCCCCGAGTGACAAGGCATTGATGGTCACGCCATCACGGCCAATTTCGCGCGACAGATTGCGCATCAGGCCAACAGCAGCCGATTTGGCGGCCGCATAGTGGGTCAACCCATATATCTGTCCCAGTCGATGAGATTCAGAAGTAATGATCAGAATTCGGCCATGGTTTTGTGTTCGCATGGCGGGTACAAAGCGTTGGCAAAAATCCTGAATAGCATAAAAATTGAGCTCGAACTGGCGGGCATAATCTTCTCTCTGCAGCGCATCATATTGGCGCAGACTCTCTGGCATACCAATTGGCACGCCGGCATTATTCACTAGAATATCCAGCGTCTCACCCGCCGCCATAATTTCCGCCTGCATGGCAGCGCGCACTTCGCTATCAGTAATATCGCCAGCCAGCACCACAGCCTTACCGCCTGCGGCCTTGATGTTTTCGACCGTGGTAGCAGCCCGCTCGGTAAACAGATCATTGACAAATATATGTGCTCCATGATCGGCCAGTGCGGTTGCAATACCCGCGCCCATACCCTGTCCTGCGCCAGTGACCAAAGCACAGCGATGCGATAGATTAAACACGATGGTTCTCCCTTTCTGTAAAATCTGTTCTTCAAAATGAAGTTCTTTGCCTGCATTCATAGCATATTAAATGCTAAGAGCCGAAACAAAGCATCATTAACCGGTGTGTGACGCAGCCCTTATGGCACCACCTAACCCTGTTTGCTAAGAGACACTCTGCTCATTTAAACCGAAGCAGTGGCGTTTCAAGATGTCCCTGTCAAACACAGGAAAACAAGTTAGGAAACTGAGGCGTAAAGCAAGATCGAACGTTATCATCGTTCCATGAAGGATGTAGTTAAGTTAGCAATTTAGTATTACCCCGGGGGGTTGGAACAAGCAATTGCTAAGTGAGGCAGCATTCCAACCATAAGCGTTACCACGAGTCATCAGATAACGTGACACCAGCTGATGTATATCATGGCCGCCGAGAGGAGGTCCTGGATAACCGGGCGATCATAATAAAAGCACAATGAACCAGGGGAAAGATCAAAACCTGCCATTAGCAGGATTGGCCGAAGCAACCCTACGCAGAAGGTGCCTCTTAGGATTGAATGTCAGTGGTCCCAAATTGGTTGACCAGGTATACTTGGATATCCAAGGAATCATGGCCAAAACCCCAAACAACAATACTCGCGACAACATCAACAGCGCGATCGAAAAGATTAACTCAGAAGGTATTTCTGCTAATGCTCATGCTTCAACCTATGAAGCCGTATTCGAAAATAATCGTTACCTTCCAAAATAAGTCATTACAACCGCGAACTAGTTCGCATCCGATTAAGTATTAAATAGATCTACATTTGCAGGCATTGAAGGCACTCCGGTTAAACAGGTTAGATTTAGTTAGTGATGGATTTGTAATTGGCCATAAACTTGCAGATACTTGCAACCGAAAACAATATGGAAAGTAGCACATGAGCGAAGCCGTAAAAACACCGGAATTCACAACCCCAGAACAAGAAAGAGCAATCAAGGGGGTAGATGTAGCCGGCGCATATGACATGCCTATCGAAGAGATTAACCCTGTGAACGCACACCTGTTCGGTGAAAATCGCTGGCAGGAGGTTTTTGAAAGACTTCGTGAAGAAGATCCTGTCCATTTCAATGAAATTGAAACCGCGGGTCGCTATTGGTCGCTGACCAAGTACAAGGATATTAAAGCTGTGGATGCCGATCACGCTCGATTCTCATCTGCGAACGGTATTACATTGGGGTTCCGCCTCGACGCTGAGATACCTCAAGGTGCATTCGTCGGTAGTAAACCGGCATTTATCTCGCAGGACCCACCGGAACATGATAGCCAGCGAATGACGGTAACTGGTGTTGTCGCGCCGCCTAATCTGGCAAAGCTTGAGCCACTCATTCGCGAACGAACCTGCAAGGTGCTCGATTCGCTTCCCGAAAATGAAACATTTGACTGGGTCGACACAGTCTCTATCGAACTCACGACATTGATGCTGGCCACACTGTTTGATTTCCCGCTTGAGGATCGCCGCAAACTGACGCGCTGGTCGGATGTCGTGTTTGCGATTCCTGAGCCAGGCGGCGTCGTTGAAACGCAAGAAGAAAAACGCCAGGAATTCATAGCGTGTGTCGAATATTTTGCAAGACTGTGGGAAGAGCGGAAAGAGAATCCTGGCGACGATCTGGTTTCCATGCTGGTACATGGTGAGGCTACCCGGGATATGCATGCCGCGGAACATCTGGGGAACCTGCTGTTACTTATCGTTGGTGGCAACGACACCACTCGCAACACGATGACAGGTAGTGTCTATGGACTAAATACGTTCCCGGAACAATACAACAAACTGATCGCCAACCCTAAGCTAATTCCGAAAATGGTCGCCGAAGTAATTCGTTGGCAAACGCCACTTTCTTATATGCGACGGACTGCCAATCAAGACTGCGAAATCAGTGGCAAGCAGATCAAGAAAGGCGACCAGATTCTGATGTGGTATGTCTCTGGAAACCGAGATGAGGATGCATTTGAGAATGCCAACGTAATAGATATCGAACGGCCGAACTCACGGCAGCACCTGGCCTTTGGCTTTGGAATTCACCGCTGTATGGGCAATCGACTAGCTGAATTACAATTGCGTATTCTCTGGGAAGAGGTACTTAAGCGTTTCGAGAAAATTGAAATACAAGATCAGCCAAGTCGCACTTTTTCATCGTTTGTAAAAGGCTATACTCATCTGCCGGTAAAGGTGAAACGCAAGACATCATGATAAATTACTAGAAATTCCTATCAACTTAACAATCGAGAAAGAAACCCTCAGTGAATTGTTGACCATTGCTTACCCAATGGTGGTATCACAAGGTGCGTTTGCGGTCATGATTTTTACTGACCGCTACTTCATGTCACTCATCAGTCCAACCCACATGGCTGCGTCGTTGGGTGGCGGCGTTGCTTCGTTCTTCTGTATGTCATTGTTTATTGGCATCCTCTCCTACGCCAATGCACTAGTTGCTCAATACTATGGCAAAAAAGAACTGGAAAAGTGCACCCGGGTTGTTACCCAGGGGCTTGTGCTGTGTTTAGGTTTTGTGCCAATGCTCCTGGTGATTGGCTACTTCGTTGGCTCGTTGTTCTCCATGATGGGCCATACGGCGGAGCTCGAAGTGCTAGAGCGAAAATACTTTTATATTCTTATCTTCGGCTCTGGGATTGGATTAATAAAAACCTGCTTTGCTTCCTACTTCGCCGGGATTGCAAAAACCCGGGCGGTGATGATAGCCGATACACTGGGTGTCGCGATAAACATTCCGTTGACCTACGCATTGATCTTCGGTGCTTGGCAGTTTCCTGAACTCGGCATCGAAGGCGCGGCCTATGCCACTATCATCAGCTCTACGGTTAGCCTGGGCATCTTTGTGACTTTTTATTGCCAGCGAGGCCACCGCAGCCGATACTCTGTAGACCAATCTCTGAAGTTCGACCGGGGTATTCTTAATCGATACATGAGACTGGGCGTGCCCTCTGGCATTGAAATGTTCTTAAATGTCGCCGCTTTTAACCTGTTTTTACTCATGTTCCAGTCCTACGGAGTGGTTGAAGCTGCTTCCGCAGCCATTGTATTTAATTGGGATATTGTTTCATTCGTTCCCATGATCGGCCTCAATGTGGCGATTATCAGCATGGTTGGAAGATTTGTCGGTGAAAACAATCTGGATAGGATGCGTGAGGTGATGCTATCCGGGTTTCTGATTGGTTTGGTTTATTCCAGTATTCTTGCGATCCTGTTTGTGCTCTTAAGGGAACCTCTGGTTGCGGTATTTTTAGTCGACAGCCCGCATTCTGAAGGTATATTGCATTTGTCTGGGTTCATGATGATAGGCCTGGCCAGCTACGTCATGGCTGATGCGATCATTTTGATTACTGGCGGTATACTAAGGGGCGCTGGTGATACGCGCTGGTTAATGTGGGTTTCGATACTATTGCATTGGTTAATGCTGGTTATTCAGTATTTCGTTATTAAAGTTCTGGACATGGGCCCTAAAACGGCATGGTTTGTATTTGTGGTGATGATCCTGGTAACCGCACTTTTTTATGTCATTCGTCTAAGAGGAGAAAAGTGGCGTACACCGGAAGCGTTGGCACGGGTGATGGCTGAGCAATAGTATGGGATTATAAAAAGCCCTTCAGCTGCGCTTTGTTGGCATAGAGGCTGTTGATGACTTCCATCGTTATACCCCCTTTTATCAATTCAAGGTAAACGGTGAGGACAACTCGCCCTATTCCCAGAAAATACGCGCCATTGTTTATCGGCCTTCTGGTTGTGCTCGCTGACAAGATCTATTATCTTCCGGGTTAGATTGAATTATCGTCAACGTCGAAATGCCCTACTTAGGAGAAGAATAGATGACCATTGTGACTGTAAAAGAAACTGTTGCCGCCGATGCCGAAGCAGTCTGGAATATTCTTAGCGATTTTGGCGGGATTAAAATAGGGGGCCCGATCACGGATTTTCATATTGAAGGAGAAGGCGTGGGCGCCGTTCGAACTATCACCATGGGTGGTGGGAAAGTTATTGAGCGGCTCGAAACTTTCGACCCAGCTGAACTGACCTTCAGTTATGTCATAACCAACCAGGACAGCTCTTTACCAGTCACCAACTATGCGTCGATTGTGAAGATCACTTCTGAAGGTCCAGGCGCGTGCAGCGTTGATTGGACCGGTACCTTCGAGCCTCGCGGTGTGCCGGAAGCTCAAGCCCAGGCTATCGTGAACGGTATTTATACGGGCGGTATTGAGCGTGCTCGAAAGGCACTGGCTGGCTAAGTTAAGCAAGAACAGTGCTTGCGACCCAGGTCGATAATGGGGTTATCGAGAGGAACCGCCAGTGAAGCGTTAGCTTCGAAAGGCAACAACCGCTATCGAGCAAAAGAATCTCATCCAGTCGTGGCCCCAGCGGGGTTAGACAGGCGCCGAGATTTCTAATATCTCAGCTTCGCCGGTCACAGCAAAGTCAGTGGCCAAGGTGTTAGACCGAAGCATAGCCCCTGGCTGTGAATTAGCCCCTATCCTAGTTAGTTAGGATTACTGAACGGATGACGTCGAACAAAAGATTCTTTCCAAAGAAGTGAGGCGTGCCAATTGAGCTGCCCAAAGTCAATTGGCGCCAATAGAGGTCTTCGACTGTGCCGCGACAAGAAGAACCGAGCCCGAACTAAAGACCCAGATAATCCTCATAATTCTTCGTATAGAAGTGGTCGAGTTCCTCTTCTGTAGCACCTACTGCATCGAGGCTGCGCTCGAAGTATCCATAGGGATCACTGCCGCCTTCGGGATGCGGGTAATCGGTGTTGAACATAAGAATTTCTTTGGGAACATTCCTGAGAACCCATCCAGTGTTCTCAGTGTGCAATGGCGTCACACGAACCTGGCGCTGGACATATTCCGATGGTTTGAGCGTGAGTTTCTTGAGACCCGTGTCGAACTTTCCAAGTAGCGTCACGCCCATGTCGAGATTCATCAATGATGCTGGTAGCCAGTTGGCACCGAGCTCGACGATGCCGACCCTGAGATCAGGAAAACGCTCCAATACTCCGTCATAGATCATGCAGGTAAGCCAGCGCTCAATGGAGTGATGAACAACCGGCATATCCTTCGGCTTGGTCGTTTCGATATTGCCGATATTGCCTTCAAGAATGCGTTCAACCCCTGTGTTCATATAAACTGACGGCATGTTCTGGCCACTGCCAATATGCAGGGTCACCGGCACACCGGCTTCTTCCATCATTGCCCACAGTGGATCGTAGGCGATATGAGATGGAGCGCGTCCTGCCATGGCGTCAGAACCGATCCAGATTGAATTGATGCCTATTTCCAACGCCAGCTTCAGGGATGTCTGGGCGCGGTCCGGATCGCGAAGTGACAGATAGCCGACTGACAGCAAGCGATCATCATCAGCGCAAAAATCGGCCATGCCGCGATTGAGCGCATCGCATCCTCCGTAGACGACTTCCATATCCTTCGACCTGGCGAACCGTCCGGCTCCAACAGAGGGGAAAACCAGTTGGGAAGTGACGCCCATCAGTTCAAGTGCTTGACTACGTTCTTTCTTTTCGACCGCGCCATAGGCGCTCCACATATTACGCTTGCCCTTGTGTGCGAAGATGTCAGACTTTAAAGCTTCTGTTAAATCGGGGATTTCTCCGGCGAGACGCTTGTCGGCGGCGTGAATAAACGGATCAAGTGCTGGCATATCGAGATCGAATACACCTTGATCCAGGTTTTCGCGTACGTAGTCACTGGCATAGCCTTCCAACCAACCGCGGCTTTCGATGATGTGGCTGTCGGCATCATGGACTACTCTGTTTTCTCTGTGAGACATCTGGGCTCCTCAATTGCTGTCGATCTTATTATATAAATTATATAATAAGATAATAGCCTGGCTTCATGCAAGTCAAGACGTAAGAGTCTCGAACCCAGCGAAGATGAATTGGACGGCATTGGCGATGAGAACATCTCTGTCACCGCCAAACTGGCTGTACTGGCGCGCTGCCGCCTGTGAGGCCCCGGACGCCAGGACGATCATTTCCTCAGCCTGAGCCTTCGTTACACCGTAGTGATGGGACAGTTCCCTGACCAGAAAACGCCCATATTTCCGCGATCCCTTTGTCTGAACCTCCCCGAGCGTTTCGGCAACATCCGGCTGATCGGTGAGGGTGGTCAAAATGTTGCCTTTGGCAAACTGTTCAAAGTTGACTGACACAGCGATCATCACTACCTCTTGAAAAGAGTTGGCTTTGTCTATCCGCTCCTGCATTTCGCCATAGAACCTATTGTACTCCCGGGACAGCAGCTCCTGGAGTAACCCAAGGCGGGTATCAAAGTACTTGTAGATCAAAGGATTACTGACCGCGGCCTCGCGCGCCAAGGCATCCATCGTGAAGCTGGAGAGTCCCTTATCCTGAATCAACGTTTGTGCACTGTCGAGCAACTGCATACGTCGGTCATGGGCTGAAAGGCGGGTTCGTTTTGTTGCTGTCATGGACAGACATTAACGAAGATAGGTCCACAGGGGAAGGCCATAGGATTTATTGCGGTACAGCTAAATAAACTGCCATTCAGCGATAATTACTTGATGACAAAATCAAATATGTACAACCGATACCGATTCCGGCTAGCCATCATTCAATAGGCGACATGGCTCTATTTTCGATTCAATCTAAGCCATCGAAAGATTGGGTGCAATTAATTTGGATCGAGATTATCGAAGTTATATGGGTTGCATCAATGCGATCAATGAATTCAACGCGGCCTTACGCTCAAGAGCTTCTAAAAAGCTTCTTTGGCTATTCGCGAAACGAGTAGCCTTTAGTCAGTTTAGGATCGAATCGCAGCCAGCTTGCCTCACTGGTCTAATTCAATAAGAATGCATTCTACTGCATTGGAACCCATCAAACTCAGACAAGTAATATGTCATCATATCCAACGTTAAGGGCCGATCATGTTGGCAGCTTACTTAGACCGGAATCTGTCAAGCTAGCCCGCCTGGCGCACTTTGAAAATCAGACCCTGAGTATAGAAACGCTGTAGGCACATTTATTGTTCTATTGACTTCCAAATAGCCATCGCTACCGCCTGAAGGCTTAAGGGATCCTTCTAATTCATCCTCTGGCTTCACGGAGATAATGTTGACTGCGCCACCGATAGTATTGCGACCGAACAGGGTACCTTGGGGACCGCGTACAAACGATGAGTCTAGTAGCAGTGTCTTTCTATAAACCCCTCAAAATTCACGGACAGATAGATAAATGAATCCGTTGCAAAAGCGGGACCAGCATGGCTAACTCCAATCAGGTTATAAAGCCAAAGATTAATCTATTGAATAACAAGTTCCGCATCACCTTTGTGAGTTTTCTTGCCTACTTCGCAATGTCCGGCATGTTGGCCCCCATCGGTATCATTTCAGGTCCAATGTCGGAAGCCTTTAATCTACCCATTACTGAGGTAACAGCAGGATTCAGCTGGCTGACCTTCGGCATTCTTGCCGGCGCTATTTGCGCACTGTTTGTGTTCAACTGGGTGCAGCTAAAAAAGCTGATGATCATTCTCTATTGCGCTATAAGCGCAAGCCTTATTGCCCTGTTCTTTCAAGAACAAATCGCTCTTATCTGGCCCATTCTCGGGCTCGTCGGTTTATGTGCGGGAACAGGTCTTGCCGGCGCTGCATTCATTATCTCCAGAACCTATGATGACAACCAACGGGCGTCAATGCTGGTAATCACCGATGGCTGGTTCAGCCTTGCCGGTATTGTTTGTTCATGGATTGCAATATATCTGGTTTCGCGTAATTTCCACTGGTCTGGCAGTTACCAGTTTGTAGCACTCGTGGCGCTCATAATGCTGTTATTGTTGTTCTTTTCCCAATTGCCCAATTCCAAAAACGAGCCAGGGGATAGCATCAATACCGCGACCTGGTCTTTGAAGGTATGGTTATGCATCTTCGCGTTGTTTCTGTTTACGCTGGGCCAAAATTCAATCTTGTGGTGGTTACCGACTTACGCTGAACAATATCTGAACGCGCCACGCGATCAAGCTGGAAGCCTGGTTGGCCAGTTCTGGAGCGGCATGTTTGCTGCACAACTATTTGTTGCCTGGTGGGTACTCAAGATTGGTGTGCAGCGTCTGGTTATCATCGCAGGAATCACAACCGCCACGGGCTCGATATTCATGTGGGTTTACCCGGAGATAGACGGTCTGGTAATACTTGCCTTATTGTGGGGTTTTGCAAACCTGGGCTTATTAAAACTTGTCCTTTCTCTGGCAACTCAAATGTTAAAACTTCCCTCGGCAAGACTGGTATCGGGCTTGCTGTTGAGTGCCAGTTTGGGAACCGCAGTTAGTCCATGGCTAACCAGTCAGATTGTTGAGGCAAGCAATACACGCTTTATTATTCAATTTGGTACGCTGTGTTATATCGTGCTGTTCTGCCTTGTATTCTGGGCTACCCGATTGCACCAGGCCGACCTTATAACCAACGAAGCTATGGGGCCGAAGAGTTAATATGCTAGTTCAGACGGTGAGTTTTCAATCCAAAATAACCGCTGCCTTGCTTGCTAATGATCAGTGATCAGTGATCAACCCGTATACTATATTGGAAACGAGTCTTTACAAGCGTTGCCTGCCGATGGCCATAATAGGCGGTGTTTGAGACAGACCCCGTAAGCCGGATCAAAACGGCGTCTATTATCTTGGCGCCAACATCTGTCGTGGACAAACCCCGTATAAGTCCGGTTGTTGATCCATTGCCAGCGTTCGAGGAGTTGACCGCTGAGTCAGTCAATATCTATGACAGCCTTTCGGTAATCACGTCCAGCATCGGGAGGAAGATGTCGTCGAGCAGTGTCGACGGTGCCTTTGGCGCCGAACCAAATCGCCCTATGACCAATTCATTCTCCGGGTCTAGGTAGAGAACCTGGCCATGTGCGCCTCGAGCGACAGCGCAAATTCTATCGCCTAGGTGACGCATCCACCATTGAGATTTGTACGACCAACCAGACAAAGTCTTATAACCGGCCTTAGCAAACAAATCCTGCTTTCCGCCACGCATGACCTTATCGATTACGTCGGCGGGTATTATCTCTTTTCCCTGAATTGCACCTCTAGTTCTGATGAGCTCGCCAAACCTGACGAAATCTCGCAATGTGAATCCGCTGGATGATTCAGCACCACCTGGGTCCATGATGTAGTATCCATCATGCTCAGCCCCTATATGTTGCCACACCCGCTCAGACAGTTGCGTTGCGATATCCTGCTTTCCGGCGCGACGGACAATCCAGCCGAGGACGAATATATTCGGTTCACGATAGGCAAATTCCTCCCCGTGAAGCCCTGCTTTTCCTACCTTGGGGAGGACGTCAGCAACGAGTTCAAACTGATTCATGTTCAAAGCAGGGGACATTCCGGTTGCACGGTGAAATCGCCAGATTTCAGATTCTGGATCCAGATAGTCTTCGTGAAACTCCATGCTGATAAGCATATCCAGTACCTGCTGTACAGTGGCATTCTCGTACGCTGAGCCGATCATTTCTGGAAGGAGCGAAGGAACCAAAGCATCTGCGTCTAGTTTCCCTTCATAGATAAGGGTTTCGGCAAGTATCCCGACAAAGGATTTATTAGCTGATTGAATGATGTGGCGGACATGTGGCGTACAAGCACCGAAGTACGTCTCGTACACCACATTTCCCCTATGAAGCACGAGAAGACCATCTGTGTAACTTTGCTCAAGCGCTTGATCCCAACAAAGTTCCACTCCGTTGAGCGTTACAATCTTGGCATCATCGAACACTCGCAGCTTACGCGGAAAATCTCGACTGGGGCCGGGGCCGCGCCAGACATTCTTGGTCGGCATAAGTTCATCAATGTGGCTAAAGCTCCACCGAAGCTGGGGCCAGGCGTAAAAGGACTTCTCCGCAAAGCGAATTACTTTCTCATGCGGCGGTGGGAAGCCTTTCATCCACCCTAAAGTACGAGGATCATGATCCTTACTTTTAGGCGTCTTGTTCATCGGCTTGCTACCTTCATAGAAAACTCCCCATGCCTTATAAGCCTGTTCGGATCGCAGTATTTTTCCTGCCGCATAGCCCTTGTTAAAGCCACAAGCCTAACTATACACACTGTGCATGCCAGCCATTGACCATCTACAGGGTCACCACGTCACGGCCTGCTAAACTTGATTAAACATCAGCAATTACCGTGGTTGACCGACCTCTAGAAAATGGGGTTTATTTCCCTTATCTCTTGGTACTTCCGCTTGGTACTTCCGCTTGGCACTTCTTCGGGCTCTCCGCGCGCTTCTGCGCCGTGACAACTATCTCCTCGACTTGCCGAGCATTTTACGCCCAAGGAAAGCAAAGATCCCCCTGCGAGTACTTTCCCAATCTAAGGATAATGCGTTTTAAAAAGGCCTTTTATAGTTCCTATCCTCGTCCATGATCACGACCATGACATTGTGCAAAAGATGCAGGACTATAACCCAGTATATCTTGTACCGAGTTATCCCATCCCTTCACTATTTGCAAAGCTGTTCTGTAACAGAATGCGTCGTAATGACACAGATGAATTAACGGTTAGACCGCCGCACGGGTTCGATACCCGCCACCGACAGGAGCGACTCCACACAGTCGCGTATAGAGACGTCAAGCGGGCGAAATTCCATGCCGAGTGTTTCCCTGATACGGTCATTGCGCAACTCGCAACCTCCCCAGACCGCTCTGAACATGGCTTCCTTAGCCTGGACTTTCTCCGGGAACGGATCGATAAGCTTCGCGCCTGCAAATCCCAGCTCCGGCAGGAGGCGATCAATACTGGCACACACATCTTCAACATTACGTGTATCCGTTGACCAGGCAATAAATCGCTCACCATTGACAACATGGACGCTTTCGAGCATCCGAATGTGTGCTTCAGCTGTATCTCGCACATCGACGGTGAACCAGGCACGGTAAGCGCCAATGACATTCTGGGTGTATTCACCCAGCAACATCGTCTCGATGTTGTGCTGCCAGGGGCCGCCATTCTTTTGATGCGGTGCCAGGATGGGCCCGACATTATCTCCGGGACAACAGGTGATGGCATCCCAGCGCCCGCTAGCCTCGGCAGCATCAGAGAAGGCTCTTTCTGCAAGTACCTTGCCCATCGAATAGCCCTGGCCACGTTCTGGAGTGCGCCTGGGATTCTGTTCATCCGGATAGCGATCTTCGTAGAGAACGGGCCGCCGAACCAGTTCCTGGATATCCTGCTCGGAAATGACCGCGGCAATACTAGATGTAACCACGACCCGGTTTACGGTTTCGGACAGGTTGACGCTGTTGATGATGTGATCACAGACCTTTTTGACATAGTCCTGATCCTCATAAGTGGAGACGTGTGAGAGGTGAGCGACGCCCTGGCAGCCCTTGAATATCTCATCGAAACAGCCAGCATCATCCAGATTGGCAGAGTGTAGCGTCAGCCGACCGGAAGCATATCCCGGCATGGCTTTAAGAAAGCTTGTCTTACTGCTGTCGCTGGCATCTCGCACGCATGCCCGCACTCGATAGCCTTCATCCAGAAGCAATCGTACAACCCAGCCTCCGATAAAACCTGCGCTGCCGGTAACGGCGACTGTTCCGCCTTGTGGTATTGGTGCCATACATCGTCTCCTCGTGTACTTTTGAATTCTGTTTTTCTTCAACTGCTGCCGAACACCGACACGCTAGATTCACGGCCGCAAGCTTATTATTACTGCTACCAGTTTCCCTTTTCTAGCGTTTTGATAGAGCGTGACGAGCCAGGCGCTGGTTCAAACAAGCTGAACAGATTGTCATCGGGGTCACGACCATAGACTTCCATTGCATCATTGCATTGCACGGGTTCGGAGGGATCAGCAGTTATCATACTTGACCCGTTTTCTGAAAATACGGGTTATTTCCTAATCTCATCCTGGGGTCGGTTCATTACACGAAGATATTTGAGTTTGGTTTTACCTTTGTTGTGCACACGATGAAAGACCCCTGCTTGCACAGTGACAATATCTTGCGCATTTACTTCGTACAACTCTTCTTGTTCGCCTTGTCCTTCATCAGAATGTCGCAGATAAATCTCACCTGAACCTTGCGTAAAAAAGAAAATTTCATCTTGTAAAAGATGTTTGTGTCCGGCAGTTTGTTTGCCTGGGAAAAGATGAGTACTGCTGAGGAGAAGATTTTCACCAACATAGTTATCCTTTACAGTGTAATTGTCGTTTTCTTTGCTGATGTGCCCACCAATGTCGTCAAATTCATCTTTCATTGTCTGTTTCCTTCTTTTTAAACTTCTTACCCTGCAATTTTGCCTAAAGTCTGTTGGATATGATATCCGCACCGACTAAAACCGACCAAATAAATTCAAGTTAATCTACCGGAAGACCCCACTCATACAGAAATAACCGATGACGGAGACAATTCAGAAAACACAAATGACCCCCATTCATAATTTCAGTCCCTGATCTCTCACCTTCAAATACTTAATAATTCAATAGTCGTGTCTTGAATACACCTTTGATGCGGCAGAGATAGGAACTTTATAATGCATTTTTCCACGATTGGGAAAGTGTCCTCATGGCGACTACTGGAATTAAAAGTCTAGTAAAACAGCTGACAGATACTGGCTGAATTACTGAAATTCAGAACTTGTTGCAAACAAAAGTCTATGGTGAGGTCCATTACTTTTTCCACATAATCATTGTGGATCTAGGCATCTCAACTTTGACATCTAGCTTCCTATTTAGGATTTCCGATCAAATTTTCGAATTTATGGCGTATGCTCTGTACTCATAAACAATCCGGGATCTAGATATGAGCAGGCTTCAGCGAAAAACACTCGACCAACTAACTAATGAGCAAAAAGAAGTTTATGACCAAATTGTCGCGAACAGGCCAGTAAAGCCCGTAGATGGACACATCGGTGGTCCGTTCGATATCTGGCTAAGAAGTCCGGAACTGGGTAAAAGGCTTGTTGATTTGGGCGGATTTTTTCGTTTCAATACCTCGGTAGAGCGGCGATATATTGAACTCGCCATACTCGTCACCGGGCAATTCTGGCAGGCCCAATTCGAATGGTTTGCACACGAACCCATGGCAAGAAAAGCAGGCGTGCCCGCGGATCTGATCCAAGCCATTAAGGACGGCAACAAGCCCACATTGACAGACCCAGGTGATAGCGCATGTTATTCGCTAGCAAATGAGGTACACACCACCAAAAAGATAAGTCAGGCCACATTCAATGAGGCCGTCAGCCAGTTCGGTGAAACCGGCGTCTCCGAACTCATTGCATTGTGTGGTTTCTACGGTATGGTTTCGATGACCTTGAATGGGTTTGATGTTGAGCTTCCCGATGGTGCCGATTATCCATTTCCTAGATAACCGTTTCCCAAAGACCAGATTCATGATACCTAGCTATACCTATAAATGCAGTAAATGCGATTTTAACGCGCCTGGGGCTCTATAAACGGGCCGTACTGTCTATGATGATGGTCAACATCATAGAGATTGTAATTATGAAGCTGCCTGGTGTTGTTGTTGTGAATCAATAATTCCACTAGAGGTCTTCAAGCTAGACAAATCACAATCTCAAAAGGCCATGCTATCAGTTGATAATGTGACTGAACGTACACCCTCGTTTTGGCAAAACATCCTCAATAGGTTAGTTCCAAGCAGGGAAAATTGGATTGAAGGCGAACTAAACGAAACTACATTGCCACTTAACTTTATATGGTGCTCGCTAAGCAACGATCTGGAGATGAAAAATGCCTGAATTGCGGCTCTCATGACACGATGCCGTTTATAGGTAATCCAGGATTAACAGAAATACTAAGCAACGATTTCATATATTCAGGTAGTTCACCAACCGGGTTTATACATCCGAATTGTGATTGTAGCGGCAAGATAATCGCGGTTGGCGATGATATGCGTTTTAATCTTGTTCCATCTACCAATATTTATCGTATGGACGGCTCATTTAAAGAGAAGATCTACCATTAAAGGCGTCTTTTAGCACTCTTAGCTCAATAACCCCTTGAGGATAGGAACTATAAAACGTGTTTTTCCAAGACCGGAAAAGTATCCCCATCGCGATTTCTGGAATTAAAAGCCTGCTGAAGCAATTGGGGGATACCAGGTGAATTACTGAAATTCAGAACTTGTTACGAATAAAAATATCGCCTGCAACGCGAATCTGGTTAGCAGTACTGGTTAAATTTCCATCCTTGTTCACCAACAATTCGAGCGGGTGTCGAGATTTTCACTGTCGTTATTGGTCACACTATCGGCCAGCGCGATCCAGGCCAGTACTAACATCTGCCCCAGACCGGAGAATAGCTGATGTTTTTGCCGCAGCAGTCTAACAGGGTTCTTATACAGCCAATTCATCCGGCACCAGCACTACCCGGCCAAACGCTTGCCTGGACTCGATATAGGCATGGGCTTTGTCTGCTTCGGAGAGTTTAAACGTTTTATCAATAACGACCTTGAGATCACCCTTGGCCACCTCGTCTATCAGCCGTTGAACATTGGCCCTTGCTCTTTTGCCGTTCATGGCCAGTTCAGCCCCTTGAAAGTAGCTCACATAAGTCTTATTTTGTCCGGCCATTTTAGCAAAATTAGGTTGATAGCTATCTCGACCGGCACCACCCATGGCAACAATACGACCTCGATAAGCGGCGCAAACCAGACTCTTTTCCAGGTTCTTTCCACCAATTGAATCAACGATGAGATTCGGCCCCTTACCTTCTGTCAATTCCCTGGCTGCTTGCTCAAAATCAACTTCTGTATAATTGATACCGTAATCAAGTCCATATTCCTTCAACCTGTCTAACCGCGAAGATGATGAAGCGGTCGCGATAACGGTGGCACCAGCACGTTTTGCCAATTGGATACCCGCGAGCCCGGTGCCACTTGCTCCGGCATGAATCAGAACAGTTTCTCCGGCAGTCAGGCGACCGAACTCAAATAGCGAGTCGTCAGCTGTGCCGAAGGGGATGGGGATACATGCACCCGTATCGGCGAGCATATCATCAGGAATCGGCCAGGCTGAACGCGCGTTAACCGAACGCAGACTCGCATGAGAGCCACCATTATCAGCGGTTGTAACCCGTTGGCCCACAAATCGATCTGTAACTTCAGATCCAATTTCGATGATGACACCTGAGGCAAGGTATCCACCACAATAAGGTGTCGGTCCTGTGGGCCCAAATCCACGAGCTAGCACATCCCCGCCTTCAATGCTGATGGCATGCACCTCAATCAAAACGTGCCTTTTATCTACAACAGGGTCTGCGATGTCTTCGTATTGCAGGACTTCCGGCCCACCGCCTTCATAGTAAACTGCTGCTTTCATCCGATGCGTCCTTTTTGGTTGTATTGGGGGTTTATAAAAGTTGAGAGAATTCCGGTTGTTGAACTAACTGCCGTGACTGGTAGTAAGGGTTAATGCGCTGACTGCAAAGATTGTTGGCACCATGCCCAGTGACCAAAAAATGATTGAAATAACTTGTTAATAACGCCCTCATTTACTTCGTGTGGATTTCATGGGCCTAGAGTTTGACAAAAACTAGCCGTGGTTGCCACCAGTGAAAAACAGTTTGAAGCCATGGTGGGAAGATTCCAGGCCCTCCAGAATAGGTGTGCATGATTTGATTTTACCGCTCATCAGGTAAGCTGCGAGCTTGTCCAGTAAACCAAGCACATCGTCAAAGTGGCCAGGCATGTCGAAGCCACCAAGGGTGATGCCTTTTTAGAGTCAAAGCGAGATGGCGTTGCGGCAAATCGGTTCATCAAATGATTACTGCACCATCAGGGTGACAAACCCAAAAAAATTGGACCGGATAACCCGTTAAATTAGAGTGCCTCTCATAGGAGGGAGGTAATCTCTGAATCGACCCACGATACTGACCAGTACACGAACAATCGAGTAGAGCAGTCTCACGACCTGAACAGGGAACATGACCAGGCCATGCGATGGTCCAAATCGGGAAAATCAGGCGCAATAAATTTCGGCGGGCACGCAGCCGTCTACAACCTTTTTAATTTGGGGTACATCGAATCAACGCTGCTCACTATAGAAAATTCAGGGAAAGTGCGCTTCTTCCTTGGTCGGAGGTAGTAACTTGGGAGGATGTTTATGATTTTTCTGGCATTACTGAGTTAAGTTTTCAGTACCGAACAATACTTTGATTGGCGATGGTCTTGAAAGCCAGTAGTGCGTCGAAGCTGGCTCAAGCTAAGGTTGTTCTGAAGTATTTCTGAATTGGAATGGTTTGGTTAATTCTTATATTTCTCTAATTGTCCGCTTTTCAGAACTTGCCAGCCAATCTCTGTCTCGCCCAACTCCGCTGCCACATAGGCAGTATTTTCCGTGATGGTGACGCTAAGGTTCATGGTTCGTTGCACCAGTGCAGCCAGGGCTTGAACGTCAACCCACTGAAGTCGATAAACCCACAATTCTAGGTTCATCAGTTTTTCTTCCAATTGACCCCACCAAACGTCAGATTTTGTATTCAAGCTATAAATCTTGACGTTCTTCGATGAACGAACGGCTTTTTTAATTCGATCCAATGAAGGTTCGCCGACATCTACCCAAAGAGACAGCTGACCGTCCAGTGTGTGTTGCCAGAGGTCAGGCTGGTCTATAGCGCTGACGCCCTTGGTGAACTGCAGTTGTTCATGTGCGTCAATGCAGTAAGCCAGGACACGAACCATCATTCGTTCAACAGATTCAGAGGGGTGTTGTGCCACAGTCAAATTGAGCGTTTCGTATTGACTACGGTCCAGATCAGACAGGTCGATGGTGAGTTTATAGATCGTTGGTTTTAGAGCCATAGACGCCCTCAAGTGACGGATGAACTGGGTGGGCACTGTAGCACGCAAGCAAGTGCTGTGAATTGGTTTAATCGAGCTCAAGAATCATCTTGTTTGATCACAAAGACATCTCTGTTAGCGCCTTCAGGCGCAGGCTTCACTGAATCGAAGTAAGCAGACTCGAGAATAGAAATCAGAAAGTGCCTTTTCCCGAGGTTTAAAAAAAATGTTCAACGAGAATTTTGGAATCCTAGTTCCAGAGGGGTTTTTTCTGGAATGTAAATGATGACATTAAGTACTGACCTTAATATATATTATCTGATGGCGATTTGACGTTCATGGAGCCAAGACCCGTGTTCGGGCCAGGATTGGGACATCATGATAAGGGTCCATGGGCCTACTCACTGAAGAGAGATAGGCTCTTGATAATAGCCGGGAACACGACCCGAGAAGTCATACTCTACCAGTGAACCGAGCGGAGTTTCGTTTAAAATTGGTCGGGCAAACTCGCTGAGCAAAAAGATTAAGGCTACATTAAATTAATCAATTAAATAGTAAGTTGTCATCGTTAGTGTATTTAACTATTTAATTTAACGAGATTTTTTCTTCTCTTTTTTTGCTGCTCTCTTTTCTTTAAGTGTTTTACCTTGTTTCTTTACGTTCTTTTTTTTGTCTAGACCTTTGGCCATAAAATATCTCCTATTAATTGGACCTAAAGTAACACATGGATAGGGGGCTCAACACTCATGTGAGGTTGCTTTCTCGGTTTGTCTGTTTCTGCAACAAGGAACCTCTCTAACCTACCCTTCTGATGGACAGTGCATTTGCTCGAAACTCGATTAAGAACTTAAATAATGAAGTGGCGTCTTCAAAAACATTAACACACGGATCTATTCGACTGTTACTGAATTATCTTTATTCAGAGATCAGGATTGGTTCTGAAGCCACAGTGGAGTATGAGCAGAGAGCAAAACCCTAGGTAGAAAAGTGTTCCATAGAGTTTAGTGCTACTGGTCCCATATGAGCTGACATCACACTGGTACAGAACCTGCTACTTGCAGGATAGACTGGAGCAAGCTTATGTAGGGAAGTGTCTCTTAGGATTATGCGCCAGTGGCCCCAAATGGGCTGACGACGTACACTCAACGCAGAATCGACTGCACAAGACTGAAGTACTACACAATGGTAAAACTGACCGATCTCCCCTACTACGAGCTTGTAGTTCAATCTGTTTGATCGGCAATAAATTCATCGGTATGCCATGCTGCAGTGCCAAAATTACCCTTAGGTTTCACAAAGCGTTCTTTATTTTCTGCCGTTCTGCCCTGTCCTAACCCAGTACGTACAACCCTGCCAGCGTAAGACCTGCCAGCCAGACGGTTTCCAAACTCATCAGCGCAACCGGGCCCCAACCTAGCGCCATCAGGCTTTTCAAGTTTGACTTCAGCCCGACTGCGGCAATAGCAGCGATAAGACAGTACTGAGACATCGCATTGGCAGAGCTTGATAACAATTCGGGAAGATCCATGAAGCTGTTGGCACAGGCAAAAATGAGGAATACCACAAGAAAACCGGGCAGTAGCGGCGGCCTTGCTTGCATTTCTTTTTTTGTTTTTCGATAAATCAGACCGACTATTAATACCACAGGTAACAGCAGTGAAACCCGAATAAGCTTGGTCACGGTCGCTACGTCACCGCTGGTTTCTGACACCGAATAACCTGCGCCGACCACCTGGGCAACATCATGAATCGTGGCACCGATAAAAACGCCCGCCGCGGTATCTGATAAGCCAACAGACGTACTGACAATCGGATAAATAATCATAACCATGGTCGAAAGCGTTGTGACCCCTACTACTACAAAGGCCGTATCCCGATCCTTGTACTTGTCATTCGGCAACACCGCCGAAATTGCCAGCGCTGCTGACGCTCCGCATATTGCAACAGCACCGCTGGATAGAAGACCGAAGCGTTTATTCATTCCAGCCACACGGGCAATCATCACACCAAAGAAAATGGTTAGAATTACGCCGCCCAGGATAAGTGCCAACGTCTGCCAGCCCAACACCAATAAATCCGTAAAGGCAATTCTAAAACCCAGTAGGGCGATAGCAAATCGCAGGACAGTTCTGGCACAAAAATCAATTCCCTCAGCCGATCTTTCATCCTCATAGATAAACCCGAGTGACAGGCCTAGCAGAAGTGCGAACAATAACGATGGCGCGCCATAGTGCTCGCCGAGGAAACTGGCGGCGAAGCCCACAGTAAACGCGACCATCAAGCCTGGCAGCAAGCGCCGAAGCCGCGATTGCAATGCTGGAAAACCTGTTTCTATCGATGGCTTATTCATGCGAAGTGAGCTTTGCCACAGCGAGTCTTAGCACACTGGTCGCCTTAGAGACGCCGAGCCCCTGATCTCGTCGCAGGCTAGTCCAATATTCAATACCGAGTACGCCATCAATCACTTCAAATAGTACCTGATCCCGTACTATTTCCTTGGGCAGAACTTCCATCAGTCTTTTTCTTCTCCGATTCATCCCACTGTGCCCTTGAGATCCTGAAATCGATGCGCGGTACCGGCTCCAGATGGTAGAAATGTATAGCGGGAGCAGTGACTCAAAAACACGAACACGCCTTGTGATAACTATCTGCATCTGGTCTCGCCAACTGCCGTCCGCCTGAGCGGGAAATGGTTCGTCCATAACAGCTGAGGCTTTGGTCTGTGCATCTTCGATCAGGCTTCGGTGTAGCGATTCCATGTCGCAAAAGTGCCGGAACAAAGTCCTTGTCGTGATGGTTGTCGCTTCGGCAATCTCGCGCGCCGTAGGATCTATCCTTCCTGCCAGAATCAATTCACGAGTAACCGTCAGAATCTTCTCACGCGTCACTGCAGTGCGTACTGCACGCCCATCTAACTTTTTCGCTTCGGCTTCACTCATTGATATGGCACTAATTGCATAATATTCGATGGTGTATTATTATGTCACCAATAGTGACATTTGTTTACGCCTGTGTCAATATTGTTCAATGAGCGTTACAACACCAGACAGGATTACTGACACATCAAGACATGCACCAACCGTGCGGGTCCGCCTATTTTTTGCCTGCGCACCGCTGCTGCTAGCAACGCAAAGCAGCTGGTCTGCTTTTCATGTCCGGTGCTGCGGTGGAGCTTTAAGCAATGCAGGATCGGCATTACAAAACGGAAATACTGCACAATGGTAAGACTGACCGACCTCCCCGACTACGAACGCGAGCATCTACTGTCAAAAGCCGAGCCTCCTCTGGGACCACCAGCATGGACTCATCTCACCAAAGATCTAGCTGAACTACGCGTAGCGCTTATCACCACGGCAGGCCTGCATTTTCGGGATGACCCTGCTTTCGAATTCATTGATTCAACCTTCAGGCCGATTTCAGGTAATGAAGATGCCAATAACCTTGTTATGTCGCACAGCTCTGTCAACTTTGACAAAACCGGGTTCACCGAAGACTTGAATCTGGTTTTCCCAATTGATCGATTCCGCGAATTGGAAGCTGAAGGCAGGATCGGATCCCTGGCAGACGTTCACTACAGTTTTATGGGCGCAGGCCTGAATCCGGCTGCCTTTAAGCAAAGCGCATCTCAGGTTGCCGGTCTCCTCAAACAGGACAAGGTCGACGCCGTATTCCTGACCCCTGTCTGACCCAATTGCACGCGCGCCGTGTGTGCGCTCAGCTACTTCCTCGAATGGGCAGGCCTTATGACCACCGGTATCAGCCTGGTGCGAGAGAACACGATGAGTATGCAGCCTCCCCGTGCGCTCTGGGTAACCTTTCCGCTCGGTCGCCCTCTTGGCAAACCCGATGATGCTGCGTTTCAACATCGCGTGATTGATGCTGCGCTCAACCTGTTAACAGAACCAAGTGGCCCGGTCCTCGCCGATTATCCGGAAGACGCCCCTCTGGTAGCTCTTAGTGACGCACCCGCCTGCCCTGTGTCGTTCAGCAAACCCGCCAAAGATACCGATTCCTGGAAGGCAGCATTGCTTGCCGAATTGCAAACCCTGACACCCTGGTATGATCTGGGAAAGCGCAGACGAGCCGGACGCACCCTAGTCGGCGTGTCAGGTTTTTCCATGGCTGAGAACATTGGCAAACTGGCCGACCTGCTCGACAATGAAACGCTACCAGTCGCTGAACTCAACTGGTTCAAATGCGCCATAGAAGATGCCAAGGTTTTCTATATCGAAGCTCTGACTGCTCAACCAGGTCGCTACAATCAGAACCAGATCGAGGCCCTATTCTGGCAAGAGACCACCCTGGGTACTGTGCTCCTCAAATTCAATGACATGTTTTTGGCCCACACTGAGCTGTCCTACATGGCCAGAATCATTGCTCCAAGAACGGTTTTAACATGAACGATACAAACCACCGGAATCTATCATGAACATCGACCCCATCAGACAGAACTTTGTCGCCGAGATATCAGACATCGACATTAGGTCGCTCACGAATGACGAGTTTGATCAGATTTATGAAGCCTGGCTCACCTTCGGCGTGCTCCGCATTCGTGGGCAACAGCTCAATGAAGACGAGCTACAGGCATTCAGCTCCCGATTTGGTCCACTGGAAGAAATTCCCATGGGCCGGTTGCCGGAATCAGAACGAGTCAAGATCAAAAACCGTTATGTCACCCAACTCTCAAACATCATCCAGAACGGCAAACCCATCGGCGGACTCGGCAATGCGGAAGCCAGCTGGCATTCCGATATGACCTATGTCGAGAACCCGCCTCCCGCCAGTGTCCTGCTTGGTATCGAGATACCAGACGAAGGCGGCGATACTTATTTTGCTGATCAGAACGCTGCACTTACCGCGATCCCGGTTGAGCTTGCGACTCGCTTGAAAGATTTTTCCATCAAGCACAATGCTGCACATACAAGCATCGGCAAACTTCGACCCGGCTTTGCACCCTTCGATGACCCTCGGAACGCGCCCGGCGCAAAGCACCCTGTTATTAGCACCCATCCTGAAACTGGCAAGCAGGCGCTGTACCTGGGACGCCGAGAATGGGCCTACATGCCGGGGCTTGAACTTGCGGAGAGCGAAGCACTGCTGGATGAAATCTGGTCTTATGCAGCTCTAACCGAGAACGTCTGGCAACAACAATGGCAGCCCTTTGACCTGATCATCTGGGACAACCGTCGAGTGTTACATCGGCGCGATAATTTTGACCAGAATGCGCGCCGGTTGATGAAGCGCTGCCAGGTGCTCACCCGGTTGTAATCGCTATTCAACCGGACTGGCTAGAGTCGCAATACAAGTGCGACATTCTGTGCAACCGAGGCCATTAGAACCAACACCAGTAACACTGTAATAGGCGGGCGAATCGACGTGCTCATCATGATGCGCGTCGGGTAGGAGATCGTCCGCTCGATCGCAGCCAGTTTATAGATGTGCGCATCGGCAAAGCCTGGGTCGACAATCAGCTCGACCAGGTCCCTGCGGCTTTTGTAACGCATCATCCCAGTCACGCCAAAACTCTCTTTGTTGTCGCCATTCCAGCTGTCGATATTACCGCCCACCGTTCTTGCCTGGAAAACGGGGTGACCGCCGCGCTTTAGCAGTGCCAAGGCAAAAGGGCCAAAATATTCTCCAACTAACTTCGAAGCGCTCATCTTTTCACCCGATAAGGGATGGTCAACTTCGGCCTGATGAAGCTGGACGAGATTAAGCATGACAAACTCGCCGCCATCGTCTTGTTCGAGAAACTCGCGGAAAATTTCTGCATCTGTGTGCTCACTGCCTTCGATCTGATTGAAGGACACCATGAAAGCATCGACTTCCTCAGATGTTATTGGGCCACGCCAATTGAAGTACCAAAACGAAAATATCGCGTAAACTATCGGCACCAGTATCCAGATTTTCCACATCATATTAGAGCCCTTTCATTTCCTTGCCCTGTATAAAGTCACTCATCATTGTAGCGAGCTCGGGCCGGCTATCTTCCTGTAGAAAATGTACCGGCACCCTTGACTGTGACCTTGATCGCACCAGCTATGCATTCAAGACAAGGTGAATTACATCGACAAATGCAGCTGGCCGACCCTGCTGAATGAAAGACATTGAGGAAATCAACATCAATGACTTGTTTCGCCTTCGCAGCTGAAATACCGACCCAATGCTCGTCTGATGTCGCTGTCACCGCTGGCAGCAACAGTCGCTTTGTTTTTAGATTCCATGCTCTCGCCCGCTATCGCCGGTCCCTCAGTTAGGCCAGTGGATATACTCATTGCCTGGCACGAAGGTTTCCGTCCGGGTTTGGTCTCTCGCCGCTGTTATCTCTGCCACATACGGATAAAGTGGTTTTCGAGCAGTTGCCTGGTGCGCATCCAATAGCACCACTCATTCTCCGAGAATGCGTTCCCGTCAATTCAGGCTCCCCACAGCGCAATCGCTGTACCGCGTCTAACCCTGCCCTGCATTAATCAAAGCTAGGAAGGTAACAGCAGCAATTCACATCCTGTACCTGCCAGGATATCGTCAACCTGATGCTGCTCATCATCGTTGAGCTTCTGATATTCCTCGTTGATCCACTGCAGGCAACGGCCCTGGTAGGGAAAGGCCGGCTGCTGCCAGGGTTTCCCGTCAATGGTAGTTTCCATTTGCGGCTCGCCGGCCTGTAATGCTCTGGCATTGGCCAGCAGCGCCGGCACATAAACTCTGCCAATTTCAGCGAGCAGATCACCCAGGACTTCTTTTACCGCGTCCCTTGAAATCCAGCCGTCTTGCTCGCAGGCCTGCCCACTGAGATCATCAACAACATCTGTCCAGGCGAATACCCGGGGTGCCTGCTCCAGGCAGATCGACATAGGTGTCGGATCAAATTTCGCCAACTGGGTCAGCTGCGCATAGATGCCGAAGTCAGCCGAAGCGGGTCGATCACCAAACACATAGGGTTGTCGCATAACCAGTCTATTCATGATGTCCAGAAAGCGAAGGTAGCTGGCCTCTATGACCGGTGCCGTCAGATCATTAGAACCAACCACATAGAGTCTTGAAATCTGCCTTTTAGCGACAAACTCAGCTGCCTGCCGATGCTGCTCATCATCCATCTGCAGCCCTCGCCAGAGCGGTAGAATATCACCTGCCTTTCTAATATCGGCATCATAATACCAGCGATAGTGGAACATCGATTTAGTCAGCCATTCGTCGGCATAGTCCTCGACCAGGTAGTTGATGAATCCCAGCACCGGATCGGTCGGCAAGGTTTCTCTACCCGTGAACGCCTGCTCAAAGCGTCGAATCAGCGGCGTCGAATCGACAACGGCCTCCACCTCACCTTGCTCATTGGGCAGATAAAAGGTTGGCAGAAGGTCAACCTTGGGTGTCGGCAATCCCATCTTCCGAATCGAGTGATCGCCGATCAGCAATTCATAACATATATGGCGATAGCGCATGTAAGCCAGCATCTTGCGGGTATAGGGTGATCCGGGCGCGCCTTTCAATCGAAGTGGTTGGGTCAGGGACATACTGGTATTCTCATTCCGAATTTGCTTTATAATAATGCCTTACATTAATTTCTGCAATCTGATAACTTTAAACAGCTTATTAACAAAAACAAGAAGGTAATCGACCGTGTTTAAAGTTCTCCTGCGCACTGTCGCAATACTGACTGTTCTGGTGATTGCAGTATTCTGTTTTGTCTTCTTTTCACCACGCCCACCGTTAACGATTGATCCTGAAACGCTCAAAGGTGATGGCAGCATAATTAACTATTGCCAATTACCTGTTCTCGATGGCAGTGGAAAAATGGCAGCAGATATTGCCAAAGGCAACACACCGGGATGCAGTTACGATCACTTTCCACTGCCAATTTTGCGGCAATGCACTGAGCCGCTGCCCGAAGGTACCGCTGACATTCGTGGCCTCTGGATCGGCGTAACAGGCCACATCGGCCATGTGGAACGCGTCGAGCAATGCGGATCACGCACGATTGTCACCAGCAGCGGTCTTATTCACGACAGTGGTCCCAACAGCACGGCCGGGCTCAACTCCAACGATACTGAAGGCGGCGTCCTGTTCACATTGGGCGACCGGGAATTCTGTCCAAGAACCTCTGCGAGTATGACCTGGAATAACGGCGTACTCGATTTCCATGTGCTGGGCTGGGGCCCGCTCGTGGTGCGGCGTTATAGGGACGGTGATCAAATGGTATGGGAATACGTCGATGGCAGCGTGACCCGAATGGATAGAATCTGTGCGCTACCGGACGCGTACAAGATTCCGAAACCCCGAGGTCGACGGATCTCATTTTTTTCAGGATAAGAACTTAACTTCCTGGTAAGGAGACATAGCGGACATGTTAATACTTAGAACCCCAGACGACCGATTTGCAGACCTCGCTGGCTATCCTTTTTCACCAAACTACACCGTTGTTCAAACCGAAGACGGCAGCGATCTACGCATACACCACCTGGATGAAGGACCCACAGAAGGCCCATTAGTGCTTTGTATGCACGGCCAGCCCGTGTGGAGTTACCTGTATCGAAAGATGATCCCCTACCTTACGGCTGCCGGCATGCGTGTTATCGCCCCTGACCTGCCCGGCTACGGCAAGTCAGACAAACCCGCAGCGCGGGAAGATTACAGCTATGAACGTCAGGTCGAATGGATGGGAAACTGGTTAGAGAAGAACGATTTTTCCAATATCACATTTTTTGGCCAGGACTGGGGCGGGCTGATTGGGCTGCGCCTGGTGGTCAATCACGCAGATCGGTTTGACCGTGTAGTTATCGCCAACACCGGCCTGCCGTATAGCCCGGATGTGCCTGCTGAAGTGGTTAAAGAAGTCGAAGACTTTTGGGCGAACTCGCCAACACCCAGTCTTGTCCAGATGCAACGCGCGCTGAGTCAGATGGCCGGCAATCAGGCAACAAAGTTCGCTTATTGGCAGAAGTTCTGCTGGGAAACCGAAGACATGCCGATAGGCTTCATGATGTCCATGACAATGGAACAACGCTCAAACCTGGTAACGGCATTTAAATTCATGCTTCATGCCGCCGGTATACATTCGCCGATGCCAAGCTCGCTTGCCAAAGCCTATGACGCACCCTTCCCTAGTGCCCGTTTCAAAATGGGTCCACGCGCGATGCCTAGTCAGGTACCCACCTTACCCACTTCACCGTCCCTTACAGCACAGCGCAAAGCCTGGGAATTTTTCGACACCTTCGAGAAACCTTTCCTTTGTGCCTTTTCTGATAACGACCCGGTAACTGCCGGCGCAGCAGAACAATTCATCAAGCGCGTACCAGGCACAAAGGGTTTGCCACACACCACCATCAAAAGGGGTGGGCATTTCGTGCAGGAGAACGCGCCGGAACAGGTATCACAGATCATCATTGATTTGATTCGAAGTACTTAGCAAATAATATTCGGCTTGCAACACTCTTTACCACTATCGATCACGCTGGGGGCAACAGTTATTGAAACTTCCATGGGTTAAGCCGGGCTTAATTCACTAATTTTTTCCAAGCCGCCCTGCTGCGCCCCAATCCTGTCGTAATTCAAAAGATCCTCGATCACATAAGGGCGTCGCCCAGGTCGCAGCCACCACCGATTAAACCTGCGACAGCTATCCAATCCTAAAACAGGCTAGGACAAACAAGCCACATCTTTCCTGACCGACCTTTAAAAGCCTAAGTAACCAACCCAACAGTCAGTCTGTAAGCCATCAGGTCAACACCATTACAATCATCGACCATCTAAAGAATCACCAAGTCGCAGCGTCTTAAGTTTGAATGAACATCAGCCATTACCTACCTAACCGTTGTTCGGAACAATGTGGTTTATATTTCTTATTCTCAGAATGCCGAGCGTACCACTGCCGAGCAGATAGAAACCTATATCAGCGAACGTATCCCGGTCATTTAATTGCAGGTATAGAGCTGGCTACCATTTCCGCCTGAACTTCACTGTACCCCCTGGTACCCCCCACTTCAGCAGATGGGACTCCTGCTATTACAGGTATTACTAATTCGGACGAACAAGGCAGGTCTAGCGCTATCTATGCAGGTACTGAGCGCCGAATTATCATAGGGTTGGTCGTTTTGGTGATGGCAAATGTAATGCCGTTATTGTAGCCTGACGATGCTTCTGCCGATTAGTCTCGCAATGGATAGTTCCTTGCCAATGAAAAGACATCATGGCTCAATCGTGATTAATGATGAAAGAATTTGATCAAAAGTTAACTGAACTCCGTGTATTTGGATTCGCCATTGTTGAAGATGTCCTGCCTGCTGACGACATTAAATCAATGCGTGAATTTATTGCAAAGACAGAGGCCGATATCGGGGTCGAATCTCGTCATCGGGGAACGGCGAGGCATCTAGCTAACCTTGTAACGCTCAGTCCGATATTTTTCCAATGTATCGATCATGAGAAAGTACTGCCCTACATTGAATCCATCATGGGACAGGACCTGATCCTGGGAAGCCTGAATGCTCGGGTGGTACGACCAGGCGATGGTAAACAAACCTTGCACAGTGATATTCCACTCGCCTTGCACCGCTATGGCAGCGAATCACCTGTGATGATGAATACCATCTGGCCGCTTGATGACTTCACCATGGAGAATGGAGCGACATGTGTGGTCCCGGGCAGTCACCAGAGCCACTTGCAGGAACCACCTGCAGGATTCGATACAAAGTACGAACTACAGGCTGTGGTTCCGGCCGGGAGTGTCATTATCATCAACGGCCAGACCTGGCACGGAGGAGGTGAAAATCGAGCGCCTGAAAATCGCCATGCCATGTTCGGCCATTATCGCTATGGTCAGTGGATGCGATTCCAGTGTGATCCACATGACCAGTTCCCGGAAGAATGGCACTCCGTGCTCAGTGATCGGCAGAAAGCCCTGTTACGAATGACAACAGGCACCAATGGACGCCATGGTGCTGATTTTTATGAAAGATAGAACGAGATCAGTCAATTGGTCAAATAATTCGCCCGCCTGCGTGGCTCCGGCATCTGTTCGGTTTCTCAGGCGATGCCTTGATATCAGGGGCAGTGTCTGAGAATGCCGAGCGGACCACTACCGAACAGATAGAAGCCTATATCAGCGAACGTATTCCAGCCATTTAATTGCAGGTTTAGCGCTATCTGTGCTTCCTCCATTGTATGGATCAGGCAATTGCGGCTGGCAAGCCCGAAAATCAGCATCACTACAATCACTGACCCTCTAACTGACTGTTTAAAGGAACACAACGTCACGGAGCCCTAAACTTGAATGAAAATCTGCAATTATCTTTCTTCCGATAATAGGGTTTATCTTCGGGCAAGTCCGGCGATTTCTATCTGGCGATAGAGATGGGCGTTAAACCTATCAGGTCGCGCGACATCTGAATGCGGATATCCGGCGCCGAAAGGGCTCTCGTCATTGGCCTGTTCTGGCCTCCAAATCTTTTCGATATATTGCTGGAATGTTCAGGCAGGAGAAGCCAATCGGAAATGTTTTATTTCACGGGATCTGTCACACATGGGCGTACCGAACGACTCTCATCAACATAACTACCTGCCTTTAGCGGGGAAAACCCCCTTCAACCAGGTACAAACTACACCAGTTTCATCCACCTGACTGCTTATTCTAGCAAAGCAACCAACCGGCTAAAGATAACCAGTTTTACACTCTCCAGTGCCAAATTTAATCAATCTCATGATGTAGTAAAATTACATAATTTGATTAAATA
>DUAT01000008.1 GCA_012960755.1 Gammaproteobacteria bacterium
AAACTCGATGGGTATGAGGTTCGCCTTTCCTGACGTGGTCTGGAATTTTCCGTCGGTGTAAAGCCTTGCGGTGCCCTGGAAAATGTTTGCGGATCCATCGTATGGCCATTGAATCCCTCGCGCTGCCTCAATCTTGTCGTAGCTCATACCGAAAATATCGAGGATTCGTCCTTCACCTTTGGACAGTTCTTTCATTTCTTCGAATGCCGCTTCTGGCGTCTCGGCAAAGGTCATGGGGGATTCAAATCGACGTGCCATTTCCTTGAATATCCAGAAGTCGGATTTAGAATCTTCAAAGGGAGCTATCGCATGGCGGGTCAGATTAACGCGTCTTTCTGAATTTGTATGACAGCCTTCCTTTTCCGCCCAGATAGCTGCCGGTAGATAGACATTGGCGTACCGGTTTGTTTCGACGTCTTCATATACATCCTGGACTACCAGGAAGTCCAGCTTCTCAAAGGCTTGCCTGATTCTCGCCTGATTAGGCATGGAGGTAAGTGGATTGGTTGCAACCAGCCACAGGCCCTTGATTTCCCCTGTCTCGATGGCAGGGAAAATATCAGTCTCAGTCAGGCCTCGTTTCTCTGGGAAAAAGTCAGCATCGATGCCCCAGTAGTCTGCTACGAACTGTCTGTCTTGCTCGTTTTCCAGATATCGGTATCCAGGGAGACCGGAGCAACTAGACCATTCGCGGGTCCCCATCGCATTGCACTGTCCTGTAATCGAAAGACTGGTGCCTCCGGGTTTGCCAATGTTTCCGGTTACCAGGTTCAAATTGTTGATGTTGACGACGCCATCTGAGCCGTGGGTGCTCTGGTTAATCCCCATAGTCCAGATACTCATTGCGGCGCAAGCGTTTGCGTAGAGCCTCGCGACCGTCCGGATTCGATCTTCGTCAATACCACAGATATGCTGTGCCTTCTTCGGATCGTAGTCGGCAACAACAGCTTCTACTGACTCGATACCGGCGGTATGCGCATTGATATAGTCCCTGTCCTCAAGACCTTCACTCAAGATCACATGCATCATTGCATTGATCAGGACACAATCCGTGCCTGGTTTAACAGGCAGGTGAATATCGGCGAATTGCGCAAACATTGTCACCCTGGGGTCAACGACGATTAACGGAAATTTTCGCTTCTCCATGGCTTCTTTCAGGCGCCAGTAGATTACTGGATGCTGCTCAGGCAGATTCGATCCAAAGGCAATCAGGCAGTCGGTATGTTCAAAGTCGTCGTAGCAACCTGGTGGACCATCGGAGCCAAACGATCGTCTATATCCCGATACGGCGGAAGCCATGCATAATGTTGTGTTGCCATCGTAGTTGTTGGTGCCAATCGCACCGCGTACCAGTTTGCCTAGCGAATAAAATTCTTCAGTGAGAAGCTGTCCGGTGGACACTACGGCGAAACTGTCGCGGCCATGTTCTTTCTGGATATCCTTGATTCGCTGTGCCGTGTGATCGATGGCTGTTGGCCAGTCTGTCGGAGCAAATGACTGGTGGCGGTTTTGTCGAAGCAATGGCCCAGTACCGCGCCCTGGTGATTCAAATAGATCCTGCTCGAGGATACCCTTGATGCAGAGCTTGCCACGGTTTACATCCGCGCCTGCGTGCCCCCTGCTGGTCACGATTTTTCCAGAAGAATCCAGTCCAAGCTCGATAGAACAACCCGTCGAGCAATAGTTACAGGTGGTGTACTTCCATTCGGCAACCGGTTTGGCTGGTATTCGAATCGGTTTGTGCTTTCGTCTTGTCAGGATCATGGAACTGGTCGGTTTAAGTCTGTTTGATCTTTGATACGCAAATAGAGTGCCAATGCTTCTTTATTTTCGCTGCGCCGAAAAAACGGGGTTATCTAACCTGATCCCCGCTGGATCTGCGAAAGCGCGCACGTTATTAGGGCAGCTATCTGGTGCGATGCACCAAGTAGAGTCGGCACCGCAGTAGCCGGATAAGACTCTCGCCCGATTTACGGTGATTTTCTGAGTTCTGCTGATTCTGGCATTTGAATTGCTTAGTGATTCTGCATCACTGAAAGAATACGGGCTGGAACATTGATAAAACAAAAAGTAGTTGTTGTTGGCAACGGCATGGTTGGGCAGAAGCTGATTGACAATATTGTTGCAGATGATAGTTGTGAGGTGGAGCTTGTGGTCATTGCGGGTGAATCAAGGCTCGCCTATGACCGAGTGCATCTTAGTGGCTACTTTGTAGACAAAACCTTAGAAGACCTGGCGCTAACCGATGAAAGTTTTTACCAGGACAACCGGATCAAATATTCCCTGAACGACAAGGTAGTAGGAATTGATTTAGTAACGCGGCTTGTAACAACGGCCTCAGGGGAAAAAGAATGCTACGACAAACTTGTGCTGGCAACAGGGTCCTACCCATTTGTGCCGCCAGTTCCGGGACAGGAACGAGAGCACTGTCATGTCTACAGAACGATTGATGACCTCGACGCTATCATGGCGTCTGCTGAGAACAGTGAAGTGGGTGTCGTGGTCGGAGGTGGGCTCCTCGGGCTGGAAGCTGCCAATGCGCTGAAGAACCTTAACCTGAAAACGCACGTCGTTGAATTCGCGCCACAGTTGATGGGGGCTCAGCTCGATGCCGATGGTGGTGGCTTGCTGCAAACGAAGATCGAGTCCCTGGGCCTTGAAGTACACACCGGAAAGAATACAGAAAAGATAACTGAAGGCGCTGAACGTCGATACCGGATGGATTTTTCTGATGGCAGCTATCTGGAAACAGACGTGATCGTATTTTCCGCTGGTATCAGGCCGGAGGACGCTCTCGCAAGAGAAACTGGACTTAACGTCGGTGAACGCGGTGGCATTGTGATTAACGATCAATGCCTGACCTCTAACCCTGATGTGTTCGCGATTGGTGAATGTGCTTTATGGCAGGGGAAGATATATGGGCTTGTTGCGCCGGGTTACCAGATGGCGAAAGTCGTCACCAGCCAGTTACTGGGAACGGATCCAGTCGAATTTAAAGGTGCTGACATGAGCACGAAGCTCAAGCTGCTGGGGGTGGATGTCGCGAGCATCGGTGATGCCCATGGCAAAACAGAAGGCTGTAAATCCCTCGTCTATCAGGATGATGTGAGCCAGGTGTACAAGCGACTTGTAGTGTCTGAGAACGGCAAGAAGCTGCTTGGCGCTGTTCTTATAGGAGACGCTGAAGCATATGGCACTCTGCTGCAGTTCAAACTTAACAGCATCAACTTGCCCAACAACCCGGAAAACCTGATTCTACCGGTAACCGGTGAGGTCGCGAAGATTGGTGTCGAATTCTTACCCGATAGTGCCCAGATTTGTTCCTGTTTTGACGTCAACCAGGCGCAGATATGCGCGTCTGTTGATAGTGGATGTCGTACACCCGGGGATGTAAAAGCTGATACAAAAGCATCAAGTGGCTGTGGTGGTTGTGCCATGCTGCTCAAGCAGGTTGTCGATCACAAACTCGTGCAGCTTGGTATCGAGGTCAGCAATCATGTCTGCGAACATTTCGATTTTTCGAGGCGGGAGTTGGCGGATATAGTCAGGGTAAAACAAATCCGCACTTTCAAAGAGCTGATTCATTCTCACGGCAGGGGTCTGGGCTGTGATGTCTGTAAGCCCACCGTCGGTTCGATCCTCGCATCTTACTGGAACGAACACGTCCTTAAGGAAGACCACATCACTCTGCAGGATACCAATGACGTCTTTTTGGCCAACATGCAGAAGGACGGTACCTATAGCGTGATCCCTCGAATCCCCGGCGGGGAGATAACCCCGGCCAGATTGATTGCAATCGGTGAAATCGCCAGTGAGTTTGAGCTGTACACAAAAATTACAGGTGCTCAGCGTATTGATCTGTTGGGTGCCCAGGTCCACGAATTGCCGATTATCTGGAAGCGGTTAATCGACGCGGGCTTTGAAACAGGTCATGCCTATGGAAAGGCGCTCAGAACAGTTAAGTCCTGTGTTGGTTCGACGTGGTGTCGCTACGGTGTGCAAGACAGTGTCACAACCGCGATCAATATCGAGGAGCGGTATCGCGGGCTTCGATCGCCCCACAAGCTGAAGATGGCCGTTTCTGGATGTACTCGCGAGTGTGCAGAGGCACGAAGTAAGGACGTGGGTGTTATTGCGACAGAGAAAGGATGGAACCTGTACGTCTGTGGCAATGGCGGGATGCGGCCACGGCACGCTGACCTGTTTGCGGTCGACATTGATACGCCAACACTCATCTGCTACATCGACCGGTTCCTGATGTTTTATGTGAGGACCGCAGATCGATTGCAACGTACGTCAGTCTGGTTGGAGAACCTGGTCGGTGGGATGGAATACCTGAAGGACGTGATCATCCACGACAAGCTTGGTCTAGGCGAAGAACTAGAGAGCGATATGGCCAATGTGATTGGCACTTACCAGTGCGAGTGGAAGGCCACCATAGAAGATCCGGAGAAATTGAAACGGTTTCGGCATTACATCAATGCGGATGAACCCGATAGCAATCTGGCATTTGTCAGGGAGCGGGGTCAAAAACGACCGGCAACAAAGGATGAGCGAATAGAACTAAAGGAGGTGACAAGTTGAGTATCTGGACAGATATCTGTGTGGTGAGTGACCTGGTTTTAGATTCGGGCATCTGTGCCCTTTACAAACGTGAACAGGTAGCGATTTTTAAATTTGGAATGGAGCGACGGATATATGCTGTATCCAACTTTGACCCGATAGGAGAGGCCAATGTCATATCTCGGGGGATTCTCGGGACCCTTGGCACTGACACGGTAGTCGCGTCGCCACTTTATAAACAACACTTCTGCCTGGAGACCGGCAGGTGCCTCGAAGATGAAAGGCAGTGGCTGAAAACCTACCCGGTTCGAGTCCACAAGGGGCAGGTCCAGTTGAGAGACGATTTACCGGGAGAGGAGTAAACAGCATGAGTTCTTTTAATCTCCTGTCAATGAAAGACAAGATGGGTGTACTCCATTACTCGTGGGTGGCGTTCTTTATCACCTTCCTGATCTGGTTTAACCATGCGCCACTTCTTCAGGCGATTGGTGTATCTCTTGACCTCACCAGCGCTCAGTTGAAAACTTTGCTGACGCTTAATGTTGCGATGGCGATTCCTGCACGCGTGCTGATAGGGATGTTAACGGATCGATATGGCCCGAGGCTGGTTTACTCCCTGTTGCTGGCGGTATGTAGCATTCCGTGCCTGATGTTTGCCATGGCTGACTCATATGAACAGCTTGCCCTGGCGCGATTCCTGCTCGGGTTTATTGGGGCAGGTTTTGTGGTCGGAATTCGACTTGTCTCAGAGTGGTTTCCGGCAAATGAGTTGGGGGTCGCGGAGGGTATATATGGTGGCTGGGGGAACTTCGGATCTGCGGCTGCAGCGTTTACGTTACCGGCGCTTGCGCTGTTGTTTGCTGAAGACGGGTGGCGCTGGGCAATCGGGATCACGGGCGTTGTTAGCCTGGTTTATTCCGTCATTTTTTATCGACAGGTACGTAACACACCCAAAGGTTCAACCTACTTCAAACCGAAGCATCTTGGTGCCATGGAGGTGACGAGCAAGTTTGATTTTTTCCTGTTGCTGGCGATGAAGTTGCCTATGTATAGTGCTCTGGCGTTGCTCACTTGGCAGTTGTCGCCTGAGAAGGAGGCGCTGTTAACGTTGTTAGCATCAAACCTGATTTATGGGAGCTTGGTTGTCCTCTATGTATATGACGTCTGGAAAGTCTGGCAAGTCAACAAACACATCTTTGAGAAACCCGTACCCGAGCTACATCGGTACAAGTTCAAACAGGTGGCCGTGCTGAACGTTCTTTACTTTGCGACCTTTGGATCGGAACTGGCCGTGGTGTCAATGTTGCCGTTGTTCTTTGCGGAAACTTTTTCCCTGACACCGGTCCTGGCAGGGTTGCTGGCTTCGGCGTATGCATTTATGAATTTGATGTCCAGGCCCGGCGGCGGTTGGTTGTCTGATCGGTTTGGAAGGAAGCCGACGTTACTTGTCTTGACCGCTGGACTCGCTGTCGGCTATTTCGTCATGTCGCTCGTCACGAGTGTATGGCCACTCGTACTGGCAGTAATTGCGGTGGTGATGTGCAGTTTTTTTGTGCAGGCCGGGGAGGGCGCGGTGTTTGCGACAGTGCCACTGATCAAGCGCAGACTTACAGGTCAGATCGCTGGAATGACAGGCGCCTACGGGAATGTCGGGGCTGTGACCTACCTCAGCATCTTCGCCATTGTCGATGCACAGACATTCTTTCAGGTCATCTCCGCAACGGCGGTAATTGGGCTTGTCACCCTGGCTTTCATGGAAGAACCGGAAGGCAGCATCGCAGAAATCAGGGAAGATGGTACTGTGGAACTGATTAGTGTTACCTGATAAACGCGATGACTGAAACGAACATTCATCCAGCCGAATCGGCAAGCCGTGCTCTGAAAGTCGGGTTCGGGGGCGCATCGATTGCCGGTATAAAAGACGTCAATGAAGATGCGTTTTCAGCCTATCTGCTGGAAGGCCGAGAGACTAACCTGAAAGGTATCGCAGCCTGTATTGCTGATGGTGCCAGTTGCAGTGATGGTGCGCAGCTGGCAAGCCAGACAAGTGTGACCAACTTCATTGAAGATTATTACAGTACTCCTGAGAGCTGGGCGGTTAAAGAATCAGCGGCACGGGTCCTGTCATCACTTAACACCTGGCTCTTTAACACCGAGCATCGTGATGACAATCTAAACAGTTCGATGACCACATTCAGCGCGGTTGTCCTGAAGGCAAACGTGGCCCATGTTTTTCACGTCGGTGACAGTCGGATCTATATTTACTCTGATCGTCGCCTCCGGCAGCTAACGCGTGACCATGTCCATACAGTCAGGGGTGAGCAGTACCTGACTCGTGCATTAGGCCTGGACAGCCATCTGGAAGTTGACTATTCAAAACATGATATTGCCGAAGGGGATGTCCTTGTCCTGTTGACCGATGGGGTACACGGTTACTCGCACGATGACGAAATTCAGGAAAAGCTAGAAAACAGATCCACTAACCTGGAGGTCTGTGCGAGAGAAATAGTTGATCAGTCGCTCGACAAGGGAAGCACTGACAATCTCAGCTGTCTGCTGGTTGAAGTGCGGGCCGTACCAATGCACCAGATCGATGAAGTCCATCGTCAGTTGACCCAGCTCGTTATTCCCCCGGTGATGGAGCCGGGTATGAAAATGGATGATCTTGAGGTTGTGCGTGTCTTGCATAGTGGTACGCGAAGCCATGTTTACGAGGTCAGGGACTTAAAGAACGGAAAAGCCTATGCAGCCAAAGTACCCTCCCTGAACTTCAAGGATGACCCTTTGTATCTAGAGGCTTTTGTTAGGGAGCAGTGGGCGGGCAGGCGCCTGAATCATCCGGGTGTGATGAAGATATTCCCCGGGTCCTCGAATAGTCCCTTTCTCTACCACATCTGCGAGTTGGTCGACGGACAGACGCTGCGCGAGTGGATGAACGATAACCCAAGGCCTTCTCTCTCTGTGGTAAGAGAACTGGTAAAAGGCATCGTCGCGGCATTGCGGGGCATACAGCGAATGGGCATGGTGCATCGGGATTTGAAACCGGAAAATATCCTGGTCACTGCTGAGGGAGTCACCAAGATCATTGACCTCGGTGCCGTACAGATTGCTGGTTTCGATGAGATAGCCTACGCGCTGGAAGACAGCTTACCGATCGGTTCGGTTAACTACGCTGCGCCCGAATACATCAAAAACGGAGTTGCGCGATCAGTTTCAGACCTGTTTTCCCTCGGTGTCATTGTCTATGAAATGTTGTGTGGTGACTTGCCTTACCGAGAGTTGTCTACGGCCATAGAAGCTGCGGGTAACCGCCGCTGGGAGTACCGAAGTCTGCGACTTCGTCGTGAGGATATTCCTGTCGGGCTGGACCTGGGGCTCGAGAAGGCCGTTAACCCGACCGTCGAGAACCGACAGCAGGTTTTTTCTGAATTTGTACACGATCTCTGTAATCCCAATCAGTCGCTGGTTGATAGGCACGAATCTGCGCCGTTTCTTGACAGAAATCCGGTGTTGTTCTGGAAATTGGTTTCTGCAATGCTTTTTGTGTCCTTGATCGTGCTATTGCTTCGCGTCATTTAGGCCACCGCAGTCCGCAGGTCCCATTCAACCTCTGACCCTCGGTCTGCTAAAATCGAGTTTTCTCCCAGCTTTGAAGTCAGATGGCGCTACAATACTGGGGCTTGTACTGGCGGTTTCCAACTGGCTGG
>DUAT01000009.1 GCA_012960755.1 Gammaproteobacteria bacterium
GTCATTTTATCGGCGTCATAGTTGGTTGGGTAGAACGGTTCACCCCGGGTACGGTTAGTGCCGCCGGGACGATAGCCGACTGTCCACAGACCGTAAACCATCGTGTCAGGGTTAATGTGATACGCCACGCTCAGCTTCGGTACGAACTCCGTCTCATCCCCTTTATGATCAGGAATCGCGGGGTTGCCGTCGGCATCCAGATATTCGTCCAGTAGATTGTTGTTCGGATGTTCAACGAAGTAAATATTGTTGTTCGTCCTGTCGAAGTAACGACCGCCGACAGTGATGTCGAGTTTTTCGGTTGCGTGCCATACAGCTTCACCAAATATCGCTTTTTGCTCCCAGTCAGTGGAGCTATCCGAGTACCAGGTTTCTCGCGCATCGGGAAACGCACCTGCAACGCCATCACCGTAGTAAAACTCCATAAACTTCAAGGCAACGGAATCCTGATAGTCATTGCTGGTTGGAAAACCGAAGTCTGCTTGCCAGGCGTTTGTACTGTCTTCATAGTACAACCCAACTAACCAGTCCAATGTGTCACCCTGGGAAGACAAGCGAATCTCCTGGGTAAATCGCTCCTGCTGTGCCGGAGCAGAATAAGCCGCAAGATAGTCACCCTCTGCTGTTGGGGCATTACAGTAAGACCCCCAGAAGATAACCTCATCCGCATTACCAGGGTTTCGAAAATAGTATGGATATGAAGCGGCACCAGGATCGGCGTATGTCTGACAATAAAGTCCAGCCCAATAATGATGGTATACCGTAATGTCGTAGACGGTTTTAATATCACGATCATAATAAGACGTGGCGGAGACGAGTTGTGCGAAACCCAGATCACCCTCGATGGTGAGCGAATACATATCGTACTCGTCATCACTAAAGTCATTGAAAAACTTGATGGTCTCAAGATCGCCAACATTCGGGTCGTAGTCGTTATCAAACCCGGATTCTGTCAGCTGATGGATAGCACTCACGGTAGCAGCCCAGTCGTCGTTTATCTCCCAACGAAGCGCAGCACGCCAGCCAGATACCTCAGAGTCATTTGCATCCTTTTTTACAAAAGCGGCATTATCCAGGGTACCAAACCCGGCGATAGTGTTACCGACGGTATTGACATCGGGTGTGCGACCAAGAACGTTGTCAATATAGCCACCGTCTTTTGCCGCAAAACCTACCAGACGAAGTGCCAGCTTATCCTCTACCAGGGGGAAGTTTAGAACCACCGAGCCGTCGTAACTGCCTTCACCCTCATTGTTCGCCCTCATACTGGCATCAATGACCGCACCAAATCTGTTCATCTCCGGCTTATTGGTAATGATACGCAAGGTACCCGCTTGTGCATCAGAGCCATAAATCGTGCCCTGTGGACCCGCTAATGCCTCGACCCGCTCAATATCTACCATCCGGATCGATGGTTGATCTCCGGTTGAGGTCACGGAGATTTCATCCAGATAGACAGAAGATGTTGCCTGTGCAATGTAACCGCCGCCTTCAATCGTTGCACCGCGAAATACGATTGTGGAGGAACCATTTTGATAGTTAACGACGTTTACGGCTGGTATGAAACGGGAATAGTCCGCCAGGCCACGCGCGTTCATGTCTTTCAGGGTCTCTTCGGAAAGTGCCTGGATACTGCTGGGGATGTTCTGTACAGATTCAGTACGTTTACGAGCGGTGACCGTCACTTCTTCAAGGGCATAGCCCGAGTCGCCGTCCTGTTCAGCTGCAACCAATGGTGCAGGATGTAGTGCAGCAGAAATCGCTGCCGCAAGTGGAGTCAAAGCAAATTTATGATTCTGCTGCATGATGTTCCCTCCCAGTAAGGAATCTTTCGTATTCGGTCTAAGAGCCGATTTATGCGACGTTATCTTTTCATTTCCGCAAATTCGCTCTACCTCGCCTATAGGCAAACTACCCTGAACTCACGTTTAATCCCGCAGGATACCATATCAATCGAGATCGGACTGATCAAGTGGCTCCAGGTTTTCGATTAACTCGGCCAGATCCCTTTCATAGTGCCGCCAAAAGCCAATTGAACTATTATAAATCGGCTGCCGTACCTGTTCAGAACTTGCGGTTGAAAATATTCGACCGGTGGCTTCATAGTCCAGGCAGGCCTCGTCCCATTCGAGACCACAATGTTCCACAATGCCTCTGATCTGATGCTCTGTATCGGTAACCATGTTTTCATAGTGAACGGTCAGTACTTTGCCAGGTAGCACCTTCTCCCAGTGTTTCATTATTCGGACATACTGCAGGTACATCTCAGCGAGTTCCACAAGGTCGTAAGAAAACTCCTTACCCTGGGCATACAACTGACGAAAGTTAGCAACACAGGTATCCAGTGGCTGGCGTCTTGCGTCTATGACTATCGCCTCGGGCAACACCAGATGAATAAAGCCCACATAAGAAAAGTTGGATGGTAATTTGTCGATAAAGTACGGCTTTTGCTCATGCCGATGAGCCATCGTGGCAGAAAGGTACTTTGCACCCAATCTACTCAATGCTGCGTCCCCAAGGGTAGACATCTGCGATAACCCCATCGCGTTGCCGGGCCAGCTCAGAGGAGATGCTATCTCTCCTAAATAGGGTAACTCCGCCGTGGCCTCGACAAGATGGTGGCTTGCCAGGATCTGCTCCAGTAGCGTTGATCCGGATCGCGGCATTCCGATAATAAAAATCGGAGTCGATTCCAGTGGCTTCGACATTGGCTCGCGATCCAATAATTCTTCACGATAGATACTGATCGTCCTGTCGATACCAGATTCGAACTCGGCCCCATCGTAACGAGTTTCGTTACGCTTACGGTCATTCCCGGAAACATAATGTGCCCAGGCAGCGTCATACTCGCTCCGATCATCCAAAGCCTTGCCAATCGCAAAATCCAGTTGGATGGCGTCATGGCTCGTGATGCCTTCTTTCATCCTGCACCTGGACATACTGGCGAGTTGCACGTCGCTGAATTCATAGGTGCGCATGCTTGCCAGGCTCCAGCATGCATCAGCATACACTCCGTCGTCTGCCAAACATGTCTGGTAAGCATCAACCGCGGCTGCACCGTGACCAAGCGCCCGTAACGCATTTCCCCGACCGAGCATGGCACGGCTATTGTACTCATCAAGCGCAAGACAGCTGGAATAGCTCGATAACGCTGCCTCCGCTTTTCCAATCGTCAAAAATAACTGTGCCAGCTTAAATTGAACCTCTGAATTTTCCGGCTTCATACTGACTGCCAGCTGCAGCCATTCAATTGCCGCTACATAGTTATGTTGTTGATGACAGAGATCAGCCAGATCCATGTGCGGAACTACAGATACCGGATCCAGTTGGAGCACACGACGGAATAGACGTTCGGCGCCTGCAATTTCGCCTTCTTCAACTGATATCATCGCCAGCCGACGCATCGCGGCCAGATTCTCGGGTTCCCTTGCTAACAGACGTCCGCATTCAAGCCGGGCTTTCTTCAGGTCACCATTTTTGTGTAGTGCTACAATCCGCGCCAGCGAATTGTCGGGCGTTAACTCCAGATATTTGTCAAACGCTTCGGCTGCGGCACTGGCATTACCGAGTTTATTGAGGGAGCGGCTTAGACCCGCGAACGCTGAAGCCCGGCCCGGATCAATCTCAGTCGCTCGCTGAAAATATTTTGCTGCCGCCTGAAAGTCTCCGCGATTTACATACAGAACAGCCAGATCCTGATGGGGTTGGGCAAAGCCAGGCGCCATCACCACCGCCTCAAGTAAAACTGACTCGGCTTCTTCAAGTTGACCGACTTTTAAAAGAATCGCACCGAGCAATGCAGTCATATTGACATCTTCCCGGCCTGATCCCAGTATTTTACGACACTCGAATTCTGCCTGATCCAGGTCATTTTCGGCAATCAGCTGAATAACTTTCTTAAACTGCGCATCGGGTTGCATAAGCTCACCCCTGCTCACTTCTGACGCCACTCGCACTAATCGCGGCCCCAATGGTGTCTGTTGCCCCGAGAGTCATGAGATTGACGCCGCTGATACCCGGGATTTCAGAATAACTCTGCAAGAGTTCACCGCAGATCAACACGCCTTCTGCTTCCGGGTCGCTGGACTGCTCCAGGCGCTTAATGACGACCGGTGGAATAAGCGCCCGGCGTCGGTTGTCGCGTAAAAAGGTCGCAATGCCTGCTGACGGCAGTGTCGCAAGGCTAACGATAAACTGAACCCGATGGGTCATCTTTTTTGACCCAAGAAATGACATGTATCGCTTCAGAATGTCAGTGTCAAAACACAACTGGCTTATGACTACCTGGGCCCCGGCGTCAGCCTTGGCGAGCAGTTCTTTCGGTTCCCAACCGGGTTGGGGGTTATGTGCCGTTCCCGATGTGACGATGAGGAATTTGTTGCCAGTGAGCTTTTCGTCTTCATTCATCAGTTTCGCGGTCGCGATCAGTTCTTTGGCATTCATATCCAGTACAGCCGTCGGTCTCGGCTCGAATCCTTTTGGCACCCTGGCTCCCTCAATGAGCATTACACTGCTCACACCCAGAGCCTGCAAACCAAGCAGCTCACTCACCAGGGCGATGCGATTACGATTACGACAGCTTAACTGGACGATGGGGTCAACACCGGAACCCAACAGTAAACTCGCTGCTGCAGAAGTTGACATGTGAGTCAACCCATACTGGTTATCGGTTAAAACAACGCCATCAACATTCACGAACAGGGATTGTGCTTCGGTCGTTATTTCCACCGCGCTCATGTTCGGTTTCAAGGGCAGTTCAGCGGTGAGGACGAATTCTTTCTCGCCCACCGCCCGATAAAATGTCTTCAATTCATTGCCACCACGAAATCAGTCTCGATTGAAAAATAGTTTTTTTGATAATGTTCGTCCAGGCAATCACAAATGAATAGCTGGAATCCAAGTCGATGCCTAAGCTACTATCGAGCCATTCTATGTTCAAGTTTTAAGGACAAAAGGTCAACCAGGTGCAATCACAGCAAGAGCGTTTTAATCTCGCTTTCAATCACATGCGGTCTGGCAATGCCGAGGCAGCAGCCCAGGTGAGCCTCGAAGGATTAGGTGACTACCCTGAGGATCCGAACATCCTTTGCCTCGCCGCTCGTGCACTGATTGCGCTGCAGAGAGTTGACGAAGCACGAGTGCATATTGAGAAAGCCAGATCGCTATATCCGGAATTTCCTATTGCACACGAGTCTTACGCCGATTTGCTGTTGATTGAAGGGTATTTTGATGAGGCTGTCGCGGCTTACAAGCACGCCATTCATCTTGATCCGGGTCGGTCAGACCTGCACCTGAAAATCGCCCGTGCACGAGAACTGCTAAGCGGTCATACAGCGCCTACCCAAGATAGCGAGTCTGCAAACCGGCAGCGCAGACAGATTGCCAATGGCGAAAAAATCAGCGAAGCAGCAAAACTCGAACGTAACGGCGAACCCGAAAAAGCAGAAAACATCTATCGGGATATTTTGAAACATGATCCGGATAATGTTGAAGCCATTCGCTTACTTGCTGCAGTCGCCGCCAAACATCGTAAATTTCACGACGCAGAGATTCTGCTGCTCCAGTCTGTTTCGATCGCCCCTGACTTTGCTCGAGCCTGGCTCGATCTGTCCAACGCGCAAGGGCAACTCGATAAATATCCTGAATCTATCGAAAGTGCCTTGCAGGTTGTGCGACTGGCACCCGAGATCGCAGAGTCGTACATTGCCCTGGCCAATGCAGAGGCAAACGCTGGTCGACATGAGAAAGCAATCAACACCTATCAGCAGGCTCTGAAGATAACACCGACTCATCCCGGTGCATTTTCAGGACTCGGCCACCAGCTCAAAACCGTCGGACGCCAGCAACAGTCTATTGACGTTTATCGACAGCATATCGCGGTCAATCCTGGCAACGCCGAACCCTATTGGAGTCTCGCCAATATGAAGACATTTCGCTTCGAACAAAGCGAGGTGGACACGATGCGAGTGTTGCTTGAAGACCCGGGTATTGATGATCTATCGGTTGAACAGTTGTGCAACTCTTTGGGCCTTGAGCACGAAGCCCGTAAAGATTATGAGCAGGCTTTCAAATATTTTAGTCGTTGTAATCAGAAGCGGCGCGAATCAGAGAGCTATGATCCTGTGACAAACGAAACCGTGACGGATCGGTTGATCGAAATATTCGATGAAGAATTTATCTCACAAAAACAAGGCAATGGCCTCTCTGACGCATCACCAATACTGATTGTTGGTCTGCCCCGATCGGGCTCTACCCTGATCGAACAGATTCTGGCCAGCCATAGTCTTGTAGAGGGTACCCATGAACTGACCGATCTGCCGTTCGTGGTCCAGTCCATTGGTCGATCAAATCCTCAGTCGGAACAGTTCCCGGACTTTCTCACCGCTCTTGGGGAGCAGGCCTGGTCGAAGATAGGCGGCCAATATATTGAGCGCACGCAAAATTACCGCTCCGGAGCCGCTCGATTTATCGATAAAAACCCCAACAACTTTACTTATGTAGGCTTGTTACATTTAGCCATGCCGAACGCAAAAATCATCAACGCCCGCCGACATCCACTGGATAGTTGTTTCGGCACCTACAAGCAGTTATTCGCCAGTGGGCAACCTTTTAGCTACGACCTGACCGAACTCGGTGAGTACTACATACAATACCAGCGGTTAATGGATCACTGGCACGAGATTCTACCGGGCAAAGTGTTGGACGTGAATTACGAAGACGTAGTACAGGATCTTGACGGTCAGGTTCGACGTCTGCTGGAATACTGTGAATTACCCATCGAAGAAGCGTGTTTCAAGTTCCACGAGACCGAGCGAGCAGTAAAGACAGCCAGCTCTGAACAGGTACGCCAACCCATCTATTCCAGTTCACTCAATCTATGGCGTCATTACGAAACGCATCTGAACGAGCTGATTGAGACCCTGGAGCCAATCCTGAAAGCACTACCCGAATCGGACTGGCCCGGCCAGTGGCGACAGTCATAATCGAAATGGCAGAAGCAATCAGTGAAGGAAATAGTGGTGCGGCATACCGCCCTTAATCAGACATCCCCAGGGGAACAAACAAGTGGATATTGATGTTCCTTTAAAAGACCTGGGATCCATAAGGATTGAAGAGCTCAGGCAGGCGATCCTGTCCCTTGATGAATCAGCCTGGAAATCACAGACCATCAGGCAAAATGAATACGAAGTGCATCAGCAAACGGAGTCCATCGTGCTCGTGTTCACGGACGGTGCGGGTTGGCCAAATGTTGAAGTGAGGCAGGAGAGTGGCTGGGAGCTGCTGTCAAAAACGGCAATTCCAGTCATGCACGGTATTCTTGCTGAACATTATCCGAAAGGCGGAACCATCATTCGAGCCATGGCTGCCAAGTTACCTGCGGGTAATATCATCAAACCACATGTCGACAAACATCCGTCTTTTCATGCGGGTCATCGAATCCATGTGCCAATTACGACCAACCGCAGGGTCAGGTTTATGATAGATGGGCGCCCTTACCAGCTTGAGGTGGGTAAAGCCTACGAGCTCAATAACCAGAAAAATCACAGCGTGATGAATAAGGGCAAAGAAGATCGAATCACTTTTATTTTCGACTATGTGCCCCCCGATCGAATAGATCGTAAAAGTGAAAGGGGATAATCAGCTTACCCCTTGTTGCTTATTTTTCCAGCCTGGCCTCTTCCAGGCGCAACTGCTCTTGTCTGCGCATGATTAACCAGGCCACCACAACCCCTAGACTAACAACAACGATGATGATGGTTGCCAGAGCATTGACATCCGGTGAGACCCCCAGACGCACCTTGGAATAAATCACCATGGGCAACGTGCTCGAGCCTGGACCGGAAACGAAACTTGAGATAACCAGGTCGTCAATCGACAAGGTAAAGGCCAGCAACCAGCCGGATAACATGGCTGGTGCAATAATCGGCAATGTGATATCAAGCGCTACCTGAAAAGGTCGCCCCCCCAGATCCATTGCGGCTTCTTCCAGCGATTTGTCCATTGATGATAATCGGGACTGAACGACAACCGCGACAAAGGCCATGGAAAATGTAATATGGGCGATGGTGATCGTTGTGGCACCTCGTGTTTCCGGCCAGCCAATGAGTTGTTCACTACTCACAAACACCAGCAACAACGACAACCCTGTTATCACCTCCGGCATTACCAGTGGTGCCGCTATCAACCCCGTAAACAGCAATCGCCCCCTGAACGAACCCATATGGGTCAAGGCGAGCCCCGCCAAGGTGCCAAAAAAGGTCGCCACTGTCGCGCTGATGAACGCGATTTGCAAACTCAGTAAAGCCGCTTCAATTATCTGGTCGTTGTTGAATAACGCGGTATACCAGCGCAGTGAGAATCCGTTCCAGACCGAAGATATCCGCGAGTCGTTAAACGAATAAAGCATCAACAGAAAAATAGGGATGTACAGAAACGCATAGCCAAAACCCAGGGCCGTGAGCAAAAACACTGAACGTTTTTTCATTGCTCCACCCCATCTGAATCGTTCATCTGGTATTTCTGAAAGATCATCATCGGAACAACCAGGATAAACAGTAGGACAGTGGCGACTGCCGATGCCAGTGGCCAGTCGCGATTCTGGAAAAACTCATTGTAAAGCGTGCGCCCGATCATCAATGAATCCGTGCCACCGAGCAGTGAGGGAATGACGAATTCCCCGAGTGCGGGAATGAACACGAGCAGGCTCCCCGCAATAATACCTGGCATCGACATGGGGATGGTGATGTCCCGTAGCACCTGGAAAGGTCTGGCACCCAGGTCAGCCGCTGCCTCGTGCAACGACAAATCAAGTTTCTCCAGGTTGGCATACAGGGGCAATATCATAAAGGGCAGGTAGGTATAGACGATGCCCAGGTAAACCGCAAAGTCTGTATACAGCAGCTTGAGCGGTTGATCGATCAGGCCAATCCAGATGAGCAAGCTATTGATGGTGCCGTAGCTTGAGAGCATTCCCATCCAGGCATAAACCCTCAATAAAAAGGATGTCCAGAAGGGCAATATCACCAGCAACAACAACAAATTTCGGGTTGTCGGTTCTGACCTGGCAATACCATAGGCCATAGGGTAGCCAATCAGTAAACAGAACAAGGTAGATATCGCGGCGATTTTTGCGGACTTCAAATAACTGATCCAGTAAAGATTGTCTTCAGTCAGGAAGCGATAGTTGTCCAACGTTCCCAGGAAGGCACTAAACGAATCTTTTGACCAGTCAAACAATGGCGTAAAGGGGGGTTGGCCGATGACAGGATCAGAAAAACTGATCTTGAAGACAAACAGAAACGGGATAAGGAAAAATACCACCAGCCACACATATGGCAGACTGATGACAAAACTTCGCCACACTCTATCTGCAAAATCGGGCCTGATCTTAAACGCCATACTCATTCGGTAAGCACGATGCTGCTTGACAGATCCCAGGAAATATAAACTTCTTCATCCCAGTCAATCGCCCGTTCAGCCAGGCGTTTTTGGTTCGGTGCGCTCACCTGCACCATATCCCCCGCCTCAGTTTTGACGCGATACACCGACAGATTGCCATAGTAGCCAATGTCCCACACGGTGCCTTTCAATACCGTCACTCTCGGGTCTTTTTCAGGTTCTTTCGAGATTGAGATCTTTTCCGGCCTGACCGCAACCCACACCTGATCCTGTTGTTTAATTTCTTTCGTCAGGGGCGCTTTCAATGCGGTATCCAATTTGCCCCCCTCAATCAACATATGGTCCTGTTGGAGGCTGCCGACTTTACCCTGGAACAGATTAATCGTCCCGAAAAAGTCAGCGACAAATCGGTTTACCGGGAATTCATAAATTTGATGGGGCGTCCCGGTCTGGATAAATTCACCTTCGTTCATGACTGCAATGCGAGTAGACAATGTCATCGCTTCTTCCTGGTCGTGAGTCACGACGATGAAGGTGATGCCCAATTGGTCCTGCAGATTCATGAGTTCAAACTGGGTCTGCTCGCGAAGTTTCTTGTCCAGCGCGGCGAGGGGTTCATCCAATAACAGAACCTTGGGTTTTTTAATCAGCGACCTGGCCAGTGCAACCCGTTGTCGTTGTCCACCAGACAATTGACCCGGCTTGCGACTCTTGAAATCTCTCAGTTGAACCAGGTCTAACATCTCTTCAACCCGACGTTCGATTTCGACTTTGGGGACACGCTCTTTTTTCAGTCCATAGGCGATATTTTTCTCGACTGTCATATGCGGGAAGACGGCATACGACTGAAACATCATATTGACGGGTCGATCGTAGGGTGGGATATGGGTCATATCAACACCGTCAATCAGGATACGACCCGATGTGGGTGTCTCGAACCCGGCCAGCATACGGAGCAGGGTGGTCTTGCCACAACCCGACGCACCTAAAATGGCGAATAACTCGCCCTCGTAGATATCCAGGCTGACATTGTCTACCACAGGGTTGCCATCGAACCGCTTGGTCAGTGATTCGATTCGAATGAACGGCACGGTATCCTTGTCCAGCCAGGGCGCATCCGATATCTTGTCAGACGCGGCCGTTCCCTGCTCTTTTGGTGGATGGTCCTCCGGTCCTTGTTCCTGCGGTAGATGTTCTTCAGTCATTGTTGTTTTCTTTTTCCTGGTCCGTCCAAACCGGCTGTTCTAAAGCCACTTAATCAAAACTTCCCTAAAGGCCGGATTTGACCCTGGTCCAAACTCTTGATCGCAATCGTTCTTGTTTTGGCATGAGTATTTTGCCCGCGTATAACCGATCCAATACAGGATCGCCGGGATAAATCGCCGGATCAGAGGTTATTTCCGGATTGACCAATGCAGTCGCCGGAATATTGGCGTTTGCATAGCCTGTAAAATTTGAAATGTCTGCAATCACACCAGGCCTCAATAAATAGTCCAGAAACAGATACGCATTCTCAATATGCGGCGCGTCAGCGGGAACAAACAAAAGATCAAACCAGATCAGGGATCCTTCCGTCGGTATATTAAAACGAAAATCTACCTCAATACCGGCTTCCCGAGCTCGCATCGAGGCAACCGAATAGTCCCCGGACCAGCTCATCGCAATACAAACTTCCTTACTTGGTAAATCAATCATCATTTTCGTTGAACTAAAGTACTTGATATAAGGTCGAATGGAGCGGAGCAAATTCTCCGCTGCCTTAAGGTGCACCGGTTCGATGGAATCTGCGTTGTAACCCAGGTAAATCAATGCCAGGGGAATAACTTCTGTCGGAGAATCGAGCAAGGTCACACCACAGTCGGCAAATTTCGACACTGTTTCCGCATCAAACACCAGCGCTGCGCTATCAAACGGCGCGTCCTGCATACGCTCGGCAATCATGTCGAAGTTGTAAGAGAATCCGGTCGTGCCCCACATATAGGGTACGCCGTATTGATTGCCCGGATCGTATTGTGCCACTGACTTCAACAGTGCCTGATCCAGATTGTTCCAGTTAGATAACTTGTCCCTGTCCAGACGTTGGTAGATACCCACTGGTATCAGCCGAGAAGAGAACCCGGCGCTATGAAGCACGACATCATAACCAGAATTGCCAGCCATCAGTTTTGCATCAACGATCTCGCTGGTGTCATAGACGTCGTAATTTACCTTGATGCCATACTCTCGCTCAAAATCTTCAAGCGTGGTCTCACCAATGTAGTCCGCCCAGTTGTATACATTCAGTACGGCTTCGGCGTTTTCTTCAGCGAAAACAGATACTGATTGCCCCAGCAGAAGGAGCAACCCCCCCAGGGTTGTCAATCGGGTCATTCGATCACTCATTACATTCCAGGCTATCACAACCAGTGTAGTGTCCTGCATAGACAGCACTTTAAGCAAGTCGCAAAATGCCTGATGAATCGGGGTTTAGGGGCAGTATATTTGCTGTTGTTGCCCGACTTGTCCATGCCTATAGGGATAAATGAGTAGTTCCTTTTTATTCAATATAGTGAAGGTCAAATTCTTACCGTGGCATGGACGGATCCTCTCATTCCGGGGTGACAAAAGCACATGCCAGCAAAGCGAAACATGAGCCGCTCGAGTACCCACTTCAAAAAGGGTATGAACGTGGGTGGGGTGTTTCTCCTCTGTTCTTGAATGATAGAGAACCCTTAGAGCAACAAACTGAATAAACATCAGGGAAATGCAGAGTGAAAAAGTACGACGCGATTGTCATTGGCGCGGGCCACAACGGGCTGGCCAATGCAGCATATCTCGCCAAGGCCGGTCTTGACGTAATCGTGGTTGAAAAAAACGAGTACATCGGCGGCGCCACGGTCAGTCGTGAATTACACGAGGGATGGAAATATTCCAACTGCTCTTACGTCTGCAGCCTGCTGAGACCAGAAATCACCCGGGACCTGAACCTGCCGAAATTCGGGCTTCAAGTCATCCCTTATGTGGGTGGTGTTACCTTTAAACGTGATGGTGGCTATTTCGGTAACTACGAGGATCACGAACGCCAGTATCGGGAAATGGCACGGCATTCCAAGCGAGATGCTAACGCCTACGAGCGCTACACGGCTGACGTCACCAAACAAACCCGATTCATTCGCCCGTTCCTGATGCGAACACCACCCGACCCCACGTCTTTTAAGCCAAGGGATATCAGGGAAATGCTATTTTTCGCCAAGTCATTTTACAACCTGGGTGAAAAGGTGCTGGGCGACGCCCTGCGGTTCTGGACCATGAGTATCGGCGATTTCCTTGATGAATATTTCGAGACAGATGTCATCAAGGCTCATCTCGCCGGGAGCGGTATTATCGGGACTGCGCTGGGTGTTTATTCTCCTGGCACCGCCTACGTGTTACTGCACCACTACATGGGCGAGGTCGACGGCTCGGTTGGTGCCTGGGGATTTGCCCGGGGCGGCATGGGTTCTGTGTCCAGGGCACTGGCTGACGCGTTCCAATCCTTTGGTGGAGAAATAAAAACCGAAGCTGAAGTGGATCATATCCTGGTGAAGCCTCGCGGCGTCGAGGGTGTCGTGCTCGCCAACGGGGACGAACTCTACGCCGATATAGTCGTATCAAACCTGGACCCTAAACGGACCTTCCTTAACATTATGCAGGAAGATGACTTACCGGCATCGATTGTAAAACAGGCCAGAAACTTCAAGATCCGGGGCTCGTCCGGCAAACTGAACATAGCCCTGGACGGCCTGCCAACCTTCCGCGGTCTGCCGCAAAAAAGCCCATTAATGACCGGTGACCTGCATTTTATCGATTCCATGGAACGTATGGAGAGAGCCTACGATGACTGGAAAAACGGCACCTGGTCACAGGATCCCTATGTAGACATGCTGATCCCGACCCAGGTGGACCCGACCATGGCACCCACGGGCAAGCATGTGATGAGTGTTTTCGTCCAATATGCACCGCCAAAACTCGCCACAGGAGCCTGGACTGATGATGATCGTGAAGCATTCGGTAAAACGGTGATCGACCAGATCGGTAGTTACAGTCCCGATTTCAAGGACCTAATTCTTCACGCAGAAATCAGAACCCCGCAAGATATCGAGAACGAGATTGGCCTGACCGAGGGTAATATTTTCCAAGGAGAGCTGACATTTGATCAACTTTTATTTAACCGGCCATTCCCAGGTTATGCCCAGTATCGCGGACCTGTCAATGGGATGTACATGTGTTCTTCGGGTACTCATCCCGGCGGCGGTGTCATGGCAGCACCCGGTGCTAATTCGGCCAGGGAAATCCTGATGGACCTGAATAAGCCATCATCCGTTCCCGAGGCATATCCAGATGACTGATACCAATCAATTTGATGTGGTGGTCATCGGAGCTGGACACAATGGCCTGGTGAGCGCAGCCTACCTGGCCGAATCAGGGTTGAAAGTACTGGTGCTGGAATCCTCAGGCACCATTGGTGGCGCAGCCCGCACTTGTGAATTCAGCGAGGGCTATCGGGTTTCAGAGTGTGCACATCTTGTCTATGCACTGCATCCCACCATCGTCAGGGATTTGAAGCTGACGAATTATGGCTTGAGGTATGCCGCGACCGATCTCGGCACTATCTCTCTGGGGAGCGATGGCTTGCACGTCTTAATCAAAGGAGACTCAGTCAGCGGTGATATTTCCTATGAGGATGCGGATAGCTATCGGAAATTTCGATCCAAAATGATCAAGTTCTGTCAGGTGTTCGCCACTACCCTTGAACATCAACCGCCGAGACTGATGAACGGCTCCCTGGGAGATAAATTGTCACTGTTAAAGCTAGGCTGGCAGGTCAGAAAACTGGGCAAGACAGATATGCAAGAGCTGCTTCGCATCGGTTCGATTAACATCTACGATGTGCTTGAAGAAAGGTTTGACAACCAACTTCTCAAAGGGGCATTGTGCCTCGATGCGGTACTCGGGTCTCATACTGGTCCGCGCTCTCCAAACACCGTTTTGGCGTATCTGTATCGACATGTTGGCGAAACCTTTGGTTTTAATGGGCCATCTATCCCATTGGGCGGTATGGGGACCGTGGTCGAGGCTATTGCGGCGTCTGCAAAATCGTCAGGCGCAGAGCTGCGTACGAGCAGCAAAGTCGAGAAGATCCTCACGGAGGGTTCCAAAGTGGTTGGCGTGAGGCTTGAAACCGGAGAAGAGATAAAAACCCATACCGTGGTTTCCAACGCAGATCCCAGGGCTACATTTTCATCGCTGGTGGGTTACCCTCAACTGGATACTGAATTTTCCCGGCGCGTTCATAATATTCGCATGAAAGGCAACACCGCCAAGCTGCACCTGGCCCTGGACAGCCGACCCCGGTTTACCGGCGTCGGTGAAAGTGAAACAGGCAACCGGCTGGTAATAGCGCCTGATTCTGACTATGTGGAGCGAGCTTTTAACCACGCCAAGTACAAAGAGTATTCGGACAAACCTATTGTCGAAATAAGCATCCCGAGCATCCATGACTCGACCCTCGCGCCTGCCGGTAAACACGTTCTGTCAGCCGTGGTTCAGTACGCGCCACATAACCTCCAGCAAGGCTGGTCCCAGGCAAGTGATACGTTCAAGAACCTGTTAATCGACCTGATCGAAGACTATGCGCCTGGTATCAGGCAACAGATTGTAGCCAGCGAGCTGTTAACACCTGCTGATATTGAATCTCGGTTTGGAACCACCAACGGTCACTGGCACCACGGTGAGCTGGCTCTGGATCAATTTCTAATGTTAAGACCCTTCCCCGGCATGAGCCAGTACGCGACACCTGTTCATGGTCTGTATCATTGCAGTGCCGGGTCACACCCGGGCGGCAATGTGTTGGGAATGGTAGGTCGTAACTGCGCCCGGGCTGTCATTAAAAGGGGGGACAGATAATGTCGGACCAAATCCCGCCACGCCTGATGCAAACACCTTTTCATTCACGAATCGCCACCGCCTGTGAACTCAATCAATGGGAAGACTGGAAGGGCTATACCACGCCTTCTGCGTTTACCAATGTGGAACTTGAATATTTTGCGATGCGTAATTCCGCCAGCATCTTTGACCTGACCCCAATGACAAAATACCGAATCACAGGCCCTGACGCCCATGCCTACCTGGATCGGCTGGTCACCCGTAATCTTGGCAAACTAAAGCCAGGCAGGGTGACTTATACAGCCTGGTGCAATGATGCAGGCCAGGTGATTGATGACGGCACAATATTTCGAATCTCACGCGATAGCTTCATTCTCTGTTCCCAGGAACGCCACCTGGACTGGCTGGAATGGTCTGCACTCGGCTTTAATGTAAGCATAGAGGATGAGACCGACCGTATTGCTGCATTGTCATTCCAGGGTCCTTCAACCTGTACAATCCTGAAAAATATGGGTCTGTATGGCATCGAGAACCTCAAGCCCTTTGACCTGACTCACTATCCGTTCGAGCAATCCGAGCTGATGGTTTCTAGAACAGGATTTACCGGTGACTTAGGTTACGAGCTCTGGGTTGATCCGGACCAGGCTGAAAAATTATGGGACCGCCTTATGGATGCGGGCGAGCAATTTGATACCAAGCCCGCCGGATCCGAAGCCCTGCAGATCGCCAGAATTGAGGCGGGGTTTCTCCAGGCAGGCGCTGATTTTGTGCCCGCTGAACAGGAGGTTCGGGCGGGACGATCCAGATCACCCTATGAGTTGGGCCTGGGCTGGCTGGTGCACCTGAAAAAATCTCACTTTAATGGCAAGCAAGCATTACAACTGGAGAAACGGAAGGGCTCTCGTTATCGTTTTGTGAAGCTGGATGTGGCGGGAAACAAACCGGCTGAACATTCGTTTATCTACAATCGGCACCACAAGGTTGTCGGTACCGTCACATCAGCAGCATGGGTACCCACGGCGAAGAGGAATGTTGCTTTTGCTTCACTGGAGATGCCATGGGGTAAACCCGGTGATGAACTGACCGTCGAAATCTACTATTTACGTGAACTGAAATGGTCCCGCGTCATGGAAAAATGTACGGTCATTGAAGGCGCAGTCTTTGATCCGGAGAGACGCCACGCAACTCCACCAACCTGCCAATAGATTGCAACCCATGACACCCCTGGAGCCCCTGTTATGCCCAGCTTCTATCGCGGTATTGGGTGCATCGCAAAGAAAAGGCTCAGTCGGCAATGAGGTAGTACTGAACCTGATGAACGGTAAATATGCAGGGCAACTCTTCCCGGTCAACCCCCGCTATGAACTTGTCGAGACCCATCATTGTTATCCAACCCTGGATGATCTGCCGATTACCGTAGACCATGTGATTCTCACTGTTGGGGACGAAAATATCGAATCCGCATTAGTTTCAGCCATAGCACACGGTGCCAGGGCCTGTACCATATTCACCAACCTTTTCCTGGATTCGGACGAGGAACCCGGACTAAAAACAAGAATCTCAAACCTCGCAAAAGAAGCGGGCATTGCGTTGTTGGGCGGAAACAGTATGGGATTTTATAATTTCGTGAATAGTGTCTGGGTTTGTGGGTTTGCCACCCGGTCTCACTCTGCTACGGGTAATGTCGCGCTTATCAGTCAATCCGGCTCGGGCATGGCGGGTATCCTGGATGCGGAAGAGAGAATCAATTTCAATTTCGCCGCATCAACAGGCCAGGAACTCATTCTCGGCCTGGAGGACCTACTGCTGTACGCCATCGACCTGCCTTCAACCCGGGTTGTAGGTCTGTTTATGGAAACCTGCCGTAAACCTCTACTGCTGCTACAGGCACTGGAAAAAGCAAAGGCCCGGCGGATTCCAATCGTCGCAATCAAGGTGGGAAAATCGGAGCTGGCTGCCGAGCTGGGTGTTTCCCATTCCGGCGCACTCGCTGGGCGCGATGACGTATTCGAGGCTGTGTTTGACAGGTATGGCGTACAACGTGTCGCTGACATGAATCAGCTTGCGACAGCCCTCATCATGTTTGCGCAACCGCACAAGGTTTCAACCGGCGGTCTTGCAACGATCCACGATTCAGGTGGAGAAAGACAATTATTGGCGGACCTGGCATCTGAGCTCAATGTTCAACTGGCCGTGCTAAACAAACACAGTCAATCAGAACTCGACAAGGTTCTAGAGCCAGGGATGCCTGCTGTGAATCCGTTAGATGCCTGGAACAAAGGCGGATCAGACGCTGATGAGATCATGTCTAGGAGCTTTTCTATTCTCATGTCAGACCCGGATACCGCCTTCGGCGCGGTCGTCATGGACCGAGGCCCGGGCGGTCTTATTCACCAGGAATATCGTGATTATCTCACCGCCGCTCATCAAGCGTCTGCAAAGCCTGCTTTTCTGGTCACCAACCATCAGGGAGTGGGTAACGATAAGCTGGCCATCGACATGACCAGGGCAGGGTTTCCGGTACTCGACAGCCTTCCGGCTTTTCTGGTCGGTGCCCGATGCTTGATAGATTATCGGGATTACTTCATCGTCGACATTTCCATGCAACCTCGACTTCCTGAAAAAACCACGGCCCGCTGGAATCGGCATTTCGCTCAGAAACCTGCAACCAGTGAGTATATCGCCGCTAAATGGTTATCGGAGTGTGGTATTCCAATGTCGGTTTCCTACGAGGTGACCAGTACTACGGACCTGCAGTTGTTGTCTAACAAACTGACATTCCCCACTGTGCTGAAAACAGCTGAGCCAGGCATCGTTCATAAATCAGCAGCAGGTGGGGTGAAACTTGATATTGAAACCCCCCAGGCGCTGGAACTCGCGTTTCAGCAGCTTTCCACTCAATTTGGACCCAATGCCATCGTTGCATCGATGGATTCCGAACCGGGTCTTGAAATGATCCTGGGGTCGATTGACGACAGTGAATTTGGTCCCGTCGTGATTATGGGATTAGGCGGCACGCAAACTGAACTGCTAAGCGATGCAGTGATGGTTTTACCACCTTTTGGTGCCGGTGCCGCTAAACATGCAATCAGCAAATTAAGGCACCATGACCTGTTCGATAATCCTTCCAGAAAGGCAAAGGGTCTACCTTCATATGACATAGACCACTTCTGTCATATAGCAGCAATATTCTCGATGATTGTTGTTGAATTCTCCGATGTCTTTTCTGAAATTGAGATCAATCCCATCAAAGTGCTTGAAAAGGGTTGTTTAGGTCTTGACGCCCTGGTGGTTATGAGGAATGTGTCATGAAGGATCTGGATTCGCGAAGCGACAGGTTAGCCCCAGGATCTACATCCGAGGAAATTGAGATGACGAATATCAGGTTTGAAACTCTACTGTTCAAGGTCGAATCCGGAATTGCATCCATCGCTCTGAATCGGCCAGCGAAACTCAATGCTGTCAGCGGACCGATGATCAATGAACTTCATCAATGCCTTGACCTGGTCGCTACTGACGATGCTATACGTGCCGTTGTGTTAAGTGGCGAAGGTCGCGCTTTTTCAGCGGGTTTCGATCTTGAGTCCGATCCTGAGGCGCAAAACGATCCGGAATTCTGGAACGAAGAGCTCCGTCGCGATTTTGATATCATTATGAAGTTTTGGGACTGCCCCAAGCCAACCATCGCTGCAGTGCATGGCTACTGCCTCGGCAGCGCGCTGGAAATAACCTTGGCATGTGACGTCACCATATCCACCGACGACTGCTTCTTTGGTGAACCAGAAGTCAAACATGGCGACGGTATCATTTGCCTGATTTTACCCTGGATTATCGGCGTCAAGGCAGCCAAGGAAATGTTGCTGACAGGCGACGATCGAGTCAGCGCCGAACGAGCGTTGGCGCTGGGGATAATTAACAAAATTGTGACGAAGGATGATTTGACTAAGGAAGCGCTGGACCTTGCAAAACGAATCGCTGCAAACGACCGCCTGGCAGTCATGCTGACCAAGAAGGCAATCCACCGCGGCTTTGAGATCATGGGAATGCGGGAAGCCCTGCTGGAAGCGATGGAAACGGATATCGTGATCACTAACACCGAAACCCCTGAGTCCCGGGCGTTTTCGAAAGTCAGTCGCGAGCAGGGCGTAAAAGCAGCTCTGGCCTGGCGCGCCAAGTCATTGTCGATAGACCAAAAACCTTTGTAAAAGTCATCTAGTGAGCCCATGTCCAAGATCGATAAAGACAAGAAACTCGGTATGGAACGGCCTATCACTCGCCGTGAATTTGTCGGTGGTGTCGCTCTCAGCGTCGGTGCAGGGCTCATGGGTCCAAACCTTATCTACGGTGACACGCCTGGCGGGAAAAAAAATGGACCGCTATACCCACCCGGGCAGACAGGTCTGCGGGGATCACACCCCGGTTCTTTCGAGATTGCCCATGATGTAGCCTTTGGAACCAAAACCAGTGGGCTAACGATACAACAAGGCACAAAACCAGACGACAATTTTTACGACCTGATTGTCGTTGGTGGCGGTATCAGTGGCCTTGCTGCCGCTTACTTCTATGCCCAACAAGCCGCCAGCGACACCCGTATTCTTATTCTGGAAAATCATGATGACTTTGGCGGTCATGCAAAGAGGAATGAATTTTACTATCAGGGCAAAACCTTGATTGGCTATGGCGGAAGTCAGTCAATGCAAAACCCGGGCAGCTATAGTCAGGTGACCAAACGACTGATCAAGGAATTAGGCATCGACGTGTCGAAGTTCTATACCGCTTATGACCAGTCCTTCTCAAAAGATCATGGCCTGGACAGTTTCGTCTTTTTTGACGAGGATCATTATGGCACTGATGCCCTCGTGCCCATGTCATTTTCCGGAGGGCTCAATGCCAGGTTGAAAACTGAGCTGGACAAGATCCCCATATCAGCCAACGCACGGCAGCAACTCGAACAGTTACTAGCCAGCACCGACGATCCATTTGAGGGGCGAAGCCAGCGAAAGCGGCGGCAACTGATGGATAAAGTCAGCATTGAGCAGTTTCTGAGGCAATATCGTGATTGTGACGATGAAGTTATTCACCTGCTTGCCAAGGTGTCCCTGGGCTACTGGGCAATCGGCATTGACGGGCTGTCCGTCCGTAATGGTTTTAACATGGGCTTCCCCGGTACGAGTGGCTTGCTTGCGCCACCAAAGAAGGCATCAAAGAAAGCAACAAAGGATGAACCCTACATTTTTCATTTCCCCGATGGCAACGCCAGCATAGCGCGACTGTTAGTGAACAAGCTTGTTCCCGGTATCTCCACGGCAAAAAATATGGAAGAGATCGTAACCGCCAGGTTTGACTATGGTCTTCTGGACGTGCCGGACCAACCGGTGAACATTCGTTTGAATAGTACCGTTACCCACGTGGAGCGAGTCATGCGCGGTCGAAAAGCAGGTGTTGAAGTGACTTATGTTAACCACGACCCAACACGCACGGGTCAGGGGCAGCCAGCTGAAACAGTTAAAGTGAAGGGCAGGGACTGCGTACTTGCCTGCTACCATAGAGTCATTCCGCATATTTGCCCTGGTCTTCCCAGGGGACAAAAAAAGGCATTGCAATATGGCGTGCGCTCACCCCTGGTCTATACCAACGTGCTAATAAGAAACTGGCGATCTATGAAAGAACTGGGATTGGGCCGGGTGTTCTGCCCGAATGGTCTGTTCCATTCGATCTCCATGGATTTCCCCGTCAGCCTCGGCAATTACTCCTTTACCGAAACGCCGGATGATCCCGCCGTACTTCATCTGACCCACATCCCCTATATCCCGGGCATGAAACTCGACCCAAAGGAACAGTCAAAACGCGGTCGTCAGCAGCTAATGACACTGACATTCGAGGATTATGAACGGGCAGTCAGACAACAGTTAAACGCTATTCTGGGTCACGGCGGTTTCAACGCTGCGGATGACGTTGTCGCCATTACTGTTAATCGCTGGCCCCACGGTTACGCCTATGAATACATTTCCCTCTGGGATAAAAAATGGCGCCGGGGCAGGGCGCCTCATATTCGAGCCCGCAAGACACGGGGACGTATTGCCATTGCTGGCAGTGACGCTGCCGCACTTGCCTTTGCAGATGCAGCAATCGATCAGGCTCATAGGGCGGTCGGTGAATTGTTGTAACCTTAACGCTAAAGCAATTGATTGAGGCCGGATTCGAGGATATCCACCATCAGGTCGATTTCAGTTTCACCGATGATAAACGGGGCACCAATACAGATGATATCCCGAACATCTCCCGTACCACCCGGGTAGAAAAATATACCGTTCTCCATGCCAAAGCCCACCAGCCGGTCAGTGATGCGCCGGTCCCGGTTAAACGGTTTAAGGGTGGCGCGGTCCTCTACGACTTCAATACCGATCAACATGCCTTCGCCTCTTATCTCGGCAACCAGCGGATGTTGCGAAAGCCGGTCATTCAAAGCAGATTTGAGTTGTTGTCCCATCTCCCCGGCGCGTTGTACCAGCGCATCCCGCCGCAGGATTTGCAGCACACTCACCGCGGCTGCACATGACTGGGGTAAGGCGGCAAAGGTATGGAACATGACATTCAACCCGGCATCAACAATGGAGTCAGCAATCTCATCGGTGCCAAAAACACCGCAAATTGCAGCGTAACCACCCGCCAACCCCTTCCCTGCAACCATCAGGTCTGGCTTTATTCCATACAAATCCGAACCAAATTTGACGCCGGTACGCCCGAACCCCGTCATCACCTCGTCTATGATCAGCAGAATACCGTGCTGGCGCAATATTTCCTGAGCCCGTGGCCAGTAACCATCCGGCGGTGTAATCGCGCCTCCGCTGGAACCGTTTAGCGGCTCTGCAATTAGGGCGGCGATGTTTTCCGCTCCAATGGTGCTAATCGTCTCTTCAAGGTTATGAATATAATAGTCAGTAGCATCAACATGATGTTGCCCAAGCGGACACCGCAATGGATACGGGGTCTGTATACGCGGATACTCCTGTAGGATCGCTTCGAGGCCGCGCTTTCTGATGGGGTGTCCGGAGATCGCTGCCGTACTAATGGTGGTACCATGATAGGAGATATCCCGAGCCAGGATGACATTGCGTTTCGAGTCGCCGCGGCTGACGTGGTATTGAATGGCAATCTTTACTGCGGATTCATTGCCTTCGGAACCGCCAGAGGTGAAATGTGCCCGGGTTAAATGTGCCGGTAACCAGTGTTCCGTCAATTCCTCCATCAACTTTGCCCGCTGATCGGTCACCCAGCCAGGGACGACATAGGAACAGTTCAACAAGGCCGCTTTCACGGCCTCTGCGACTTCTTCCACCCCGTGACCTATGTTGGCGACGATAGCACCCCCGGCGGCATCGAGGATTTTTGATCCATCTTCCAGATACAAATAGGCGCCTTCAGCCCGGGCGACTACCTTGTTTCGTTTTTGTGGCAAGAATGGCCAGGCTGCATGACTAGACATTAGAATTCTCCAACTGGGTTCTCATGTCGATACTAACCCTTACCAACAAACCGTGTACACTGGTGCTGTCAGCCATGTCACACTTTTGACCCGCGTGGATGAAGTTGAGATTCCTGCCATCCCGCTCGCGACTGGGCCAGCGCCCCTTGTAGGAAACCACAGTGCCAGGAAGCACAATATCACTGATCCTGGCCTGCAGTTGAATTGATCCAACGGTGGTCGATACATTGACACGATCACCATCTGTAACGCCCAGTTTCGCGGCGTCCTCGTTACACAGTATCAATTCAGCATCACCACTGCGATGACTGAGTTTCGCATCATTAGCATAGGCGTCATTGAGCCGCCATCTAGAAGCTGGTGATAACAATCGAAACTCGCCTTTAGCCAGCACGGGGTCCACGCCTGCATGGGGCACGCGCGGTAAGGCCATCTGTTGTGCCTTGTCAGAGGCTACCTCGATATGACCACTGGGCGTATCAAATTGATAGTCAGCATAGAAAATTATCGGTTCATTATCATTAAGTTCAAAGAACCCACGCCGTTGCAGCTCTGTAAAATCATAGTCACGGCCCATTTGCCTGAGCAGGCTGGCAATAATTTCCTCGTCGGTTTCAAACAGGGCAGGTTCTTTGAGTTTCATGGCTGACGCAATTCGGCGAAAGATTTCCTGGTTAGGTAAGGATTCCCCGATGGGTTCACGAACTTTGCTCTGGGCTCCCACGGTAAGATTAAAGTAAGAATAGGCGATGTCGTCAAATTCCAGGAAGCTGGCTGCTGGCAGGATAATATCGGCGTAGCGTGCTGTATCAGTTTCAAAACAGTCGACGACCACTGTGAACAGGTCCTCCCGCGAGCAGGCCTGTCTGAGTTTTTGCTGGTCTGAACAGGATGCCAAGGGGTTGGTATTCCAGACCATAAACGCCTTGAATTCGTCCGGGTCAAGCAGGCGATCAGGCAGATCCAGCGCGCCAACAGTCTTCGGATTACCCTGGGCGAGTTTTTCACCTTCCAGATACGCAAAGTCCGCACCGATGAATGCTGCAGTCGCATTGATGTAATAAAAACCGCTACCGGGTTTCCCAATATTACCGGTGAGGGCAGGCAACAGACCCGCCGCACGCATGATGTTGCCACCCTGGGGTTGCCGTTGCAGGGCCTGGCCTACCCACAATAATGCAGGACCGGCAGCATATATTTTAGCCGCCAATCGGATGTCAGTTGCCGCAACGCCGGTCTGCTCCTCCCCCCACATTGGCGAACAGCGACCTATCTCAGCCGCGATCTCATCTGCACCCATCACATGTTTGTCGATAAAATCCTGATCGAATGCACCCTGTTCACGCAATGCATGTAACAACGCAAACGCCAGGGCTGCGTCAGTACCGGGGCGCGGCTGTAAATGCAGGTCAGCGGCAGCGGCGGTTTCTGTGCGAATCGGATCAATCACCACTATTTTGGCGGGTGACTCCCGCAACCAGTACTGGTGCATGTGGGGTGCGGAATGAGAAGGATTGGCACCCCACAAAAAAATACAGGATGAATCTCTTGCGGTGCGGGGGTCGAATCCCTTGTTTCCCGCTGATCCGCCATACAGTAACTCCCATGCGGTATACCCGGCGGCATTGCAGATGGTCCCGTACTCCACCTGAGACGCACCCAGATAAGACATCAAGCGGTTCGGGAAGGTAGAACTCAGCATGGCGATGGTGCCCGTATACTGGATACCCAGGATCGCTTCGGCGCCATGGTCATTGATAATGGCACTATAACGGTCGGCGATTGTAGCCAGTGCTTGATCCCAGCTTAGTGGCTCAAACTGCCCACTCCCCTTGTTTCCTGTCCGACGCAGCGGCGAGGTCAGTCGCATGCCATCATCCTGCCACACACCGTTATAGGCCAGGGCACACTTGCCACACAAATGACCTCGCGACACCGGATGATCCGGATCACCGAGTACCCTGGGTTGTTTGCCCTCCTCAAGGTGAACGGCGATACCGCAACCGTCATAACAGTCACGGGGACAGGTACTTTTGATAATTTGGGTCATAGGGTATCCAGTGTCCTTTTTTGTACAGTCCTTCTTTTGTGCAGCTATGCTAATACAGTTACGCAATTAAGCCGGCAGCAGGTACATCCAACTTCGCATGCCATCGTGGCTTCATCTGGTGATAGCCCCGAACCGAACCTTAAAAAATCAATATTATTATATTAAATCAAGGGGTTATACCCTCTGAAAGTTACGCGCGAAAATATATCTTCAAGGAGATTGATATGAATAAGCGCAAACTATCCTGGTTTTTTACTCTGTTCCTCTTTCCCGTTGGCTCTGTCTAGGCGAGTGGTTCGAATGTCTCAATAACCGAGGTTCATGTCGACGACGAAGGTGACATGATTTCCGTTATAGGTAAAAACCTCTGTGGTCCGGACACGAGCGCCACTTTGGGTATCACCGAATCAATAGTTGAAGCAGACATTTTTTCTTGCGACCCGCTCTTTGGCGGGCTTGATTTAATGATACTTAACGATTTCGACATTCTGGAGTCTGGTTCTTATCGCCTCACTGTAGATAACTCGAAGGGCACCAGTAAGAAGTGTGGCAGCAAGAAACAAAGTCATAAGAAGTATAGTTATAAAAAGCGCAGCCACAAGAAGCACGGTTATAAGACAAGTGGGAAATCTGATAAGTCATGCGATGCCGATAAATTCGAATTCGCCTTTGATCTTGGCGGCGGGGCAGTGGGCCAGGTAACGGTATTACGCAAGACGATTTAGACCAAGCCTTGGATGCATTCAGGCCACACTGGCAGGTTCAACAGAGAATTCCTGATTTACTATCAGACGCGATAAGACCGTTAGACTCACCCGGAGGGAAAAGTAAACTCGCCACAGGAATCCTGCTTCGAACAAAGTCACCAAACTGTTTTACCAACACCTCCTTATCCAACAGCACACCCACAGAATAGCTACTCGATGCGAGACCTTCCTGCACGGACGCCGTCAGCACATTATCCTCGTGCTGCACCTGCGCGTTGATTCGATTGTTGAGGTAACGGACCGCCTTCATCTCCCGACTCCTGTCGGTGGCGGATTTATGCAGCGCATAAGAGCGACCTCGTAGTTGCGACTTCCCTGGCCCGATGGGGAGGATCTGAAAGAAGTCCATTTTCTCGGGATATATATCTATAAACGTATTCGGATACAGCACGTAATAGGTCCATCGACGTCTCATATGTGCAGGTAAATGCGTTTGCTCAAGCAATAGTCGATGATACTTCTCGACACTCCAGTTAGGTTTTGGGGTTTCACGCATCGCATGGCTGAGGCGGGATATTTCAGTATCAAAAGGCTGCCGGTCGTACTCATCGGCCATCAGGGCAGAGAGACCCTTGCGGCCCATGAAGAAGTGATAGTCCTCGAGGAAATTCTCAACCCCATTTTTCCAGTCGACATCGATATCCTGGGTCCAGAAGGAATGCTCGTCTTCCCGGCCAATATCGCGAATCATCTCAGGTGTTCGATAAGCTTCAAATTCCTTATTTACCGGCGCCATGCGCTCTACAACCCCGGGACCCTCCGACCTGAACCTGATGAAGACAAAACCTGCATAGACTTCACAATCGATGGGATGGAGCGAAAAATTCGCAGCGTCATGCTCCCTGAAACTCGACGGAAACGCGACGGCAATTCGTTCACCATCGAGATTGTAGGTCCAGCCGTGGTATGGACATACCAGTTTTCCGGGGCATACCCCCTGCTCACCGGCCACTATCATATGAGCGCGATGCCGACAGACATTGTGAAACGCCTTGATCGAGCCACTCTGCGTTCGCACCACAAAGGCGCGTTCACTGAACAATTGAAAAGTGACATAACGACCCGCACGCTTGATATCGCTGGTATGGCACACAATCTGCCAGGACGACATGAATATCCTTTCTTTTTCCAGTTTGAAAAAATTCTCACTGCTATAGATCCATGCTGGCAGGGTGTAAGTGAGGTTTTCTTCCACGTTCGGTAACGGGTCCGATTCGGATGCCGGGACCTGCTCGACAGGCATTTCAAAACACCAGGGAAACACACTGGCGAGAAACGCGGAACACTGGCATCTGGCCTGGACAAGGTCAAAGTCCTCACCCTCGAAGAGGATTTCCTGCCAGATTTCATCAACCAAACCGCAGATCGCCCTGGAAATTGCTTTTGCATTTAACTGCCGCTGTTTTCCTGCACTGCTGATAATTTCATCGCAAACGCTCAACACGGTTTGCGCATATTTGCGCTCCCGATTACCGCATATGTCGTGGTAATCCTCTCGGCTGTTGGCTTCAGAAAAAAACGCATACCATACTGCCACTTTTTTAAAGTCGATGATTTCGTCACTAAGCGATGCCTCGATAAGCGCGGTCAGTTGTTTGACGGGGTCCTGACCCACTCCTTGTGTCGCCTGATCAACAGTGAATTCAAATTCTTCGGCAACAGATCGCAGCGTCGCCAGCAGCAAGGCTTCCTTGGTTTCAAAATGAAAGTTCACTGTGCCTGCGGTTAACCCGGCCAGCGCCGATATCTTTGCCAGTGTCAGGTTGGAAAAACCGTGGATTGATATGGCGGTCATTGTTGCATTGATCAGCAGCATGCGCCGCTCTGCCTGCAAAGTCAGATTTGGTACTGTCTGGTTCGGTACTGTTTGTGGCATGGCTTTTTTTGTCAGGGGGTTCACTTTCCCGCTAGCTCACTTCAGAATACCCGAATTGAACAACCATATTGTTAATTAAACGGCTGTTTAAATTCTATCAAATAAAGGGCCTATATCCCTTCTGGCGGTTTAGAAAATCCAGTTAACTTACAATTCAGTCGAATAACCATACCGAACCAGGACGTTATGAAAAACCCGGAAGAACATACAGACTCCTACTACGCCGCCACCCGCAACGATTCCACCACCTACCCACAATTACAGGGAACTTGTGAAACTGAAATTTGCATTATCGGGGGTGGTTTTACCGGCGTCGCCGCTGCCCTGACCCTGGCTGAAAGAGGCCATTCCGTGACTCTGCTCGAGCAGCACAGGATCAGTTGGGGAGCTTCCGGTCGAAACGGCGGCCAGTTAATCCACGGCCTGGGTGGTTCCCGGCATCTCGAACCGCTGCTGGGCAGGGACCTGATCTGGAAGCTTCATTATCGTGGTAACGATATCATTAAGGAACGGATCAGGAAATACGACATTGATTGTGACCTGAAACAGGGGTATATCGAAGTCGCGTCGAAACCCCGACATATGGAAGAACTCCGGGAAGACTTTGCTGAACATGAAGAGCGAGGCCTGAGTCATCACCTGAAAATGATCGACAGGGATGAAATCCGGTCGGTGCTGGGTACCGATGCGTACATGGGAGGCATGACCAACGATCTGAATGGCCACCTACACCCGCTCAATCTCTGCGCCGGGGAAGCACGGGCTGCAGCAGGTTTAGGCGCAAGCATTTTTGAGCAAAGTGAAGTGACGGATATCGTGCACGGCGACAAGGTCAGGGTAAAGACGCGTCAGGGCACAGTGATTGCCGACAAGGTACTGATCGCCGGAAACGCCTACCATCACCTGGAGCAGAAAAAACTGTCCGGCCTGGTGTTCCCCGCGGGTAGTTTCATTATTGCAACCGAGCCTTTGAGTGACGATCTGATCCAGTCGATCAATCCCCTCGATCTGGCTGTCTGTGACCTTAACCATATACTCGACTACTACCGAATGTCGGCGGACAATCGCATGTTATTTGGCGGCCGCTGTAACTATTCGGGCCGGGTGCCGAGCAGCATACAGGCCAGCATGCTGCCAAGAATGCTGGCCATCTATCCACAACTTGAGGGCAAACAAATTGATTACGAATGGGGCGGCAACATTGGCATCGTGATTAAGCGAGTCCCCTTGTTGGGCAGAGTAACGAAAAACGTATTTTATTCCATGGGTTACTCAGGACATGGTATTGCACCAACGCATATTGCTGCAGAGGTGATGTCCGATGCGCTGGAAGGCAATGATGAGATTCTGCAGGCCTACGAGAAAATCAACCACTTTCGGATCCCGGTAGGGCAGTGGTTTGGAAACCAGATCGTCGCACTGGGTATGCTTTATTACAGAACCCTCGATCTGTTTTAGTTCAACAACCGCAAATAATAGGCGAAAGATGAGCACAAAAAGATAAACCGTAGATTCCACTCTTAATGAGGTCAACCTGACAATTTTGCCAATGCTGTCGCATCGAACAACCCTGAATCTTCATGTTCGTGAGGCAATCGAAAAAAGCTTCGAGTTCACGTCAAATCATTATGTCAAGGTCATCAAAAATATGTTGTCACTCTTCAGCGATCCAAAACTCAAAACCCTGCTCGATCGTTTGCACGCCCAGAGCGATGCGCAAATAGCCGAGACAGATGCGTATTGTGCAAGACTGGAACGGGAACAGGATGGGCCGGTTGACTGGCGCACCTTTGACGACTCGATGCATGATTTCTTTGCCGACAAACTGGTCGCTCTTGATCGCGACAAGGCAGAGTTCTGTTACCAGCTCTGTCGTTCCCTGGGCGCATGCCTTGTTGTTGAGGCAGGCACCTCGTACGGTGTCTCCACCCTTTACCTCGCCGCCGCAGTCCGCGACAACACGACGAAAAGCAGCAGTGTAAAAAAAGGGACCGTTATTGCCACCGAATCCAATCCGGCGAAGGCAGCAACAGCACGGGCTAATTTTGAGGAAGCAGGTCTGAGCGAGTTTATTGAACTCAGGGAGGGCGACCTGCGCCAGACACTGCAGAATGTGGGCGGTGAGGTAGATTTTATGCTGGTCGATATCTGGGAGGTGGCAAGATCCGCACTAGAGCTGGTGTCACCTTATCTGCGCAAGGGTGCCATCGTGGTCTGCGACAACACGACCGTGGATATTGCCGAGTACCAGGACTACTTTGCATTCGTTAACGATCCGCAGAATCGATTCAGCACAATGACGCTGCCATTTCACGGCGGATTCGAGCTAACGGTGCGGCTATGAAAGAAGGGCCTGGGAAAAAACTCTCGCGTCGTCTTAATACATTGCAGGCGGCTTGGCAGTCCGTCTCGGGTGGGACCAGAACGGCTCTTCAGACACCGAACATTGTGCCCACGTAGCTCGCCACTCCAGTTCTTTCTGGTAGTAAATCTCAGCCCAGATGTCACCGGGTGCCTTACCCTGCTTATACTCGATATCTGCCATGGTCAGGTTAGCCTTCAATATCGGGGACCAGATGTTCGTTTTGATCGTGCCAATGCGCTGGCCATTTTTGGCATCATACAAAAATGAATCCGTCGGCGGTTTGTTGCCTTCAACTTTCAGCTTCACAAGCCGCCGCTTGATAGGATTACCCTGCTCCCTGCGCAGTGCCCGCTTGCCGGTGAAGTAACCCTTCTCAAAATTTACCAGCCAATCCAGACCCAATTCAAAAGGTGAGCGATCATGCTCTGCACGGACAGTGGTTTCCGCCGTATTGAAATCATCGCCGGGCAAAATAAACCCCGCCTCAACACGGACGATCTCCAGCGCCTCCAATCCAATCGGTTTCACATCGTACAAACCACGCGCCTTGACCCCGAAAATCGTATCCCAGAGTTTCAAGGCGTTGTCAGTACCTGTCCACAGTTCATAACCGAGATCACCGGTGTACCCTGTGCGGGAAACCGTCAGCTCAAACCCCAGCATGGTAGTCTGCATGATTTGAAACGGTTTCAGTTGACCAAGATCTTCTATGCCAGCTTCCGATAGCACAGCGCATGCGGTCGGACCCTGTACTGATAGCGCCGCAACATCATGGGTCTCCTCGATAATATTGACATCCATCCCTAAACTGGAAATCAGCAGCCAGTCCAGTTGATGGTGCTGGGAGCACAGGCGGTATTCACTCTCGGCCAAACGAAAAATAGTGCCATCGTCCAGCACCTTGCCATCATCATTACACCACACCACATACGTCACCCGGTTGACTCGTAACTTCGATATGTTCCGAACAACCAACCGGCTGAGAAACCTGTTGGCATCAGGCCCGCTGATTCGATACTTCTCCATCGGTGTCAGGTCCATCACACTGCATGAACTGCGAATGGCAAAGTATTCGGATGCCAGCGTGTCGTAGCACCGGGCGGTCTGGTAGCCATTCCAGGAAGACCAGCTTTTTATCTGACTGATGTCATCGACACGGACATGAAATGGCGAATGCTTGAGCACTTGCCTGAAATCATGGGCCTCACCTCTCTGGGATTCCGAGGTCTGTTCCATGGTCTTTTCCCAGGACTGTCCCGCCATGCTATCTCGCCCCCATCGCCAGTATCCGCTGCGCCGCGTTGTGACCCGGGATGCCAGTCACACCGCCACCCGGGTGTGCGGCAGCACCACACAGGAATAAGCCATCAATCGGTGTATCGTACTGCGCCGTCCCATGAACCGGCCGCATCATAAAAGACTGGTCAATGGTCATTTCGCCATGATGCCAGTGCCCGCCGGTTATATTGTATTCTGCCTCGATATCAACCGGTGTGAGTATCTGTGACGCAACAACCCGGGAGGCAAAACCCGGTGCATAATCGCTAATCAACGCGGTGACTTTGTCCAGGAAGCGTTCCTTTTCTTGTAGCCTGTTTTGAAGATCCGGTTGCAGACCGGTTTGCAGATCATCCTGCTGCCAGCCATTCTTGAGATGGTAGGGCGCAAAGCTCGCGCAGATCGACATCACATGGTGCCCGGAAGGTGCCAGCTCCGGATCAGTAATGCTCGGTATGGTAATCTCCAGCACCGGGTGTTCGGAATACTCCCCGTACTTGGCATGATTAAACGCGTGTTCGAGATACCGCATACTGGGCGCAACGATGAGCCGTTGACTGAGCTGTTCGGTTGACAATCCTTCTATGCTGGGCAAGCCATTCAGCGCCAGATGAATTTTTGCCACGTTGCCGTTGGTTCGCGTTGTGTGAATACGACGGGCAAACATGGCATCGAGTTCCTGCGTCCCAACCAGATTCAAAAAGGTGTTTTTTGCGTCAGCGTTGGAAATGACAAGATCAGCGTTAACCAGTTCGCCAGTCTCCAGTTCCACGCCGGAAGCCCTGCCGTCATCAACTAGAATACGTTTTACCCTGGCGCTGGTCCGTATCACAACACCTGCCTTCTGCGCCGATTCAGACAGCATCCTGGCTATCTGGCCCATACCGCCAAGTGGGAGCGCTGCTGCGCCACCAATCTCTCCACGCAAGCGAAGCAGGTAAGTGAGCACGGTGGTTGGCGTGCGGGGTCCCATGTGGTGCCCGATAATGGCATCCGTGGCAATGGCTCCCTTTAACCTTTCGTCATCAAAAATTTCGTTCAAGACGTCAAAGATATTGATGCCACCGACCCTTAGGAACTCGCGCATGGAACCTGCGCCAAGCCCAAAGCGGAGTTTCCAGCCGAGTCTGGCCAAGGTCAGCTTATCCTTAAGGTCCATATCCTTCAGTCGCGGCGGCTTGTTCATCATCAGCGGTTCAAGCGCTTCTGCGTATGACAGGAATTCCTGTTTGAACGCCGGGTAGGCTTTGAGGTCTTTGTCGCTTAAGCCCTGACCAGAAACCGAATTCTCACCCAGCGTCAGATGATGTCCCTGACGGTCAAGAGATATCGTATCAATAGCAAGCCAGGGTCCTGGACCAGCACCTGGCAGGTTGAGATCCCTGCAGACTTTCGGGCTCAGTGAATGCAGTATATGCGCCAGTCCCGAGACCTGGTAACCCGGTGCAAAGCTGATCGTAGACGCGGCACCTCCGACAGTTTCGCGCGCTTCCAGGATCTGCACTTTGTAACCCGCCCTGGCTAAATAGGTCGCACAGACCAGTCCGTTGTGACCGCCTCCAACCAGAACTGCAGACTGACTAGTCATCACCAAAGTCCTCGGGAACCGTGTTTGGTTTACCAAGATCCCGGAGAATTTCCCGCGCTGCGTTGGCACCGGGTGCGCCCATAACCCCGCCCCCAGGGTGTGTTGATGAACTACACATATACATGTTACTCACGGGCCCGCGGTACTGTGCATAACCCGGAAAAGGACGGTTGAACATGAGTTGATCAAGGGTGAGTTCTCCCTGAAAAATATTCCCCTCTGTCAGGCCAACTTCGTCTTCAATTTCCCGCGGTGTGCGAACTTCCCGATGCAGGATGAGTTGCTTGAAGTTGGGGCTGTAGTTTGCGATCTGATTAATAACCGCATCACCAAAGGCATCCCTTTTTTCACGGGTCCAACCACCTTCAACCTCAACCGGACAGTACTGGACGAAGACGCTCATCATATGTTTACCCGGTGGCGCCATCGTCGGGTCATACTGGGTGGGTACAAGACAATCAACATAGGGATCTCTGGACCAGTGATCGTCCTTCCAGTCATCATAGGCACGTTCAAGCCGTTCGAGTGTGTCCGTAAAATGCATATGTCCCAGCGTGAGGGGTGACCCTTTGGGTAAAGCAGGAAAGTCCGGCATGCCGTCGAGTGCAATATTAACCTTGCCGGACGAACCTCGAATCTTGAAGTTCAGGGCTCGCTCGTACAGATCATCCGGCACATCCTTTGGATCCATCACTTTGAGAAACGTACGCTTCGCATCAAGGTTCGAGATCACAACCGAAGCTTCGATTTCCTCGCCGGAATTCAGCACCACGCCGGTCGCCCTTCTTGACTCAACCAGGATTTGAGCAACTTCAGCCTTGGTACGGATTTCACCACCAGAGGATTCAAATGATGCTGCGATGGCCCTGGCTACAGAGCCCATGCCGCCCCGGGCGAATCCCCATGACCCTATGTTGCCATCAATATCACCCATCGCATGATGCAGCAGGACATAAGCCGTACCAGGTGAATAAACACCCAGCCCGGTGCCGATAATACTGCCTCCGGAGAAGTGTGCGAGGATGACGTCACTTTCAAAGTACTCTTCCAGGTACTCTGCAATAGACATGGTGAAAAAACGAATGAACTCGTAGATCTGGCTTTCTGTCAGACGGTAGAAACTTTTTAGCAGGTAGGCAAATTCCATCGCATCCCGGGGTTTGAATGACGCCGGATCCGGCGGTGTTCGCAACAGGAAACCGCGAATTAAACGGCACCATTTCATCAGGTCCGCATCAAACCGTATCGATGCATCGGCATCACGGATGGAATGTCGTGCTATTTCCCGCCGCCGGACCGTCGTTTGGTGATAGCTGCCGAAATAGTCGCCGTCTTGTTTAAAGGTCGTGCTGCCTTGCAAGGGTACGACTTCCAACCCATGCTGGCCCAGATTGAGTGCCTGGTATATTTCCGGGCGAAACAGGCTGCAAACGTAAGAACAGTTTGAGTACTGCCAATCCTCGTGCAACTCACGGCTGGCCGTGGCACCCCCGATATAATCATTCTTTTCGACCACCAGTACGGATAGCCCGGCCCTGGCAAGGAAAGCGGCGTTGGTGAGACCGTTGTGCCCCGCGCCAATGACGATTGCATCGTAGTTTTTCATATCACCTGTCAACCATTGCCAAGAATTTTCTCCAACAACCATTTTCTCCAACAACCACGGTGCAATCCGGAAATGTACCACCCCAAAAACTCCGATGCTTATGTGCCGATAGGCACACAAATCCTACCCTCGCGCAATGATGAAACTGATTCGCGAACCTCTTCAACCGTGTTAGGGTAGATGCAAATGTTACCAACTCTAGAGTAGATCAACATGTCGGATAAATCTGCCGGGCTTACCCAGTCTCAGTTGGATGCTCACTGGATGCCATTTACCGCGAATCGGCAATTTAAAAAGGATCCCCGGATAATCGTTGCCGCCGATGGTTGTTACTACACGGATGCAGAAGGTCGAAAAGTATTCGATGGCCTTTCGGGCCTGTGGACCTGCGGGCTCGGGCACAATGTGCCGCAAATCAATGAAGCGGTCAGCAACCAGATGAAACAGTTGGATTACAGCCCGGCATTCCAGTTCGGTCACGTCAAATCCTTCCAGTTGGCAGAGCGTATTACGGAATTTATGCCAGCAGGCCTGAATCGGGTTTTCTTTACGAATTCAGGCTCAGAGGCCGTGGAAACGTCCCTGAAAATAGCTCGGGCTTATTGGCGCAAGTTGGGTCAACCCGGGAAGACCAAACTCATAGGTCGGTCAAAAGGCTATCACGGTGTCAACTTTGGCGGGATCAGCGTCGGCGGTATTGGTGCCAACCGGGCACTCTTCGGTGAAACCCTGGCAACCGACCATCTCAGGCACACGATGTTGGCCGAGAATGCCTTCAGCAAAGGCATGCCGGATCAGGGAGCCGATCTGGCAGATGACCTGCTTGAAATGATTGCGCTACACGACGCCTCAAATATCGCTGCCGTTATTGTCGAACCACTGGCCGGTTCCTGTGGTGTTCTGCCTCCACCGGTCGGCTATCTGCCACGGCTGCGGGAAATATGTGACCAGCACAATATTCTGTTGATTTTCGACGAGGTGATCTGTGCGTTCGGTCGGATGGGTGCAAATACCGGGGCCGAAGCATTTGGCGTCACACCGGATATTATTGCAATCGCCAAACAGGTGACCAATGGTGCGATGCCGCTGGGTGCAACGGTCGTGAAGCAAAACATCTACGACACATTCATGGATACCGATGCGCCGGAGTACATGCTGGAACTGCCCCACGGCTATACTTACTCGGCACACCCGGTTGCCTGCGCAGCGGCTCTGGCTGCTCTGGAAGTTCTGGAGCAACAGCAACTAATCCCCCGGGTTGCTAAAACCGCCACGCATTTTGAAAAGGCGATTCACGAACTCAAAGATTGTGAAAATGTAATGGACATTCGCAACTATGGACTGGCTTCCGGTCTTACCCTTGCACCCTACCCTGGAGAACCAGCCCGACGACCCTATGAAATCGCCATGGGCATGTGGGAGAAGGGTTTTTATGTTCGATACGGTGGCGATACAATACAGCTGGGCTTGCCATTTATCGTTGAGCCGCAGGAAATAGACAGCCTGACCAATGCTCTGGCCGAAACGCTTGATGAATGCGCGTGATGATTACAAACGAATATGGAACAAGTTCTTTTGCCAACATGTTGCAACGAAAAAGGTCTGTTCGGGTAGCTCGGCGCCCCACCGAACAACTCTGAGTCTTCAAGGTTGGCAAAGCACAAATGCTTGGAATTAGTGTCAGGCCAAGACTAGAATCAAGCCTATGGATACCGATAAAAAGGGATTTAACAATCTGACGGAGGTGATTCCTTCACTTGCGGCCAAGAGTTACTTTGATGAACGAACCTACGAGTCTGAATTAACGTCAATCTGGTACCAGAACTGGATATACGCCGGTCGAGCCGACGAGATCAAAAATGTCGGTGATTTCAAATCAGTCAGGCTCGGGTCCCAGAATATTCTTCTCGTTAGAAGCACAGATCTGGTAATTAATGGTTTTTTTAACACCTGCAGACACCGGGGTTCCAAATTGTGCACGCAAGACAAGGGCAATCTTAAAACCAAGCATATTTCCTGCCCCTATCATCGATGGACCTATTCGCTCGACGGTGCCCTGGTCAAGACCCCGCGCCTCACGCCGACTGACGACTTTGACAGGTCTAACTATTCGTTATACCCGGTGGCCGTGGAACAATGGGGTGGTTGTTTGTTCGTTAACCTGGCGGGAGAAAACGCAACTTCATTTGACCTGTCGATGGATCCATCCTATGACCTTCTTGACAACTGGCCATTGCAGGATTTGAAGCTGGCCCATTCATACCAGAGTCGTCTGCAGTGCAACTGGAAGATTTTCTGGGAGAACTTCGTCGAGTGCTATCACTGTCCGGGTTTGCATCCTGAATTGTGCGATCTTGTCCCTATTTACAAACGAACCCAGGTCAGCCACGACGATGAACCGGATTGGGAGAATCACCAGCAGGACACCGATCCAAGCTATCGGGGTGGCATAAAAACTGGCGCCGGTTCCTGGTCAATGGACGGAAAAATCCACGGCTGTGTGTTTCCAAAACTGAGTACAGAAGAACGGCAAATCGGGTTTGTCTACGTTCAAAATCTACCGTCAGTATTCGTTGTTGCACACGCAGACTATGTGAGGATCGTCTCGATCCTGCCGGACGGACCGGATGGTATTCTGCTCAAAGTCGAGTGGCTGCTTTCTGAGGAGTCACTGGCGAAAGAGAACCTGGCCCTGGCAAAAATCGTCGATTTCGGTCTCTTGATTATTCAGCAGGATGCCACTATATGCGAACTCAACCAGCAAGGTGTCCAGTCAATTCCCCATCACAATGGTGTGCTTATGCCCCAGGAATATGATGTTGCGAATTTTCATCGTTGGGTCCAAAAACACGTGAGTCCGTAAAATTAGGGTCTGTTGTCGCCAGGTCGCTGAGATAAGCGTCCTGTTGGGCCTGGTTTCTTGACAACAGGCTCACTAAGAAACCAGCCGTCAGCGACAGCGCGAATGCTGGCGGTAAAGCTTCCAATGCGGTGAAATGAGGTCCGACTGACTCGAAATTCTGAACGACAAATTTGAATAAGGGAATTGCAAGAAATCCCACCAGCATTGAGCTGATCGCGCCGCTTGCCGTATATTGTTTCCAGAACAGTGAGAGAATCATCATGGGGCAGAAGGTTGCCGCGATTCCCGACCATCCAAAAATAACAAACCAGAAAATAGTCCGATCAGGCGACAGAACCGAAACCGTGAGCGCAACGCCCAGCGCTATCACCGCCAGGCTGACTGTGACCCAACGAGAAAAACGGGCTGCTTGATGGTCAGCAAGTGCAGGATTGACGATAACCTGATAAAAATCATGGGTCACAGCACCTGCCGCCATGATGAGCAACGATGACACGGTGGACATAATCGCCGCCAGAACTGCCGCGATGTAGAGCCCAACAAGAATCGACGGGAATACATGCTCAACAAGCTCCGGCAGTACATTCTGGGCACCGTTGCCGAGAACCGACGTCGGGTCTGTTCCCGTATCCGTAAACAGATAGCGCCCAATCAATCCAATACTCACCGCCGAGGTATCTACCAGCAAGGTAAAAGCAACAGCAACCCAGCGGCCTTTTTGTATTTCCTGTTCGCTTTTAATCGCAATGAATCTGACAAATATCTGCGGTGAACCCATAAAACCCAGGCCAATCAACATCATGCCAACAATCGTTAAGACACTCATCAGACTGACTTGGGTACTACCGGTAATCGATACCAGCGCGGGGTCGATAGACGCCAGCTTTTCAAACAGACCGACCGAGGGGTCAAGCGAGTACCAGGCCACAAGCGGCAGCGCAACGAGGCAAACCAGCATCACCACACCTTGAAAAAGATCAGTCCAGGCAACGGCGAGAAAACCTCCCAGGACACAGTAGATAACAACCACGACGAAGCCGATCACCGCCCCAAGGTGGTAATCCCAGCCCAGGAAACGTTCGAAGGCAGAACCGGTGGCATCGATTTGTGCGCTGATATAGGCAAGTACAAACGCCGTCAGGGAGACTGTTGCAACCAATCGCAGCAAATGCGACTTTTGTCGGAAACGGCTGACCAGAAAGTCCGTAACCGTCAGGCTATCATAGTGATCGGTCAAGGCTTTAAATCGCTTTGCCATCAAGAACCAGGCAACGGATACACCTACCAGCTCACCGACTACCACCCAATAGGCACTGACACCCGCAACCGCGCCCATCCCGGTAAGGCCTAAAAGTAACCAGGCACTTTCACCTGTCGCCTGGGTGGAAAAAGCAGCAACCCAATATCCGAGGCTTTTACCGCCGACAAAAAAGTCTCTAATCCCGTGGATCCGACGGGACGCAATGTAACCAATCGCAATCAACACACCAAAGTAAAGGAACATCATGAGGTATTTTTCTAACAATTTTTAGCCCGGTGATCGGTTGCAAACGTATTGATTTTGTCACGGTTTCAAGTTTCGTAATAGCCCCGAGGAGGTTGCAAAAAGGAACGAACAGCCCATTATCAGCTTAACCAACTTGGACAGTGGCTGAGAAAAGATACTCCGCCTATGCGCTGCTGTTGGGGAAGCCAATGCATGTTTTGATCAGCAAACCGAATTAATCGAAAGGGGGTTAGGATGATTACCGGCAGATGTGAGTGCGCCAGAGTGCAGTATGCGGTGGACGGGGAAATTGTGGATTTTTCCCACTGTCATTGTTCGATTTGCAGGCGCATTCATGGTGCTGCTTTTGCCACCTGGGGCGGAGTCGCCCGTGACAAATTCTCCTACCTGTCTGGGGAGGACAGCCTCAAAATCTACGCCTTCTCGGTAAATGCTGACAGCATTTTTTGCAAGCACTGTGGTTCGACCCTTTTGGTCGATTTTAAACCCGAGCCGGAAGCACTCTACATTACCCTCGGCACAGTCGACGGAACGGTGAAGTGCCCACCGGGTTACCATCAATTTGTTGGCTCAAAAGCCCCCTGGTTTGAAATTCACGACGAGTTGCCACAGTATAAAGGCTGGCCCGAGGACGGTTAAACCTCATTACGGAAAAAATTATGCTGACAGAGCAACAAATTGCCCAGTACCAACAGGACGGGTATCTCATACTGCGATCTCAATTCTCCGAGAGCGAAATGCAAACCCTGGACTCTGCCTGTGAGGAGCATCCACCACTTGATGACGGCAAACCGGTGGGTACATACCCGCAACCGGGTCGGTACACCCTGGCAAAAAGCTCCTGGAACCATCCGGGGTTTGTTGGTTTTGCCGAACATGCAACGATAGTGGGCGGCGCGAAAGCACTGCTCGAGGATGAGGTCTACCTGACAGCTTATGTGATGTACGATCGAACACCGGGTGGAAAGGGTCTACCGGCACACCATGACTACAAACGCTGGCGTCCCGTGGGATCTTCCGTTAACTGGCTGTTTACCGTTATTCCAATTTGCGATTTTGACGAGGTGACGGGACAGCTTTTTATTGCTCCCGGTTCCCACAGGCTCGACCGATATACCGATCGCGGTGAAGGGGTGACCCACATCAACGAAGCTGTTGTTCCCAAACCGGACGACTTCATTGATCCGGGGCTCAAGCGTGGCGATCTGCTTTTTATGAATATGCACCTGTGGCACAAAGCCGCCGACAACAACTCAAACCAGCACCGGACCGGGCTTTTCAACAAGTACGCAGCACAGCACTGCCCACCGGCGACGGGTTACTTTCTGTTTACTGATGATATCTATGACGCCTTCTCGGACACGGGTAAAGAATTGATCGCGGTTCACAGTAACAAAAAAATCGAGACCACCAGGCTTCTGTTACATCGCAATCGCGACGATCAGGATGAATTTTTCTTCGTTGAAAAAGACGGTGTGCTGGAACTTCCCGGCGGAAATACTTTCTTCGAAGACGCGATCCCGGACTGGGATATTGGAAACTACATCGGTGCATTACAGAAAAATGTGATCAGGCAAATAAGGCTTGAAACACCCTGGGTCAGCTACATCGGCGACTACGATGAGGAAGATCACCTTTGTCGGATTTATGGTTATCCCATGAACTGGAATGGATTTCCCGTCCCTTATTCTGAAGGGAAATGGGTTTCAAAATCCGAACTGGAGAAAGTGCAATTCAAGTTCGGCTATGAAGCCGCAACCATCAAAGACTGGCTGAAACCAGGCGTCATCCGGGGCAAAGGATTAACCCAGGCGAAGTCCCGGGTTGATCAATTCGCCTATTGACACATAGCAGGTGCAACACTCACAACGCTATAAATCGAGCCGGATTGTCGAGCACCACCTTATTGCCGACGTCCTCTCCGACGGCATCGAAAGTTGACTGAGCCTTCGTGTATGCACCCGGGTAAGTACAGTCAAAGTGCGGGTAGTCTGACCCCCACAGGATGCAGTCCAACAGTCCCTTTTCCTTCATCCAGCGTAAACCCGTTTCCTCATCGGGTTCCATCGAAACAAAACACTGCTCTTTGAAGAGTTCACTGGGACGACGTGTCAGCCAGGGCGTATGATGTCCCATCACTTCAAAGTGCTCATCCAGTCGATCAATCCAGTACGGAATCCAGCCCAGGCCGCTTTCAAAAAACCCGACCCGTAATTGGGGAAAACGATTCAGCACACCACCGGCGACAATGTCCATCACCACTGCCATTTGTCCGAAGGGGTGTGCAATCATATGATCGTAAAATACATTGCCTTCATAGCGCTCCGATGAGAATCCTTTCATGCGTGAACCAAAGCTGCCGTGGATTCCGACCGCCAGGTTGTCTGCCTGGGCTACCTGCCAGATAGGATCGCAACGCTCGTCGTATAGTGCCAAACCGTTAAAACGTTCCGGACGAATGACCAGTCCTTTTAAACCCAGTTTGGCCAGGCGTTTTGTTTCCGCCACGGCAAGTGCCGGGTCCTGCATCGGAATGATCCCCATGGCAAACAGTCGATTGGGATTTTCCTTGCAGAAATCGCTTATCCAGTTGTTGTATGCCCGGCAGGTTTCAGCGGCAATTTCCGGATCCCGGATATCACCCCACAACAAGTGTATTGAGGGGAAGAACAGGGCCTGGTCGATACCTTCTTCGTCAAGCACCACTATTCTTGCTGCGGGATCATAACCACCGGGTAGAATATCATCCCAGGTAAGGGATTGACCAGGCGCCATACCGCCCGGAATACATGCTTCAGCCGGGCCCGGGCCTTGCCCGCCCATGCGGGAATGACCCTCAACAACAATACCACTATGCCCATTTTCGGTGCGGATCTGTAATACATCGGCGCGATACTTCGACGCCGTGTATTCTGTCCATACCAATTCAGGTTCACAGATATGTCCATCTGCATCGATTACTGTGTCCGGGCGCATGGCAGGTCCTCTTGGCGATGAGTTAAATCAGTATGCGCGTTGAGTTTCGTCAATGAAAGCCCCGTCCTAATTCTGGCCTCCATATTAATACCTTCCCCCATTGAATTTGAAATAAAGCCCTCGCATGTCAGGCCAAATGATTTCGACACTACAAGCGGGAAATACATGCGGGAATACGGGATAATACCGACTCATCACAAAGTGACAAGCAAATGGACAAGTCCAGTTTTTTTAAGGATCTAAAAGTAGTTGAACTGGCCAGCGTGCTGGCAGGGCCTTCGGTGGGTTTATTTTTCGCTGAGCTTGGCGCAACAGTCACCAAGGTGGAAAATAAACTGACCGGTGGAGATGTGACTCGAAACTGGCGCCTGCCGGGAGAAATGAACGACGACAATGCCTCTTCCTACTACTACTGCGCAAACTGGAATAAACAGGTTTTAATGCGCGATCTATCCAGTGAGAAGGACCTGGAAGAAATAGTCGCGCTGATTACAAACGCTGACCTGGTGATATCAAATTTCAAAGCCGGTGCAGCAGAAAAACTGGGGGTGTCATATGATCAACTCAAGACGCTTAACCCACGATTAATTTACGCCAGTGTTAATGCTTATGGTGAATCGGACCCGACACCGGGTTTCGATGTGGTTATCCAGGCCGAAACAGGATGGATTTATATGAATGGCGAGTCCGACGGGCAGCCTGTGAAGATGCCCGTCGCCTTAATGGATGTGTTGGCCGCGCATCAGTTGAAAGAAGGTATCCTGCTTGCGTTATTGGATCGGGAGCGAACCGGGCTTGGCTGCCATGTGTCAATTTCCCTGTTTGACACCGGGGTTGCGTCACTTGCAAACCAGGCAACCAACTGGCTGAACCTGCAAAACATCCCGCAGCGCCTCGGCAGCCGTCATCCAAATATTGCGCCTTATGGTGACACTTTTTATACAGCGGATAAAAAAGCATTGATCGTTTCCACCGGCACAACCAAACAATGGGAAGCGCTCTGCAAGCTGCTTGAACTGCCTGAATTGATCACGGACAGGAGATTTGAAACCAACACATCGAGGCTGGAGCATCGGGATCAGCTGGCTGAACAACTTGAGCGAGGCTTTGGTCAGTTCCAGGCAGATGAGCTGTTAAGAATCTGCCAGGAACAACAGGTTCCGATTGCACCTATTCGGAATATGCAGGAAGTCTTTGCTATTCCTGCAGCCCAGGATCTGGTGCTGGAGGAGACAGCCGGGGATGGAACCGTATCCAGGCGGGTTCAGACGGCAGTGTTTAAAGTTCGTCGCTAACCTGCCAGGATGTAGTCGTCCATCTCACCATTGGCCAGTTGGTAGGAAAAATACTGTTGGTCAGTGGCTCTTCTCAGCACACCATGAAGCGCCCTTAAAGCCCCACCATGGCATACGAGTAACATCGTAACATCAGAATACAGTCGCTGGATTTCCCTAACACCGGTATGAACACGAGTTGCCAGTTCAAACAGGGATTCTCCACCCGGCATGGAGGCATGTATTTGCCTGCTGGCGTTTTCCCGCAACAGCTCTGGATATTCAGAGGCTATTTCTTCACGGGTCTTACCTTCGAACACGCCAAAGTTTCTTTCAACAAAAGCCGGGTCGGGTGTTACTTTTAACCCCAGTGCGGTGCCAACAATTTCTGCAGTCTCCCAGGCCCGGGCTTGAGGCGAACTCAGGATATGGTCAATACCCTGCAGTCTGAGATAGTCCACAGCGGATGCTGCCTGGGCACGTCCTGTCTCGTTCAGGGGAGTATCAACCGTGCCCTGGTAGCGACCAATCCTGTTATGGTCAGTCTCACCATGGCGCAATACAATTAGTCGAATCTTGCCCATTAGAGCCCTGAATCAACTATGACGGTCACGTCAAACCTCATAACAATGTCTCTATTCGATCCATCAACGAAGTCATTCTTTGTATGATCGGCCTATAAGCTTCTGGTTTGGTCATATCCAAACCAGCTTCATCAAGGAGTATGTTGTGGGGATAGTCCGAACCCCCAGCACTCAGGACTCGAATGAATGCATCTTTAACAGCCTCATCCCCGGCCAGAAACTGCTGCACAAACCAGGCTGCACCGGATATCGATGTCGCATATTGAAAGACATAAAATTCTCGATAAAAATGCGGAATATATGCCCACTCAATCATGTATTTTTCGTCTATACTCAGCACGCCTTCAGCATCTCCATGATATCGTTTTAATAACTCACCATAGAGCTCTGTGAGTCGGGGACCCGTTAAGGGCTCACCTTTTTCAATATTGGAGTGAATCGTCAACTCGAATTCTGCAAACATGGTCTGGCGAAACAACGTACCCCTGATGCTCTCCAGCGCCTGGCCCAGATAGAACAGCTTTTCATCATCTGTCTTTGCATTTTCGATCATGTATTCTTCAAGCAACATTTCGTTGATGGTTGACGCCATCTCAGCGATGAAAGTCGAGTACCCGGCGGTTTCCCAGGGGTTGTTCTCCTTCGCCAACAGTGTATGAATCGCGTGCCCCCATTCGTGGGCAAAGGTTGAGAGTGACTCGTAGTCTTCATTATGGTTGAGCAACACATAAGGGTGAACGTCATAGGCAAACCCCGAAACATAAGCACCCGATCGTTTGCCGGGTTGCGGATGGCTGTGCATCCACTGCTGGGATAAACCATGTTTGAACAGATCAAGGTAACGTTCACCGAAGGGCGCGAGGGCCTTCAGGGTGATGCTCTTGGTACGTTCCAGATCAAATCCACCGACATCGACATCAACCATGGGTGGGTAAATATCGTAATATTTCAGGTCGTCAACCCCCAGCAATTTCCCACGTAACTTCAGGTATCTGTGGAAAACTGGCAAGGATGAATTGACCTGTTCGACCAGTTGGACATAGACCTCCGGGGGTAAACCATCATCAAACAGATTTTTGGCCAGAACACTGTCATGATTCCGCACCCGTGCCGAGAAAACGTTCGACTGGACTTCTGCGGCGAGTGTCGCTCCCATACCGTTGCTGTATTGCTGCCATGTGTCCCAAAAAGTATCAAACACCAGTTTTCGATCTTCCCGGTTGGATACACGTCTCCAGCGCGAATAGCCCGTCTGGGTTAATTCTGCTTCAGAGCCGTCACTCAAGGTCACAGTGGGCCATGGGATCCCGGCATTGGCGTAGTTCTGGTAAATCTGAGTTGGCGAAGACAACACCAGACCGGCTTGCGCCAACAGAACTTCTGTTTTTTCATCCAGGGTATGGGGAGCCTGGCGGAGAATGTCAGCCAGAGTAAATTCAAATTTTGATAATCCATGCTCTTTCTTTAGAAACTTCTTAACACGGGCTTCTCCAATCGACAGGATCTCCGGGTTTAGCCAGGCCACAGCTTCTGAGAAATCAGCAAACAATTTCCTCGCCTTGCCAAACCTGGCCTGGGCATCCGCATCCCCCTGGTCTTCATCCCGGGACAGGCTGCTGTAGACAAACAGGCGCCCGACTTCTTTGTAAGTGTCCGAGTACTCCGTCAGCGCCTTCAGCATTGATTTCGGGTTCTTCCCCAATGTGCCCTTGTAAGATCGCAGATTCCCGATTCTGTCCGAGAGTTTCTTATATTCTTTTTCCCAGGACGCCGGGCTTTCATAAAGTTCAGTCAGGTCCCAGACATATTTAATAGTCGGTGCATCCTGCCCCCCAGACTCCCCGACAGCCAGAAAAGGGAGAAAAAGTATGGTACTGACAACCAGGCGAATAATTTTCACGTTTCCAGGGGCTCCAATGTTCGAAGAAGATTTTGTTAGTGCACAAACGCAGCGGCGGTGCAGTCTACGCGAATCTGAACCAGATTTCAGTGCGGCTGTGTCGTCAGTTTTCACATGATCGATTACAACAGTCCGGTTGCTGGCTGCCAGGGAGCGCGGAATGTCTAACCACTATTACCAAAGTAGCTTTATCGGTGGCGGTATCCAAATAAAAGAGCCCGGTTTCTCAACCGAACTGGCGGGAGCTGTGTTCCGGAATGATCAGCTTCGAGAAGGTATCTTTCTTGATTTCGAGCACTATTGCGCTGTCATGAACAAAACCAGAAAGCCAACGATGATACTTTCTTTTACACAAATGCCGCATTTCAGCACAAATTCTTCAACCAGGACGAATGGCTCAAGCTTGAGAAATTTGTGGGTTCGCTGGACCTAGCTTAGCTAGCTAGTGCCCATA
>DUAT01000010.1:0-1112 GCA_012960755.1 Gammaproteobacteria bacterium
GCCGGATTCACTGACCGGTTTTCATGGTACAAATGAGAACATAAGCGTCACAAACTTCGAGACAGGTGTTAAAGCCTATGTTCAGATTATTCGCAATGGGTCGGATCATTGACGCAGCTAGCTGGATATAGATGTTAGGTGATTATGAGCATTTATCGAACCTGCCAAATAAATTTAGTGTTCAATATAATCGTGACAAATTCAACTAATCGAGTGAAGCCCAGAATGTATTAAGGGCTTTTGCGCCAAGACCTGGACCTTGCAACATCCACCAATGCCCGACACCGGGGAGTAAGCTCACTGCCGCGTCAGCTCGCTCGGCAGTGTCACGGGCCATGGCTTCCGTCCCGACGTAGTGATCTAACTCGGCGATAATCACGAGTCCCGGGCGTTCACGCATCACAGATAGATCTGCGCCAAGTTCGCGAATCGCCGGTTGTGCGGCATCACGGTAGAGCGCCAATATGCAGCGTCCCATTTCTTTGTCGACACCGCTGGCGATCTTTGCAGCAATTTCCTCGGGCATGCCTAATTCCGCATACATGGCTGTTCTATCGGCCAGCGGTGAATCGAGCATTCCGGCGATCAATTCCTCGCCTACACCTTCGGTTTGCCAGCCCTGAGCCATTTCGTGCCATTCGTAATCCGAATGAAACAGTCCGCCAAGATCGATGCACCAGGATCGAAGTAAATCAGGCCGAGTAAGTGCGACTCCGGCAACATGTCCGCCACCCCAATCGTGACCGACGAGGTCCACAGGCTCACCAATAGCTTCGAGTTCAGCGATTAACCAATTGAGATACTCAACTCGAGTTGCACTCCATCCTTCAGGCGTTGGGCTGCCGAATCCTGGTGGCGACAGAGTAATGATGTCTTTCCGATCCAGCCTGGGGATTAACAGTTCCCAAATTGCTGAGGTTTCAGGGTTTCCATGAACTAATACTGTTCGCATATATCCTCCGATCGTTGCTCAGGTTCAGGCCCAAAATTGACTGGGCGGGCTCGTATTTAATAGGTAGCTTGCCGCATTTTGATTCTGAGGATAGGAATTATAACAGGGCTTTTCGAGCGAAAGTCTGAGTATCGAATCAGACCGGTTGGCGTTCTATGAA
>DUAT01000010.1:1255-5277 GCA_012960755.1 Gammaproteobacteria bacterium
GCAAAAATTCCCAATCAAGATACTTTTGAAATCCGGGATAAATGCGGTTTAAACTTCCTATCCTCTATTCAATGCGAGTCATGATTGTTGGAGGATCGTATGAAATGAGTTATCAGTATTTGGAAGTCAGCATCAAGGATCACGTCGCGCGATGCACGATGTCTAATCCACCAACGCATACGATGGTGGCGCAAGAAGCGCATGAATTGTATTTGTTTCTGGATGAAGTGGATTCGGACCCTGGTGTCAGAGTTGTTGTATTTACAGGCGGCGGCGAAGGTGTGTTTATCCGCCACTATGAAGTGGGCGAGCTAGTCGCTGCATCGGATACAGTGCGAAGTGGTGCCGCATCAGCGCAGAAAGAAAAGATCTTCGGCTTGAGAGACGTGATTCTAAAAATGGAATCGATGGACGCTATTACTGTAGCAGCCATCAATGGTTCTACGATGGGAGGTGGTCTCGAATTCGCTTTGGGCTGTGATTTTCGATTGCAAAAAGCTGGGGAATATCTGCTCGGTCTCCCAGAAACAGGCGTCGGCATTCTTCCCGGTGGAGGTGGTACACAGCGATTGGCCAGATTGTTAGGGACTGCAAAGGCGCTTGATCTGATTCTGCTTGGACAAGTTTATGGACCGGAGAAAGCGTTAGATTTAGGCGTCGTGAGTCGAGTCTTCCCGGCATCAACCTTCGAAGAAGACGTTGGGGGTTTTGTGAGCATGATCGCGAAGAGAGCGCCGCGTGCTCTCGCCAACGCCAAGCGTGCAATTCGCGAGGGTGTAGAGATGTCTCTACAGCCTGCACGCGACCATCTTCTTCTTTACTTAGATTACACCAAGCCGTCGAAGAATCGCGCTCGCAATTCCCCTTCGTGAACTCGCTGTTGGCGACCTTTTTCAGGAACATCCATGGGATGTGTTTTCTTCAATGATCCGATCTACTAATGCATCAAGGTTTTTATCAGGCTTATAACCCGCCGCCAACCGATCAAGCACCATTGTCGCTGCTTGCTGTAATCCAAACTCGAGCTCTACCTCACAGTGCCAATCACCAATGACTCGTTTGAGGCACTGATTATCAAAGACCATCGAGTTTGATTTATCTCCAAGCAGTGGGCCTTGCCACAGTGGCTGGTAGTGAATTAGACGTTCACTCGACACATGAACTACCTCCGCTTCTACGCCGAGCACCTTCGCGCTAGACACGATCAACTTGTTCCATGTGTGTGCTTGTTCATCGGTTATGTGGAAAGCTTTTCCGAGAGCCTGATCGTTAAGAAACAAACAGCAAAAAGCTCGCGCGAAGTCCGCCGCGTGGGTTAATGTCCAGAGCGATTGGCCATCGTCGTGCACAATGACGGGCTTACCGTTCACTAGTCGCCAAGTCTGGTGATTACCGTCGATCACAGCACCAGGCAAACGACTGCGGTAAGTGTGACTTGGTCTGACGATCGTATATGGTAATTGGGCTTGTCTCATCAGTACGGCTTCACAGGCTATTTTCTTTCTGGAGTACTCCCAATAAGGATTCGAAAGTGGCGTCCGTTCGGTGATGACATGATTCTGACTGGGTTTTTCATAGGCCGATGCGGTGGAAATAAAAACATATTGCCTGCATCTGGAAGAGAAAAAACCCATATCCTCTTCAACAGTCTTAGTGTCAAAGGCAAGGAACTGGCAGACCACATCAAATGACTCATTCGCTAGCGCCTGGTATGGCCTCGACTCATAAACACTACCCTTGAAACTCCTGACACCTTCAATCGGATGATTGCCGCGATTAAAGACAGACACGTCATGGCCAAGGGAAAGTGAATGCGCGACTCAAGCCGTGGAAATTTCACCACTACCGCCAATATAAAGAACTTTAGTCATGGTTGGGATAAGGATGCACGGGTTCATTTTCCACCACGCGGCCACCACCTAATAAATGCGCATCAAGAAAATGATTAACTGACAGCGGCGCTTCAACAAATCGCGCATTGCGATACACGCCATGCAAATTGGGTGCGTCGAAAGCAGATGTCGCGTCTGCATCCAACACCAATCGACCATCACCTAAAACACCAGAATCAAGAACCTTTAGAGAAGGAGTCAGTTCACAAGCGGCTGCGCCAGCTTCAGACAAATTGACCAGGGTGCCACGCTGATGCTTCGACATACCCGAATGATAAGTCAACGCAACCATAGGCCTTGGTGTATTCGATGGGTTTTTTACGCCTCTATGCCACATGCGCGGATCACGAAAGCAGACACCACCGGCAGGTATTGTCATCGACGCTGGTGGGCTCCACTTTTCAACGGCTTCGGGATGATGTACTGGTTGCTCACCCTTACCCCAGGTGGTGACCTCAGTTTCTCGCTGACTACCTGGATATATTTCTGTCGCACCTGTAGCTTCGGTAATCTCTGACAGAGCCAGCGAGCAAGAAACCGTCGTCGTATTGGGCGGCCAGCTTTGACCCGCCGCTTTGGCTGCCTGTTCTGTCTTCCAGGAATAGGGCCGATCGAAATGCAGTGGCTGGTAGCCGCTCCCGGGACAATTCACATTACCATTGTAAAAACCCAACCAGGCCCCTGGTCCCAATAGTTTAGCGACAACACTTTCGAGTATGGGGTTGGCGACCAACTCTTCTCGAACATAGGGTGCGTGACGACGCGGGCCCAGTTGCAGATGCCCTTCAGCCGTATGCTTCTCGTGCATCGTCAGGCCTGGCTTTTCGCGAATCAATTCAACGTCTTCAAGAAACGCTGTCATGAGTTGTTTACAAACCGAGGAAGATACGAGTCCGAAGACAACAGCAAAACCTATCGAATTGAAGCTGTCTTGAATCAGCTCGAGTTTTTCCTCGGCCAGACTGCCATTGCGCCATTCCTGTTCGGCTATTTCGAAATGCTGTTTATTCATTCAATCGCTAGCTCCACTAGGGTTCTCTTTCCGAAGATGCGGTCGTGCCGACGGCTATAATTGTATGCGTAAACCATTTGCAGAAGTATAAGAAGAATTAGCCACATTTTGCTTCATCAGCCATTGACCATCAGAAGGATCAGCGCGTCACCATGGCATAAATAGAGAGCAAAACCCGGCACCTTGAAAATGACGTGCTTCATGAACTTGGCCTTATGTCTTCTCGAAAGTTAGACATTAGGCCGGTTACGACAATTAACATCTGAGTCACATCAAGAAACCGGGATAATCACGACGACACATACCAAGTCATAATACGGTTTGAAGCGTATTTCCCACCTGACAGAAAAGCACACCAACATGAGCAGGCATGGGTTGAATCCTAACCTAAAGGGGGCGATACATTGGATGACCGGGTGTCCGTATTTGTAGAATGTTCAGGGCAAACTCGTCCGGTGTCATTGAGTCTATCGCATTCGGAAACGAGGTTGACCAGTCCAATATGTAGGTGCGTTTGGAAATTCGCCACTCGCCGTCCCGTTTCTCCAGTTCGTCGAGATAACGGCCACCATACATATTGTCATTGAGGTTACCTTCAGCATCTGTTCCTGTGCCCACGGCGATGCCGTAGCATTCACCAACGGCTTTATTTCCGTCAACTTTGATAATCACGCTTGTCGACATGTGCCAACGGCGTATAGCTTCCTGTTCATGTGGCATAACCGTCTTTACCCAATCCGCACCGTTGCCTTTGAAAAACCCGAAGTCGATATCAGCATCAGGCCAGAAGCAACTGTCTTGTCCCTGCGTGTCTAACCAGTCCTGGGTGCGTCCGTATCGCACGATGACTTCTTCACAGGCTTTTTTATCCAATAGTTCCTGTAGTTGTGAATCCATTTTTCCTCCGGTCATTTAACTTCAGTGGTTGTGGAATCCAGCATAGCTAATAAGTGGCTGTTACTACAAAACACGGTCGATAGGCTGGCAGCCCTAATACAGACCGACCCAATTCATTGCGAGGTTTACTTTCGTGCGACGTCAGGTGGTTAGCTTACAGCGCAACCTGACTACGGATATTCAATCCGGTCCAGCGGCCCTATATCTAAAATCTGTGCCAT
>DUAT01000010.1:5405-8135 GCA_012960755.1 Gammaproteobacteria bacterium
GGTAATTCTGCCACAGCCACAGCATTGTGACCGGCTTATGAATCACAGGAGGTAACAAAATCGTTGCCGTATCTTTATAACGAGCGGATTCGTTAAAAGGCACGTGGACTATCCAGGCGAAAATGCAACCCAGGATCGTGACACCCGCAATATTTGCAAGGACTCCAAGCACAAGGACTTCGAGAGGAAACCAGAATGCCAGTGCGACCCGCCAACCGACAAATAACAGCGTTTCTGCAACGACGATCAGTTTTTCCTGCTGACTCGCCTTTGGAAAAACCTTGGCAAAATAGTGAAGATGTTCGTTGAAAATAAGCCTCGGGCCACCTGTTAAGAGGTCATAACCACGACGACCCGTATACACCATATCCGGATCAGCTCCCTTGACGTTGGTGTGCCGGTGATGGGCCATATGGCCGGATTTGTGCAACTTGAACGAAAGACCCTGAATACTCGCGGTAAGGTAGCCAATCAAGTCGTTCAACCAATGTAGACGCCGGTTAGGTCCGGCAATATTGTTATGTACCGCTTCATGAAGTGGTGTGTAGGTCACGTAGGCCAGATAGGAGAGAAATATGAACGAGGCAAAAAGAGGCAACCTATCCGTCACTGACAGGTAGAAAACACCGACATAAATAGTCACTGCGGCAATCGCCAGACAAACAGTCTCCCAGGCAGGTTTACCCATATATTGAGTGGCCCTGGTTGTAATTTCTGCATCTGTCATTGTGATCATTTCTCTTCTCCCGGTCGCCCCCTCTCAGATTCAATGTAGAACGTTACTTGTTTTTGTAGTAGAAGAATAATTAATATAAATGGAATATTAAGTAATTTAATTAATCATGCATCACATCAATCAGTTTAAATCCGTACTTGCCCTTACCCATTATCGCCATTTTGGCAGGGCAGCCAGCTCTATCGGTTTAACCCAATCTGCGCTGTCACAGAATATCCGCAAGCTGGAAGAATTCTATGGCGTAACTCTCTTCGAACGACGGAACCATCAGGTGTCATTGACGGCCTATGGTAAGGTTGTCCACAACACTGCGAAGCTGACCCTGGACGCCATTCAAAATACCCAACGGGAAATCCAGCTGCTGCAAAACCTCTCGACTGGACACCTAAAGGTCAGCGCAGACCCTTACGTCGCCAGCTCACTGCTGGCTCCGGCGCTATCACGACTGTTGAAAGCCCATCCTCGACTCAGATTCACCTCAACCAATATAAGCTGGGAACAGGCTCAAGAGCAGTTGTTGAATGACGAGATCGATATTTACTTTGGGATCCTACCTGATGCCATCAGCAGTGAACTGACACTCGATTTGCTGGATATACCAACGCCACTCATACTCTGCCATCCCGAACATGAACTGACACAACATCCATCAGTTTCTCTGGCCGATGCCATCAGCTACCCTATAGCTACGCCTACCGCGCCCCCTTGGTTTTTACGCTGGGCGAGGCAGGAGGTTGATAAAATAAACGAACAGTTTGACTTTAACAGCTTGATATTCCTGCAGGCAGACAGCATCGATATGGTTAAACGAGTTACCCAAAACACCGAGGTCACAACTGCGGCATTACCTTCTGACGTAGAATCCGATATTGAACTGGGTAAATTAACGGTACTCCACCTCGAAAATTGGCCTACTACCATGCAAGGTTGCATCATTACCAAGTCGAGCCGCGCCATCCCGCCCGCCGGGGCGCTACTTACCCGCCAATTTAAGGAATCCGTCACGCTTGCGTTTGTTAAAAAGGAAGGGTACTGACTACCTGATTTTCCCAACCCTGCAAATGGACTTGTCAATCTTTGTACCGGTTTTGGTTAGCAGGCCGCTCTCCTGAAATGACATTCCCATTGTCGGGCGCAGCGACTCAAACGAGCCTTTAATATTGATATTGTCCCGTGCCCACTGTGTGGCGCAACATCCGTGTCATCGCCGACATCATCGATCCAGAGGTCATCACACCTATCCTCTGCATAATACCTTGGCGCTTATACCCCCCCGGTTAAGTCGATCCGCCTGCTAGCACTTCTATCAGAATACATGCGTCATCTGAACAGAGACCCGATTAGATATTCCTTTCATATTGGTATTGGGCCCTGTCCCAGAAGGGAAGCCGGGCGTACGGACTTTGGGTGATGTGTAATTAATCTTCAAGTGTGTTTTTTTAGCAAAATAGAACTGCGCACTTGCGGTGACCGTTTTCCAGTGGCTTTCCATGCTGTTCCCGGAGGGATGTCCTCGGTCTCCTTCGAGTCTCTTGAGCACGTCGTAACGAATATTGAACTTCCATTGCTGGCCAGGCTCAAAGCCAGCCGAGAAATACCAACCTGTTGCTTTACCCCTGGCGCCGTCACCTCCCCCTGCTCCACCATTCTGGTCAAAAGTAGGCTTATGCGGACCAACAAATATCAGGCCTTCTGCCTTGATCAGTTCAGCCTCAAACTTATAGGGCTTCTTTAAATATTTTATGCCGATCCCCATCCGATCACGGTCGTACAAGCCTGGATCATAACTGTCATCCAGACCATCGCCATCAATATCGGCAAAGGAATTATCCAACAATCGCTTACCACTCACCTTCCATGCGTAAAATTTCATACCGGGTCTAAAAGCACCCTTACCTTTGACAGACAGCAGTTTCTCCGGAGGATAGGAATTATAACAGGGCTTTTCGAGCGAAAGTCTGAGTATCGAATCAGACCGGTTGGCGTTCTATGAA
>DUAT01000011.1 GCA_012960755.1 Gammaproteobacteria bacterium
ATCGGATCAAGGATCATCACCCACCACAACCCGATTGTCCCCCGCCTTGACCCGTACGGCGATCCCTGGCGACACCGCCTGGACCCTTACCTGCCGTTGATGGGGATAACCGACCGTGACCCACCGGCCGTTCCATTGATCGCGTTTGATTTTTCGAACAGCGAACTCATGATCACCGTAGAAAGACCCGACGGTAAAACCGATGTCCTTGGGCCTGGGCCGTTCACGGCCTACGGTGTAAAAACACCCACGACGCCCGACGGGAACCAGATCGCCGGCGGTGGTGGGCACATAGGCGAGATACCGCAGTTATTGGGCCAAGCAGATATGTTCGAGTACGAGTTTCCACTCGACGGGGACTATGTGGTGCATCTCGCTGGACATATAGCCGACGAAAACGGTCAAATCCTTGAAGTGACTGGTACATTCGACCTGGTTGTGGCAAACAGTCTCGATATTGAAACGTTACTTTTGCCGGGTACCCCTTTCGAAGTTGGCGACAGCCTGCCGGTGGGATTGCAGGTCTATCCGGGTGTTCCAGCCGATGTTACGTTCACCGTTACTCACATCGGGGCGGACAACGTCGTGACCAAAAAGGAATACACCGGCGTCGCTAACTCCGAGGGCTGGTGGGATGGTGACGGTCAATCCTTTTCGTTCACGACTGAAGGTGAATACCTGGTGGAGGCAGAAGCACGTTACCCGGATACAGAGGAGCGTCTGTGGGCAGGACGTATGAAATACGGTGGAGTTGTTGCAACTCCTGATGGTCCGATCATAGCTCACGGTCTCAGGGGGCACGACACTTTGGACTATATCCCGCCACCTTGGGGTTTCGGAATAGATTTTTCAGCAGATGGGCATCTACAGTTTCCGTATTTCACAGGCGACATTTTATGGGGGATGGAAGGCCCTGAAAATCGCGGAGATTTAACCGGTCTTGATCATTTTCGTTCGTCTGGACCTGGCGATACGGTTAATGTAGGTCTCAGTATGCAGATCGTGGACGAGGATCATCCACTTGTAAAACGCGCCCTCAAACTGGCAGAGGGGAGCATGCCTGAAGAGAAATACAAGGATTTGCTGAAGGCAGGGCAGGTTCCGCTTATAACGACGCCTGAAGAAGACGATCCGCTCAACTGTGGGGAGCGCTGCGGGGCAGGCCCTGGCGGAAGCAAGGGTCTTCGCCTGGAAGAGCTGAGCCTTCTTGCGTATACATACGGCTCGGCGCAGCGCCCTGGAGTGCGGGTACGGGAGCTGATTCAGGGCGAAGGTGCGTCATCGGCTTACTGGCGCTTTGGCGACGCTTACCACATGCAGTCCGGCAACGGCCGTGAGGGCGACTTGCCCGGTGATTTCAAGTTCCTGTATGGCGGTACTGTAATACGCGATATCGAGGCTCAGGATGGGGTATTTGCGATTTACGGTTCAGGCTGGGTCCTTACAGATGATGATGACCCGATGGGCTCGCGCTTCATGCCGCCATTTCAGGGTAATGCTGGAGGCCCGACCGGCGGCCCCCTCTTCACGTTGCACGGGCGAGAGGTTGATATGTTCTTTGTACCTCTCGGAGTACGCCCTGGGGCTGTTTTAGAAGTTGGCAACACATTTCGTATGGCAGGTCCGATTATGCCCACGCTGCCGAGTAGAGTGGACTATACGGTCACGGCACCTGACGGCAGTACTCGATCGTTTGACGGTCGGGGAAACGCAGTCGGCTATTTCTACGATCCGCAAGATGACTTCGAGGTTGATATACCAGGCCTTTGGACTGTTGATTTGACGGTGACACACGACGGTATGACCAGTGCGGGATCGGTGCAGAAACCTTACCCTCAGGGTGGTCCACTTACTCCTGATGGGAGAACTTTCACATTTGTCGTAAAAGACAGTGACACGCTGCCACTAAACCTGTCCACTGATCTGACCATGCTTGGCCCGGCTAACTGGTACTCCGGCAACTCTAGAGCAAGCTTTACGGCATTGCTGCCACAGGACTGGACTGGAACAACGGGGCGGGTAACCGTCACGATGCCAGGCATCGTGCTGGTTGACACTGAACTGCCTGTCGAAAACGGCTCAATCACCTGGGAACTTTATAGTGAGGACATGAATCATCTGGCTGAAAATTTCGATACCGGGAGTCTTGCCGATACAGTTACCGTTACCTATCACCTTACAGACCTAACAGGACGGATTGCTGCCGGCACGATAGTCACGCATGGAAACCGGGTGCCGCGCTTCCTCAGTACCGGATCCGATACGCCCGCAAAGCTGGAAAGTTTAGCAACTGATCAGACCGACTGCCTTGCTAATGAAACCCAACTCTTCAATAGTAATTTTGAAAATGGTACGCCAGGTTGGGAGTTCAGTGACCAGCAGGCTTGGTCGGTCATACAGACGGACGACTCAGACACTCCGGCGTTACGGGGTGAGGGACACGTTCACGCGTTCGCAGGGGATAACTGGGGGGAAGTAGTGTGGCGCATGTTGGTGAAGATTATTGAGGGTAATGTGCATCTTAATTTTCACGCGAAGGACGGCAACCGTTATCTAGTTTCCTTCAGCGAAAACAGTACCAACGTCATGCGTGGTGGAGTTCGGTTTGCCGATGGAATGGGTACGCATGAATCTGGTAAATGGCACGTAGTAGAAATAGGACTTCAAAAAGGAGTTTTCTATGTTGCCGTAAATGGTGATATGGAGATTCAGCAGCCGGAATCAGACCCGCTCCCGCCTGGAGGAATCTGGCTGGAAGTACTCGATGACAGTGAAGTACTGTTCGACGAAATATCCATATGCCAGCCCGGTGATTGAGTGTCGTTATCGCCGCGGGGAGGTCTGTCAGGTCTGTAGTCAGAGAGGGAGGATAAATTGCTGAATATCTGCCAGATTTTGCAGATGACTCTGTTTCTGCTGTTTCTGAACCTACTACTCGCAGCCTGTGGTTTTGCTACTTCGACAACAGATTTTGTTCAACCTTTTGAAACGGTAACCGCTGTTTCAAAAGCTACGGTTAATACAGAACCGACACCGCCGCCCGCGACTGAATCAGTACCACCAAGCGCGACTCCTGAACCGACACTCAGCCGTGTCTCTGGCAGCCCGGTATCGGCTTCATCTGTAGCTGTTTCTCCCGACGGAAGACTTGTTGCGGCGGTCAATCCTGATAGCGGCTCAATTACCCTGGTCGACACCGCTACTCTGGTGATCAAGGCAGAAATTCCTGTTGGTGACGACCCGAGGACCCTTTGTTTCACGTCAGATTCAGCAAAAGTGCTGGTCAGCAACCATGGCTCGGCGAACATATCCGTAGTCAGTCTCGACCGCGCTGCTGAGGTTGCCCGGTATCCCGTGGGACTGATGCCGTATGGGATTGTTACTGATGGGACCAATGTTTACGTGGCTGAACTCGCTGCGGGCAATGTGGGCGTGATAAACCTTGAAACCGGCAGGCAGGTTGGCCGCATCGCGGTCGAAGCTTTTCCTGCAGGCCTTGCGTTAACCGCCGACCGCAAACGGTTACTGGTTACCCATTTATTCTCCGGTGATGTCACCGACATCGATATACGGACGCTGACAGTGAGCGGTACTGTTTCCACTGGTTCCGATATAAGCCTAAATCAGTTTGTTGTGATAGGCCCCCAGGGTAAGAAAGCCTACCTGCCCCAGATCCGCTCGAATACCGATAACACAGCGTTGCTTTTTGACTCAACTGTATTTCCGGTAGTGAATGTATTAGACCTGTCCGAATTCAAATTACTGGTCCGTGAGCGTATTACGCTTGATACAGCTGATGAACCAGTAAATATGCCATTTTCAGTAGCGATTTCACCGGATGAAAATATTGTATATGTCGTAAATGCTGGGAGTGACGACATATCGGTGATAGACCAACGTACCAATCGTGGTGTGGCCCATATAACTGTTGGAGCTAATCCGCGTGGGATAGCCATCACGTCTGATGGTGCCCAAGTCTTCGTCAACAATGTGCTGGACGGTACTTTATCGGTCATCAATACAGATGACCTGAATGTCACTCATACTGTTGATCTAACTGATATACCGCTTGCGCAAAATGTATTAACAGGGAAAAGAATTTTCAATTCCGCAAGTGAGCCGCTTTTGACAACAGATAACTGGATTTCCTGTGCTACATGCCACTTCGATGGCATGATGGACGCTCGTACATGGCTGGGCTTTCCTGATGGGCCAAGAAACACCCCTTCCCTTCTTGGAGTGAGTCGTACATTACCAATTCACTGGTCTGGAGATCTTGATGAATTGCAGGATGTGGAGGTGACGATACGTGACATACAGGTTGGAAATGGTCTGATAGATGGAGAAGCGCATGACACACTCGGGGTTGCACACGCTGGAATGTCATCTCAATTGGATGCGCTGGCCTCTTACTTAGCTGTTTTGCTGTTTCCAAGTTCACCTCACGTGGTGGATGCAACTGAGCTGAAATTGGGGAGGGAGATGTTCACAACTCTGGAATGTGAGCGTTGTCATGTACCTCCGATTTTTACAGATCGTGAGTTACATGAGGTTGGTACTGGGGATGAGCTGTTAGAAAAGAACAGTCATGGACGTGGAACTAACTTTGACACACCTAGTTTGATCGGGGTATGGATGACTGCCCCGTACTTTCATGATGGTAGCGCGCAAACATTGGAAGACGTTTTCAGGATCGGGACCGTACACAACGTTTTTGAGCAACTCAGTGCTGAGGAGTTAGGCTCATTAATCGGTTATATGAAAGCTCTGCCGATGGACGATTGAATTGATATAAAACGGTACGTTACTTAGGTGCCTCGGCACCAATAACTCCCACCTAATGATTTTTCATAGTGTGTGGCGACTATCGGTGACCCCTTTGGATGCGACCTGAAATGGGTATTTATTTAGTCGTATTGAGCCAGCTTGCTCGAGCGGAAGTTCAAACGTCCTGTTATTCGTACCCATGTCCCGGTGTGTTGCATACGCAATAATCTGAAATGCGAGACGAAAGCACTGATGATATTCCTCGTCGGCCCAAGACTCCCCGTGCGCGGACAGGTCCAGGTAACAGTAATTGGTCTGGGTATAGACAACTTCTGACCGCTCAAATTAGCTACTCAGTGAATTGTCTGCGTCTAGCTAATCGTTTAGAGCCGACGATAGTGGGTGCGCTGTTCTTCGGTCGTTGTACTCTTAGTCACTTCGAGAAAAACTGAACTAGGAGCCCGTACGTGTCCGACCGACCGAACATCTTGTACATCATGTCCGACGACCATGGACGAGCCGCGATCTCATCTTATGGCAGCGTCATCAACAAGACGCCAAATATCGACCGGATCGCCGCTCAAGGGGTGCGGCTCACGAACACGATGTGCACAAATGCCATCTGCACACCGAGCCGAGCAACTATCCTCACGAGTCAGTACAGCCACCGAAACGGCGTCAAAACCCTCGCAGACGAACTGGATAGCTCCCGTCCGATGCAGGTTCAAAAAATTCTGAAATCTGACGGCTACCAAACCGCGATGATCGGCAAATGGCATCTGGGTAACAGCGAAGAAAGCAATCCCCAAGGATTTGACTACTGGAACATCCTTCCCGGTCAGGGGGTTTACTACGATCCGACAATGATCGAGATGGGCGAAGAGAAGGTCATCCTCGGCTATGTCACCGACATCATCACCGATCTGGCCGTCGACTGGTTGGATGGCGCCAGTCGCGACGAGCCGTTCTGTCTGATGGTGCATCATAAGGCCCCGCATTCTCCATGGGACCCCGCCGAGCGACATCTCGACGTTGGCGTGGAAGGTGAGTTTGCTGAGCCCGACACCCTGCACGACGACTATTCGAATCGTGCGCTCGCCGCCAAGATCGCTGGCATACGCCTTGAGTGGCTGCCTGATCGGTACGTGAAGGGAACGCCACCGCAAGGTGCTACCGCCGAACAAATGCGTAGCTGGGCGTACCAAAGGTACGTAGCCGACTACACGCGGACGGTTCAATCTCTCGACGACGGAATCGGCACACTACTGGACTACCTCGACCAAAACGGCCTCGCTGAAAACACGTTGGTGATCTATACGTCAGACCAGGGCATGTTCATTGGCGAGCACGGGTACAACGACAAACGACTGATGTACGAAGAATCGCTGAAAATGCCGTTCGTTGCCCGATTCCCGAACGAAATTCCAGCAGGTTCACTGTCCGACGATATTTTGTTGAACGTCGATTTTGCTCCGACCCTGCTCGACTACGCGGGGATAGATGCTCCAGCGCAGATGCAAGGATCGAGCGGAAGGGGACTGTTAAAGGGAGAGACGCCAGAAGATTGGCAATCCAGCATGTACTACCGCTACTGGATGCACATGCCACCTCGGCACAAGATAGTCGCCCACTACGGGGTGCGAAACGATCGATACAAGTTGATTTACTACTACGGCGAGGCGCTCGGATCGTCTGGCACGCAGGACATCAGCATCCCGCCGGAGTGGGAACTGTACGATGTTGAACTCGATTCATACGAGTTAGTAAGCGTTTATTCAGATCCCGAATATGCAGAAATTGTGACCAAATTGAAGGCTGAGATCGAACGCACAGGGGCCACTGTGGCCCGCGATGAACGGCACAAGTTGATCTACTTCGGTGATGCGCTTGCAGAAATGGGTGCACGTGGTGCCAGCTTCGCAAAAGAATGGGAACTGTTCGACCTAAAGGAAGATCCGACCGAGATGAACAATATCTACGCTGACCCGGCTTACGCAGATGTTGTGGTCGAGATGAAAGCAGAACTCGATCTGATGCAGGCAAAAAGCGGAGACGTTGGTCTCCACTAATCTTCAGATCTCTTCCAAGTCACCGCCCCTAAGATGAGTTGAAATCCTATTGTGATGCCAACCAGCATCCGGAATACAGGAATAGACTCCGCACCCTGTTCTGCGGTCGAACACCCCACTAGAACGGAATCATCGTTGGATAGATCCTCGACCGAAGCTAAGAGTCGATGGCCCATGTCCCGAGGCTGGGCAATCGTTTGGGCCTCATTTTTCACAACCGCGTTCGCGTCGGGCGGTTCCCAGTACGGCTTTGGCATGTTCGTCGAACCGCTTGAGCAGGAGTTTGGTTGGACTCGGACCCAGATAAACCTGTCGCTTTCTATCGGTCTCATCTCCGGGCTACTGTCGCCCATCGTTGGCTGGGGTGTCGATAAGTACGGATCGCGGACGATCATGACGGTCTCCCTGATGATCGTCGGTACCTCATTCTTCGGTCGTGCTGGCATGACTGAGCTGTGGCATTGGTATGCGCTCAGTGCGATGTTGGCAATCGGGTTCCCTGGCACGTTTTTACCAGTCGGAAAGTTGGTCGGTACTTGGTTCCCGGCTACTCGCGGTCGCATGATGGGGACGGCTATCGCCGGCAACAATGTTTTTGGCCTTGTGGGAGTACCACTCTTAAGCCTCGTCATTCAATTTCAAAGCTGGCGACTGGCCTACGCGATCATCGGTACCGGAGTGCTGCTAGTTGCGGTAGCGATCTGGTTCATCGTTCGTAGTGTCCCTCAATCTCACAACGCACAGCAGTCCGATTCCGGTCCCGTCGATAGCAATGGGTTTAATCCCGGTGACTATTCTCTGCGAGAAGCACTAAACACTCGAAAATTCTGGCTGCTGTTGGCTGGAGTCACGTGCGCTGGATTCAGCTACCCCTCGTTCATGACGCAGCTAATTCCGCACATGCAATCTGTGGGATGGGGATCGTCGCAATCGACTCTGGTGTTGACTGTTCTCGCCGGGATGGCCCTGGCTAGCAAGATTAGCTGGGGGCTACTCAGCGAACGATTGACTGCACGAATTTCTTTCGTCATAGCGATATCCATCATGTCTTCGGGTGTCGTCCTTGTGACCCTCGCCGGATCATCCGGTTTTGTGTGGCCGGCGATCATATATTTTGGTGCCGGATTCGGAGGAATTGGGCCGCTAATGTCTCTTGTCGTTATGGAAACGTTCGGGCTTCGAAATTTCGGCTCGATTCAGGGAGTTGTGGCGATGGTGCTAGCGACAGTTCCAGTTCTGATTGGCCCGATTCTGGCAGGAAGTCTGTTCGACCTGACGGGCAGCTACG
>DUAT01000012.1:0-98006 GCA_012960755.1 Gammaproteobacteria bacterium
GGGCAGTTTGCGGGCTCTGGGCAGTTTGCGGGCTCTGGGCAGTTTCATGACTCTCAAGGACATTTTTAAATTTGCTGTCAAAGCTATTCTGTTGTTGGTTCGAAGGCCCAGTCGCAGTGGTCTCGTTCTGTATCGGTTCTGGAACTGCCGATTGCCAGCCGTCATCTTTAATCGGCGTCACATCCAGCAGCAGGTCATCCAAGAGAAATGAAAGCCGTCTATCAGCGCTATTGCTGCTTGACATTTCCTCGATGGTTTCGACCTGGGCCTCTTCCTGCTGAATGTCTTCTGCAGTCACTTCCTCAAATGGCAGCGCCTGAACGACAACACGCTCATCCATGCGACTTATACTGGCAAGAAGCGGGCTATAAACAAATCCCAATTCCATTCCATCCCTGGCGACCCTGTACCAGACACCCCCTCTTGTTTTGGTTTCGCCTATGGCCCAGACTCTGGCGCCTTTCTTCAGGCGTCCAACCCGGGTCGCGGATGGAAATGGTGCTTGCCTGACATTGGCTACTTTGATCGCTTCAAGGTCGTGATCCATAAACTCAACTTCAAATTCTTCCCTGACCGCAGCTCGTTGAGCCGCCTTTTGCCTGGCCACTATCTCGTCCCGTTTTAACAATGCCAAGGTTACAAAGGGTCCCTCAGGATACTGCTTAAGGTAAGCGTCAAACTCTGTCCGGCTCTCCGCGTTTTTTATGGAATCCCAGAATAATAATTCTGCACTGGAACGGTTTACTGTTATGGGAGCGGTTTTCAAGGTCTGGGCGACGACATTTTCCGGCAGAATAAAAACAAAATCTCCCCGATCAAAATTCTTGTCCCTTAACTTGCCATATCTCGGCGTTTGCAGCGACTCCGTCAGGTTCGTCACCCGATCGCCCAAAAACATACCCAGCTCGCTGGCAGTCACATAACCGTCACCGTTTGCATCGGACCTTTCATCACCATTGATGGCACGTATAAAGAGTTCCCTGAATGCACCATCGTCAGAAACAGTTTGGTCAGCATCCCCTGAGGTGAGGAACTGACGAACCGGGAAGGTAGTGGCACGGGTAATCGCCGCTGGAGGAATCGCCCTCTGACTGGAAAAAACAGTACCCGCGAAACACGAATCAAACACCGCATAAACATGTTTCGACACAGCCTGGCGCATAAAGGTTCCAAAATCCCTCAAAGCCACCGATGCGTACTTGAATTCTGCACCCTGGGTTGGAGGCGGGGCATCTCTGGGAATCAGATACCCTTCATGGTCGACCGTCGTTCCGTGACCGGCGAACCAGATAAACAACCGGGCCGATGGATCATCACCTTTGAGAATAAAGAATCGTTTGAACACTGTGTTAAGTTCATTGGAGCTCAGGTTCTTATGTAACTCAACCTCAAAGCCCTTTGCCTCCAGGGCACCCGAAATAGCGACAGCGTCGGCAACGGCATTGCTGAGCCTGGGCCAGCCGTTGTCATATTCGTCAATGCCGATGACCAGCGCATAGCTTTTTGCGTACAGGTCGTATTTTTCGCTGATGGGGGCATCAGCCTTCTCGGAACTGCGAAGATTAACGGTAACACCACGGGAACCAGTTTCCGCCACCGCAATGGGTTGAAGAAAAGTTAACGTAAGTACCAACAAGAGAAGTGAGTATGTTGAGTTTCTCACCCGGCTTTAACCCTGATGTCGTTAGAATGCCGGTATCATGCGAAAAATCGCAGCATTTTTCCAGTGGAAACAACGAATTAACCAGATTTTACTGTTACTGTATGAAGAACGTAACAGTGTTGGTATAGAATCGCACAACCTGAAGGCGAAAGGCTCGACAATGAACGTAAAGTTAGCTGCTAACTTGTGGATTTTAATGCTGATAATTCCCAGCCAGAAATTACAAGCAGACGAGGTTGTGAAGGAGACCGCCGCAGGCGGAATCAATTGGACGCAAGGCGTGGTGTTTGCCAATGGTTACGGCACAGCCAAACCCGGAATGAGTGAAGCCCAGAGCAAGCTTCTCGCCCGCAGGGCAGCAATTGTTGACGGGCAGCGGAACCTTCTTGAGATTACCCGCGGTGTTCGAATCGACTCGACTCTCATAACCGATCAACTGATGAACGAAAGCCGGGAAACGACAACGAAGATTGAGGGCATTATCAAAGGTGCCCGGGTGATTGAGGAAAATTATCAAAATGATATTGCCACGGTCACCCTGGCTATGCCCATTGCCGGACAATTCCTGCAGGTTGCCTGGCCAGACCGGGCGAATACTGCCCGGTCCAATAATCATCTCCCCGCACCATCCTGGTCCAAAATTCAAACCCAACGATTACTGCTCTCTATGGGTGCGGTTGGTAGTCAGTTTCTCGATGCGCTGGTTCCCCTCGCCCATGCATCATCGCCAATTACTATCAGAAAGGAATCTGAAGTAGAAGCCTACCGCCGCCTGCTGGAGTGGATGCAACAAGGATCCGATATCCAGGACGGTCAAGCGATAGATGAAATGCTCAATGAGGCAATCAGTAACTACCAGACCAATAATCAGTTCTCCGGGTTACTCATTAATGCCAGTGGTGTCACGGACTTTGAGCTGGCGACCATACCGAAGATCAGGGACGACGAAGGCAACATCATTTATCCGAACGAGGGTACTTCTTATAGCGATATCGTCAACAACAGGGGCGTTTCCTACGACTTTGATTTAAATGACGCGATTAAGGATCGCCGTGTAGCTACGTCGCCGTTTATCATCAAGGCGCTGTCGACCTACAAGAATTTTTCGTCTGACCTGATTATCAGCAAGCAGGATGCAGCTCGCGTACAGCAAAGTCCGAGCACCATGGAGGCGATGAACAAGGCCGGAGTACTGATTGTGGTGGCTATTTAAGGTGAACAGGCTGTTTTCATTTTTTACCTGCAGCTTTTTTCTGCTGTTGGTTTGTTTCCAGTCCTATGCTGTCGATCGTAATTTCGAATCCCCCAGAAAAGCCTACATAAAAGCGCAGAAATTAGTAGCCACCGACGCTAAACAGGCCAGGTTGTTTCTGAAAGATGCCGTTGCTCAATACCCAAAGGATACTCTTCTGCTCTCGCTGTATGCGCGGCATTTATTCGATGTCGGACTAATGGGCGAAGCCGAACAAGTAGCCCGTGATGTGTTAGAGGAAGACTACAACGAAGAACTCGCCGCATTGCTTGACCAGATTGAAATGGAACTTGCCAAGCTGACCGCATCCAAAAATATGAGCATGGTTACGGTGGAAAAGCATATCCGTACCGGTGATTACGTCACTGCTCTCGCGTTAGCAGTTCTGGCGACTGGGAAATGGCCGCAAGACGATGGTCTGTACTATCTAAAAGGTCAAGCCTTGTATGGACTGGACGAATTGGATAGAGCAGAAATAGCCTACCGGATTGCTTTGGGCATAAATCCCCAAAACCTCGCTGCTAAAACAAAAATTGAAGCCATACGAACTACAGAATCCGCCCAGACAAGTGAAGAGTTGGCTGAGTGGATAGGTATTGCAAAAGACAAGGTGGGAGATTTTATCGTGACTTTCCTTGCATTGTTCACTGCGTTTATCACCAACTCCCTGATTGCCCCTGTGATCCTGCACTACAAACTCAATCGATCCAGGCGTTCATTTGAACGCGGTCAATACGATGATTTCACAGATTTGATGGAAGCGTTGCTGGACCAGGAACAATTCTCCCCTATACGTACCAATTTCCAGTTTTTGTTGAAACAAAGAACTTACGACGAAGCAAAAGAAATTCTCAACAGCTATGTAAACACAGTGGAGCGACTACCCACCCTACTTCGAATTTTGGAACGTGAATATGAGAAGAAGCTGGAAGCGACTTAGTTCTGCTATTCTCCTCATTGCGTCTGGATGTAGTAGCACTGGTCCGATTAATCAATCCCCAACGATCGACCCAATGGAACAAAGCGCAGTCAGTGCAGCAAATCTGAATTTTGATGCCGATGCATCAACCAGTGCAGACAATGCTCTGCAGAAGTATCAATCCTTTGATGATCTGGCCGGGCAATGGCGAATACATGACCTGAAAACGAGAATGGCGTTGCGGCAGGGGGATCGTGCTGAGGCTGAGGTACAGGTTTCTGAATTAGAAACTCTGTCTGTTCAGTTATCATCCAGGCACATCTTCTACCAGACCCATCTGCTGTCGGGCCAGGTCAACGAAGACCCTCAACACTTTGCTGACGCACTCAGGTTCGCCAGCACCTCCCTGGAACAAGCGGTTGTTCATACCTATCTTGGAACAACAGACAAGGCCATAGAACTGATCCAGGATGACCTGAAAAACAATGTTACGAACAATCCCGCGGACCGGGCGTTTATCTACTACCGCGCTGGTCTGTCAAGTGGATCTTCCATTCATTACCAACTCGCACTGCAATATTATCAACTCGCCGAAGATGCCCGCGGCGTCGCCGATACCCTGGTTCGCCTTGCCCGTCAAAACGCTGAAAACAATCGCCTGCAAGAAGCAAAAGTATTCGCCTACAGGGCGATCAAGGCGCTGCGCGCAATTGGGGACACAGATCGCGCCAACAGCGTTAACGCCTGGCAGTTGAGCTTGTAGTGAGCTCACTAGCAGGCTCGGCCAAGGCAGGTATCAGCAGTTTCCTTAGTGCCTGTGGACGCAAGCCCCGGGAAGCGATAATTTACATCCTGGACATTATTGGACTTATTTCCGTTGCACTGGCCACCAGCAAACACCTCCTCGAAGGTAAACGGCGACAGGTCTTCTTCCGTTTGTTTATTCGCCAGCTTTACAATACCGGCGTAAAAGCACTGTACATCAATGGCATGATTGCGATTTTCATCGGCGCTTTGCTGATGTCCCGATTATTCGATTATTTCTCACAAGACGCGTTGTCCAACCAGTATGGCTATCTCTTTGTAGTGATCATTTTCAGGGAATTGGGTCCCCTCGTCTCCGGGATTATTCTGATTGCAAGATCCGCCACCGCCATCACCTCCGAAATTGGCTATCTGCGCCTGACCAGAGAGTTCCAGGTCCTGCATGGACTGGGTATAAACCCGGTGTTTCTATTTCTGTTACCGGTTTTCTTTGCATTTCCGATTTCGCTGTTCCTGATGTTTATTTATTTTGATTTCGTCTGCGTCCTGTCCGCCTACGTGTTTATATGGATGTCTGACCCCAGTGTTGTCTTTTTGGATTTTCTCACAGCGATACTGGATCAAATTACGCTCAATGAAATCGCGGTTAACGCCGTCAAAGCGGTCCTCGGTGGTATGATTATTGGCGTGATATCCATTCACTTCGGCGCAAAGGCAACGGACAGTTTCGAAGATATTTCTACGGCAATTTCCAATTCCACTACGTCGCAACTAATGGTCTTTTTCCTCATTAACATTGTTTTGTCATTACTCGCATACACACAGTAGGGCTGCTGATGGGCGTTGAAGTAAAAAACCTGCATATCGAATACCCGGATCAACTCGTGTTTAACGATGTGAACCTGAGCGTACCCGATGATCAGATCGTGGCCGTGCACACAGACGTATTGGACGGTGGTACCAGCCTGTTAAAGGGTATCGCTGGATTTCTGCGTGGCGTCAACGGCGAAGTCTGGTTCGAAGGCTACAATCTGCTAGAAGAGACACCTGCCGAAATTCGGTTCCGCCTGGGCTATGTGTACGAGGATCAGGGTCTTGCGAGTATTTACTCGGTTTTCCAGAACATCAGCCTGCCGATGCAGTTTCATACCCAGTTATCTAATATCGAGATCAGCGAGATGGTACACGAAGTATGTGAATTCTTCGCAATACCTGAATATCAGTACGAACTTCGGCCACATCAACTCAACGATGTCCAGACACGGATGGTCAACCTCGCCAGGGCCCTGATCGTCAAACCAGGGTTATTGCTAATCGACGAACTGGAGGGTGGGATGCCAGAAGACTACTTAAGGGATACAATGCAGGCATTGAAAGATCGGCAAGCTAAATATCCCATGGCTATCATCATGGCCACATCAAGTGATATTGTGAAGGAACGAGCTGATCGGGTCTACTTAATAGAAAACAATAATCTGGTAGCCGCCTAACAATGAAAACATCTGCATACACACCGTTCGAGGTCGGAACCAAGGACAGAGTTGTCGGACTTTTTGTCATCGGTGCAGTACTGTTGTTTCTGCTCGGCTTCCTGATTCCGAAGATTCAACAACTAGCCGATGAAGGCATACCCTTTTACACATCCCTTGACCAGACTTACGGTATTGCCCCGAAAGCTGCGGTGAGACTACGTGGTGTCGTTATCGGGAAGGTCACTGAGGTTAAGTTTTCCGACGGCGCAGTACGAGTTGATCTTAGTCTTTCATCAAGTTACGCAGATTTTTACACCGTTGGCAGCCGGTTGGAAGTCGACAGTGAAATTGGCATTAATATGTTCCTCACCGGTAGTGGGCTAATTCTGCTACCCGGGGAGCAGGATAAGGCACTGTTGCAACCTGATTCGTTTCTTCACACGGACAAGCCGAAAGGTCTGGGTTCAATTATCCAGGAAACCGCAATTATAGAAATAAAGAACCAGGTCACTGAGATCATCCACAACGTCGAACTAATCACCTCCGGCATTACCGAAAACCAGGACAAAGTATACCGCAGCCTCGATAACCTGGAACAGGTCACTGCAAACCTGGCGGAAGTGAGCAAGTCATTGCCAAAGTTGACCCAATCTGTCGACAGCAGCCTGGCCTCACTGCAACACACCATGGTTGGGGTTGACAAGATGGTGGTGCGAACAAATGAGAACCTCCAGCCATTGTTACAGCAGGTCACGCAATTGACTACTGAGGCAACAAAGACCATATCAGAAACAGATATTTTGCTCCGGGCAGCAACACCGGTCGTTAACCAACTGCCCACATTCCTGGTAACTACCGAAATTGCCATACAGAGTCTCACGCAACTCACCGATCAGATGGGCAATTCCTGGCTCTTCGGCAGCAGTGGAGACTCCGTCGCACCCCGGACCCCGGGCCCTTATATTCATCCCCATGACGATTCACTTTACAATGACCTGATAGTGAACCCCGAATAGTGAACCCACAATAGTGAACAATGACACTCAATAAAGGAGCTTGTTAGTGAGCATTAAGTTAAAGCTGATTATCCCCGCTATTCTTCTGCTTTCAGGTTGCGCCGTTTCGACAACTAACACCGTGGCAACGATGCCAGCCCTCAAGACCGGAAGCATTGAATCCACCAGAACCACTGAGGGTTTACCAACTACCGTTGCAGTCTTGCCCTTTGCCAACAAGACCGATAGTGAATTCGCTTATTCGGTCGTTCGACAGACCATGTTTAACCATTTTTCGTCGAAAAATTACCGAATGATTCACTGGCAGGATGTGGACAGGCGATTACGGCTGGCAGGCATTACGACTAACGAAGAACTGATGTCTCGCTCCCGTGCCGAATTGAGCCAACTGCTGGGCGTGGACGGCCTGATTTACGGCAATATCACCCACTACAATAAAACCCTCGCTGCTATCTATGCCCAGATCTCTGTCGGTGTTGAACTCAACTTTGTTAACTCATCAGACAAGGTTATCTGGCAGGTTAAGGATGTGAGACGAAGTCACGCGGGCGGTATCTCAACCACACCGGTCGGACTCATTTTGAATGCGTTAATCGCGGCAAAACATGTTTACGGCGACCTGAATTTATACAGAGCGGCGGACGATTTAGGTCGCGCCCTGGCTAAAGACATGCCACAGCCGACAGTTCTCAACCAGAAAAGAAGCCCCTCTATCACCAATGTTGCCCACTCTGGTGTTGGGCAATTCCTCAAGTATGGTGACAGGCTGGAAATTGCGATGGAAGGTGACGCTGGTTTGATTGCAGTGGCCAGCATCGAAGGGATTGGACTGGTGATTCTCGAAGAGGCTGACGCTGGCCAGTATGTTGGTGAACTGATTATTGACAAAAAGTATAATGTCACTGATATTGTCGTTACCGGACGGTTACAGGATGAATTTGGACAGACCCGTAGTTGGATATCACCCTACGGTTTGTTGAATATTGACAACATCCCGCCGGAAAAAGTAACTGGCCTCAAGGTGCAGTCAAACAACATGAGCGTAACGATGGATTGGGATCCGTCATCCGATACCAATGTTGCCGGTTATCACATTGCAGTCGCAGACAGTGAAACCGGTTCGCCGACTTCAGAAGCTGAATCGGACAATTCCAGTTACACGGTCAATTCACTTAATAATTTCCAGGAGTATTATGTTTCAGTACGAGCGATGGACAAGGCAGGCAACATTTCAGAAGCCGCCCGGGTATCGGTTACTGCTGCACCTGATGCTCGCTTCGCCGACGCGACAGCCATCACAGATGAGCTACCGGCTGTTATTTCCGGTGTATATAAACTGACAATCGCAGGTAACCCGTACATACTTAGAAACGAAAGTCGAATTGCCACAGATGGTGTGCTGCTGATAGCCCCTGGTGTTGAGATCCAGGTCAGCCCCCGGGCAAAACTGACGGTGATGGGTGAGTTACATACTTTTGGTTCAAAAGAATCCCTGGTCAAGGTCAGTGCCGTGGGTTCGCAAGGGTTTGATGAATTCCTGGTGCTGCAAAGCACCTTCCCTGTTTCACTGACAGGCTTGCTGGTAACGGGTGCAGGTATTCCAATCCAGATTAATGCAGGAGAGCCCCTGATTTCTGACTCAGAGCTTGAAAACTGCAAATTCAATTGCCTGACAATTAGCGGCTCGTCCCGGCCCGCTATTCGCGACACGCTGATTAGTGGCGCCAAAGCCAGTGGCGTGGTGATTTCCGGTCAGTCACAGCCTACCTTTACCGGTATGCGATTTATCAGCAATCAACCTTTCCACATTCAAAACAGTTCTACTTATCATGTCGATGCTAAAAACAATGAGTGGCAACCAGATGCCAGTAGCATAACGGTACTGGGAGATGTGAGTTACTAAGGAGGTAAGCTATGACATTTCATCCAAGAATGGCCGTCACGTTGTTTCTGCTCATCAGCTTTGGAGCTCATGCAGACGACTATATTGAGTGGGTTGGCGCAAACAGTGGGGTCAATTGGAGTTCAGGCCAGGTTACCGCTGAAGGTGCAGGGGTAGCGCCAGCAGACAAGCCACCCAGCACTGCAAAACTACTGGCCTGTCGGGCTGCCGTGGTTGATGCCCAACGCAACATTCTCGAATCTATACAGGGCGTTCGTGTCAACAGCGCGACGGTTGTTACCGATATGATGCTGGATAGCGATGTGATCAAAACCAGCGTCAGTGGTCTGGTTAAGGGTGCGACAATCGTAAAACGAGCGCCCCAGGACGACGGCAGCTGCCTTGTCCAGATGATCGCGCCTATTGGCGGCAAGTTCGCAAAAGACATCTATACAGAGGTCCTCGGCGCTGACGTTAATACAATTGCGAGCCCAACAGACCCAAATCGTGAGTGGATACACAGAATAGTCAACAGTTCCCTGAACGTACTTGTGCCACAGAGTTTCGCGGAACAACAAATGCCATGGCAGGAAGCCATCGACAACCTGTCACAGCGAATTGAGGCTCTCGAAGAACTCATCAGTACTCACCCTGGCATTATTGAAGTGAAAGACACTGGGCCCACAGGCCTCGTTCTTGATGCGAGGGGCAGTAATTTTATTCCGTCGATGTCTCCCAGGATCAGAAAAATTCAAAGTGGAGTCCTCTACCCGAATAGCAAACACCAGACTAATGCCCGGGACCGCGGTCAACTAGTGTCGTTATTCACCCGGGATCTGGCAACGGCGCGCCGTCATCCAATCGTTGGTGACCGTCCGGTTGTTATCAAGGCATTGCGCACCTTTGGTGATACCAGAACCGAGATAGTACTTGGGAAAGATGCTTCTGAAAGACTGCAGGCGCTCGTCAGCAAAGGGTTCCTGGATGATGCGGGTGTCATAATAGTTCTTTAAGATAGTTCGGTAAAATATTCTTGCGTAGGAGTCGCGCTACGATGACAACATCAAAATCAACATCGACAGCTATCTACCTGTTGTTCTTCACATCCAGTCTGCTGTTTTCAGTAGCTCATGCACAGCAGTCTTCTATCACGGAGGCAGACGGATCATCCTGCATGGGAGATGAGCAATCACGCAAACAAACTGAAAACTCGGCACTCCAGGATGCTAAACGACTGGCCATCGAGTTCACCTCAACTTACCTGGAAAGCGAAACCGTGATCGAGAACTTTCAATTAAAGAATGATCTTGTGCAGGCGTTTGCAAAGGCAAATGTTCAGGTTATCGATATTCTTTCCAAAAGCTGGGATGACCCAAGGGACTGTTTCACTATCCGGATCAGGGCTGAAGTACTTCCCAATCCCGCACAGATGCAGAAAATTAACAGCAGCCAAATGATGGCAAACCCACGGGCACCGCTCAATGTTGAACTCTGGACCAATGAGGACAGTTTCATCAGCGGCGAGAGCATTAAAATTTATCTTCGTGGTAACAAGCCATTTTATGCTCGTCTGTTATACATCGATGCCGCCGACAACAATGTTCAATTGCTGCCCAACCTGCATCGTACAAAGAACTATTTTGCCGGTGCGACTATTTTTGAAGTGCCGAATGCGGAGGATGATTTTGAGTTAACCGTGGGCGGCCCTTTCGGTAAGGAAAAGTTGATTTTGTACGCCAGTACCAGCCCATTGGGCGAGATAGCAACTACAAAAGCAAATGATGATGTCTACTTCGTCACCGAAAAACCCGAACACATTGCGGCTAAAACAAGAGGGATATCAATTACCAAACCTGGTTCAGGCTCAGGTCAACAGAAGAAAACGGTGGCTGAGTTTGCCGAAGTCTCCGTGGAGGTAGTGACGCGGGAAGATACCACCGAGTAGTTCAGACATCGGTCCTCTACCGGGCAATATCAGGGCTTGAACTGATGTTCGTAGTAAATTAGGTTCACCCCTCCGACCTCAACGGCTCGCCGTGAAAACTGGCTCACCAGGTTGCTTTCCGCATTTTTGTAAGCGGCTTCGGTCAACAGAGTTTCTCCGCCATTGGCAATATTTTCTCCCAACTTCGATGCAGAATTCATCTCATCGGCAAAATACCCCTCCAGGGATTCTGAATACAGCATTTGTCCATAGCCAATGCCGATACAGACCTGGTAGCGTTCAGTGTCCGTGAGCATGAGGTCAGCGGCGTAGATCTGTTCCTGGATTTCCAACGCACTGGCAATCGCGTCGTTAACCGACGGGAACACGGCAAAAACGTTGTCTGCTTCAAAGTGAATGTTCTTGCTGTGGTGGGATTCGAAAATCGTGGTTGCTTTCTCACGAATACGCATAAGGCGCGCCAGAAAGTGAACAATTCCATGGCTTATTGAGACTCGTGAAAAGCCGGAGGAATCCAGAATCAACACCGCCACCGTTTCTCCATAGCGCTGCCAGATTTCTTCTTCACGACTCGCTGGATCGATTCCCGCCGCGATCAGCTTCGCCATGGTTTGAAAGAGATTGTCGTTCTCTTCATTCATTGGTCTTTAGTCATCAGTCTTCATGATCGATTGACCGGTTTGGTATTAAAATTCGTGAACGCGCACAGGCAGATGAGTATATCCCTTTACGAAAGTTGAATAAGTACGCTCGGGTTCCGCCATGACTTCGATCTTGCTGAATCGTTTCGAAATTTCTTCCCAGATAATTCGTAACTGCATTTCCGCCAGTCGATTACCCATGCACCGGTGGATGCCATACCCGAATGACAAGTGCTGGCGGACCTTGGGCCGATCGATAATGAACTGATCCGCATTGGGAATTGCCTCATCGTCACGATTACCAGAGACGTACCACATGACCACCTTGTCACCCTGCTTGATGTTTTTCCCGCCGAGGACAGTGTCTTCCAGCGCCGTTCGCCGCATATGGGCAAGTGGTGTTTGATAACGAATGATCTCTGAAACCATATTAGGAATCAGGTCGAGATCAGCTCGCAATTTGTCGTACTCCTTCGGATTCTGGTTGAGGAAATATACCCCGCCAGAAATCGAATTACGGGTGGTGTCATTGCCACCGACTATGAGCAGTAAGAGATTCCCAAGGAACTCAAACGGGCTCATGTTTTTGGTGTCCTCACCGTGCGCAAGCATGGAAATAAGGTCATTTTTTGGCGGAGCCGCGGCTCGCTCGTTCCACAATCGGGTAAAGTATTCAAGGCATTCGATCAACTCTGCCCGCTTTTGCTCCGAAGATTCGACAATCCCGACTCCCGGTGGCGTTGTAGCTATATCAGACCAGCGAGTGAGTTTGCGTCGATCCTCGAAGGGAAAGTCGAACAGGGTAGCCAGCATTTGTGTCGTCAGTTCGATCGAAACCAGGTCCACCCAATCAAAAGTTTCACCCCGGGGCAGGGAATCAAGAATCGCTATCGCCCTTTCACGAATCGTACCCTCAAGCAATGCCAGGTTCGGTGGTGCCACCACTGAGGTCACGGTGGCTCGCTGGAGGTCATGTTTGGGAGGATCCATGGCGATGAACATGCCGAAACCGTCGAACTGCGGCTTGGCCTCGTTCTCAGTTTCCTTCTGGGTCTGGGGTGCGCCACCGAGGCCCCCAACGGTAATTCCGCGTGCGGAGGAAAAAACCTGGTGATTAGTGTCGACCTCGAAAATATCCTTGTATCGGGTTACCGACCAATAGGGTCCAAATGCACTCTCGGCGCAATAGTGAACCGGGTCTTCCTTCCTCAGACGCTCGAAATAGGCCCATTGGGCATCATTTTGAAACAGTTCTGGCTGCGCAACATTGATGCTTTCCAGCGGAATTGAATAGGGGTCAGGGATCTCCGCTGCAGTCACAGTGGATTGTTCACTCATTTCTCACCTCTTTCCTTCAATAATATTGGCGCTAACCATTGCGTTGTAGACAGCACCGTTTCAAAAAGGATAGCCGCGAAACCCATTATAGAAAAGATCACAACAGGACAGAAGCTTTTACACCAAAAACTCTGGGTTATTTCTGGGGGTAGACCAGCGGGGTCTCCGAGCGCCAGCTCGCCTGGTCAATAGCGGCTACACGATAACATAGAGACTGACAACCTGATTCAGTCAAAACAATGGATTACCCGTTAAAGGTAGAGCAGACTCGATAAACCTTTATTGCGCGAAGCCGTCTGCCAGCCAGCAATTTGTATTGATCAGGGGAAAAGTATGAAATTGCTTCACCGAGATGATTTGTTCAGTTGGTCGGAATTTAACGAAGAGCGTGAACTGGACTTTAATAGTTGGCTTTGGCAAAGAAGAGACGGTAACCTGCTGATCGATCCTCTACCCATGTCAACACACGATCAACAACGTCTTGAAAGCCTGGGCGGCGCAAAGTTCATTGTCATTACCAACAGTGATCATTGTCGCGACGCAGAGAAAATCGCCAGGGATACCGGGGCAAAGTTATATGGTCCGAATCAGGAAAAGACAAACTTTCCATTAGCATGTAATCATTGGCTGCAAAACGGTGATCAGGTGGTACCTGGGCTGATAGTAATTGAGCTGGCCGGATCCAAAACACCCGGCGAGCTAGCATTATTGCTCGAAGATAACACCCTGATTACGGGCGATTTAATTCGATGCCACAAGGCTGGAGAATTATGCCTCTTGCCTGATGCCAAGTTGAGCGACAAAAAAATGGCTGTCGAGTCACTAAGGCATCTTGCAGCCTTGCCAGGCGTAGATGCGGTTCTTCCGGGTGATGGCTGGCCGATATTTCGATATGGTGCCGAGGCTATTATTCGATTAGTCCGTACTCTGTCGACCAGTTCTTAGCTAGTCTTATCTTGAAACAGAATTGTGAGTGCGATTTCCTTCTTTAAGTGATTGACTTGAAAAGTCACAATATTAAGAAGTTGCGTGAATTCTGTAAAAAAGCGGCTTTCCGGACGGGAAACAGATAGGTATTTTGCGAAGTTCAAACGCTGGAGGACATCAAATGAATGATGAAGATTGGCTGCAGAACTCTGATGTCTATAGCTTGTTTCCAACACTGGTGTGGAAGATCCAGCTGCCTGCGGAAATTACTACAAATCAAAATCCGCTCATCGTTGATGCAATAAGAAAAATAAATCCAAAAATAGATGATATTGAAGAAGCAACGTACTGGCAGTCACATCAGCTGCTTCATAAAGAAGCTGAACTTGAGCAGGTAATGTCTTGTATCACCAGTGCTGCTCATAAGGTCTTGCGGTTTTTGAACATTGGTGCGAATGACATTGAAGTGACCGGCTGCTGGGCTAACGTGATCAGTGTGGGGGCGTCACATCGCATGCACAACCATCCGAACAATTACCTGAGCGGTGTCTACTATGTCCGAGTGTCTACGGGTGCCAACACGATCAACTTTCACGATCCGAGACCTCAGTCAGGTATCATAAGACCACCGGTCACGCAGCTAACAGGACAGAACACCGATCAGGTCGTGGTAGAAGTCACGGATGGCACCCTCCTTCTGTTTCCATCCTACCTGCTGCACTCTCTTTCGTACGATAATCACAACCTTGCCGTCTTCAATTTTTTCAGGTCCGGACTAAACAAGTTTCAAGGGCAGACTTCGCAGCCTTTGCCCGGTCGCAGCGAATATCGCACTCGCAACAGCTGGCGCAATGGGAGGTAAACCAGGTTCGCCCACACCCGTCGGTTCGGTTCCGCTATCTATAATGATGACATCTACCGCAGGTGCTTCGTTCATCCGCAAAATAGGATAGTCATGGAAATTACTTTCTTTGAAAGCACCCTGTTCCAACTCAAGGTTGCCATGTAGCGTGGCAGTGAGACCGTACATGACGGCACCTTCCATTTGTGCCCTGACAATATCCGGGTTAACAGCAATACCACAATCAACAACACATGTGACCTTGTGCACCTTAATCTGGTTGTTTTCGACCGATACTTCGGCGATTTCGGCAACATCAGTCGCAAATGAATGATGCGCCGCGAATCCGAGATAACGGCCCGCTGCAGGTTGCATTTTTTTCATCACGTCACCGGCAACCTTGATAACGTTATTGAACCTTGGCTTTTTCTGGCTGTTTCGAAGGCGGAATTCAACCGGGTCCATACTGGCTTTTTCAGCCAGTTCGTCAATCATGCCTTCTTTGGCGAAGGCGGTATAGGAATGACCTACAGAACGCCAGAATGTCAGCGGAACATCATGGTCCACGGTAGCATGATTCACAATGGTATTATTAAAGTCATAGTCCTCACAGATCCCCTCGATACTGGTGGGGTCCACCAACCAGCCTTTGAAGGTGTCCGTGGAAAGACCAACCATGAAATCTATGGTGCCATCACCCAACCCGGGGAATAATCCTGGCATCATGTTTTGCAGTGTGCGCGGCGTAATGTTGCCGCCGACGCGTTTCGCCTGCCAGGCAGTGATATCACCCTCTGAATTAACACCTGCCCTGATCTTCATTAGTGAGGCAGGTCGGTATACGCCGTGCCGGATATCGTCCTCCCTCGACCACAGAAGATGAATAGGTTTGCCAGTGGCAACTGCGACTTCTGTTGCTTCAATGATATGTGTAAGGGTACCGCGACGACCGAATGCACCACCCAGATAAGTATTGTGTGAACGCACCTTCTCAATTGGAATGCCTGAAAAACGTGATACCAGTCCTCTCGCCATTCCGACACCCTGGGTGCCAGACCACACATCGGCTTCACCATTTTCGATGCGGACCACAGAATTCATCGGTTCCAGGGGCGCATGTGCCAGATAAGGAGCCCAATATTCACTTTCGACGACCTCTTGCGCCATCGCAAAGCCTGCGTCCAGATCACCTGTCTCCGTATCAACCAGGCCTTCATCATTTTTCATGGCTGCATCGTAGTCGCTGCGAATCCGGGCGGTGTTAACCTTTGCCAGCGCGACTTCTTCCCATGCCGGATTGAGTTTCACAGCGGCGGTTTTGGCTTGCCAATATTTTTCTGCAACCACCGCAATGCCGCTGGAGATCTCTACAACATCAGTAACGCCCGGCATATTCTGCGCAAGGGCTTTATCAACTGAAACAAGTTTTGCACCGGCAACCGGTGATCGCCTGACGACTGCATGGTGCATTCCGGGTATGTCAATATCTATGCCGTATTCTGCAGTGCCAGTTGACTTTATTATCGCATCGATGCGGGAAAAATCATGGCCAATGTATTTGAATTCAACGTCAGTTTTCAATGGCGCGGATTCAGGTGCCGTTAGCGTGGCTGCAGTGGCAACGAATCTTCCGTAAGCATGATGTTCGCCATTACTCACTACATGCGCTCTGTCAGTACTCAAGGTGTTTCGGCTAACGCCCAGATCCTTTGCCGCTGCATCGAGGAGTAAGCCGCGCACATTCGCACCAGCCTGGCGAAGCTGCAGGAAATGGGCTTTGATTGAACTGCTGCCTCCTGTCATCTGCACGCCAAAGTCAGGGTTATTGTAATCACTGTGGGCACCTGCGAAGGCGATGTCGAGATCCGCAGGGTGGATATCGAGTTCTTCACCGATTAATGTGCCAAGACCTGTTGTCACACCCTGACCCATTTCGTCTCTGGGACAATAAAACTTAATCTTGTTGTCCGGCGTAATCTGTAAAAAAGCATTCGGAACCAAGCCGCCCTCAGCAAGCTCGATGGGAATTTCACTGGACGAACAGCCTTCGATCGAAAAACCAATGACGAGGCCACCGCCCAGAATACCGCTGGTTTGGAGGAACTCTCTTCTGGATAGGCTTCTGGATACTCTTCTGGACAGATTAAAGATTTTCATGCCTTCACCTCATCGCTCGCGTTATAAGCCAAACCTTGCTCGTCATTATTAAGCTGCGCTACATTGAGAATCGCCTGTTTGATGCGAGGGTAGCAACCACACCGGCAGATATTGCCTGCCATGGCAGAATCTACTTCTGCTTCGGAGGGCTTTGGATTGTTCTTTAACAAGGTTGCCGCGGACATGATCTGCCCGGATTGACAGTAACCACATTGTGGCACACTGATATCTACCCATGCTTGTTGCAGTGGGTGCATATTTTCTGGTGAACCGATGCCTTCAATGGTTGTGATCTCTTTCCCCGCAATGGCAGAGATCGGCATCACGCAGGTTCTCTCAGCTTCTCCATCGATGTGCATGGTGCAAGCACCGCATAATCCTGCACCGCAACCAAATTTAGACCCCTTCAGTTTGAAGGTATCCCTGACAACCCATAGAAGAGGTGTCTCGGGATCTTCATCCGTCTGCACAAGCTTGCCATTTAATTTGAATTCTATTGTCATTCGACTTCTCCAGGTGAGTTATTGACCACCACGGATGCCCCTGAGTATCCGACATGCGTTGGTGATGAATGTTTGATCTGATGTAAAAGCTTTCGCGAACTGTCGCACTTCATCCGGCAGCATGGCATCCGGCAGCATGGCATTTTCAAGTTTTAGCCCAGCACCCATCTGAGTGGTGCCCAACCAAAGAAATGTGAGTGATCGAACTGCATCGTAAGTTTGCGCAACCGATAATTTGAGCTTTGGAGCCAGTGCCTCGGCAAGTTCCGACACTATGCGCAACATAATACGCTTGGCTTTAACAAGATTTTCCATAGAAACATTATGCTCAATCACGCTATCGAGTCTGGATAGCAAAGGCAGTATGCCGTCCGCAGCCAGCGAATCGTTAAAACAATGCACGAATTGTTCATCCGTAGATTCTGAAATGACCTTTTCACTCAGTTCCTTACCCCACCGGACCATTTTTTCACAACATAGCGCCAGCATGACGTCTTCACGGTTTTCAAAATAGAGATATAAGGTACCTTTAGCAACACCAGCCAAATCACCGAGTTTTGACATGGAAAAGGCTTCATAACCCACATCACAAAGATGCGAATTAGCTGAATCAAGAATAGATCTGCGCCGAAGTTGCTTCTGCTCTTCAGTCCTTGCCCGCCGCCTGTTGCTCATTGTTTTTGGCAAAACCTTGTCCACATTTAACTGACTGCTGGTCAGTAGTGTAAATGACTACCGGTCATTTGCAAAGGAAACCAATATTTTGGGCTCTGAAGTCAATCTCGGCTTACTAAGTCCGGGCTTCAGACGGGACCGTAGCTCAAATGGTCAGGCAATTGGCGATCAAGATCGAGTTGACCCGAATAACGACAGAGTAAAAATAGGTCGTAGAGAAAAAGACAGCTTGGGGTACGTTCCGACCAGGTGGCTAACATAGAGATCGTATGAATTCCTAATTTTGCTCATATGGACCCCAATCTGTAGTATCAGATCCATAAGAGAACAAGAAATTCCTAGATACGCAACATTGATCTAAAAGCCGGTTGAAGTTTATGTCAGAAAAAATCTTTGTTGTGGGTCTCGGAAACATGGGTGCCGCGCTGGCCAGAACATTGGTTGAAGCCGATTATCAGGTGACAGTCTGGAATCGTACCGGCTCCAAGGCCGAGGCGCTGATCAAGGAGGGTGCCTCACTCGCCAAATCTGTTGCTGAAGGGATATCCGCTAATGATCTTGTAGTGATCTGCCTTGGCACCTATGAAGATTCATTGAGCGCATTGAATCAATGTCCGAATCTTTCGGGTAAAACCTTGATTCAACTGACAACAGCCTCCGCCGACAATGCGAGAGACATGCAGAACTGGGTCCAGCAGAAAGGCGGTTTGTATCTGGACGGCGCTATCCTCTCATTCCCGAGTGAAATCGGAAGTCCGGAATGCACGTTACTGATGGCAGGAAGCGAGGTAGCCTGGTCGGCTGGTGAAACAATCGTAAAAACACTTGGCCCAGCGAGTCAGTACATGGGCGACAACATAGCAGCCCCCGCTGCGCTGGATTTTGCACTGATCTTACCCAGCCTCGCATTGATGATGGCTGTGATCCAGGGGATTCACACGTTAGAGGGTGCTGGTGTTTCAACAGAAACTTATGCCGGGATGGTCGCTCCACTGTTTGGAAGCTTTGGCCCAACGATCACCGACATGGCGATCAAAATTGAAAGCCAGGAATTCAGCGACACCGAGGCTTCCCTCGGGGTGTGGCAAGCCGCGATCGAACATGCATCCGCTAGTTTCAGAGCGGAGGGAAAAAATCTCGAATTCGCAGACGCTGTCAATGCCCTACTGACTAGTGCAGTCGCAGAGGGGCATGGCGCTGATGACCTGACGGCGCTCATCAAATACATGCGACAACCTTCTAGATAAGTTAAATCTGACCCGAATGACCCGGCTCCAGCAGATTGTCAGCATCACGACCTTTTGCCCAGCCAACTGTCGGACTGCTGCGATAACCGATAATCTGCCTCGCTTGTGTTGAGTATTTCCGTGCAACCTCTTGCGGTACAACAATGTACTGGTTTTCTTCCTGCCGGACCCAATCAGCAACATATGACGAGAAAAATCCGGTTCGGTTTTCGCTCGCTGAACTTTTCGCCGCCCCATGAAGCGAGCGCGACAACCATAGAACAACCGAACCTTTCTTCATGACAGCCTGTGCAATCTCTTCTGGTTTGGCGAGCCGCTCCTCTGGCCAGTGTTGGCTGCCGGGAACCACACGGGTTGCTCCGTTTTCCTCCGTAAAGTCCGTCCCAGCCCACATCGTTGAAACGATAAACTCGCGCATATCGAGGTTACCGACAAACGGCTGATAGATCGCATTTTCTCGATGCAGAAACTGGTGGTCTTTGCGGCCAGCGCCAATCTCGAGCATGACACATGCGCCCACTGTGTAGTGATGACAGAACGGCAGATTCTTTTCATTTTTCCAAACCAGTTGTGTGCCACCATCGTCCAGGTGTTCAAACGACACCGGAGTGGACACCTCTTCCGCACTCTCTTGCTGTGCCATTGGTTGCGAGGGCTTAAGCACAGCGTCAATAATCTCGAGGACTTTTGGTTGAATTAACAATTTCTCAACAAAGGTAGGGCTTACCGCTGCGAGACCACCGACGGTGTTATCACCTTCCGGCCAGAGGTCACTCGAGCCTTTTTGATCCTCAGCCGACACGGCATTTTCAACCTCGGAACGAATGACATCCATTGTCTCGCAAGGCATGAGTTCGCTGATGATCGCTCCGCCGTCTGTCACCAATGCAGCAGCGATCTCCGAGGTTTCAGCATCTGCTGAAAAGGTTGAAATATAACCAGACATCGTTTCGCTCCTTTTGTTAACTTCCGCAGAAGAATACACTGATAATATGAAGAATAAACAATCTGTTGCGGAAACCACGTTTATCGCTAACAGTGGTGTGCAATTATCTTCACCGCCTAATACTCGGTTTTGGGTCTGATAGCCGCCATGGGACTAAACCGCTACGCGGTAGTAGAGCGCCAACTCTGGTGATGTCAATCCAAAAATAATTCGATACAACTATTCAAGATGGGCCTGTCCTGTGTTGAGGTTTGGTTCCCCAACTAAACCTACATCCACAGGAGTCAACCCATGGCCCATTCTAACAAATCTATCAGCCCATTACGCCAGCGCATGATCGAAGATATGTCACTTCGTAAGCTGTCGCCAAAAACACAGATTCAATACATTCGTGCCGTGGTGAAGCTGACCCGGTTCCTTAGTCGTTCACCCGGCACGGCAACCGCAGAAGACCTCCGACTTTTCCAACTGCACATGAGTGAAAATGGTGTGTCGAACACCACCATCAATGCCACCCTCACCGGTTTGAGGTTTTTGTTTGGAATCACACTAGAGAATCCCGATGTCCTCAAGAAGACCAGTTCGGTTCATGTAGCGCGTAAACTGCCTGTCATTTTGAGTCCAGAGGAAGTCACCCAGATTCTCGATGCCGCCAGTAAGCCCAAGTACCATGCCGCACTCGCCGTTGCCTATGCGACCGGTTTACGCTCCAGTGAGATCGTACAGCTGACCATGGCTGATATTGACAGTGACCGCATGATCATCCACGTCAACCAGGGCAAAGGAGACAAAGATCGTTATGCGTTGTTGTCACCAGAACTACTCAAGATATTACGCCAGTGGTGGCGTACGGCTTACGCGCAGGGAAAGATATTAAAGCGCGGCTGGCTGTTCCCCGGCAAAAAACCTGACGTCCCGATGACCACCCGTCAACTCAATAGAGTTTGCCACTATGCCGTCAATAGCGCTGGCATTGACAAGCGAGTATCGCTGCATACTTTTCGGCATAGCTTTGCGACTCACCTGTTGGAACAGAAGGTGGATATTCGCATTATCCAGGTATTGCTCGGCCACAAGAAGCTCAATACAACAGCACTCTATAGCCAGGTTGCGACGGCAACATTGCAGGATGTGACCAGTCCATTTGATTCTCTGAAGCTGAAACCGCAGACCAATAAACAATAGCCGTGTCAGCGATCGAGGTCGCGGATATCTTCCGCGGCCATGGTCCTGCGTGGCGGAAAACACACGCGGGACACATTAGTCTTGATCAGCTCAAGGTCATGTCGGCGATTGAGCGTTGCCGTACGACTGAACTCGGTGGTCACCTGCTGTGTTGTAAGGACTGTGGTGAGATACAGATCGCCTACAACTCCTGCCGGAATCGACATTGTCCGAAGTGTCAGGCAACGGCTGCCCGGCGCTGGTTTGAAGCACGCCAGTTGGATCTCTTACCCGTGGATTACTATCACGTGGTCTTTACACTACCCGCACCGATTGCTGATATTGCTTACCAGAACAAGGCCGTCATCTACAACATTCTGTTTAAAGCTGCGGCGGAGACTTTACTGATTATTGCTGCCGATCCAAAACATCTTGGAGCACAAATCGGTATCACCCTGGTACTGCACACCTGGGGATCTGCCTTAACCCATCATCCGCATGTCCATGGCATCGTGCCGGGCGGTGGGTTCTCAAAGGATCGCCAGCAGTGGATCTCTTGTCGATCAGATTATTTCCTGCCAGTACGTGTTCTGTCGCGACTGTTCCGGCGTTTGTTTCTCGAGAAGCTAAAGTGTGCTCATCATACCGGGCAGTTGCATTTTTTTGGTCGGCACCAGGTGCTAGAAGATAAACAGCGATTTGCTGACTGGATTGAGCCACTGCGTAAACCTGAATGGGTGGTCTACGCCAAACGTCCGTTTGCTGGTCCGGCTTCTGTGTTGGCGTATCTTTCCCGCTATACGCACCGGGTTGCCATTGCCAACTCACGCATCATCAGTTTCGATGAGCGAGGTGTGACGTTCAAATACAAGGACTATCGTAACAAGCAGTATCTCAAGAAAACGATGACACTAACGGCGGATGAGTTTATCCGTCGTTTCCTCATTCATGTTTTACCGAGTGGCTTCCATCGTATCCGGCACTATGGCTTTTTAGCCAACGCGAAGCGAGTGGAGAATATTGAGCAGGCTCGAGAACTATTCAATAGCGAAGCACCGCTGCCTGAAAAAGGGCCAGATGAGTTGACCGTCAGTACTTACATCTGTCGATTGTGTGCTGCACCCATGGTGATTATCGAGACATTTCCACCGTGCCATCCACCACGTGCTCCACCACAGCGAGCTGCATGATGGTCAGTCGCATCGCACCTTCCTACTGTCGTTTGTTAACAGCAACGATACCGCTTTGCACGAAACCTGGTTTAACGGGAAAATGGTCCTTCAACCACGAAAAAACCAATGCACAAAGTTCCATCAATCAACAAATAATCAGTACCTTTTGCACAATCGACAGCGTCAGCGTCATTACTTTGCACTCTCATCCAAGCCAAGTTGTTCTAATCCCCATAGCCTCGGCGCACGACATGAATCCAACTCCGCACCCCGCGGTTTCCTCCCCTGGGGATTATCTGACGCCCGCTTCCTGATCTTTTGTGATTCGCTCAGTGTGTACCTGCGACCGCAGGCATCTGATAATCCTTAACAACAGCAGCCTTTGAACTTGTATGACAGAGATTAATTGACACCCGTACTCGCATAACCAAAAGCAGAGGCAACAACTCCGAGCACAAAGTCACTTTTTGCGTGACCACCAGCTCTATCAAGCACTCTACCAGTATCATCGAACTTGGGCGTGAGTCCAGTTGCCAGTTCACCTACAGGTCTATTTGTTTTGAGCCGTGTCAATACCTCTGAGACAACCTCTGGGTTATTCCACATACCTCGAAATGCAATATTCCCTTCAGGGCTAACAATGTAAACCATATTCGGCCAAGCACCATAAGATTGATGAACACTGCCAGTTAGCTCGTCGACCAGAACTGTTCGCGATTCAGGTTCTTCTGTGAGTAGCCGACTTGCTAAAGTGGACTTTTCTTGCTGACTTGAATGAGACCCGATGAGCGACCCCGGATGTGCCTCCCTAACATAAATCGTTAGGAATGTTACGTCAGGATGGTCTTCAAGCACTGATCTCATCGGTTCTATCCGACTAATATATTGGGGGCAGGTTAAGCTGCCGGTTTCGAGCACGAGATAACTGCCCCGATAATCTGATAGCGAATGTTTGACTCCCTGCGTATCCAATAGTGTGAAGTCTTCGGCAGCGCTACCCACATCCGGCCCATTGAAGAATCCGTGGGAATATTGACTCGCAGAGAATTGCTCATAATTGTAGTCAGACTTATCGGCGGTACGGTCGTGAAAGATCACCATTATCACAAACGCAAGCGGGATAATGGCGAGGCCCGTCATTACTTTAATTAGTTTCATCATAGTCTCATTCTTGTCCATCCTGCCCGGACATTGCAAGGGCGAGCTTGCGGGAGCATTGCAATCGACCGTTGTTATGCTACTCGCTGACCTTCTGGTCGTTCTGGTCGTTCTGGTCGTTATCTATGATTGACGTACACGTGGTCCGGCATCCTTATTGGCTTTTCACGGGTGATATGCAGTTTCATAACTGGCAGCAATGGGTCGATAACGGTCTTTTTAGGACTTGAACTCAAGCGATGATTCTTGTCTGCTATCGAAGGGTAAGCGGCGCTCAAAAAGTATCCGATTGGTGAGTTTTAGGAAGAAGGTCAGCGTCGGTGTCTAATTTGCCTGAATTCTCAATATGCCTTGACCACCAAGACATCATTTCACCTCTTTGCTTTAAATATTCGGCTCGGTTGTATGCACGGCGAACTGAATTATTATCAATATGTGCGAGAGCCGACTGTCTAAGTGCCATGTTTGCCGTCGTTTTGTTGACGTTCTTCCTCGGATTTCGTTCAGCAGGAAACACGAACTCGATATAACCGCCCTCCTTCTTCATTTCTGCCAGTATACATAGAGCCTGTTTTGTAAGAGGAATATTTTGAGTTCGAGACTTCTTCATTCTAGAAGGAGATGTTGTCCAAATTTCCTTTTCAAAATCGATTTCTTCCCACCGAGTACCGGCTGCTTCGTTCGGACGAGTCATCGTATGAAGTTGCCACTTAATCAAGTTTCGTGTAGTTGCAGTAATACTCGCTGATTCGAGACTCCCCAAAAACTCCGACAATTGCGAAGACTTGGATTTTTAATTGCAGTTTAACTTCAGTGTTGGTCAGCGGCCTAACAGTTCTGGCCATCGGTTCAGTTCCCCAACCCGCCAGTGTTACTAAACGTGTTACTAAAATGGCGGGTTGTTACGATTATCTATGGAGTTTTATGCAAAAAACTTACTTTACATTACTTCCGTAAGTAATTGAAACTAAAACATTTATGGAACCTTACGGAGTCTCTTGGAGGGATGCTTTGGCGGTAGAGGTAGGAGTCGAACCCACCAGCCACTTTAACAGCAGCTCATCAGCTTTGAAGGCCAAGCGCTTCACCGGAAACGATGCTCTACCGTCGGGCAGTCTATCAAAATTAACTTTGGTTATGCGATACCTAATTCTGTTTCGGCAAATTCCATGATCAGCTTGTAATCGGCTTTTCCATTTGGGGCTCGTTTGAGACTGTCCATAACCAGGATACGCTTGGGTATCTTGTAGGCGGCCAGGTGGGAGCGAGAGAAGTCGCGTAGTTCGATTTCTTCGAGTTGAAATCCGGGCAACAGTTCAACGACAGCGGTGATTGATTGTCCCCATTTCGCGTCTGCTACACCTACCACCAGACAGTCAGCAACGCTTTCGTGAATCTTCATTGCTTCCTCAACCTCTTCCGGGTAGACCTTCTCACCGGCAGTATTGATGCAGTTACTACCCCGGCCCAACAAGGTTAATGTGCCGTCAGCTTCTACCCGTACATAATCACCGGGGATGGAATAGCGCACACCGTCAAACACCTTAAACGTTTTTTCAGTTTTCTCCTGATCCTTATAGTATCCGTCTGGCAGGTATCCACAGACTGCCACCCTGCCTGACTCGCCGGAGCCCGGCTTAACTTCCCTGCCTTCGTCAGTGAAGACTTTACACCTGGGTCCCAGTGTAAAGCTCGCGACTTCAACGGTACTGTCCTTTGTCATGACCGATGAACCCAGACCAATTGCTTCAGAGGATGAAAATCCGTCGGCAAGCAACAGGTTTTGATTGTGTCTTAACAACCCTGCTTTGATATCACGGGTCCACATCACACCGCTGGAGGAAATTACCCCAACGGATGAGATATCGTATTTGCCAGGGTTCTCATCAAGGGTTTCCAGTAACGGACGAGCAAAGGCATCACCGACGATAGTGACCGCGGTGACCTTATGTTTGTCAATCGCGGCCAGTGCCACTTCAGCCTCAAAGCTTTTCGTGGGCAGGGTGATGCAGGTTCCGCCGTTGGCCAATGCGCCGACCGCAGAGATCAAGCCCGTGCCGTGCATAATCGGCGGCAAGGGCAGATTAACAGGATGCGCCGACCTATTTTTTACCCGTTCAACATGTTCCGCCAGGTCTTCGCTCCCCGTGATACCCAGTCGCGGATTGCCGCCTGCCCCGAGTACATTCCACAGCGAATTGTGACTCCACATCACGCCTTTTGGCATACCGGTTGTGCCTCCGGTATAAATAAACAGCTGATCCGCAGGTTCTCTTTGAATATCAAGCGGCGCACCCATACCCGCGGCGGCGTAGCTTTCGTAAGCAATGGTATCGCTCAATCCGGCGTAGCCATCCTCTACCTGAACCCATTGTGTAACCAGCGGTAATTTTGACCGGATACGTTCTACCTGGGAGGAAAATTCACTGGTGAAGATGCACACAGTCGCGTCGGAATTGTCCAACAGGTAAACCAATTCGTTTGCGATATACCGATAGTTGACGTTGACATGGGTGAGTCGGGCTTTGAACGCAGCGGCTATCGCCTCTGCATATTCCGGGCGATTGCGCATATAAAATGCGACTTTGTCACCTGGGCGGGCGCCGTTAGCAAGCATGTTAGTTGCCAGGTTGTTACTGCGATGGGTTGCTTCAGCCCAGGTAATCGTGCGATCACCATGTATAAAGGCCGCCCTCTCGCCGGGTACAACTAACGACACCGCGTCAATAATATCCCCATAATTCCAGTTCTCGCTCATTTGCTGCCTGCTAATGTTTCTTAGGATAGTAGCTTGATCCGTCCATGGGATTCCATCCAGCGGGCAACCCGGGCTCAAGCGTGATTATGAGATATCATTGGGCGTTATCGGGTTTCCATGACCGAAGAGCCGCAGTAAATGTAATGGCACCTTTAGCTTGCCCAGCTACCTCGCCAATAACACAGGCTTGTGCGTATCCGTTTGCGTGCAACTCATCCAGAACATGTGACACCTGGTCCTGTTTGACAGACGCCAGCAGGCCACCGGATGTCTGGGGGTCGAACAGGAGTGGATAGAGCGGATGATCTGCTTTTTGAATGCCAATGCAGGATCGTTCATTGCCTTCGTGCAGGCTACTGCGTATGCCTTGCGAAAAGACGCTTTCAGCACCTTCCATCACGGGAATCGAATTCAGATCAAGGATCCCACTTTTACCGGATGCAGTTAACATTTCACGCAGGTGCCCGGCCAGGCCAAACCCGGTGATGTCGGTGCAGCTTGTTGCGCCTGATTTTTTAAAAACCTTCATGGCGAACCTGTTTGACTGAAGCATGGAAGCCAACGCGAGATCGATCCATGCGCCTGTAGCCTGGTATTGCATATCAGCCGCGAATAATATGCCGGTCCCCAGGGCTTTGGTCAAAATCAGAACTTCACCCTCCTCCATGCCACCCTTGGTCAGCAATTCTGCTCGACTTGCCAGTCCGTTCACCGCAAAACCCATGGACAACTCGCTGCCTTCAGATGTGTGCCCGCCAACTAGCTCGACACCTTCTTTATCCAGCATCTCCTTCGCCCCTTGCAGCAGTTGTTGCAGGATGGATCTGGTAATACCTGGTTTGGCATAGGGTACCGTGATGGTTGCCAGCGCGGTAACCGGCTCACCTCCCATGGCGTAGATATCACCCAGGGCGTGATTTACGGCGATTTGTGCAAACACATAAGGGTCATCGATAAATGACTTAAAGGAATCGATGGTGTGCAACATCAATTTACCTGCTGGTACTTCAAATACGGCCGCATCATCCAGATTGTCGGCAGTTATGTTTATTTCCTGTAATACCTCATGGAGCAAATCGGCGCTCACTTTCGATCCACATCCACCGCAATGCATCTGGTTGTCGAAATCAGCCAACAGGCCAGTGTTATGTGCCGCCTCCATTACCGGTAATTCGGTAAATCGACGCATAAACCGTTGATCAATCCAGTTTTTCCACAACCAGATAAAGCGACCCTCGAGTGTGAAGCCATTTCTTGACGCCACGGCATTTTTGTTACCCGTTGAGATCAGCGAAAGAAACTGACCCTGGGGTACATAAGGCCTGGGAGGCTTGCCCAGTAGGTATCGGCGAATGTTGTTATAAAGAACCGGTCCCTGACGTACTGCAAACACCCCCGCCTTGGGCCGAGGGTGAGGCAGAACATGGGCGATATCCCCCGCTGCGAATATGTCATCGAACTCAACGACCTGAAGCGTATCCCTGACAGAGACAAATCCCTGATCATCCAGCGGTAAACTCGTATCAGCCAGCCACCCCTGGGAAGCAGCCGCGGTCACCCAGAACACCTTATCCAGTGCCAGTCGGTTCTCGTTAGCAGCAACCAGCTCCCTGCCATGAATACCGTCCTGTATATCAACCACCTCAAAGCCTGTATGAAGGTGTACCTGATGTTTCTCCAATTGTTTGTTAAACCGGGCCTGAACCTGAGCCGGATAGTTGGCGAGAATATGCTGGTCGTCTGTAAGCAAGTGGACAATCGCCGTAGAATTAATCTCCTGCCTGAGTCGATGGTTAATCGCGAGACACAGTTCGACTCCACCTGCGCCTGCACCGACGATACCGACGTTCTGAACCTTGCTTTTCTTCGCACGCGCTAGAAATGCTGACCATCGGGGCAAAAATTCACTGATCGGCTTGACCGCGATAACCTTCTCCGCGATATTCTCGATCGAAGCCAGGGACGGTGTAATACCGACGTTAATGGAGAGAACATCATAGTTGATCGGTGGGCGCCCATCACATTCAACAAATTTGCTGTAAGGGTCAATATTCGTGACGCGTGTTTTGATGAATCGTGCACCAGCAAATCTGCAAAGGGGAACCAGGTCTATATAGATATCCTCGCTGCCGTAGTGGCCAGCAACGACGCCCGGCAACATCCCTGAGTAAGGTGTTCGGGTATCTGGGCTGATCAAGGTGATTTGCAATCCTGCAACGGGATTCATTGCCAGCATTTTCAACAAAATGACGTGGCTGTGCCCGCCCCCCAACAGGACAAGATCTTTCGCAATGGGTGATGTTAACTCCATAGGAAAAACGACACCTTTACTACCTCGTGTGCTCCCTCAGGTACTCGCCCAGCGAATCAATTGCTTTGCGACCCTCCGGGATTCGCGAACCAAACATCTGGAATACATGGGGCATTTTAGGCCAGATCTCCAGCCTCGCCGTACCGCCATTTTCGTTCAGCTTCTCTGCCAGTTGTTCTGCATCTGACAAAAGTATTTCAGTAGAACCAACATGAATCAATAATGGTGGCAGTCCCGTCAGGTCGGCAAATAATGGTGAAGCAAGCGGCGCCTTGCGATCTCTTTCATCCAGATAATGAGTTGCCATGCCTTCAAGGGCAGCCCGGCTCAATATGACATCGGCGTTGGCGTTTGACTCAATCGATGGGCCACTCAAAGACAAATCTGTCCACGGCGATAGCAGAATCCCGCAGTTTGGTTGCGGCAACCCCAGGTTCCTCAACTGTACCATGGTGGCTGCCGCCAGACCCCCCCCCGCTGAGTCACCGCCAATCGCGATGTATTTTGGATTAAACCCGTCGTCCAGCAACCAACGATAACAGTTAGTCGCATCATCCACCGCTGCGGGAAAGGGATTCTCCGGCGCCAGCCGGTAATCAACCACCAATACGCGCATGCCCGATGCTTCCGCCAGCTTCCAGGCAAGATATCGATGGCTGTCGGGACTGCCCAGCACATATCCACCACCATGCAGATAAAGTAGCACCCTGTTCTGGTCCGTATCTTCCAGAGTAACCCATTCACAGGGAACACCATTAATCGTCTGGGGGGTCGTAGAGACGGTCGTTGGAATCGAGCCGCCCAGTTTTGCGGAATCAGCCATACGATTACGCAAGGCGACGACGTCATCCATGTTGGCTAACTGCTTCTTAACCACCCGCTTCAAGAAAAAGCTCAGTATCGACGCCCTAATGCTCATCCCTGTCCCCCAGATTTTTGTGTTATTGGTTGCATCATACTATTCATCGACAAACAGAGCATTCGCTTGTGTGTAATGTTCATCAAAACTGCCAGGTGAGAGATTAAACGGCACCAGCGCACCTATGTATTAACCAAATTGCAAAGAAGGAACTGAGCATGACCAATTATTTCACGAATGTACCTTCCGGCGATGCACAAATCACAGTCACCCAAACAGATGGAACCGATGTGGTCCTTAACGGCTTTCTCTACATCAACGGTGAAGAAGATCAACGCTGGACGCAATCCAGTTTCGATCAGCCCATTGTTCTCAGCGTACTTTCACCCAAGAGATATCGAATCATAGTTAACGCAATTTTTGGCACGGGATCCGTGACTATAACAGTGGACGTGGCCGGAAGAGAGAAGTCAACGACGCTGACAGGCGATGCGGATGATAATGGGGAAGACTTTCTGGACGCACAATTTGCCATCTTGACGGAGCTGCCTGCATGAGAATTCCATTCTCGTTAACACTATTGTTTATGGCGCTTCTTCAGCCAGCCTACGCAAACGACAGGTGCGATGACACAATGACAATCGAAACCTGTTTTGCAACGCTTGGTGTTCGAGGCTATGGCGAAAACTCACCAAATAATAAAAGTCTGGTGAGTACAGAAAACCAGTCATCTGAGTCTTCGAAGCTCGCAAAAACAAACACTGGGGCAGGCACCATTGCTGGTTCGTTGATCACCTCTGCACTGAATGATTTCAACCCAAAAATCCAGTTGTTAGCCAATAGCCTGAACCTGAGCAACGACGGTGATAGTGGCCTGCAGATTGACTGGAATAATGTGCTGAATGATATCCTGAGCAGAACGCCAGACGAGATTAACTCGGTTGGTAACAATCACAAGCTCAGTGTTGCACGTAATAATGCCCGGCTGTTCGAACCCTTGGAATCGCAATTATCAGACGCCCAGAAGTCACAACTTAACGAGGAACTGGGTGACTTTGATGATGTTTCGATATCCTTCCACTGGAGCCTTACCAGTCAGTCAATGGGGCGTAAACTCGGCAGTCACAACGACCTTATCAACAGGCTATTCAATGAAGCCTGGACCCGGGCTGATGTTGCCAAAGCATATAAAACCCAGGATCTTGTCGACCAACTTATTCAGTGTGCCGCCAGCAACGAGGGTTTTGACGAGAACAAAATTGAACAAACACCCATATCAGATTTGTTGATGCAGCAAATAGAGCAGGTTGTTCAGGTAGTTCCGGTGCAGCAGTATCCTATATAGAGGCTGCGGGGCTGCAGAGAAAATTTGCCTACAATATTTTGGCTGAACAATTAAAAACAAACGGTTTCTCTGCTCTTAAAACCCTGGTGAACAATCAGCCACAATTGGTTTTCACGGTGGAATATCGAAGCCGGGATGAGCTTGCCGGTAGAAACGAAACCAGTGCAAAATTTTCCTACGAATGGGGTATGTACAGTGTCAACGCAACACGTAAATCCAGGGAATGTAACGGTGATATAACCCCCTCCTGTTTGCGCACCTATCTTGCGAAATACGGCAAACAGATTGCAGCAGGACCACGATTTGCGTTCTCGTTAATCTACTCGTTAAAAGACGAGTATGATTTCAACGAAACCGGGTTTCCGACGCTTGCTTTGGATAGTGAACGCAGCATCATTGATTCTCTGAGTTATTCACGCAACGCCCGGATCATCAACACCAGTGAACCTACCCATATTGAATTGGCGATGTCCTATGAAGATATTTCAAATGATCCCATGAGAAACAGCCGCGGTCTGGCAAATCTAACCCTGACTCAGACAGTCCTTGGTACCCAGTTATCCTTTGGTGCGGTTTACGCCTCAAAACCCGAGTACCGGGGTTCGGTGGACGAGGAAATTTCAGCTCGCCTGGGTCTGGTCTATAAACTGGGTAAAGATTAGAGGTGGCCAGGAAGATTACCCTTGTCATCAATACTCACATCCTGAAACTGGAGTTCATGCAGGGTTGCGTAGATTCCTTTTAGATCCAGCAACTCCTGATGAGTGCCAAATTCCTTCACCTCGCCACCGTGCAGGACCAGGACTCGATCCGCCTCCTGAATGGTCTGGAGACGATGCGCGATCAAAATGGACGTCCTGCCCTGCATCAACTTGTGCAGTCCATCCTGGATCAGCAGTTCCGTTTCCGTATCAATGCTCGCCGTTGCTTCATCCAGTACCAGTATTTCGGGATCTGCAGCGAGCACCCTGGCGAAGGCCAGAAGTTGTCTTTGCCCCTGTGACAGATTCGTCCCACGTTCCACCAATGGTGTGTCATAGCCTTCAGGTAAGCGATTAATAAAACCATCCGCATTGACGGTTCTGGCTGCTTCGATAGCCCGCTGCCGAGAAATCGATTCGTTACCCAGAACAATGTTATCCAGAATTGTGCCGGAGAATATATGAAAGTCCTGTAGCACGACGCCGATTCGCTGCCTGACGTCACGACTATGCAGGTCATTAAGGTCAATGTCATCGAGGAAGATCATGCCCCGATCAAAATCGTAGAACCTCCCCAGCAGACGCACCATGGTACTTTTACCGGAACCGGTTGGCCCCACTATTGCCAGTTTCTGCCCTGGCTCGATCACCACGGAAACATTTTTTAAGATCGGTACGTCAGGCGAATAGGCAAAGCTGACATTTCGAAACTCCACCTTGCCTTTCAGGCGAGCTGGCAATGTGTGCGGGTTGATGGGCTCATGGATCTGCTCGTCCCAGTCCAGGGCCTGAAATATACGCTCACCACTTGCCATGGCACGGAACAACACATTTAACTGTTCTCCCAGCATGACCACCGGGGTAAACAGCATATTCATAAACCTGGTAAACAGGATGACTCCACCCAGGGACATCTGGTCTTGCACGACCGCGCCACCGCCGTACCAGATAATAATTCCAAGCCCTATAGACGCCAGGCTGTCATTGAAGGCGCCATAGACCGTTCCCAGGTTGATCGATTGGTATTCATAACGGCGGTTTGATTTGTTGATGGCGGTATAGGCTTCAAAGTTTCGTTCCTCTCGCTCGCTGAGCTGTACGACCTGCATACCGGATAAATTTTCCTGCAGATTCTGGTTGAGCTCCGAAACCGTGTTTCTCACAATGCGGAAGATCTCACGGGTTGCCCGGCGAAAGAAAAAGGTGGCAACCCCAACGACAGGCACAAACAGCAGCAGTAACAGGGTGAGATCAACGCTGGTAGACAACATGATGGTTAAGGCAACAAAAAACGGCACGAACTCACCCACCAGGCTACCCATGCCTCGTAGCATCTCGTACAGGGCTTCGATATCATTTGTTACCCGCGTCATGATACGGCCAATAGGCACCTTGTCGTAGAACGAGCTTGGGCGGGTTTCCATGTGGGCAAAGAGATCCTGGCGCAGATCTCGCAGGCCCTGAACAATGGCACTGATTAACGTCAGGCGATGATAGTGCCCGACGACAGGAAAAATTGTCATAACGATAAAAAACAGCAACCCCGCCGCAAACAGCGGATCCAGCCCAAGTTGCACTTCGATCCACTGTGTCAGCTCGATCATCCGAAGGTCAGGCATCACACTGTTGGGTTCACCAATAATAATGTAGTCAACCAGTACGCGACTGATAATGACTTCCATTAACACAGCCAGAAAACTGGTGATCAGGATTAGCACGGCACTAAGGTAGAGCTTTGAGCTGTAGGGCCTAAGCCATTTGAGCAATCGACTCAACAACTGAACATTGAGTACAGCACCGGATAACTCCGCATCAAACATGGCGTGGTCTCGTGCTGGCTGTCCTGCAGAACGTGCTTCGTTCATCAGCAACCCCCGCTAACGGCAGATTCCGATACTTTTGCGCCTTGCGTTTGCGCCCGCTCTAACTCTGCATAACTGCCGTTCAAGCGGAGTAATTCCTCGTGGGATCCAATTTCGACGATCTCCCCTTCTTCCATCACGACGATCCGATCCGAATGCCGCAAGGTTGATACCCGGTGAGAAACCAAAATGGTGGTTTTGTTCCTGCGCATGTTTTTTAACCGGCTGAGAATATGTTCTTCGGTTTCGGTATCAACACTACTAAAACAGTCATCGAGGATAAGAACCGGTGCGTTACGAATTAAGCCCCTGGCCAGGGTCGCGCGTTGTTTCTGGCCCCCCGATAAAGTGACGCCTCTTTCCCCGACGAGGGTTTCCATCTGCATCGGCAATTCAAGAATCGTATCTCTCAATGCCGCCGCCTCGGCAGAGTCCCAAATGACGTCCAGGTCCCGCTCAGGATTATCGTAACTGATGTTTTCTCTCAAAGGCTCACCAAACAGGAACGGGTCCTGCAACACCTGCGCAATCTGGGATCGTAACTGCGCCAGGGGGTAATCGCGGACATCATGCCCGTCGATTAACAATTGCCCAGGGCTGACATCGAGCAAGCGGGTAAACAGTTTCAACAGCGTTGATTTGCCTGACCCGATCCGTCCTACAATCGCCAGGGACTCCCCAGGCCTGATAGTCAGACTAATATTTTTCAGAACTTTTACATCGGTCCTGGGATAGGTATAACTCAAATTACAGAGCTGAAACTCCCCCTGGATTTGATCTGGTGTTTTGTGACTGGGGCGATCCTCGATTTCAGGTACCGCATCATAAATCTCATAAAGCCTGTCGGTTGCGACAGCCGAGCGCTGTACGATCGTGACAAACATGCCCGCCATTCGAATAGGCTGTAACAACATACTCAGGCAATACAAAAAAAACACCAGGTCACCAACCGTCAGCTCATTGGTTAGTACTAAATGGCCACCATATATGATAATCACGAGTTGTGCGGCGGAAGCAAAAAATGGCATCCATGCCATCATCAGGGAATTAATCCTCGCCTGGGCGTAGAAAGCTTTGGCGTAGGCATTATTTGTGCTCCAGAATCGTTTGATCTCGCTCTCCTCCTGGGCCTGGGCCTGAACCGTTCTTATGCCACTTAAGTTTTCCTGGGTATGAGAAGCAAGACTCGATAACCGTTCCTGCACTTCGCGGGAGGTCACCGCGAGCTGCCCGGCAACATGTTTAGCATAGATAAATATAATAGGCATAAACGGTAAGACGAGCAGCGTCAGTGAAGGGGATTTACCCAGCATGAAACTGACGGCAAACAAGGGGGCATAAATCATGATGACAAACATAAAGGAGCCAAAGGCAATCAGCCTTTGTATCAGGGAGATATCCTGGATCGCCCGGGTCATAATATCCCCGACACCCATACGGGCAAAGAAATCACTCCCCTGTTTTTGCACCGACGCATACAGTCGTTGCCTCAAGTCATAGGACACACCGATGCTTGCACGCCGTACCGCCCGCCGGGCAAACATGACAAAGAAAAAACGCATTAACACGCAAGCGACGATGCCCAGGGTGATTTCGCCAACGGTAAATTTCAGATCACTGCGGGTAACAATCGTGCTGATGATCAACAGGACTCGCAACAGGTAGTCGACAAAGGTCTCGGGTTGGGATAACTCCGTTTCAGCACCGTTTTGAAAGCTGCTCACCACCTCGCCAATGGCATCAATTCCTGCCGAGACCAGGTAAAAAGCACTGATTTCGAAAAATCGGGCGACAAAGAAAGCGGCAAAGCCCACCAGAATCTGCGTACGGTAGGGATTAATAAAAGGGATTAAGCGGCGTAAAGACTTCAAAGAACACTTCTGTTTGTGTTTGCAAAAAGCCCCGTCATTCTTGCACAATTGCTGCATGACTAAAAGCACGCCACATAATTGACGCATGACTAAAAAACGTCACACAAATGCTGGATGACTAAAAGCCGTTAAGTATAATGCGGCGTTTCACTCGATCGATAATCTGTATCTTTTTATGACTAATAGCTTATGACTAACAGCGGCAGCGAAATTCTGGCCAAACAACCTCTTGTTTTTAGCAGCCTGGTGTTGAGCCTGGCATTTACCAGTGGTTTTATCATCATGTCCATAGAGCTATTGGGCGGCCGGATTCTAGCTCCCTATTTTGGCAGCAGTATTTACGTCTGGGGCAGTATCATCACGATTTTTATGTTGTCGCTGGCAGTGGGTTATCTCATTGGCGGCCGGTTATCCCTGTCTAATCCCAACCTGGGTCGATATGGATCCTTCTATGCGACTGCAGCACTGGCCTTGTTACCCCTCATCCTGTTTGGCGAATCGATAATGGATGCGGTGTTCGTGCGAATCGAGGATCCACGTTATGGCTCCCTGGTGGCAAGTTCATTACTCTTCTTCGTTCCAACCGCCATTCTCGGGTTGATTGCACCTTATTCAGTCCGCCTGCTGGTTGAAAACGCCAGGGAGAGTGGCAAGATCGCCGGGGGTCTGTATTTTGTATCAACCCTGGGGAGCGCCATCGGTACGCTCGCCACTTCGTTCTACCTCATCTTATGGTTCGAGGTGAATCAAATCCTGCTAACCATGGTTGTTGTTTTATTCATCTGTGCAATCAGTGCCATTGCTGCCAACCGATATCTGCCAGACTTCGAACCTGGGTCAGACACTTAATGATAGCACTCATTGATTACAGACCTGGGCGGTTGAGAAGTTTGATTTTTAAGAGCCCGTATTTTGCGATATTTGTTTCGATCGTTTGCATCCTTGTACCCACCTCTGCATTTTCAAAAGAAATACACAAGGAAAAATCCCTCTACCGCAACATTATCGTCAAGGAACAATCCGGGCGGCGGTGCCTGGTTTTCACCCTCAAACGCGGCGACCGCAATCAAACCTGCATGGATCTCGAAAACCCACGAAAGCTTGTATTCCCCTATGTTCGCATGACCATGGGTGGGCTGCTGGTAAACAGCAAACCTGACAGGATGCTCATTATCGGGTTAGGCGGTGGGTCGATTCCGCTGACCCTTGGGGAACTGTTCCCCAACGCACATATAGATATCGTTGAAATCGATGAGGCGGTGATTCGCGTCGCCAGGAAATATTTCAATTTCGTCGAAACCAGCAGAGTACAAGTTCACGTTGCAGATGCCAGGGTTTATATCAAAAGAGCGGGACTGCAGCAGAAACACTATGATCTGATCATCCTGGATGCATTTACCGGGGACTATATTCCAGAACACCTGATGACAACAGAATTTTTGCAGGAGACCAAGCAACTACTGACGCGCGAAGGCTTGCTGGTCGCCAACACATTTTCGACGAGCGAGCTCTACGACCATGAGTCGGTGACTTACCAGGAGGTTTTTGGGGATTTTCTGAACTTCAGAATGCCCAGTACCGGTAACCGGGTCATTCTGGCGAGTATGCAACCCTTACCCAGTCTCTTCGCACTACGCAGCAAGGCAAAGCGGTTTAGCGCAGCAATGGATAACTACGGTGTAGACATAGAGTCTTTTCCTAAATACATGAGCCGAAAAATAGACTGGGATGCCAGTAAACGCGCGCTTACTGACCAATATAATCCTGCCAATTTACTTCAGGGTGACTCATACTAGGCACTTAAGCTATGCGCACCATAATCAACAAAGTGCTCGATCAACTCGAAGCTGCCTATCCACCGGAAGGACAGACTCTGGATCGTGGGTCACTATTGCCGTTGATGCATCTGCTCCCTGCGGTTCAGGATGCGTACGTGGAGTTGATTCAGCAGGCGTTAACTCTGTTGATGCAAGGACGTGACCAGGAGAGTCACGACTTACTGCAGCGTCAACGAGATGCCCTTGATACCACCTTTGAGCGTATTGCCAGCTTGATCGACGAGATATCAGAATCTGACCAGCAACTGCTGAAATTCATCGTTGAATATCTGTTTACCCGCGCACGGCTGGTTGAAGAGCTAAAAATGTTTCCCCATTACGGGTTGGAATTGCTCGACAGGCTCACTATCGATGAAAGTATTGAAGAAACCATCCATTACATGGAAACGGTAATGACCGGCCGCAGTGGTCTGTACCAGACCATTCAGGAGCACTACAACAATCTGACACGCCCTGCCGAAGAAACCTCTGGCAGCATGGTTCTGCGGTGAAAATATCTCTGGCGGGTTGCTAGTGTAGGACCCGACATTAAATTTGCTTGCCGTGACCTTCCCAGTATCGGTCTTTCAATAGCCTTTTGTACAACTTACCTGTCGGATGCCTGGGTAGTTCCCTATCGAAATCAATAGACCGTGGGCACTTGATGTGGGAAATCTGGTCGCGACAATATTCGATCAGCTCCTCTTCGAGTTCCGGCCCGGCATCGTCAAAGTTTTTCGGCTGTACCACGGCCTTAACCTCTTCACCAAAGTCTTCATTAGGCACACCGAATACCGCCACATCCATTACCTTGGGGTGGGTCACGAGAATATTCTCTGCTTCCTGCGGGTATATATTGACCCCGCCAGAGATGATCATGTAACTCTTTCGGTCCGTCAGGTAGAGGTAGCCTTCTTCATCAACATACCCCACATCTCCCAGGGTGCTCCAACCCTTTGCGTGTTTTGATTCCGCAGTCTTCGCCTTGTCGTTATAATACTCAAACTCACCGCCACCTTCGAAGTAGATCGTGCCGATTTCACCCGCGGCAACGTCTTCGCCATCGTCATCAACAATATGTAGCAGCGCCCCCATGGATCGACCCACCGAACCCTTGTGGGCAAGCCAATCCTCTGAATTTATCGCTACAAACCCATTCCCCTCGGTACCGGCGTAATACTCCTGGATGACGGGACCCCACCACGTAATCATGTCTTCCTTAACTTTAACGGGGCAAGGGGCGGCAGCGTGGATCGCACACTCAAGGCTGGAAATGTCATATTGCAGACGTTGCTTCTCTTCGAGCTTAAGCATGCGAATAAACATAGTGGGAACCCATTGGCTATGGGTGACCTTGTATTTCTCAATGGCTGCCAGCGCATCTTCTGGTTCAAAGTGTTTCATAATCACACAGGTGGTGCCGCCCATAACGAAGGCCAGGGTGAAGGTCAGGGGAGCAGAGTGGTACAAGGGCGCCGGTGACAGGTAGATCGAGTCTTCGCTGGCGCCATACAGGGCGGCAAACAAACTCGGTCCTGTATCCGCGCCAAATTCACCTTCAGGCAAAGGTTTGAGTATTCCTTTTGGCCGGCCAGTAGTGCCAGATGAATAGAGCATCGACGCACCGATACACTCATCGTCGATCTCACTGGTTGGCAGTCCCGCTAAAGTTCCTTCCCAGCTCTCAAACCCCGCGATGGTTCCATCGAGCATGAAATGGGACTCCACATTCGGCATTTTACCGATCAGTTTCTCGACCACAGACTGGCGATCTTTCGAAGTGATAAACAGCTTCGCCTGACAATCGTTAACAATATACTCAACTTCTGATTCCTGCAGTCGGTAACTGATTGTCGTGAAATAAAGGCCGGAGCGTAGTGCTGCAAGGCATATCTGTATGAAACTGACATGGTTCTCCAGCAAAATGGCAATATGGTCACCCTTTTGCAGACCCAGCTTACGAAATAACTGGGCTGCCTGGTTAGAGTGTTCATTGATTGCCTTGAAGGTGACAGTTTGACCGGAGTCCGCCATGATATAGGCGGCCTTGTCCGGGTCCTTTCGCGCAAGTTCTGCTGGATGCATCTATTTAAGCCTTTTGATTTTAATACGAATGGGATAACAATGCCTTTGCCAACTGAAAAACTCAAGTGACGACTCAAATGAGAAATCAGCCATGATCAGGAGGATTAAGCTATTGAACCCTTAGGGGAAATTGTGTTCGAATAACAACAAGCGCACGGTAAGAATATGCAGACAGAAAAACGTCAACACCCCCGGTACTCTCAAGTAGATCTTTTGGTAAAGGTCACTCGAGGTGGTATTGTGGGTTTCCTGAAAGTGAGCCCTGCCTCGAAGTGCTTTGATTTCAGCCTTTCCGGGATACTGTTTGGCAGCAAGGAGTCTTTCCGGGTCGATGACAAACTGGTGCTCGACCTTGCGGTGCGAGACGTCGAACTCAGTGAAATCCCCGCCGTGGTTGTCAATTCAAAGCAAGAAGATGGAGGCATGTTCTGCACCGGTGTCAAATTCTGCTTCGACAGCAATCGCATGCGCAAACCAGACATCATGCATGCCCTCCGACAGATCGAGGATCAGCTGCGGGTCGCCCGGGAATTTCCTACTTAACCCTGCTTTACACTCCCACATGTTGTGTTACTATCGTCAGTCAGGCACTATATGTAGTTGCTGTGCCTTGAAATTGGTCCGTTCACTGACAACAGGTTGACCAGCATGCTGACAACAGGTTGACCAGCATGCTGACAACAGGTTGACCAGCATGCTTTCAATCGCTAATTCACCGGAAAGTACAATTTCAGGTATTTTTGAGCAGCACTATTTGAGCAACACTAAGAGCAATGCAGGCACAGTGGCAATTGCTCAAAAATAACCAAAAGATCACTCACAGGTGACATACATCGCATCAATCAGGGGCAAACAATGGATCCAACCGCATCATCCACGCAAGACAATTCACAAGGCAATAAGCCCGGCTTAAAAGCCATCCCAAAATCTGTTAATGATATTAAATTCCAGGAAACCTCCATGGATATCTGGGAGAGTAAGTATTGTCTTAAAACAAAACAGGGTGAACGCGTAGACCAGAATATAGACGAGACCTACAAACGTGTGGCACAGGCTCTGTCTGACGTCGAGTTGGAACCAAAACGCAAGCAATGGAATGAGAAATTTCTCTGGGCACTCCGGCATGGTGTTATTCCCGCGGGCCGAATTATTTCAAATGCCGGAGCAAGGGAACACAAACCGGCAACCTCCACGATCAACTGTACTGTCTCCGGCACGATTCACGATTCCATGGAGGATATTCTAAACAAGAACGTTGAGGCTGGCCTTACCCTGAAGGCGGGCTGCGGGATTGGTTACGAATACTCCACCTTGCGACCCAAGGGCGCTTATGTCACAGGCGCCGGGGCTTATACCTCTGGCCCCCTGTCGTTTATGGATATTTATGACAAGACCTGCTTTACCGTTTCTTCTGCAGGTGGTCGCCGTGGCGCGCAAATGGCAACCTTTGAGGTAGGTCATCCGGATGTTATCGAATTTATCCGGGCCAAACGTGAGGATGGCCGCCTGCGGCAGTTCAATTTATCCCTGCTGATCACCCAAGAATTCATGGAAGCGGTCAAGAATGATAAAGAATGGCGCTTGAGCTTTCCTCTCACACAGGAAGAAGTCGATTCTGACAGCATCGATCTCAACGATGCATCAGAGGTGATCTGGCGAGAATTCCCGGTCAAGGACCGTTATGTTGTCAATATCGATGGTCTGGTTGCCTGCAGGATTACCAAGGTCCTCAAGGCGCAAAGGCTGTGGGACATGATCATGGCATCAACCTATGATTTCGCGGAACCGGGATTCATTCTCATCGACAAGGTGAATGAGATGAATAACAACTGGTTCTGTGAAGATATCCGGGCAACTAATCCCTGCGGTGAGCAACCATTGCCGCCTTATGGCAGCTGCCTGCTAGGGTCCGTCAATCTCTGCCGGTTTGTTGAAAAACCATTTACATCGGAGGCAAAATTCAACTGGGATGAATTCAGAGAGGTCGTCACAGTATTCAGCAGAATGTTGGATAATGTGGTTGAAATCAATGGGTTACCGCTGGAGAAACAGCGTCAGGAAATTTTTCGCAAGCGCCGTCACGGCATGGGATACCTGGGGCTTGGGTCGACCATCACAATGTTGGGTCTGTCCTATGGCGACAAGTCGTCAGTTGCTTTCACCGAAGATGTCACCCGTGAACTCGCCGTGGTCGGATGGCAAGCGGGGTTGGACCTGGCGAGGGAGAAAGGCGCTGCACCCATCATGGAAGAAGAGTTTGAGGTCACGGGTGAAATGCTACACATACGGCCTGAAATGTCTGCCGATGGCATTCGGCTTGGAGACAAGATCAAGGGCAAGGTATTGCACGCCAGATACAGTCGTTACATGCAAAAAATAGCCCGCATCAATCCAGCACTGGTCGAGGAGTTGGCTGAAGTGGGTTGCCGCTACACCCACCATAGTTCCATCGCGCCAACCGGTACCATCTCTTTGTCGCTCGCCAACAATGCCAGCAATGGTATTGAGCCGAGTTTTGCGCACTTCTATTCACGCAATGTCATCCGTGAAGGTAAGAAATCCAAAGAAAAAGTCGATGTTTATTCTTTTGAATTATTGGCCTATAGAGCCATGGTCAACCCGGAAGCTGACCCCTATAGTGACGATCCAGGCGCACAGTTGCCTGACTACTTCAGAGCGGCAGATGATATCAGTCCAATAAACCATGTGGACATCCAGGCTGCCGCACAAAAATGGATCGACTCATCGATATCCAAAACTGCCAATGTGCCAACAGATTATCCGTTTGAGGATTTCAAGAATATTTACCTCTACGCCTATGAACAGGGACTTAAAGGCTGCACCACCTTTCGATTTAACCCCGAGGCGTTCCAGGGTGTCCTGGTTAAGGAGTCAGACCTGGAAGGTACAACCTACCAATTCACCCTGGATGACGGCTCGACCGTAGCAGTGAAAGGTAACGAAGAGATCGAATACGATGGTGAACTGCATACCGCAGCCAATCTGTTTGATGCACTTAAAGAAGGCTATTACGGTAAGTTCTGATAATTTAAGCAAACTTCATTAGCGACGCATCGTTAGCACCTTTTATAGAAACCTTTATTTGAAGAGATTAGGAAAAAATGACCACCAGGATAAACAGCAAAATTGTCGGTTACAGCATCAAAAAAGATGAAGAAGAACAAAATCCGGTTGATCTCCGTGAAGTCATGCACGAGGAAATCAAACGGCCGGAAGAGCTCAAAGGGTATACCTATAAAATTAAAACCCCGTTAAGCGACCATGCACTCTACATCACCGTGAACAACATTATGCTTAACCCTGGGACAGAGCACGAGCAGGAGTATCCCTTCGAAATTTTTATCAACTCAAAGAACATGGAACACTTCCAGTGGGTGCTGGCATTGACCCGTGTTATCAGTGCTGTTTTTCGAAAAGGCGGTGATGCCACCTTCATGGTGGAGGAATTAAAACAGGTCTTTGATCCCCAGGGGGGATATTTCAAGAAAGGCGGTCGTTTTATGCCATCCCTGGTCGCGGAAATTGGCGAAGTGCTCGAGACCCATATGAAGAAGTGCGGCCTGATCAAGGAAGAAGAACTCAGTGACGCGCACAAGGCCCTGATCGCCGAGAAGCGCGCTGCACTTGAAGGAGGCGCTGCCAACGCCGAGGATCCTGCCGAGGTGGCAGGTTATCCACCCGGCGCACAACTCTGTATCAAATGTAATACCCAGGCCGCCGTCATGATGGATGGTTGCATGACCTGCCTGGCTTGCGGTGAATCCAAGTGCGGATAGTGGCAGGAACACAATGCGATCTTACCTCGATCAACTGAGGCAAATACTGGATAGTGGTGCCAGGCGCATGGATCGCACCGGCGTCGGCACCATCTCGCTATTCGGGCTTCATAGTCGCTACAGTCTTGCTGATGGATTTCCTGCTGTCACTACCAAGAAACTGGTTTGGAAGTCGATGGTCTCGGAGCTGCTCTGGTTTATATCCGGGTCCGGCAACATCAAGGACCTGAAGGAAATCTACAAACACAATAAACTGTGGGACCTCAATTATAATGACTACATCGCGCGTCGTGGGCAGGATCCGGGCGATGGTGATATGGGGAGGGTCTACGGTCAACAGTGGCGTCACTGGCGCACCAGTGATGGTCGTGAGATTGACCAGTTAGCGGATGCCATCGAACTGATAAAACACAATCCGGACTCCCGGCGGATTATTGTCAATGCCTGGAATCCTGGTGAGGCAGATGCTAATGACGTCGCTCTGCCACCGTGCCATGCTTTCTTTCAGTTCTATGTCGCAGATGGTAAATTGTCATTACATATGTATCAGCGCTCGGCAGATATGTTTCTTGGTGTGCCTTTAAATATTGCCAGTTATGCCTTGTTGACCCATATGATAGCCAGGTTAACCGGCCTCATTGCCGGGGACTTTATTCATACCATCGGAGACGCGCACATATACACAGATGCCGTAGAACAGTGCGAACAACAGCTCGCGAGAGAGCCCTTGCCATTACCGGCTCTGCGTATCACCGATCGCAATCAACAAACCATTGATGAATTTATCATGGATGATTTTCAGCTTATCAATTACCAGTGCCATGAGGCCATTAAAGCCAGGATGGCAGTGTAAACCTGATGCCAACACGAGCCCGAGCAACATCCCTGGCGGAACTCTCCGAGATTCAGGCCCGGATGATTAAACCGGAAGAAGTCAAACAAGGTCTGAATTTACAATTGCGGTTCGATGATATTGTCATAACACCTTTTGGAAAAAGCGGTACAACCTGGATTCAACAGATTGTACATACCCTTCGCACCCGCGGGGATATGGATTTCGATGATATCTCGCGCGTCGTACCCTGGATAGAAACCAGCCCAGCTCTGGGCATTGACCTCGATGCAGAACAAATAACCAATCCCCGGGCGTTTAAAAGCCACCTGGAGTATGAAGCGATCCCCAAGGGTGGCAAGTACATTAACGTGGTACGTGACCCGAAGGACGCACTCTACTCGGCCTACAAGTTTTTCGAAGGCTGGTTTTTTGAGCCAGGTACAATAGGCCTTGAAGACTTTGCCCGTGAACGATTTATCAAGTCAGGCGCCTATTGGCGTCACCTGAAATCCTGGTGGCAACGCAGACATCAAACGACGGTACTTTTCCTCGCCTATGAACTTATGAAGCTGGACCTGGATGTCACCATCAGGCGAGTGGCTGAATTTATCGACATACCACTGGACGAAGAATTACTCGAGCTGACCCTGCTGCACGCTTCCCTGCCATTCATGCTGCAACACAAGGACCGTTTTGATGATGCCATGCTACGTTCACTGACCGAGGATCGCTGCAATCTGCCTTTTAACAGCGATACGACCAAAGTGCGACAGGGAGAGATCGGGAGTCATACAGAAGCCTTCAGTCCTGAGCTTATTGCAGGGCTTGATGAGGTATGGCGAACACAGATCACTGAGCCGCTGGGCTACCCTGATTATGAATCGCTGATCAAGGCCCTCGACTAACAGGTTTTCACCGGGCGACAAATTGGTTTATCTTTCGGTCCTTCTCCACTGACAATGCGGAGAAAACCTGACCGTTCATGACGATGTATGTGCCCGGTGCCAGGCTCTGTACAGCGGCGAAAGCCATGCCAATATTAAAAGTGGCATCTGTCTGTGCGAACCGTGCCGGTGCCAGCGAGCCTGTAAGGACTATTGTCTTATCGGCAATCGTTGCCAAAACACGCGCTGTCTCTGTCATCGTGTCAGTACCGTGAGTGATAACGATTTTTTTCTGTCGCGCGTTTGACACCTTATCAAATATTTTCCTGCGGTCATCATCGTCCATCTCAAGACTATCCTTACGCATCAACGGCAATACACTGAAGGGGTATTCAACCCGCGCCTGCACCAGCAGTTCACCCACAACAGACTCGCCCACTTCGTAATCACTCTGGGAATCAAAATAGACCTTGTCAATGGTGCCACCGGTGGTGATGACCAGTACTGAATCGGCGTCGGAATCAGCCTGAGAGGATTTATTTTCTGGCATAGGCGATACACTTACCCCGTTAACATGAGAGCACAACTAGGCTGTGCTGCGTTCCTGCTCATCCAACCCGGCTAACATTGCAAGCATATCAAGTCTGTCAGGGCCAGGTTGAAGCCGCAGTGGTGCATTCTTTTTACGACCACGCAACAGGTACCGCAAAACAGTCAATCGGATTTTCCAGTCCTGCATGAAGGCACCGGGTTTTTCCAGCAGGTTGAATGTTCGCATCGCACCCCTGAGCACATGCAGTTGATCTCGCGCAGCGGCGCCCACTGCGTCACCAACGGCTAATCCGATCCATTTCCTGATGGAATCGGGTTTATCCAATACGATGCCTTGCATGATGGCTTTGGCGCGTTTTATACCACGTTTATCTTCGCTGAGACTCGCCTTGTAAATGGGTCTCAATTCTTCTTCTGTCAGTTTATCAAACATGACAGCCCGTTGTTTTGGATCCACCTGTTTGCTCAGCAAGTCAGCCAGCAGGTGCGCATGGAGGATACCGGTGCTACAACCTCGGCCATATAACGGGTTGGTTCTGACTACCGAGTCACCGATAGCAAATAAATTGAGGGCGACCGGTTGATTATCGACAACGTAGTGTCGCCATACGGCATGAATATCGGCGAAGCCGAACGGAGGTGTTGTCGCCTCTGCCTTGCTGGTATGGACCCAGCGTAACAGTCCCGGAATGGAACAGGCGATCTCATCAAATTTTTCACCACTCTTGACGGCATCACGTAGTTCGGTTTCGCCCACGGGCAAGCAAATTATCACCGCAAAATGCCCGTCTTCACCTGGAAACACGCCAAATTTCATATATCCCAGGTCTCCGGCGGACCTTTCTCCGCCATGTCTTGAGGGTTCGCCGATGCCAGGTAAAAGCCGGTAATGTCTGGTGTAATAGACGATTTCAGAGTCTTCCTTTTCCTCCTCTATGACCCCGCCAATATCAATGAGCCATTGCCGAAATTTGCTCGATCTTCCACTGGCGTCGACGACTATATCAGTCAGGAAATCCTGAGTGTCGCTACCGCGCGCTGAAATTTTGATTCCCTTGATGACGGGAATTTCACCGCTTGTATCGGCAATTAATCCTGTGACTATTTTTGAATTTTCGATTTCTATATGGTCCTGACTTTCAACATATCGACGCAGAACAGTTTCCATCGTCGCCCGACGACACATGAGGATCCACATCTTGTCATCACCTGGCTCGGGAACATATTGCTGCTGAAGCTCCGGTGGAACCATTTCTGCGAAGCTGACCTTTCGTGCGCCAGCCTGCCAGAATGCCTCTACCAGGTCCGGATAATTTTCTTCGAGGATGCTGCACATCAACCCCAAAAAAGCATGGGGATGACGAAACTGTGCTGCGCCCCGCCGCTTCCATTCGAAAAATGCCTCATTTGCGCCACCTTCCGGGGGCGGTACATCTCTTTCTATGACGGTAACCTTGTTGCCTTGTCTTGCGAGTGCCAAGGCAGTACACATCCCGGTAATACCCGCACCAACGACTGCGATATGTTGCTTCATCTAGTTAATTCCCGTCCTTAAAAAAGTATTTTTTGCCAATAATCACTATATCTGTAAAGTGTTAGTTATATGAAACAATCACTTACGAGGGAAATAACACTCACAGTTTTAGTTTCTGAATGCGCACTAGTGAGTTCCTGCCCCTTGTCTCCATTTAAGCTAATACTGAGATTCGGTCTATGTTAGGGTTTAAAGAAAAAAGAGGGCATACACTTGGCCGACAATACAGATAAGCATAACCAACTCACCGGGGACGCTACTTCCGGCACGGCAAAGAATACACCATCCAGCTCAACTGAGGAATTCCATGTCACCGACCGCTATCGAACCTATGTGCTGTGTCTGGTTGTTCTGGTCTATGTGATCAACTTTATTGATCGGCAGATTTTCTCGATTCTGATTGAGCCCATCAGGGCCGAGATAGAATTATCTGACCTCCAGCTGGGGTTACTCGGCGGTATCGCATTCGCTATTTTCTATACGCTGGCAGGGATACCCATTGCTCGCTGGGCCGATGTTGGCAGCAGGCGGAATATCATTTCACTGGCCCTGGTGATCTGGTCCTGCATGACCATGTTTACCGGCACAGCCAAGAGCTTCGGGGCACTGATCATTGCCAGGGTTGGTGTGGGAATAGGCGAAGCCGGTTGCTCACCGCCCATTCATTCGCTGATCTCAGACTACTTCCCGCCTGAAAAGCGCGGCACTGCCCTCTCCATCTATGCGTTAGGAATTCCTATTGGTGCTGCCATCGGCACACTCGTCGGTGGTTGGATAGGCGCGGAGTTCGGCTGGCGTATGGCCTTTTTTATCGTCGGCATTCCCGGCGTCCTGGTGGCTGTTCTGGTTCGTTTTACGTTGCGGGAACCACCGAGAGGCTTTTCCGAGCCGCCAGTAGCAGAAGGCCAACCCACCGTCGCCGAGATGCCCACCGTGCCTCTCAAGCAGGTCATCAGTTTTATGTGGTCGCTCAAATCATTCCGGCATCTGTCCTTCGCGGGTGCATTGCATGCGTTCGTCGGATATGGTGTGGGTCTCTTCCTGCCGTCATTTTTTATGCGCGTGCATGGTTTCAGTCTAAAAGAAACGGCAACCTTTCTTTTCCTGTTGGGTTTAACTGGCATGATCGGCACATTCCTGGGAGGTTATCTCGGGGACCGTTATGGTCAGCATGACAAACGCTGGTACATGTTTATCCCAGGTATTGCGACGCTGGCTGGTGTCCCGTTTGCCGTGCTTTTCTATACAACTGCCGACCCCTACATCGCTTTGTTGTTTGCTATTCCCGGCGCCATTCTCGGTCCCATGTATCTGGGTCCCACTTTTGCCATGACACAAACGCTGGTCACTCCAGCCATGCGGGCACTGGCTTCTGCCATTCTGTTGTTTGTGCTTAATTTAATTGGCCTGGGTCTGGGCCCTGTCGCTGCAGGCGCTTTGAGTGATTACCTGAAGCCGGAGTATGGCGAAGAGTCCATTCGCTATTCGCTGTTTATCCTGGCGGTTTTTGGCAATCTGTGGGCAGCCGCGCATTACTATTTTGCTTCCCGGACGCTACGCGAGGATCTGGATGCAAAGAATCAGATCAAACTGTAACCACGAGGTGTTGTGACCCGAATCATCTATTACAAAAAAACCGGATAGCTTTCGCTTTCCGGATTTATTGGCTCATTCAAGTAGAAACAAGAGGTGCAGTGACTTAGGTATAGTTAGTTAGTCACCATAATGGTACCGAATATCCAGGCCGTAAAATCTCGGTGCCAGATGTGCACCGGTCATACGCCAGTTACCTGACTCGGCAGAGGTGCCAACACCGCGCAGATTGTTCTCGTCCGTTAAGTTGTTAACAAACAACCTGACGCTCCAGTTGTCAGCAGGACTTCGCCACATCACACTGGCATCGGCACGAAAACGATCGGGTACCAGGTCACGTTGACTTTCGTAGCCCTGATCGTAGAACTCGCCTGTGTAAGTGTAACTCGCCCTGAAAGTGAAGTTGCCAATATTGGTCGGCAATTCATAACTACCCCAGATCGTGTACTTCTCTTCCGGAATTCTTTTCAGCTGATTACCCCTGGCATTGACAACAAACAGCTCGGGGTTTGTTGTTGCGTTGCCAAACAACGAGGTAGGATGTGACGGATCATCGTCGATAGCGATGTAGTAGTCAGAGTCGTATTCAGTTCTGGTAAGACTCAGGTTGCCCCCCACTGCCATTCTGTCGGTGGGCAGCCATATAGCTTCTACCTCGAAACCGGTATTGGTAGCTTCATCCGCGTTCTGAACAACATCCACAGTACTTGCCCGGTTAACATCATAGACGTTGACGCGATCCTGATAGTTATCGTATTTGTAGTTATACAGAGACATGTTCCACTGTACCGTGCCATCAAAATGCATCCCTTTATAGCCAACTTCATAGGCAAGCACAGTTTCCTTGTCGTAAGACGTGGGCTTGAGATCGCCCGTAAACGGGTCCTCAAGTCGTGCATCTGTCACACCCAACGAGTATCCACCTGAACGGTATCCAGTGGTGACAGAAAAATACATTAGAATATTGTCAGTTGGCGTCCAGTCCAGGTTAATCCGGTAGTTGGTATCTCTCCAGGTATTATCGTCAGCAGTATGGGAGGTATAGCTGATGGGAACACCTTCGTACAACCTCAAAGGTGTCGTACAACTCGCATCCGTTAATGCACAGGTAGGCGTGAGCGGATCAGCGGCGTTACCGGAATAGGTCGCGTTACCCATGGCGATGTTCAACCAGCCAAGGTCAGTCATGCCGGGTGTGTGGAACCCGGCAAAACCGTTTGCAGCCGCAGTTGCAGGCGTGTATATACCAAAACCATTAACACTGGGTCCGGAACCACCAAATGCATAGGCACCATCGATTCCGAATGTTGCCAATTCAAAATAGCCGCCGCGGATTTCCCTGACGGTTTTCTTGTCTTCTGCGTACCTGAGCCCTAACACCAATGCAAACTTCTCATTGATTTGCCAGGTGCCCTGGGTATATATCGCTGTTGCCTCATTCCTGTTTGTATTAGTGTGATGGTACCAATCGCCACGCTCATCCCCTTCCCAGATTCCCGAGATGGATGTACCTTCAGCTGCGTCGCCCAGCCGCACGTGAGAACCGGGAACACTTGAGAACCCAATGGCCCCGAAATAGTTTGCACCACCCAGGAAGGCATTGGGCAACAACAAATCACCATACTGGGCTGGCAGAACGAACCTGTTAGTACTGTCAGTTAAGCTGTAATCCTGCTGCCGAAGCTCATCAAAGTAGTAAATACCCGATGTAATCGACAGATTCTCAGTCGGATTCCAGAAAAGCTGTATTTCATGGGACTTGGACTGAACATCTTCCAACACGGTTTGGCGCTGTTTGGTTAAGTCGCTGTTTGCATAGTCCAGATCCTGGTTGTATGTATATTCGAAATCGTTAGTGCCAAAAATATACTTTAATGAGATTGTGTCATTGACATCCCAGTTGATCTCATTCTGGCTCGCGCGATGCTTAAATAACTCATGGTTGCAATTGATCGTGGTATAGGGGAAATAGCAACTTCCCGAACCATCGTTGTTAACATTGGTTTTATTGTTTGGCTCATCTTTGGTTGCGCCAGCCATCAAAGCAGCAGCTTCCGGATGATTATAGGCGCCGTTACTCAGCCAGGTGGGAGAGTTATTCACACCGGGGGTCACATAGCGACCATAAACCGTACCGCCATTAATGGGATCATCAAACGCCATCGCACCATCATCGCCGGGCAGAACCGGCAGATAACCGGTCGCCCCCGTTGCTGTTAAGCCTGCTGCGTAGACACTGGAACTATGTATGCCCCGTACTGGAGTCGGCCCTTCGGTAATCAATACACCACCGCCAATCACGCGGTCCGACTCTCGATCATTGCCTCTTAACTTGACGGTAATGTCATCGGTGACGTTCCAGGTCAAAGCCAGCGAATAGTTTCGGTCATCAACAGAGTCTGTGTCCGGTGAGCCATTGATACCGTCCTGTACACCGTCGATCTTGCGTTTGATTGCCAGCCCGCGAAATGCGAGTTTATCTTCAATGATGGGCCCGGACACCACACCATAAAGCTCTCTATCGTTGTAAGAACCAACCTGGGTACGTACGTTACCTGACCAGTCAAAGGTAGGATCCTTGGTGATGTAGTTAAGTGCCCCGCCGATGGCATTACGGCCATAGAGAGTACCCTGTGGACCACGCAACACCTCAATACGCTGGATGTCGTACAAGGCATTCTCTGACGCAGCAATACCAAAATCCGGTGAAAAGACACCGTTATAATAGGTCGCAACCCCTGGATCCCCACCCAGCGCCCTGAAGTTACGGCCAACGCCACGAATACGGATATCAAACGCGTCACGAGTGGTCGACGGAATGTAGTTAACCATATCGTCAGCACCTTGCAATCCGAACTCTTCAATAGTGTCGGATGAAAACGCGGTGATGGATATGGATGTATCTGATACCGTGGCCTGGACTCTTTCAGCCGTGACCACTACTTCTTCAATTTGGCGATCTGCGGCCATTGCGGCTGCTGAAAGCAAACCGGTAATACCTAAGACCAACACGCCGGATCGGCTTTTTTCGATTTTCATAGACAATGCCCCCATTTCTACTGCTACATCTACTTCTACTGCACGACCCAGAGTGAGTCGATGGGCTAATCTATCCTTTTAGTAATGATGCTTTCCTTGATCTGAAACAAAAATAAGCCAAGATGATGTAGGTGGTGCAGGTTAATAAGTTGAATTAATTAACTCATATCACCGGGTTTGAGGGATTGAGCATCCAGAGAAACGCATGGGGCATATCACAAAATGGCGAAATCGTGCGGATAGACAGAGTTTCAAAAAAGATCAGGCCCGCGATTGCGAGCCTGATTCGGGTTAATCCCTGATTAGAAAGGTTTAGTCACCATACTGGTAACGGATGTCGATTCCGTAGAATCTTGGGTCAAGCATAGCACCTGTCACCATCCAGTTTCCCGACTCGGTCGCCGTGCCAGCACCACGAATGTTCTGCTCATCCGTTAAGTTGTTAACAAATGCCCTGATGCTCCAGTTGTCACTTTGGCTTCTCCACATCACACTCGCATCTGCGCGAAAACGGTCGGGAATCAGGTCTTTGGCACTTTCAAACCCCGCATCATAAAATTCGCCGGTGTACGAATAACTGGCTCGGAAAGTAAAGTTACCGACACTGGTCGGCAGGGCATAAGAACCCCACACGGTGTATTTAGTTTCCGGGATTCTTTTTAGCTGATCACCCTTGGCATTGACTACAAACAAATCAGGGTTTGTTGTTCCATTGCCAAACAGTGATGCCGGATGCGCCGGATCATCGTTGATAGCAATAAAGTAGTCAGACTTATACTTTGTTTTCGTATAGCTGTAGTTGCCTCCCAATGTTATGTTGTCAGAAGGTAACCAGAGTGCCTCCACCTCAAAACCTGAATTGACGGCTTCATCGGCATTCTGGACGATACCTACTGTCGAGCCTCTACTGGGGTCATAGACGTTGACCTGATCCTGGTAATTGTCATAATCGTATGTATAAAGAGACATATTCAATTGAACCGTGCCATCAAAATGCAGTCCCTTATAGCCTAGCTCATATGCGAGTACTGTTTCCTTATCATAGAATATCGGTTTTGTGATATTCGTGATCGGGTCTTCGAGGCGAGCGTCAACGATGCCCAAAGAGTATCCACCTGAGCGATAACCAGTGGTTGCTGAAATATAAACCAGAATATCGTCCGTTGGTGTCCAGTCCAAATTAACGCGATAGTTTGTATCTCTCCATGTGTGGTCATCTGCAGTATGCGAGGTATAACTGATCGGCAGTCCGCTCAACAACCTTAATGGTGTAGTACAACTAGCGTCAGTCAGAGGACAGGTCGGTGCCAGAGGATTTGTTGCGTCACCAGAGTAGGTCGCGTTACCCATGGCAATGTTCGTCCAGGCAAGGCTTGTAATACCCGGTGTATGAAATCCAGGGAAGCCGAATGCATTAGCCATCGAGGGTGTAATTATACCGGAGGAATTGTAACCTGGAGCGAACGCATATGCGGCGTCGACAAAAAAGCCTTCAGTTGATATTTCAAAGTAACCACCGCGAATCTCCCTTACGGTTTTCTTGTCTTCTGCATACCGAAGTCCTAACACCAAAGCAAACTGCTCATTAATTTCCCAGGTTCCCTGGGTGTAAACCGCAGTGGCTTCATTTCGATTCTTATTGGTGTGATGGTACCAGTCGCCGCGAGTGTCACCTTGCCATATGCCAGAAATAGAGGTGCCCTCTAATGCGTCTCCTAACCTGACGTGAGGACCAAGTCCATAAGCCTGCAGAAAGTTTGCACCGCCAAGACCCGCGTTGGGCTGTGACAGATCACCGTAATCTGTAGGAAGAACAAACCGGTTAGTACTGTCAGTTAAACTGTAATCCTGCTGCCGAAGCTCATCAAAATAATAAACACCTGATGTAAGCGACACGCTTTCAGAGGCTTGCCAGAAGATCTGAATTTCATGAGACTTGGATTGAACATCTTCCAACACAGTCTGGCGCTGCTTTGTTACATCGTTATTGGCGTAATCCAGATCCTGGTTAAAGGTGTAATTGAAGTCGTTTGTGCCGAAAATATATTTTAACGAAAGAGAGTCATTCACATCCCAGACGATCTCATTCTGGCTTGCACGATGCGCAAACAATTCATGGTTGCAGTTTGCCGTCGTATAGGGGAACTTGCATCTCCCTCCATCCTTGTTGACATCGACTTTATTGTTGGGGTCATCTTTCGTCGCTCCGGCCATTAAGGCCGCAGTTTCAGGGCGATTAAATGCGCCGTTTACCAATACCCATGCTGCACTATTTACACCTGGTGTGACATGACGTCCATAAACAGTGGTGTTATTAATTGGATCATTAAACGCCAGGGCACCAGGATCACCAGGTGCTACCGTGGTGTATCCATTAGCAGACGTGTTTGTCAGTCCGTTTACGTAGGACCCTGTACTTCGAATACCTCGTTCTGGTAATGATCCCTCGGTAATCAGGGCACCGTTGTTTATTACCCGATCTGATTCACGATCATTAGCTCTTAACTTAACCGTAATGGCGTCAGTGACATTCCAGGTTAATGCCAGCGAGTAGTTTCGGTCATTGGTGGAGTTGGTATCCTCTGACCCATTTATACCATCCTGCAATCCATCTTTCTTGCGCTTGACAGCCAGGAGACGAAATGCAACCTTGTCTTCAATGATTGGGCCTGATATCACACCATACAGTTCCCTGTCATTATAGCTACCAACCTGGGTACGCACATTAGCCGACCAGTCAAAGGTGGGATCCTTGGTAATATAGTTCAGCGCACCACCGATGGCGTTTCGACCATACAAGGTGCCCTGGGGACCACGCAGGACCTCGATCCGCTGAATGTCATACAACGCGTTCTCTGAAGCGGCTATACCAAAATCCGGCGAGAAAACGCCGTTGTAGTATGTCGCCACGCCAGGGTCACCACCCAGTGCCCGGAAGTTACGGCCGACACCACGAATACGAATATCGTACGCGTCTCGTGTTGTGGCTGGGATATAGTTAACCATATCGTTGGCGCCTTGCAGTCCGAACTCCTCAATGGTGTCGGATGAAAATGCTGTGATGGATATGGATGTATCTGAGACTGTGGCTTCAACTTTTTCTGCTGTTACCACGACTTCTTCAATCTGCCGATCTGCCGCCATTACCGATGCTGACAGCAAACTGGTAATACCGAAGGTCATCAGACCTTTCTTGCTACTTGCTATTGCCATTGGATAATACCCCCTGTTTTTTTCGCTAAAGCCCATCTCTACTAAAGAGTCTCTACTGAAGAGTCTCTACTAATGAAGTTGGAGCCAGTCATTGTTTTTATTGTCGACCCAGTATCACGTCCCGCGCTAAATCGATACTCGAAAGCTAAACCTTCGGAATGTAGATGTAAACAACTTAATTGTAGCGTCGCCATACATCTGACGTAACCGCCAGAGATCTTCCTGATTACTGTATTTTCCTGGTCGAGTTTATTCACAAAGCTAATTTGTAGAAGTGCCTACATCATCTTATTTTATTATGGGAATAATTCGGGACGGAAAAGATGATTAGAGGCATAGCTGCGCCGCATCATGTAATTCACGATAGATAATGGAGAAAAACAAGATTGACCACTCATCTTCCAGACGACAAGGGAGCAATTATCTCATTCTTTCTTCATATTATCTTCATTTTTTGAACTTTTCGGCGTATAGTGCGTCGAATTATACAAATTCGCAAAGGGAAAGGTCTGTCAGCGCAATATGTTAAGACAACGAACGATTAACACAGCCGTCTCAGCAGTGGGTATTGGAGTCCATACCGGGAACAAGGTTCAATTGACCCTCAAACCCGCACCCCAGAATAGTGGCATCACCTTTGTAAGAACCGACCTGCCTCACTATCCCCGGGTCAGAGCAACCGCCACCAACGTTTCAAGCACTGTCCTGACCACCAGCCTGATGGAAGATGGCGTGACAGTGTCTTGTGTTGAACATTTGATGTCTGCGATCTGGTCTCTAGGCATCGACAATCTGACGATCGAAGTCACCTGTGAAGAAGTCCCGATTATGGATGGCAGTGCAGCGCCCTTTATCTACCTGATTAAGAGCTCAGGCATTAAGGAACAAGGGGCGGCCAAACAATTTATAAAAATCAGGAAACCGATAGAAGTGGTTCTGGAGGATACACGGGCGAGTTTATTACCCTATAACGGGTTTAAGGCATCTTATACCTTTGTTTACGATCATCAGGTATTCAACCGCTATCCCAAGTATGCCGAAGTAGATTTCTCGAACACCTCATTCGTTGATGAAGTGAGCCGGGCGCGAACTTTCGGCCTGATTAAAGAACTCGACCAGGCCCAGGCGATGAACAAGTGCCTCGGGTCAAGTCTTGAGAATGCCATAGGCATTGATGATTACACGATTTTGAATAAAGACGGCTTACGTTATGAAGACGAGTTCGTCAAACACAAATTGCTCGATGCCATCGGTGACCTTTACCTGCTGGGCAGAACCATTCTCGGTGAGTTCGTCGGTGTAAAATCCGGTCATGCATTGAACAACAGCCTGGCGTTGGCATTACTGGAACATACCAACGCCTGGGAGCTTGTCTCGTTTGAAGATGAGCCTGAATCCGAGACCGCAAAAGTACATCCTTTTTTACAGCCGATAGCAGCATAGAGGTCTTTGAGCGCAGTGCGAGTTTGGGGGGAATTTGCGCTCAGACCTCACCTATTTTCTGGGTTGCTTTATGAACCCAACTTCGCAGCCTCTTCACGCGCCTTGCGAACCTTTTCACCAGTCTGGTTGAACAGTAGTTCACGGCGGGCTTTTTCTTCTTCTTCTGTTAACTCACGTTTGCCCAGATCCTTCCCGACTTTACGACCGGTGAGGACCTGTGGCCTGTCACCCACCTCATCGACCCAGCGTTTCAAGCTCGGGTAGGTCTCCCAGAGACTCTCATCGATCAGACGGCCGATGAGGAAGGCCCACGGCCAGGTGATCATGTCTGCAATACTGTATTCATCACCGGCAAGATATTGATTTACTGATAGCTGGGCATCCATCACACCAGCGAGCCGGTCTACCTCGCCGACGAACCGTTGGGTGCCGTATTCCAGTTGCTTAGGGTCATCGGCAATATTCTTGCCATAGTTTTTGAAGTGATTGGCATTCCCCATCATGGGGCCAAGATTGGCCATCTGCCAGTGCAGCCATTGCAGCACTTTGTATTTTTTTGCCGTTTCAACCGGTAAGAACCGGCCAGTTTTTTCTGCCAGGTATTCCAGAATGGCACCGGACTCGAAAATGGTAATCGGCTCCCCGCCACCCACTGGATCGTGATCGACGATGGCGGGCATCCGGTTGTTGGGACTAATCCTGAGAAATTCCGCCTTGAACTGGTCACCGCCACCAATGTCGACGGGTATCAGGTTGTATGGCAGGCCGCACTCCTCCAGCATAATGGTGACCTTCCAGCCATTGGGTGTTGGCCAGTAATGTACATCAATCATACTTTTCACCTTGAAAATTGAAAACCAACAGACTAATCGTTTTTCGTCAGATATACAGTCCTTAATCTCAAGACCAGTCGTCCATTTCAGCTATTTCGTGTTCCACCGCTTCCCAGCGACCCATATTTTCTTCAATTCTGGACTCTATCTGACTAACCTCTGAATAGACCTGCTGCTGGTCCTTTTCAGGTTTTTTGTAGAAGTCTTCTGTGGACATCTGATCATGCAACCGGGCCAGCTGCGCTTCATCTGCCTCAACAAGATCCGGCAGTTTTGCCAGCTCTTTTTCAAGTCTCTGCCGCTCGGACTTCTGTTTTTTCCTGTCGCGATGTGATGTCTTGCTACTTGTTGGGCTTATTGTATGAGCTACAGATGTACTGAGTCCGGAATTTGATAATGCGTCGCTGGTGACGAACCTGCCTCCGGCGTGAATCCAGTCAGAGTATCCACCCACAATTTCTTTGATGACACCGTCTCCTTCAAACACCAGCAGGCTGGACACGACATTGTCCATAAACGATCGATCATGAGAAACAATTAGCACGGTGCCCTTAAAATCCATCAACAGTTCTTCAAGTAATTCCAGGCTCTCGACATCAAGATCGTTGGTAGGCTCATCAAGGACGAGCAGATTAGCGGGCAGCGAAAAAAGACGTGCCAGCAGCAGCCGATTCTGCTCCCCACCGGACAGGGTTCGAATCGGTGCCCTGGCCTGATCTGGTGAGAACATGAAGTTACCAAGATAGGTCACGACATGGGTATCCTTCTGGCCGATCGTAATATACTCCCGCCCCTCGGAAATGTAGTCTGCGACACTCTTGTCCTGGTCCAGTTGAGCGCGAGCCTGGTCAAAATAAGCGACCTCGAGCTTCGTACCGGTTTTGACCACACCAGAATCCACCGGTAGGTCCTCCAGCAGAATCCTCAGCAGGGTTGTTTTACCAGAACCATTGGCGCCGACCAGGCCAATCCTGTCCTGGCGTTGGACAATCAGGCTGAGATTTTCGATTATCTTCTCATCACCGTAGGATTTCGAAACATCGATCAGCTCCTTGACAATTTTTCCAGACGCCATGCCTGCATCAACTTCCATCCTCAGATTCTTGGTCCCTATTCGGCGCGCCCTTTCCTTGCGTAATGATTCCAGCGCCCTGACTCGCCCTTCATTCCTCGTCCGCCTCGCTTTAATCCCCTGTCTTATCCAGATTTCTTCCTTTTTAAGCTTGTCATCGAACAGTTTGTTTTGCAGCTGTTCAACTTCCCGTTCATGGTCCCGACGCTCGATAAAGGTCTGGTAATCGCAATTCCAACGGGTGACCTGTCCACGATCAATATCGACGATGCTGTTGGCAACCGATTGCATCAGCTGGCGATCATGGCTGACAAACAAAATTGTGCCTTCGAAAGACAGCAGCAGCTCTTCCAGCCATTGGATGGCAGGTATATCCAGGTGGTTAGTGGGTTCGTCCAGTAACCAGACATCCGGTTCAATCACCAGTGACCTGGCAATGGCCACCCGTTTTAACCAACCGCCGGACAAGTCCTTGAGTAATTTATCCGGATCGAGGCCCATCCGATCCAGAACCGCATCGATACGATGTCCTATGGTCCAGCCGTGATTCGATTCAATTTCTGACTGTAATCGGGACAAACGTTCGACGTCACTATCTGATTCCAATTGCAGCGCGAGATTGTGATATTCAGACAACAATTGCCCGGTGCGGGCGAAGGTATTTGCCACAGCCTGATAAATCGACAAATCATCCCCTGCCGGTAGCTCTTGATCCAGGGTCGAAAATACCAGATTGTCCTGCCGCCAGACCTGGCCACTATCGACGACCAGGTCACCGGCAATCAGCTTCAGCAAGGTACTCTTACCGCTGCCATTTCGCCCGGTGAGACAAATTCTATCGCCTTTTTGTATCACGAGATCGGCGTCATCCAGTACGACATCGTTGCCAAACGATACGAAAGCCTTCTTGAGGGAGATTATTGTCATGGGAATGACATCACAACGCGTCTTAACCGCTTCCTCGGCCTTGAAGGACCACTAGTGGTTATGATCGAATTTCGCTTTTTGATCAGCCGTGGCTTCGGTCTGATATTTCTGCTTCCAGGTCGAGTAGGGCATGCCGTAAATAATCTCTCTGGCCTCTTCATAATCCATGGTAATTCCTTTATCCTCTGCCGCCGCCCTGTACCACTTACTGAGACAATTTCTACAGAAACCAGCCAGATTCATGAGATCGATATTTTGCACCTGCTTGTTCTCATCAAGGTGTAGTGTCAAACGGCGGAAAGCGGCGGCTTCAAGTTCAATTTTGGTTTGTTCGTTCATTGCGGGCCTCGTTTGGTTATCTCGATGGCGGCTACCTTAACGCACAGGCAGGATGGCTTTCCAGCACTAACGTGTTGAACGAAGGGTGAACGGCAGGATAAACGAAACGGAAGAAGGTTTTTCTTGATGGCTGAAGATAATGGCTGAATACATTGTCGGGCAAAAATGGATTAGTAATGCCGAGCCCGAGCTGGCGATGGGTCGAGTCATCAAGCTTGCACATCGGACTATCTCTGTTTTTTTTGATATTTCATCTGAAGAACGGACCTATGCCCGCGATCAGGCCCCTCTTAGCCGGGTCAAATTTAATCCCGGTGACAAGATCGCAACCCAGGACGGCATACTCATCACCGTCAAATCCGTCAAAGAGAAAGACGGTATTTTCATCTATCACGGTGATTACCTGGGAACAGATACCTTTGTCATGGAGACGGAACTGGATCCCAATGTTCGATTCAGTAAACCCCAGGACCGCCTGTTCACTCACCAGTTTGATGACAATGCCTGGTTTAACCTGCGCTACGACACCTGGTGCCATGCTTCCCGCCTGGCAAATGCAAAGAACCGGGGCTTGTACGGACCCAGGGTTTCACTTGTGCCGCACCAGATGTACATTGCCAACGAAGTTGCTGGTCGTTTTGCTCCCCGGGTTCTGCTGGCGGATGAAGTCGGACTGGGAAAGACAATTGAAGCCGGTTTAATCGTCCACCAACAGTTACAGACCGGTCGGGCTGCCCGTGTCCTGATCATTGTGCCTGAAGCCCTCACGTTCCAATGGTTCGTCGAAATGATCCGGCGTTTTAACCTTCAATTCACGGTACTTGATGAAGAGCGCTGTCAGCAGATTATCGCCGACAATACTGAAGAAGCCGTGCTGGAAAATGATGTACCGCCACCATTCAATCCATTCGATGCTCAGCAGTTAATGCTCTGCTCGCTGGATTTGTTCACTCAAAATTCGGATCGAATCGAACAAATGCTCGAAACAACCTGGGACCTTTTGGTTATCGACGAAGCGCACCATCTCAGATGGAACCCGGATGAGGCCAGTATCGAATATTCGATTGTTGAGTTGTTCGCCAAAGCCACCAAAGGATTATTACTGTTAACAGCAACCCCTGAACAACTGGGCCGAACCGGACACTTCGCCCGACTGAAACTACTGGACCCGAATCGATTCCATGATTATGAGCTGTTTGTGAATGAGGAATATCAGTTTGAATCGATTGCAGATGCTGCTTATCGGCTGTTACAGGGAAGCGAGACCGAAAAAGCTGAGGCGAGGCTCGCAATCCGGAAGATGGTACAGCTGGATGCGTCTGATGCAGACCTGATTGATGCGTTACTGGATCGTCATGGTACAGGTCGCGTCCTGTTCCGTAATGTTCGCAGTGCCATCAAGGGTTTCCCGGACAGACTGACTTACCCGGTAGCCATGGAGCAACCGGCAATATACACCGATCCGCAGTCCTTCTTTCCACAAAAAGGTATTGATAACTGGGTTCAGATTGATCCCAGGATTCCGTGGATCATCGAAATGTTGCAAACACAGCCTCAGGAAAAATTTCTTCTTATCTGCGCCCACCAGCAAACAGCGCTCGATCTTGAACAGCGACTGAGTGAACTCGTTACCACACGGATCACCGTTTTTCACGAGGGTATGGACCTTATCGCCCGTGATCGTGCCGCTAATTACTTTGCCGAAACCAATCGTGGTGCACAATTGCTGATCAGTTCAGAAATAGGCAGTGAAGGCAGGAACTTCCAGTTTGCCAGCCATTTGATTTTGTTCGATCTCCCCCTTGGCCCGGATCTGCTTGAGCAGCGTATCGGGCGGCTCGACAGAATTGGTCAGCGGCAGGATGTAAAAATACATATCCCCTACTTTACCGGCACGGCAGGTGAACGTTTGTACCGTTTTTATGAAGAGGCCCTGGGTGTTTTCACCGCACCTAACCCGGCCGCACAAAGTATCTTTGATGAACTGGCGGGGAGTATTCTGGACGACGATCTGGATCACCTGATTGCCACCGCCACCGCACTGAACGCGACTCGACAGACTGAATTGAACAAGGGGCGCGATCGACTGCTTGAACTCAACTCCCATCGACCTGAGGTTTCCGGGCGTATTGTCATGGATATTGACCGGGACGAAGGGGGCAAGACACTCGAAAATTATATGGAACAATCCTTCGAAATATTTGGCCTGGAATCCGAATACACCAGTGATCATGTGATTACCATAAAACCAACTGAAAGTATGTTGAGAAATAATTCAGTCAGCATAGAGACCCTCGACCACTATCATTATCCGGAACTGCCGGAGGACGGCATCCGCGTGACCTATGACAGGCCGACGGCCCTGGCAAACGAGGATATTGGTTTCTTCACCTGGGAAAATCCAATGGTCCAGCAGGCAATGGACCTGGTGAATGCAGATGTTACGGGAAACAGCACGATGGTTGCGGTTAAACACCCGGAACTGAAAGCCGGAACGCTATTGGTTGAAGTCCTGCACGTGGTTGATTGTGTTGCAGCCGCTGAATTGATGGCCGACCGATTTTTGCCGCCAGCGGTTATTCGTTCAATGATTAACCCTGACCTGGATGATCTGGCCGGGTCGTTTCCATTTCAAACCTTTGTCATTGAACTACTCGATGTGCCGAACGCGACTCTGGGTAATATCGTGGAGAGCCAGATGGACGGAATCAAAACCATGATCGACAGGGCCCGGGAATTGGCCCTTGAAGAACTGGAGCGACAGAAGAATAGCGCACTTACCCGACTCAACCGAACCCTCGATCAGGAAACCACCCGCCTGGTTGAACTGGAGAAGGTGAACGAGAGCGTCAGGCCGGAAGAGATCGATCACCTGCGTCAAACTCACGAATTACTCCGCCAGGCAATTGCCCGGTCTGATGTTCGAATGGATGCAATCAGGGTGGTTGTTGCTGGTTAGCGATGTTGGTTAGCAAGAATCGCTGAGTGCCGTCAGGTCAATCACCCAATGCATTCAGGCTGGCTTCGAATCGCTCCTTCTGTGCCTTGTTGTTGGTCATGTCAATTGCCTTCTTCGAATGCTCCTCGAACGCAGCATCGTCACCCAGGTAATGATAAGCCTGCGCCAGCACTAAATGGCCGTCACAATTTCCTGGACCGGCCCAGTGTTTAGGTAACAGGTTAAACGCGTTGGCATGACTGATAGCCTGCTGGTATTTCTTTTGCGCGAGGTAATACCGCGCGATATTGATAACAGAAGACGGCGAGCGTTTCATTTCGAGCGCCTTAAGATACAGTTCTTCAGCCCTGGTATATTCCTCATCCCGACTCGCCAGACCGGCTTCCATCAATACCCAGTCTGGTTCACTGACTAGCTTTAACTTCGCAAGGTAGACCATCCCCTTCTCAATATCCCCTCCTCCCATTTTCGGCGCATAAAGTAGCCAACCGGTGTAGAACATGTTGCCCCGGAGATGGGTTGGTTCATGATCAGCCGCTGTGGCCATGGCTTTTTTCAGCTTGCCAAACATCCCCGCTTTGCGAAACACATTCACTTCGTTAATCCGCAGCAAATAGATCAGTGTCAACGCATACTGATAGTCGGGATTTTGGGGTTCAATCTCGGCTGCACGACTCATGGCTTCCAGCGCTTCTTTCGCCTGATCCGTCTTGTATAGACTCAGGCCGTAGTAGTAGAGAAATTCGGGGTTATCCTCATTCCCAGCATCCGATTCAATATCATAGAAGTACTCAGTGGCTTGTTGATAATCTGCTTGCGTGAATAACTCTATTCCAGGCTGAAGGTTGCCGTCCGACAACACAGGATGACTCTGTAACAGCAGTATTAAAACGAGATACGGCAACTTTTTACTCATAGCTCTTATTCATCGCTCTTATTCATAGTGCAGGGCTTCTCCAGGTTCCATGGCGACAATTTTCCGAACCGGAAGATAGGACGCCAACATTATCAGTATCCCAAAAATCAGCAGGGTACTGCCATACACAAAAGGAATCTCAATGGTGCCGGTGAGCCGTGACGGGATGATGTTGAACAGGGCCAGTGCGGCGCCGCCGCCAATGATAGCGCCGAAAAAAAGATAGCCGATGCCCTGCCGTAAATAAATATTGATGATGGATTTCTTCGTCGAACCAATTGCGCGACGTATACCTATTTCGTTTGCCCGCAAGAAAATCGACCGGGATATGATACCGTAGATGCCAACCACGGCCAGGAACAAAGCGACCGAGGCGATGACGGTAAGTAGATAGGCAAAAAACTTGAACTCCACCAGGTTTACCTGCTGAATATCGACCAGGGGTTTAATGTTATTCACAGGAATGTCCCGGTCGACGTTCCCTGAAGCGGCTTTGAAAATTTTCTGCGGGGAAATTTCAATGACACTTTTGATTCCAACCGTGAATTGCCTTGGCATATCCTGCCGGACATACCGATACACGGTTGGATTGCGCCAGGCTTTGATTGGAAACCTCTGTACCACCAGCTGACCGACGCCGACTACCGTAAGCCACTGATTGTCTCTTTCCGGATCAAGCTGCAACCGTTTCCCCAGTGCAGATTCGTTGGGCCAGTTATCCGCCGCAAACTCACTATCAACGATAGCCACGGTCGGCGTATTTTCGGTATCTGTCACGTCAAACTGACGACCTTCGAAGTCGATGTTCAACACGTCAAAGTAGTTCGCGTCGATCCAGATCACACTGGTCTGGGGTAAACTCTCATGTACCCTGGTCTCCGTGGCAGATAAGTTATACGCAAATGCTGTGGCTCTTTGCCCCGGAAAAGCTGTACTGATGGTAACATCACCTATCGCGGGGTGGCGCCGTAATTCGTCCGCAAGATCAGTCATGTATTGCAATCGCGGTTGATGCGCCTGATAGCGGTTTGAAGTCAGGTTGACCATGGCGGTGTCAATATCCTGACTGTCGGCGCCGTATTCGATGTCTGTCATCTGCAGTGTAAACGACACATTGAGGCCACATAGAATCAACAGGCAAAACGACAAGGTCACTTCGATCACGACAATCGCCCTAAGGGTAAGACTACCCACTTTATCCGTTGCGCCTTTCGAGCCACTCTCCAACACCCGCCCGAGATCCTTACGCGATGCCCTGATCGCCGCAAAAACTGCCGGATAACAACCAGATGGTCAAAGTGAGAAAAACGACAAATGTGATACCAGTGCTGTCCGGCGTTAAATCCTGCCAAAAAGGTCGTTGCGTCAATTTGGTCACCAGACCTTCGGCATAGCCTTGCAACAGTTGCATAGCCGTGTCGGCTATCAATACTCCCAGCATGGATCCGATAACACACAAGATCAGTGATTCGGTCAACACCTGGGTGAATATCTGCCAGCGTCCCGCACCGACTGCATTTCGAATCGCCAATTCCTGCATTCGGGTATTCGCTCTAACCAGGAACAGGCTACTAAGATTCACACAGACCAGCAGAACAATAATCAATGCCATCCCGCCCAACAATTCAGGTGTCCCGTTGTTGCTGTCTTGCGTGTGTCTGGCGTGAATCGTCACCGCACCGTAGAGCAGGTTATAGATTGTCGGGTTCCGTTCACGTAATTGCGCCAGTACATTCTTAACATCAGCCGTCGCCGAAGCGAGATTGGAATCCCGGCTCAGTACGCCCACCGCCAGGTAGATCGCAGGCTCTTCCACGGCGGCAGCCGATGGTATAGCCAAAGGGAACCACAGATCATAATTTGTCGGATAGGCATAGCCTTCAGGCATAACACCCACGATAATATAGGGCTCAGCGTTCATTCGGGTTTTCTTGCCGATGATGTCCAGGTCACCCAAATAGTAGTTTTGCCACAATCGGTAGCTGATCAAGACGACCCGTACCGTATCAATACCGGTATCCTCATCGTGCAACAATCTGCCGCTGATCGGATTGACTGTCGTTGCAGCCAGCAGGTTCGGCATTATCTTCGCCGCAAGATACATTTCCGCACTCCGGCCACTCGTCCCTATATCTGAGACGATAGTCGGAAATGACTGGAACGCCCCTAACGTCTCAAAACTGTGAGTCCCATTTTTAATGGCGTTAAATGCAAATCCATTCATGGGCAGCGCATCATTCTCCCTGCCGGATTCCTTCTGGGCCTGTTTTATCGCCACAAAACGATCGCCATTGACGAACGGCATCTCCTGAAAGTAGGTATTTTTGACAAACGAGAACAGGATAAGAACAATCGCAACACCGAAGGTCACGACCAGCAAACAGATCAAACTGAACACAGGCGTCTTTTTTAACAGGCGCAAGGTGTACTTCAAGTCATTTAGCGTATTCATTTATTCCGTCCACTAATGCGATAACTGGTGCACTGTCTCGTGCATTAGCCGGCCATCCCCTCAACCCGCATATTGGCTGTAGGCTGGTCATCTGCAATCTTGCCATCAAACAAGGTCACCTGGCGGTCTGCACGCAAGGCAGATCTCGGATCATGAGTCACCATACAAATGGTGCTGCCCTGTTTATGTAAATTGTCCAGCAGTTCCATCACGATACCGGCGTTCTTTGAGTCCAGGTTACCGGTAGGCTCATCCGCTAACAGCACTTTGGGATCACCAGTGAGTGCCCTGGCGATGGCGACCCGTTGTTGCTGACCGCCAGAAAGTTGCGCCGGGAAGTGGTTCAACCGGTGGGCCATGTCGACCTTCTCGAGTGCCTCCTGAACCTTGGCTTTGCGTTCTTTACGCTTCAGTTCTTTTCGGTAGGTTAATGGCAGTTCGACATTTTCAAATACGTTCATGTCACCAATCAAATTGAATGCCTGGAAGATAAAGCCAATCTGGCGGTTGCGTACCTGGGCCTGGCGCGACTGGCTGAGGGACGCTACGTCTTCGCCATCCAGCAGATACTGACCGTTAGTTGAAGAGTTGAGCAAACCCATCACCGACAGTAAAGTCGATTTACCGCAACCCGATGGTCCATTGATGGACACATACTCGCCTTCATGGATTTCAAGATGAACGTCTTCCAACGCCCGGGTTTCTATTTCGTCGGTATAGAATATTTTCTGAATACCCTTGAGTGTGATTAATGCACTGTCACTCATTTATTTCCACGTAAAATTGTTAATTGTCGGCATCAGCTAATCCTTTATCCGACTGCGAATATTTGTTCGGTCAATTATCGGATTACCGCTATACAGCCTGAAGATGGTTAAGCCCATCCGCCGGATCCAGCTTCGCAGCAGTGTCGTCAGGCGCGCTGATCTTGCCATCGAACAGTTCAACTTGCCACTTCGCCTGGCCCGCGGATCGTGGATCATGAGTCACCAGGCAGATGGTTGTCCCTTCCCGGTTGAGCTTGTCAAAGATCGCCATGACAATAGCCGCCGCCTTGGAGTCCAGGTTACCTGTTGGCTCATCGGCGAGAATGATCTTCGGCTTACCGACCAAAGCCCGGCCAATGGCGATACGTTGCTGTTGTCCCCCCGACAGTTGAGCTGGGAAGTAATCCTTAAAAGCCGTCATTTCCATCCTTTCAAGGATTTCACTCACCAGTTCGCGTCGCTGTTTTCTGGAAACACCCTTGCGATAGATAAGCGGCAGTTCAACATTTTCGGCCGCCGTCATTTCCGATGTCAGGTTAAACGCCTGGAAGATAAATCCCAGGTCCCGGTTGCGAATTTTTGCCTGGTCTGACTGCTTTAACGTTCCCACATCTTCGCCGTTGAGCAGGTATTGGCCACTGGTCGCGCTATTGAGTAATCCGATAATCGACAGCAAGGTTGACTTCCCACATCCAGATGGACCACAAATCGACAAGTACTCACCCTCATTCAGGGAGAGATCTATGTTACTTAAGACACGGGTTTCTAGTTTCCCTACCCTGTAGATTTTGTTGATATTGGTCAGGTGAATAATCGTTCGTTCACTCATTGATGTACTCCCCCATGGTTCCACGTCATGTAATTTAATTTAACAGTATTCTTGGTTGATCCTGCCAGTCGCTGCTATCAGATAAAATCACCCGGTCACCCGGAACCAGGCCATCCAGTACTTCGACCCGGTTCACCGATGACCGGCCAAGCATCACCCGCACCCTGCTTGCGTAATCACTGTCGCTATCGAGTTTATAGATAGTGACCTCGGCGTTGGTACGGGTGAAAGTTGGCTTACCGACAAATATTGCCTCGTCGATTTGAGCGATGTAGATAATGCCTTCCACCTGTAACTGCAGCCGTGCGCCTTTGGGTAGTCTACCTTCAAGCTCTACATCCACGATCACAGTACCCTCACTAACGCCTGGATCTATCCGACTCACCTTCCCTTTTACGGTGCCATTTCGAGTATCAATAATGGCATTTTGACCGATAATCACCTCCCCGGCTTGTCTCGCCGGGACGCGCAACTCCGCGTACAAAACATCTTGTCTCGCCAATTTGCCAATTGGACTACCGAGAATCAATTGTTGCCCCAGTTCCAGATCAAATTGCTGCACCACGGCAGCAATTCCTGCCACAATACTGAGATTGGTGACCCGGTCGTTGGCTCTGTCCAGTGCTCGCGCCAGTTGTGTGACTCGGGATTTCTTCACCGTCAGCAAGGTATCCATGTTATTTCGATTTTGTTGCAGGCGTTTTTCCTCGATGGCGACGGTTTGTTTGAGTTGCTCAACGCTGAGTTCGCGCTGCTGGTAATCAATATCAGAGACAATGTTTTTATCGTGCAGTATTCGTTCGGCTTCCAGTTTGAGGATTTCTTTTTTAAACGCGAATTTAGCCTGCAGCGCATACACTTCCTGATTCAGAATGCCATTGCGCAGTTCCACCTCAAACACTTTAAGATCAGCCACGGTACCTTTCCAGGCAGAGAACGCTTCTTCCGCTGCGTTGACGACCCCGGGGTTACTCAGTTGCGCCAACAACTGACCGGTTTTCACCTCATCGCCGGGTGCAACGAAAACCCTCGCTACTCGCCCCTCTACCTGGGCAGATATCAGTTCGATGTCCCTCGGCAGTAATTCACCATTTGCACTAACGCGGATTTCCAGAGTCCCTCTCTGGACAGTATCGACAAGGAGTGTATCCCTATCCACCCGGCGACTTTCGAAATCCATACCAGCAATGGAGATGGCGCTATACAGGAACAACATGGCAAGCACGCTAAAGCCACCGACTTTTTTCACAGCTGCAAATTTGGATTTTTCCCTGACACGATCCATAACTATCTCGAATTGAATAAAAAAGTGTTTACTGACTCAGGCCCTATCAACAAACAGTGCGATAGACTTCTTAACGGGGGCCAAAACGTCACCTCACTCCGTTCTCAGGTTATCCACGAACCAGTAAACACGAAAGAAACATATTCGTGGGCAAACCCTATGCCAGAATGTAGATCATTGAATTTGTTACACATATTCTGCGTGGCAATATTGGAATTTGTGAAATTCGCGAAAATGGGACTGATGGCTTCCCGTTTGCGGGACGCAGGATACAGACCTTGCTAAACCGTGTAAGGGATAATCAACTGCGCCAACGCACCTTGTCCATCTTCCCGGTTCTCCAACACGACCTGGCCACCGTGTTTCGCAGCGATCTGTCGACACAAGGTCAGGCCGATGCCTGCGCCCTGGGCCTTTGTGGTGTAGAAAGGAACAAAAAGATTGGCCGGGTTGCTGATGCCCGTGCCCGAATCCTGGACCTGGAACTTAAAGACACCGTCGCCTTTTTCACAGCTGATCGTAACCGGTTCCTGCTGCGACTGGCTCGCTTCGAGCGCGTTTTTGATGAGATTGATCAAAAGCTGCTCAAGATGCACCGGGTCACCGAACAAGGTAATCCCGGGCGTATCTTCAATAACGATCGGTTGATCAACAAAGAAGCGTTTCACCTTTTGCAGCAGGTCTTCCACCTGGAAGTTTATTTTCTGCGGATCCGGTAACTTCGCAATACGCGCATACACCGAAATAAATTCTTTCAAGGCCTTGGCCCGCTCCTCTATAACCGCGAGGCCCACCCTCAACTCATCCTCATTGCCTAGCTCAGCGTGGCTCGACAATATCTTGTTCAGGGTTTGGCAAATAGATGTGATCGGTGTCAGTGAATTGTTTATCTCGTGTGCTATCACCCGTATCAACCGCTGCCAGGCGGAAATCTCCTCTTCGCTGAGCACTTGTTTCAAGTCGGTGATAAATACAATTTTTCCGGGTTTTCCCTCGTGCCGATAGTGCTGAACATTGATTTGCCATCGTCCGGCAGCACCTGGAAATTCGTGGTCGACGAGTCTGGAACCGGTATCTTTGAGGACAACTGACAGGGTCGTTTTCTCAAGGTCCAAACCTACCAGTTCCGTTGCCGACAGTTGAAGTAGTTGGGTGGTGAGACGATTGACCATGCGTATTTTGCCATCGCTGTCGCAGGCGATAATCGCGACGTTAATCTGGTTGACAATTCTCTCAAGCAGGTTCTTGAGTTCAAACTCTTCTTGCCGGTTTTCCTTTAACTTTGAGGTTAACGAATCGATTTGTTGATACAGCTCGGCCAATTCACCAGGTTCACTAAGGCGACTGCTTCGCATACTGTAGTCCTCGGTCCGAATTGCCTCCACCAGATTACTCAAGGTTCTCAAGTGGTAAATAAAATCTTCCTTAACGTTGGCAGCCACAGCGGCGACCCACAGCGCAGAGACGATGACGATGACGAATTGCGTAATCTGGGAAAAAGAATCATCGTTGAAGACGTAGTAAAACAGCGGCACAACCGGGACACCGCTGAGCAGAACGAGGTAAAACATTTTTTGTTCCGAAGCAACTCTCCGGGGTTTCGGTTTCCGTGAAGACATTCGGTATGAGCCGTGAGGACTATTCACCCTTACCTCATCTTTCCCATTCTGCGGTACAACGCAGACCGGCTAATTCCCAGAGCCTTGGCGGCATTGCTTGCATTATCATCGTGCTCATCCATCACCTGCCGGATAAACCAGGCCTCGGCTTCTTCCAGCGTCATCTGCAACAGTCCGTCCGGACCCCCGTCAGCCACACTACCTGGTGTACTCAAGGACGAGTCATTGGCAGGAAGCTGGAGATCTTTCAGCATAATTTCGGATTGCAGGCAAAGCAGCACCGATCTTTCAACCACATGCTGTAACTCGCGCACGTTGCCAGGCCAACTGTATTGTTGTAACTGGGCAATAGCGTCGGTAGAGAATCTTTCAACGCTGGATTCATAGTGCGCCAATGCATCTTGGAGAAAGATCGAAGCCATCGGCATAATATCTTCAGCGCGAGATCGCAGCGGTGGTAGCTCCAGGGTAATCCCATTTAACCTGAAAAGCAGGTCTTCCCTAAAATGTTGGTCAGCAATAAGCTGATCGAGGTTCGCGTTGGTGGCGGAAATAATCCTGACTGTGGCGGACTGCGTCTGTGAGCTACCCAATCATTCAAATTTATGTTCTTCCAGTAATCTCAAGATTTTCGCCTGCTGTTGTAGCGGCATGTTGGCAATTTCGCCCATAAACAAGGTGCCCTTGTCCGCCATCTCAACCCGGCCTATACGGCCTTTTTTTGCATCTGTGTAAGCACCGGGCACATGGCCGAACATCTCGCTTTCAAATGTCGAATCAGAAATACCACCCATATTCACGGAAATAAAGGGGCCTTCTGGCGTTACAGATTGGCTGTGGATATAGCTGGCGAGAAGACTCTTACCGGTTCCATTCTCACCGGTAATCAGGATTGGAATGTCGCTGCCGGCGACTTGGCGAACTATTGCCATTAATTGCTGCATCGCCAGTGATTCACAGATGAACTTGTCGACGTTGTTACTCTCCTGCCGGAGAATTTTGTTTTCCGCCGACAGCTTGACATCTTTTTTTACTATCTCACCCAGCATGATCTGGGTTCGAATAGCGTTTACGAGTCGATTGTTGTCATCCCATGGCTTCTCGATAAAATCCATCGCGCCACGCTTCATCGCCTCAACGGCAACATTCACCGTACCCCAACCAGTCATCACAATGATCGGGAGTTCTTTGTCGACTTCCCGGATCGATGAAATAAGCTCGAGCCCTTCCTTACCGGAGGTTGTGTCTTCCCTGTAGTTAAGATCAATTAATGCGAGTTGGAACGATTGGTTTTGGATCTGGGTGTAAGCATCACCCGGCGTACTGCAAGCGACTGACTCCAATCCTTCAGAGTTAAGCAACAGCTTTAGGGCGGTGATAATGTTCTTGTCGTCGTCCGCAATGAGTACGGTCATTTCACACCTTAAAATCGTGTCCGGTTTCTTGAAGATGTGTTAACAATACAGACTAATTTAGTATTTTGGCGAGGAAATTTATCCGGAGGTGATCAAAGAAGGCTGCCTATACTGACCTCGAACCGAGTAACTTTCCGTATTTAGCTGAAAGTTCCAAATATGATTCCCCTCGATCAGACAGTTTGTAACCTGCCTCCAGGCTAACGGTTAAACCCAGTTGTTTTAATTTTCGCATGTCCTTTTTGAGATCCATCTGCTCTCTTTTTAACAAAGGCGCCAATTTAACCGATGGCATACCAGGATTCTCAGCGACAACGCAAAGGGTGTTCTTCGTCCACACACCCACTTTGCTGTTGCGATCCTTTTTTTCCAGCTTTGAATCCAGTACCAGCCATTCTGACTTGTCCTTAAGGGCACCCTGATCAGGAAGTTCCTTTTTTACATCGCCTAAATACCGAAAGCGAATACAGTTCAAATCTCCCTCCGTGGAGTTGGCATCGAGATAAGCCAGCATTTCTTTGGCAGACTGGAACCCAGCCCTAAGCGCACCATTGTCGGTAATGTTTTTTGCAACGGTTGCCTGAATGCCAATCACTTCAATGGCACCGCCCCTCATTAACTGATATGTCCCGCCCAGCTTAACCTGAGGTCTCTTCCAACGCCTGTAGGTTCGAGTAATTTCACTGGCTCTAATACGACCCAGAAACTGACTCTTGAACATCATTAACACGGCACTCCAGTTAGATCGCTCCTTGGGCACATTATTAAGCTCTGACCCGACCCATGCAGGCTAACCTTGGGATTCTCCGGGTTCAGCCTGCCTGGCTTCCAGCACGTGAATATCAAAGTTAAAAGTGATGCCCGCCAGGGGATGGTTACTGTCCACTGTGATCCCGTCTTCTTCCACGGATACCACCTTGACCACACTGGAATCATGTCCGGAACCAATCTGGAAAATCATACCTGGTTGAATCTCCTTGGCATCACTCTGGATCATGTCCCTGGAAATGGTCCTGATTAACTGCCTCTGTGGCCATCCGTATGCCTCATCGGGACCCAGGGTGACCGAAAAATCATCACCAATACTCCGACCTGCCAGAGCCTTTTCAAGACCTGATATCATTGTACCGTCACCTTCAACGAAAGACATGGATTCGCCACCTTCCGATGAGTCAATAACCTCGTTGGCTTCATTTCTAATGGCATAATCAAACTTGTAGAACATTGGCATACTGGACCACCTCTGTGCCGCGCAACGGTGATTATAACGCTTATTAAAAAGTTCGGTGTCACAACCCTCAAAGTTGTTGCAATAGTTCTCGCCATGATCTTTGAACATCATCCCAGCTAACCTGTTCAGGCAACACCGGTTTTTGCTGGTGATCATATTCACCTTCCCATATTTGCTCAATCATACCAACCGCATCTTCGAGATCCCTGAACCGGTACCTCGGGGAGACGAATTCACGATAGGCCAGATCATCAGGCACCACTGGCATACACCCAGCCTGTATTGCTTCCAGAACGGCCAGCCCCTGAAATTCATGTCGAGCAGTGGACAAAACAATGTGGCAGTCATCAAGTAGCCGCAGATAGGATTCCCTGTCTTTAATAAACCCTTTCTGGCCTAACTTGCTGGCCTGTTGTAGCACCTCGCAACAAGCGACGATCTCTTCGGGCACTTGTCGGAACGATTGCCCAATGATGTGAAACCTGAAATCCAGCGATGTTTTTAACAGAGACTGGACGAGATTGCTCAGCTCTACTACCCCCTTGTCGTGTTCCCAGCGATGATTCCAGACGATATTCAACAGCGACGGTTTTGCGGTTTCCGCCACATCCCGGGGTCGTAGCGCAACAGCAATGACCTGGCTTTTTTCTTCCAGCGATAGACGTATACCAGGCGGGACACCATCCGGCATCTTTTCCAGAAACTGTGATACGCCCCGGACAAACGATTGGCGGTTGAACTCTGAATTAAAAACCAGCTGGTCTGCCGATATCGCACTATAAATACTGGTTATCTGGCGCTCAACCAGGTGATTGGCACTGGCTTCTTCAAAGTAAGCTTCATCAGGATACGCGAACTGATTCTCATGGAAGTACAGAATCGATGGTACATTTGCCAGTGTCTTGCACATCCCCTTTAGCGCGGACAAATCTGTCATCGAGGTGGCGATGACGAGATCATACTGAAATTTCAGCCGTTCGTCCTGCGACATTGTTAAACTGTTACCGCGAAATCTCCAGCTGAAAAACCGGGGCGGTAAGGTAACCGTGGTAAACTCATGCTCCTGTAGCTGCTCGACCAGCCCTTCACGCCAGTAACGATGGCTCATCGCATCATAAGGTGATAACAGCAGGATCTTCATACAATAGGTTCCTATGATCATTTCGGATCTGGCGATGCCGGGGCCAAAATAGTACCCGTATTCAGGCAGCTTCTGTAGAATACGCACCGCACAGCAATCAGGTTTGAGGCAATTATGGCAGGAATAGTGATTATTGGTGGTGGACAGGCAGCGGGACAAGCTGCAGCCAGTTTTCGCCAGGCAGGGTATGAAGACGAGTTGATAATTCTGGGGGAAGAGCCATTTCCACCTTACCAGCGCCCGCCTCTCTCAAAACAGTACCTGTCAGGGGAACTTCCCCTTGAACGAGTTTATGTCCGTGCCGAGAAATTCTACCGGGACAAAAACATTGAAATTCGCACCAGCACCCGGGTTGATTCAATCAATCCGGCGGCAGGCACAGTCACTACCAGCAGCGTTGATGAGGTAGCGTATGACAAGTTGTTAATCGCCACCGGCAGTCGTCCCCGAATCCTCAAAATGCCAGGGAGTGACCTTGAGGGTATCCACTATCTCAGAACCATTGCTGATGTTGATGCGATTCGAAACGCCATGCCAGATGCCAGGAACGTAGTCATTGTAGGCGGTGGCTATATCGGCCTCGAAGTCGCATCCGTTACCGTTACTGCCGGGTTGAATGTCACGGTTCTGGAAATGGAACAACGAATATTACAGCGCGTGACGACACCGGAGATGAGCGAGTACTATCACAACCTGCATTCTGATCGCGGGCTCAATATACTCACAGAGACAACGGTCAGTGGTTTTGAAGGCGACGGTAAGGTTTCAAAAGTGCTCTGCAGTAACAGTGGCGGTGATATCGCCATCGACGCAGATCTGGTCATCGTTGGCATTGGAATTCTGCCGAATGTTGAGCTTGCGCTGGAAGCAGGCATTGACTGCGATAATGGCATCCTGGTGGATGAACATTGCCGTACTTCCCTGACCGACATCTACGCCATTGGTGATTGCACCAACCACCCTAACCCTATTCTCGACCGCCGTCTTCGACTGGAATCAGTGCCCAATGCGCTTGAGCAGGCACGGGTAGCTGCTGCCAATATACTGGGTGGGGACAAGATCTACGCAAGCGTACCCTGGTTCTGGTCAGACCAGTATGAACTAAAGCTGCAAATGGTGGGCTTTTCTACCGGTGATACCCAGGTAGTGCGTGGAAACAAAGACATCAACGAGTTTGCGGTTTTCTACCTGAAAAACAATGCTGTGATTGCCGTGGACGCGGTCAATAGTCCGCGAGAATTTATGATCTGCAAGCAACTCTATGGTAAAACAGTGGACCCAACGCAGTTGGCAGACCCTTTATTTGATTTAAAGTTGCTCCTGAAATAGATGGGGTGCGATTTCGCTTCGGTACGGATATTGATAATGTTGCCTCATGCTACATAGTCTTGAAATAGACAAGGTCACCAAGGTCTTTGGTGACAACGTTGCTGTCGATAAGATCTCCGCAAATATTCCTACCGGCAGTATTTATGGATTTCTGGGGCCCAACGGCGCTGGTAAGACCACCACCATCCGAATGATTATGAGCATTCTCTATCCCGACGCTGGTTCCATAAAACTGTTTGGAAGCCTAACCCCGGAACAATGCAAAGATCGCCTGGGATACCTGCCTGAGGAAAAAGGTCTCTACAAAAAAATGAAAACCATCGAGCTGATAACGTATTTTGGCCGACTGAAAGGCATACCAGGATCGTTGGCACGAAGCAAAGCCCTGCAACTACTGCAACAGTTTGGGCTGGGTAGTTGTGCTGATCTCCGCTGCGACGCCCTGTCTAAAGGTATGGGGCAGAAAGTACAGATAATTGCTACCTTGCTGCATGAACCGGAGTTAGTCATATTGGACGAACCATTTTCCGGGCTTGATCCGATTAACGTAGAGGTTGTACGGGATATCATTCTTGATCTGAAACGCGCAGGCAAAACCGTCATTTTTTCAACTCATGTGATGGAGCAGGCGGAACAGATTTGTGACTACATTTTGCTGATCAATAATGGCAAAAAGATTCTCGATGGGTCTCTTGCTGAAGTTAAAAAATGCGGTCACCAGACAATTTCGCTCGAATATGAAGGTTCCGGTGAGGTGCTGCGCAATTTACCGGGTGTCACACGTGTTAATGATATGGGCAAGGCGGCGGAACTGTCGTTGCAACCGGATGCCGATCCCCAATCCATTCTCACAAGGATTGTTCCTGAACTCACCTTGCGTAGCTTCACTGTGAATGATCCATCATTGCACGAAATTTTCGTTCGCAGCGTGGGTGATATTGATGAAACTGTGCCTCAGGATCATGGCCCGGAGTCATGAACAGGGCATTGCTGGTCGCGCAGAGAGAGTTCATGGAGAACATCCGGACCAGGGGATTCTGGATTGGGATTCTGATGATGCCGGTGATGCTGATCCTGATTGGATTGATTCCAATTATTGTCGAATCGACTCGTGAGGCAAAAAAATTTGCGGTTATCGATCACTCCGGCTGGCTATTGAAAACTGTCCAGCAGCAAATTGCTTCCACTGACATGATGTTCTACTTGAGGGAACCGGTAGACGCTAATTCCCGTACGCCCCTCGATGCATTAAAAAAGGCACTGGCGGATCTACCTGACGAAAAATTGCAAGTGATCAGTCAATACCTGGTCACCACAGATGCCAGCCATTCTCTTGATGAACTGGATACTTTCGGTGCACCGCAACTTGCGACCAGTGTTCGTCGCCAAATCGAAGATCAACGAATAGACGTAAATCGCTGGTGGCAATCACTCTCAATCGAAGACAGGTCAGCATTATCTTCGGGGATATCGACCAATTCCTTTTTAATAGATAACAATTTTTCCAACGAAGTTGAGATCCTGAACGAAGCCATCCACCGAGAGGATTTGTTTGCTTACTTCATTATTGGAAAAGACCCGGTAGAGAGCAGCGAAGGGTCTCGATACATTTCAAACAACCTCACCGACCGCGACCTGTTAAATTGGTTTAGCAATATCGTGACCCGACAGATCCGCCAGGTTCGATTGCAACAGGAAAACATGGACCCTGTGGTTGCCTCGTGGATAAATCAGGCCATTGTTTTCGATGGTTTGACAATCTCTAAAGATGGCTCGGTTGAGGCAGTGGATTCTCAGGATGTGGTTCGCCAATGGGCTCCCGTGGTGTTTGTCTACTTTTTATGGATCTCAATTCTGATCAACAGCCAGATGCTGCTTACCAACACCATCGAAGAAAAGTCCAACAAGTTAATCGAGGTGCTGCTCTCATCAATTTCTCCCATTGCACTGATGGCGGGAAAGATCATGGGTATTGCAGCCACCGGTCTGACAATAATTTTTTCCTGGGGCATCATGATCTTTGGTTTCTTTGTGATTCTTCCCCAGCTGGCGGGTCTGAAGTTACCTTTCAACTTGAGTGAAGTCGCGGCAGACCCCTGGTTCCTGGGGTCATTCCTGGTTTACTTCCTGCTGGGCTATTTACTCTATGCCGCTATCCTGGTGGGCCTGGGTTCAGTTTGTAACAATCTGAAGGAAGCCCAGAACCTGATGTTACCGGTGCAACTGGTGCAAATGTTACCAATTCTGTTAATGGTCCCCATTGGTCGCGACCCGAATGGAACCCTGGCGCAGGTGCTCTCCTATGTTCCACCGTTGACCCCGTTCGTAATGATGAATCGTGCTGCCGCACCTCCCACAACCACGGAATATGTGTTGACAACCCTTTTGTTGCTCGTTTCTATCGTCGCCGCGTTGTGGGTCGCGGCGAAAATCTTCCGCATTGGCATTCTACTGACGGGCAAACCACCAGGATTCCTGGAGATTCTACGCTGGCTGAAAGCACCGGTCACACAATCTAACCTGCCTGTCAGAAGTGCTGACACAAGCGCCTTATGAAAGAATCAGAATTCGCAAACCCGGGTTTCAGCGTCGATGGCATTATCAGAGCCCAGAAGTTGATTGCGCCATACATTATTAAAACTCCCATCACGCATTCGGCAACTCTCTCCGCCATGTGTGATTGCGATATCCTGTTTAAACTTGAAAACCTGCAAATGACCGGCTCATTCAAGGAACGCGGCGCGGTGAACAAGCTCCTGAGTCTGGACGCGAGTCAGCGCAGGCAGGGTGTCATTGCAGCGAGTGCCGGTAATCATGCCCAGGCAGTCGCCTACCATGCCAGCAAATTGGGTATATCAACCAAAATTGTCATGCCCAGGCACAGCCCGCTGGTAAAAATCCGCTCGACCGAACACTGGGGCGCAGAAGTTATTCTTGAAGGAGAAACCTTTGATGAAGCATTCCTGCACTCCCAGCACCTGATGGAGAAAGAGAATAGAATTTATCTCCATCCCTTCGATGATCCAAGGGTTGCAGAAGGACAGGGTACCCTCGCGCCGGAGATTCTGTCAGATCCACGCTGTGAATCACTCGATGCCATTTTGGTTCCCGTTGGCGGTGGGGGCTTGATCGCCGGGATCACGACCTACGTCAAGTCAGTTATCCCCGAGATCCGGGTGATTGGGGTTGAAGAATCGACGGTGGATGCGATGTCACAGTCGACACGCGCAGGACGAATTGTTGATTTGGCTCCCCAGCCGACCATTGCCGATGGAATTGCCGTCGGCAGGGTAGGATCTGTAAACCTGGGTATCGTGATTAAATCCGTTGATGACATCGTGACTGTGAGTAGTGATGAGATTGCCAATGCCATCATGCTGATGCTCGAGATAGAAAAGACGGTCATCGAAGGCGCCGCTGCGGTTACGCTGGCCGCTCTGCTCAATCATCGATTGCCTTGGCTTCACGGTAAAAGAGTCCTGTCAGTGATTTCTGGCGGTAACATTGATGTGAATGTACTCTCCAAGATTATCAACCGCGGTCTCAGTCACGATGGACGCATTGTCAAGCTGGAGTCGATAATTGCAGACAGGCCAGGCGCACTTGAGACTCTGCTGGGCATATTCCGGGAGTCTGGTGCAAACGTACTTGAAGTACACCATCATCGGTTTTCCGGCCAGGCACCCGTGGGGCAGATTGGTATTTCCATTACCGTGGAGACACGCAATCAACATCATATAGATCAACTCAAGGCCCTGCTGAATACTCGCGGTTATTCGGCTGATATCTGATATATCAATCGACCCAACGCGGGTAAGACTTGGCGATATTAAGCAAATCATGTACCGTGTCAGTTATGCAGACAAATAAAACCCAGAATAGCCAGGCTGTCTCCTCGCCAGGCACAAATGCAAGGCCCAAAGAGGTCGCTGACTGGCAACACAAACTGTCTGAAGTCTGGCTTGAATGGCGAACCCTGATTATCTTCCTGATTGTTATGGTGTTATTTCGCTCCGCTATTGCTGACTGGAACCAGGTCCCCTCAGGCTCAATGAAGCCGACTATTCTTGAGGGTGATCGAATCGTTGTTAACAAGCTCGCCTACGACCTGAAAATCCCGTTTACGACCTGGCATCTTGCTGAATGGAGTGTGCCAAAAAGGGGCGAGATTGTTACCTTCTATTCACCTGATGATGAGAAGTTGCTGATAAAGCGGGTTATCGGGATTCCCGGAGACGTCATCAGAATGCGCGATAACCAACTCTATATTAATGGTGAACCTGCGACCTACGATCGACTCGATGCAAGTATCGTCAATCAACTGGACTATTATCAACGACGTACTCACTCCTTTTTCAATGAGAAATATCAAGAAGTCGAGCATGCCGTTATGTTGCGCGCTGCTGCGCCGAATGAATACAACAGCTTTGGACCCATAGAAATTCCGGCTGGTCAGTACATGATGCTGGGCGACAACCGGGACAACAGCCGGGATTCCCGTCGTATTGGCCTGGTATCAAGGGACAGGATTACTGGCCGGGCGCATACCGTTGCATTTTCAGTGGACTACGAGGAATACTACATGCCTCGAATAGATCGATTCCTCAGACCTCTTAACTAACCTGCCGATCATAATTACCGTATGCGAGATCTGGCCAGCAGGATATTTTCCATATCTCACCTCACAGGCCAGTTTACCTTGCGGTCCGGCGCACAAAGTACGGAATATTTCGACAAATACCTGTTCGAGTCTGAACCGAGCCTGCTGGAAGATATTGCCAGGTCAATGTGTAAGCTGGTTCCGGAAGGCACCGAGATGTTGGCTGGACTCGAAATGGGCGGCATTCCTGTGGTCACCATGCTCTCCCACTACAGCGGGATTCCCTGTCTGTTTGTTCGCAAAACTGCAAAAACACATGGCACCAATAAACTGGCAGAAGGTCCTGACTTTGCCGGAAAAAGAATCACCGTTATTGAGGATGTTGTTTCCTCGGGCGGTCAGATAGTCCTCTCGACTGATGACCTAAGAAACGCTGGTGCGATCGTAAGGGATGCAATCTGTGTGATCGACAGACAATCGGGAGGAAGACAAGCACTGCTGGAGCAGGATATTCGTCTGCACAGTCTATTGACCATGCAGGATCTTGTCCTGGCTGGCAGTCCTTCAAAGCACTAAAACCAGATCCGGCATGCTGCTGCAGAAGTAGCACTACTACAGTGATCATTCATTTTTTGTTTCGTCAGCCCCGGGTTTCTGCTCCCTGGAAATCCTTTCCAGCATACCGTCGTTTTTGCCACGCATGAGTCGAAGCAGAAACGAGAAGAATAAACTACAAATTATCAGCGCAGCAACGAGCATAAAAGAGAGTATCAGGAAGACCTTGATTTCCTCTTTATCGACATCGTAACTGGTGATCGCCATCCACACGAATGCGACGGTAAACAAGGTACCTGAAACAAACAACCTGAGTTGCGAATTTTTGAAGAAGTTCAGCAGCGCCTTAACACACCATTTCTTTTGCTATCTGCCTAGCTTACACTCGTTGCGCTCTTAAACAACAATCTGGTTAATTAACAACAATCTGATTATTAACACGAAAACCTAAAAAACGGAGATTCCATGCCACTTAATCCAGTTGTCGACGCAATGCTGCAACAAATGGCCGAAGCCGGTGGACCTGCCTTGCACGAAATGACGCCAGTTGAAGGCCGGGCCATGTACCGGATGATGAACGAGGGAGCCAGCAAAGAGGATCTGGCCAGTGTGTCCGATGAATCAGCCAATGGCGTCCCTGTTCGCGTCTATCGACCGACCCTGAATACGAAGCTGCCATGTCTGGTCTACTACCATGGGGGTGGCTGGGTAATCGGCGATTTGGAAACTCACGACTCACCTTGTCGCCTGCTTGCCAGGCAAACGGGCTGCGTTGTGGTTGCCGTGGACTATCGATTAGCACCGGAACACCCATTCCCTGTGCCATTGGACGATTGCTTCACTGCAACCCAGTGGGTCGTTGACAATGCGGCTAGACTGGGTATCGATGCTGAAAAGGTTGCAGTTGGAGGCGACAGTGCCGGTGGCAATCTTGCGGCTTGCGTCTGCATCAAGGCGAGAGAACAAAACGGCCCGAGCATCGTCCACCAGGTATTGGTGTACCCCGTAACAGACGCCGCGATGGATACCGAATCCTATGTTGAAAATGCCGATGGTTACATGCTCACCCGGGATAGCATGGTGTGGTTTTGGGACAATTATATCGGTACACACAACAAGGACAATTACCTGATCTCGCCGCTTAAGGCGGAAGACCTGTCAGACCTGCCTTCTGCAACTGTGTTAACCGCAGAATTTGACCCCTTGAGGGATGAAGGGGAGTCATATGGGGCGAGGTTGCTGGCTGCTGGCGTTGCAACCCAGGTGAAGCGCTACGATGGCCTGGTTCATGGGTTTATCAGTACTGTCGATATTCTTGATCCCGCCAAAGAAGCCGTCGAGTTAATTGCCAGTAGACTAAAGCAAGCTTTTAATGACTGAACTGACCCAGGGCGCAGAACTTGATACCCTGCTCCAATCAGCCGTCACCGGCAGCAGAGAAATTCTGGATCTGACATTCCGCAGTCTTAAATGGCCTGCTTCCATTGAGGCGCTGACCTTCACCGATTGCTCATTTAGTGAGGTGAGTTTTACCGGTGAAGAGATCATCGAAGTAAATTTCATTGATTGTAAATTCAATGATTGCCAGTTCGACAGCTGCAGGATCCGTGAGTCCAAATTCGAGCATTGCCAGTTCTATACACCGGAAACAGAAAGCAGTTGCACTTTCAAGTTCAGTGACCTGACCGCTACCCGGTTTCTTAATTGCGATCTTTCTATGTGCAACCTGTCCCGATCGAACCTCTACAGGGCAGAATTAGTACATTGTCAGGCACAGGGCATTGATCTTAGCCATGTCAGTGTCGAAAGCGTCATTGGATCAAGCGTCGTGCTGCGTGGTGCGCTAATCAATGACTGCAACCTGTCATACGCTGATCTGACCGGCGCTATCCTGACTGAGAGTGAATTTAACGAAAACCGCTTGAGTCATTGTATTTTGCACGAGGCAACGCTGGAAAATTCATCGCTGCAGGACTGTGAGCTACACGGCATCGAAGCCCGAGGATTAACACTGACAGGTGCCGATCTAAGGGGATCAAACCTCGACGGATTGGATATCCGGCAAATTGATTTGACCGGTGTAACCATCAGTGGCTACCAGCAGACAGTGCTGCTGGAAGCCATTGGTATCAACGTCACTACTTAACCTCGATCAATTCCACTTCAAAAACAAGAACGGCATTGGGCGGAATGTTTCCGGAGCCTGCGGCGCCATAAGCCAGTTCAGAAGGGATGAAAAAACGAGTCTTGCCACCTTCCTTCATCAATTGCAGACCCTCGGTCCAACCGGGTATGACCTGACTCAGGCCAAACTCGACAGGAGACCCACGCTCGATAGAACTATCAAATACAGTCCCATTGATCAGGCTGCCTTCATAGTGAACCTTGACAGTATTATCTGCAGATGGGCTCTTTCCCGTTCCAGCCTGCATGACCTTGTACTGTAACCCGGACGCTGTCTGAATGATTCCGTCAAGTTTGGCATTGTCTTCGAGGTATTTCTGACCTACCGCCATTAGCGCGACCTTTTGCTGGTCCTGAAGCTCTTTTCGCCTTTTCTGGATCTCCGCGATAGTGGCTTCTTGCTGCTCCTGGCTTAGCTGGGGCTGCTTGTCACTCAGGGAATCATTCATACCTTGTAGCAGCCTTTCCAGGTCAACTTCATTGTTCCCCCCCTCTTTGAGCATATTACCGAAGGAGAAACCAAAAAAGTAACCGATATCTCCTTGCATATCCGTGGTTTCCTCGGCGCCCACCCAGTTTGTAGAAATAACTAGAGATAGTATTAGTAATACGTTGATTAATATAGTTTTAAGCTTCATTTTTCCTCTAACATGTGAAGTCGAATGCAGCCCGCATTATGCCATAGAATGGCGCGGCTGGCTCTGATTACAGTGACTTGGTCACTATTCCTTGCTCCCAAAGCTATTGGGACAGTAAACTCGTGCAAAGAGATAAAGGGAAGAATTCCCACCGTGAACCGAGTTTTTCGAACGGAACTTGAAGAAAGTATGCGGTTCTAAATAGTAGTTTAGTACAAAGTTGTAGTAAAACTTAAGTAAAAAATCGTTCAAACGAGCATGTGCCATAAAGTCATTTTGAGACAGACATCGAACTATGAAGATTACCAATCATATATTATCCGGCATTTTCTCTGCCCTTATCCTTCTGGCCTCATCTGCATTTGCAACAATTCCGGATGCAACCTATTCGCCACTGGCACCATTGCCTGAACACTTAAATACCACGCGAAATATTGTTGACGCCCTGGCGGGCAGGCACTATGTCAGCACTGTGCTGGATGACCGGTTATCTAACAAGATTTTCCACAGTTACCTGGATGATCTTGATCCCTCAAGAAGTTACTTTCTGGCATCAGATATTGCCAACTTTAAACGACTGAAGTTCAACCTGGATAACGCGTTGCGACTCGGCGACGTATCCCCTGCTTTCGAGATTTTTAACGTCTACCACGAGCGAGTCATCACTCGTTTCGAGAAGATTATCGCAAGCCTGGAGGCGGGCATAGACGAAATAGATTTTGCAGTTGATGAAGAACTTGTTCTGGATCGATCAGAGCTACCCTGGGCAATAACCTCCACCGAACTGGACGATGTATGGCGTAAACGCATTAAACATGGTGTCCTCAATCTGAAACTCGCCGATAAGGAGTTGGACAAGATCCAGGAATTACTGCTGAAACGTTATAACAACAGGCTCAGCCGAACCCTGCAGACCAACAGTGAAGACGTTTACCAATTATATATGAACTCCTTTACGCGTACCTATGATCCCCACACCCAGTATTTCTCACCCAGAACTTCAGAGAACTTCAATATCAACATGAGTCTTTCACTGGAAGGCATCGGTGCCGTTCTGCAACGTGAGGACGAATACACAAAAGTAGTTAGCCTCGTACCTGCTGGGCCGGCAGACAAGTCCAAAAACCTGTTCCCGGATGACAAAATAATCGCTGTAGGCCAGGGCGCAGGCACTGAAATGGTCGATGTAATTGGCTGGAGACTGGACGAGGTTGTGCAGTTAATTCGTGGCAAGAAAGACACCGTAGTTCGTCTCGATATTATCTCATCCGACGCCAGTGACGAAAAATCCAAAACCATCGAAATCACGCGAAGCACGGTTAAACTTGAAGAACAGTCCGCCCAGTCCGAAATTATTGAGGTAGAACAATTTGGGGCGCTACGAAAGATTGGTGTGATCGACATACCCACCTTCTACATTGATTTTCGCGCTCTCCAGCGTGGGGACAAAAATTACAAAAGCACCACCGCAGACGTTGAGAAACTGGTCAAAAACCTGATTGGGGACGGGGTCGAAGGTATCGTGATTGACTTGAGGAACAATGGCGGTGGATCTCTACAGGAAGCGAAGACTCTGACCGGTCTGTTCATCGACCGGGGTCCAACTGTTCAGATCCGCAGCAAAAGCAACCGGGTGGATATACTCAATGACCGCCACATTGGCACGGTATACGACGGTCCATTGGCCGTTCTGGTTAACAGACTGAGTGCCTCGGCTTCGGAGATCTTTGCCGGTGCGATCCAGGACTATGAACGCGGTGTGATCGTCGGCAGCCAGACGTTTGGCAAGGGCACCGTGCAATCCCTGGTTCCCCTGAACCGTGGCCAGTTAAAACTGACCCAGGCGAAGTTTTATCGGATTTCCGGCGAAAGCACACAACACAAGGGAATTATTCCTGACATATTATTTCCGAACAATTTTGACCCGGAATCCATAGGCGAGAGTACCCTCGACCAGCCACTGGAATGGGATACCATAGAAGCCACAGGGTATCGATCCAAGCGTTCTATTTTGCCTCTGGTTAGCGATCTTCGCAGCATGCATGAAACACGCACCGCCTATGATCCGGAGTTCGTGTACCTGCAGGACGCCCTTGCCTATCGGCAGGTTCGTTCCAATATTGATTCAGTGTCTCTCAACGAAAAGACGCGTATCAGGGAGAAGGAGGAATCCGACGCATTCTGGTTAAAGCTTGAGAACAACAAACGGCAAGGGCAGGGTCTGGCAGTGTTAAAGTCCCTCGATGAACTGGACGAAGACTCCGACCCTGTGGTCGCGAGTAATAAAACGGCGCAACCCGGTATTGCCCCTCCCTCCGAAGATCAATCCGGTGAACAAGTCGAAGGGATTCAAGGCAATGAGGTAGCCGGTGTGGTCGATTCCTCTGCCGTCTCACTGGTTCCAGCGACTGTGCCGGACACAGATATCGACGAAACCAAAGCAGACAAGCAGGACGAATCTTTGCCGGATCCGTTTCTGGTGGAAACCAGTAAAATCATACTTGATCTCATCGGACTCGAAGAACGTACTGCCGCGGAGAAACTTGAGGCGGAACACGTCAAGCTATAAAAAAGTCGCTATTTCCGACAGCGTCTTCTTGCCAATATCCGGTACCCTGGCGCCTCCCTCCGGGTAACCCACAACGAGCAATAGAAAGGGGCGCTCTGACCTGGGGCGACCCAGAATCCTGTTAAGAAATCCCATTGGACTTGGCGTATGAGTCAGGCTCGCCAGCCCGGCATTGTGGATGGCGGCAATCAGTAACCCGGTCGCAATGCCTACCGATTCGGTGGCGTAGTAGTGTTTGACCCGACTGCCATCTGGTAATACCCCATAACGCTGTTGAAAAATCGCGATCAGGTAAGGCGCAGTCTCCAGGAAAGGCTTGTCTGCATCAGTGCCTAATGGGGCCAGGGCTGCGAGCCACTCTTTCGGCGCTTTATGCTCATAAAACGCCTTCTCTTCCTTTTCTGCAGCAACGCGAATCTGGCGCTTCAGCGCTTTGTCTTCAACAACCACAAACTGCCAGGGCTGCATATTGGCACCACTGACTGCACTACCTGCGGTCAACAAACACTGCTCGATAATTCGTCTTGGAACCATTCGATTAGAGAACTCGCGCACGGTTCTTCGGCGTCGCATTGCGTTGTAAAACGCGTCCGCACGCAGTAGCATCTCTGCCTCATCGAACGTCTTAAAATCAAGATTAATAAATGCTTTCGTGGTCACATACTCCTCTTCTTGAACGATTCGTTCACAGCCGCCAAGCTAGCCTTGATTGCCTTTGTGATACTCCAGTAAAGGACAGCAAGGACAACAACGGAGTCTGCGAGACGTTATTTAAGCAGCGGATGTTCAGCAGGTAGCTGTTTTGATACCCACAGTGCGAGTTTATGCGCCATGGCTTTTTGGGATACGTCCATTTTCGCCAATGGCTGGATGAGTTTATCGTGCACCAGCAGGCGATAAATATACTCAACCTTTTCATGGGCAGAATCAGTCGGTTCGAACTCAACCACACCGCGTTTTTCACCGTAGTCCATGCCCAGGCGAATAGCCTCCTTCAGTAATTCAGCCTCATTTGCCAGTTTCTTTTTTTTCTTCGCCACGATGACCCCCTGCACATGCCACGATCTTAGACTACCCACCCTATGGACATCAAATGCACCCTTTACTGGTTCGCCATGTCTTTCTCAACATGATCGAAAGCATTCTGGATTTCTTTGAATTTCTCTTCTGCACCGGCTGCCAGTTCCGGCGCCATACCCTTCGACTGGATACGGTCAGGATGATATTCCATTGCAAGCTTGCGATACTTTTTCTTGATATCTTTCAGCGCATCGCCGCGTTTAGCGCCCAGAATGGCGTAGTAGCGATTAATATCTTCCGGGACTCCAACGAATCGGCTCTTTAACTGCTGATAACGATCTTCCAGCCGGAAGATTCTGACCGCTATCATAATCATATCTTCTTCAATGTCCTGTATTTCGCCATCGGCGTAAGCCACGACCAGTAACAGATCAATGACGGAGGCGCTGACCTCCTTCGACCTGCCGAACTCATCATAAAACTGTTGTGCAAAGTCTTCGAATCTATCATCAGAATCTTTTGCAGCATTGAAAACCTCAACGGCAAATTGTCGGGCCTTGGGTGAAAGCCTCAGATTGTGCCGCATGACATGGTCTATCACATCGATCTCGTGTTGAGTCACCCGACCGTCTGCCTTTGCTAATTTAGCCAGCATGGAAAATGTCGCAATAAAGTAGATACTCTGTTTGTTTTCCAGCGAGCTAAACAAACCGCTACCGACGGATTCATCCCCGTCGAAGGCGTGATGACCTGCCATGGCACCTAACACCGCACCAATAGGTCCACCAAGCACAAAGCCAAGGCCGCCTCCAAGTATTTTCCCCATCCAGCTCACTTGGTGTGCCTCACCCTTTCACAGTGATCCTGCACAATATCTATAAATTCCGGCACCAGGCTTTTAGGGATCGCGTGTCCCATTCCGGGGACCACAATCATGACGCTACCAGGGATACTGCTGGCAGTGTCTTCACCGCAAGCGACCGGAATAAGCGGGTCATCTTCGCCGTGGACCACGGTTGTTGGAATTACAATTGTTTTTAACAGCGCCGTGCGATCACCATTTCGAACCACAGCTGCCATCTGCCGTGCCACCCCTTCCGGATTGTAGTTACGCTCATAGCGATGCCGGGCGATTGCAGTTCGTTCTTCCAGCGATTCGGGGTATTGGGGGCCACCAACGATAAGCAGCCCTTCTGCGGTCGAGGCAATAATCCCATCGACGCCAGCGGCAGGATCCGGTGTCGCCATCAGTGAACGTTGCGCCGCTGGTGCAGGCGGTGGGAGACCGGGTTTACCGCTCGATGACATCACAGACATCATTGAGAGCAATCGGTCGGGATACCTTGCGGCGACCAATTGGACAATCATGCCGCCCATTGAAATGCCCAGGACATGTGCTCGTGTTATATCCAGGGCATCCATCAGACCGATTACATCATCCGCCATATCTGTCAGGTCGTAAGCCAGTGCTTCAATCCCTTTACGCACGTTGCTCATATTGGGTTGGCCAGATTCTGTAAATTTTTGCGATAACCCGACATCCCGATTGTCAAAAATCACAACATGAAGACCACCTGTCACCAGGCCCTGCAGCAGACTGCTGTGCCAGTCAATCATTTGTGTACCCAGCCCCCGTACCAGAATCAGCGTTTCATTACCGGGACTACCAAACTGTTCGTATTCGATCGTTATGCCATTCGCAATTGTCTGACTCATACTTCCTCCCCGCCCATTCTTTGCAGGAGGGCTTTCGTTTTACTTGCCATGAGTTCAGCATCACCCCGGGATTCAACATTGAGCCGAACCACCGGTTCGGTATTTGACATTCTGACATTGAAACGCCATTGCTCAAACTCCATGCTGAGCCCATCGGTCCGGTCGGTGGACACTGCATCCGAGGTATACTCAGATTCAATCGCTTCAAGAAGCTCAGCAGCGTTTTCGATTCTGCGATTGATTTCACCACTGGCGGGGAACGCCAGCATTCTTTCGTCCACCAGTTGCGCCAGGGATTTGTTCCCGGCAGAAATCAGGCCGACCACCAGCAACCAGGGAACCATGCCACTATCGCAGTAAGAAAAATCCCTGAAATAGTGATGCGCACTCATTTCACCGCCATAGATCGCATCCTCTTTTCTCATGCGTTCCTTGATAAAAGCATGGCCGGTTTTACTCTGTATCGCCTCACCACCCATGTTGTTAACTATTTCGATGGTGTTCCAGGTTAAACGGGGATCATGGACAATGCTGCTCCCCGGTGACTTGGCAAGAAATGCTTCAGCCAACAATCCAACGATGTAATAACCCTCGATAAAACGACCATCGGCATCAAAAAAGAAACACCGATCGAAATCACCATCCCAGGCGATCCCCAGGTCGGCTTTATGTATTTTTATTGCATCGATAGTCGACGCACGATTCTCTCTGAGTAGGGGGTTAGGTACGCCATTGGGAAAATTGCCATCAGCGTCATGGTGAACCTTGATAAACTCCACGGGTAAAAATCGTTCGATTCGGTCTATGACGGCACCGGCGCCGCCATTGCCCGCATTGGCTACGATTTTCAACGGCTTGAGGGTCGCCACATCAACGTAGGTAAGCAGATGTGCAATGTATGCACTTCGATGGTTGAGTTCAGACAGTTGACCCCGGGAACCGATATCGGGAAACTGATTTGCCGCAACTAACTGCTCGATCTCCCTGAGACCGGTATCGCCACTAATAGGCCGAGCGCCCTCCCGAACCAGTTTCATACCGTTATAGTCTTTGGGATTATGGCTTGCGGTGACAACGATGCCACCGTCCATATCGAAATGATCCGTGGCAAAGTAAATCTCCTCGGTGCCACACTCGCCAATATGATGGACATCTACCCCACTGTCGAGCAAACCGTTAATCAGGGCGTCACTAATGGAAGGGCTCGACAAACGAATGTCGTGCCCCACTACCACCTTGACCGGTTGAACCTGCAATGCGAAGGCTCGCCCTATCCGGTACGCAATGTCTTCGTTGATCTCGTCCGGAATCCGGCCCCGTATGTCGTAGGCCTTAAAACAACTTATTGCCACGAATTTGTCCTTTTGTGAAAAATCGATATTCTACCGAATCTTCACTCCGGATTGGTAAGACTGTGCTCGAAGTCGGATTTCTTTACAAGACCACAATTGACAATACAGCCGGTAAACCCGAGGCAAGCTGCTTCCACTCTGCGTCGTTACTAACCTGCCAGACATTACCACTGTCAGAACCAATCAGTACACCGCCGGGACTACCAGGATCGGGAATCAGGCCGTGAAAGTTCTCTGTAGCGGGTGAATGCGCCTCATCACAAAGAGATCGCCAGGATTCACCTTCATTTTCGGAACGAAACAGCATGGCCCCGGCGCCGCCTTCGTTTTTGTAGCTGGAAAATGCGGTTGGCGCACTCGCGACTGTCAGCCCAAAGGGTGGCCGGGAATCAATGCACATGGGGCGTGAATAGCGAGGTGTTATACCTTTCCAGACGTAATTCCAGGAATCCCCCCCATCATCAGAACGAAAAACCCCGGCATTGCCTTCGATCATTTCTGCAACCCCATCAAGTCGTCCGTAGCCAGTGGAAGCAAACAACACGGCAGGGTTTTGTGGGTGGGCAAACATCATATGCAGATCAGGGTTTTCGCCGGGAAGGTTTAACGTCCACGTCTCCCCAGCATCGGTGGAGCGCATGATTCCCCCAACCTCCACACCGACCCACAGATGCGCTGGATTATCACGGTCAATCACCAGGGCCCTCGCACTTGCCGGTAACGGGGGTGTGACAGGAATACACCATTTATCAGACTCGGGGTTTTGAGCGAATGTGGTTACCTCTTCCCAGGTTACACCGCCATCTTCACTCCGAAACAATCCTGCCGGTTGCGTCGACGCGTAAAGCACATCATTACTGGCAGCGCGAATTTGCCAGACCTCACGATCCTCGAGACCAGCCAGCTGCCAGGACTCACCCTCATCGTTGGACACGAATAAACCATTACCCGTCCCTGCGAAAAGACGCCCATCCAGATAAACCAGATCACGGACCCTGCGCGTCTCAAGAACGTTCAGGGCCTGACTATTTTCTATGGAAAAAATACCTCTGCTCGTTCCTGCCAGTACTTTCATCAGCATGATCTCCTTTATTCCCCAGAGTCTAGCCCAGTTTGCTCACTCAGGCATCATTTTGGACACTGAGGTGCAGAACATTAAGGAACGGTATGCATTCCACCCTAAAGTGCAAAAACCATCAACTGGTCACCTTTTGGCGTGCCCAACCCGCCATGACCGCCAACCGCAATAGCGATGTATTGCTTGCCATTAAACACATAGCTCATGGGTATCGCATTGGCCGAGGTAGGCAGGCGGTATTTCCAGATCTCCTCGCCGGTACTCGTCTTGTACGCTCTGAAATAGAAATCAATACTGGCACCAACAAAAATCAGTCCGCTGGCCGTGGTCATTGGCCCACCAAGATTGGGTACGCCCCATTCGAAATTTGGCACAATTGCGGGTGCAACGTCTTCGATAGTTCCAAACGGTTTATTCCAAAGTACCTTGCCGCTGTTCAAGTCAACCGCCGCTATCTTGCCCCAGGGCGGTCGAGTGCAGGGTAAACCGAGTTCAGACAGGAAAATCCGCCGGGCCATGCCATAAGGTGTGCCACGCATTGCAGTTAATTGCCACCCATCCATCTCTTTGCTTGCCACTACCCGGTTGAACTCATCCCTGGCAACAACTTTATGAGCCCCGGCGTATCCATAAGATTCATCACCGCAATCTGCCGGGATTCATCCAGGGCAACGCCTCCCCAGTTAACGCCACCCGCCCATCCCGGATACTCGATCGTACCGCCAATCGACGGTGGCGTAAAAATACCTTCCGAACGGTAGGTACTGAGGATCTCCTCGCAACCCATCTTGTCAAAGATGGCAATACCAAATGCGTCTTCAGGTCCCAGGGCCCTTTGGTCTCCAACGATGATCGACGAGAAAGGCTGGGTTGGGTGTGCCAGTTCGCCGGGGACGTCACTGGCCGGAACTGGCCGTTCCTCGATTTCATACAGTGATTCACCGGTTTCGCGATTAAATGCGTACAACATGCCGGTTTTGGTAACAATGACTACTACCGGTATTTGCCTGTCTCCCCGGCGGATCATCATGAGACTGGGCTCCGCCGGAACATCGTAATCCCAGATATCGTGATGAACTAACTGCTGATGCCAGATAACCTTGCCTGTATTGGAATCCAGGGCGACGATGGAGTTGGCATAGTCATTTCTGCCATGTCTTTCACCACCATAAAAATCAGGGCTCGGGGAGGATGTCGGCACAAAAACCAGCTGTCGCTCCGGATCGACCGAGATAGGCGCCCAGGCATTGGCTGCACCCGTAATCCTGGCGCTTGTTGATGGCCAGGTTTCAAAAGCCGGATCGGCTGATGAACGCGGAATAGGATCCCATGACCACAACAAACGACCAGTGACGGGATCCAGGGCGCGAACGATTCCCTGTTCCAGTTCAACGCCTCCATTGTCGCCAATAGCAGAACCAACAATGATTCGATCTGGTAAAACGGCCACAGGCGATGTCACGCCGTCATCCCCTGGTCGTAAGTTATCAATACCCACTGTCAGATCTAAAACGCCCTTGTTCGAGAAATTACGGCAGGGTTGCCCGGTTTCAGCGTTAATGGCATGAAGTGCGCCATATGGGTACCTATGAATACACGGTCCGGGCACTGTTTGTCTTCACCGTGCCATAAAGCGACTCCCCGCGAGGCACTTTCCGAATAACCCAGGTCTCGATCTATCTTTGCATCAAAGCGCCAGATTTCTTTTCCGTTGGCCGCGTTTATCGCCATCACCTGGTTGTCGCTGGTGCTGACAAATAGCATGCCTTGCCAATAGGCCGGTGTGGCCTGGAAGGAGTGCGCCTTACCTTTGAATCCCGCATTAAAATCACCGGTTCGATAACTGAAAGCCAATTTGAGCTGCGATATGTTATCGGAAGTAATCTGGGTGAATTGATAATGCTGACTACCATCTTCTGCTGCTGCCATCAGGTAGGAGCAAAGAGACAATACAAGAAGAGCTGTTAGTCTGAAAAATGAATTCATTAGTGTTTATCCAGCGTATTTTCAAGAAGATCAAAATCTACACTCAATCTTCGATTGGGCTAGGACAGATATTACCCAAAAGTTAACCGCGCCAACATTGCCATGACTTTAAACAGTATATAATAACGCCCTCTTTTGTTGATACAGGAACAACGTGGCACCCGAACAGTTGAGTTCACGAAATCTAAGCTGGCACTGGCCAGCGGCATTCGCAATTTTTGCCTGTGCACTCATAGGCTTCTCATCCGGGGTTTCACTGACAGAACGACCCGAAGTAATCACCTCATCCATGTTGACCAAGGCATATTACAGCCTCGGGTTATTTGTCATTGGCGGATTGGACATCGGCGTACCTGTAGGAGGACCTGTATTCGGTCGGATTCTATTATGGGTTGCCTACTTTGGTGCACCCTTATTGACCGCATCTGCTGTTATTGAAGCGGTGCTGAATGTGATGGAACCTCACCGCTGGAAATTACGACGACTAAGAAACCATATCGTTATCGTTGGTTCTGGTGATATGACTATCAGCTATCTTCGTGTACTCCGGGAACAGGGTAACACTACCCCCGTGATTGTCGTTGATGAGAAGGTTGACGCTGTTCGTGAACTCGAACTGTCGGCGTCCTTCAACGTCACTGTCGTCGTGGGTGACGTTACACATGACTTCCTGCTTAAGGAACTGAGACTAAAGCGCGCCTTAAGAGTTCTGTTATTGGGGGAAGACAATTTCCTTGCCTATGAGGCTGCCAGTAAAATCTTACGCCTGTTCCCGCACCTTGAATCACGAATTATCATCCACAGTTCCAGCCTCCGATTTCTAAGGGCCATGCAGGATACTAAAATCGCGCAGCAGTCCATCAGCTTTAACTCATACAATTTGGCCGCCAAGGGTCTGGTCCGTGAAACCCTGACGGATCATTTCAGCCGCACAAAGGGGAAGGATGTAGTGGTCCTGGCTGGTTTTGGTTTGTTCGGCCAGACAATTTTGGAAGAATTGCAAAGCGTCGCCAGGGATGAGATAGAAGTCGTCGGTATTATCGACCTGGATGCCAACCGACGAATTGAAGTCGTTGATGAGCAACAGTCTATCGAGTCCAAATACAACCGGGGAGTACTCCAGGGAGACATATCCAACCCCGAGGTCTGGCGCAATCTTCGCCATCAAATAGACCTGTCGCGAGGAGAACCGGTAATTATCCTGGGTACCGGCGATGCGGCAAACAATTTACGTACCGCTTTGTGGATCCGACAAAAACACCCTAACGCGCTGGTCTTTGCCCGAACAAAGGATGTGTCACATTTTGCCCAGGAAGTAGGCAGGGAACACGATATCAATACTATTAGCATTACCCAGCTGGTAGAAGACAATATTCCGCTGGACTGGTTGGATTAGGGAGCCTCCCCCAGGTCAACTCGCCTCAGTCGAACCAGGGGAATCAGCCTGCGGGTTTTGTTCTGGTACTCAACATATCTGGGCTGCTTTGTCACAACCCGTCGCCAGATAACTTCTCTTTCGGCAGCCTCGACCCTGGTTGCCTCAACTGAAAATTTATCTGCACCAATCTGAACAGAAGCGAGGGGCGCCGATTCGAGGTTGAACAACCATGCCGGGTTGCTGTGTAGATTGCCGTTTGAGGCGACCATGATATAGCACGTATCAAATACAAAATAAGGCATAGGCGTCGTTCGTGGCTTTTGGGATCGTCGCCCGGTAGTTTGCAGCAACAATATATCCAAGCCATCCAGGCGCGCACCAATCCTGCCGTTTGTCGACCGGTAGAGCCAGGTATGCACTCTTGATATTCGCAGCATATTCTGCCTGCCGGGAACGTATCGGATGTAGTTGGTATAGGGTTTTTCAGCTGCCATCGATGCCGTTATCTCGACAGCCGCAAAGATTTCAGATTGATACCTAACTCAACATCGGTTTTTAACGTCACAAGCTGTTTGCAGCGCTGTACCAGATCCACGTTGTTCTGGACACGTATGGCAGAACTCTCTGGTTGATTATCCTTGAGAATATTTTCCAACGAACCATATCGATGCAGGAGGGAAGCGGCTGTCTTCTTGCCCACCTTTGGAACACCTTTGATGTTGTTGCTCGCATCTCCTGCCATGGCCCAGTAGTCAGTCAGTTGATTGATTTCCACCTCGTACTTTCGACGCACCTCTGATTCCGTTATTTGCTTGTGTTCAAAGTGATTAAATACCATGACATGATCAGATAGCAGTTGCAGGAACGACTTGTCTGTGGACAGGATTATCGCTTCAGCATCACTGTGTCCAACAACGAAGGCGATGGTGGCAATAACATCATCGGCTTCATAGCTTGGTGTGGTTATACTGCGCAAACCCAACTCCTGAAAAGCTGACTCAAACATGGCCAGATTGTCCAACAACAATGCAGGTGTGGGTTTACGGCCAAGTTTGTAACTGTCGTAGAGCAGATGGCGCCAGGTTGTCTCGTGACTGTCGAACACGACACAAACGTGACTGGGTACATGCTGCCTAAGAGCCCGGGCCACAGATCTCGCGGAGGATCGAATCACTTCATCAATTTCCTGACTGTCATCGGGTCTTGCTTCGAAGATCCTTCGAATCAGGTTAAAAGCATCGATTAGTAAGACACGAGTCTTCACGGCTATGTACTAGGAGGCTGACCGAGATTAGAAACCGTAGCGAGGGGAAGCTGTCTAGTAACCAAGCGCAGCACCTTCATTGCGAGGGTCTTTAATACCTGAAATGACCCCATCGCTGATAAGGATGGAATTGGCATCGCCAATCCCCCTGCCATAAGGTATTTCTCTAAACCCCACATGGCCTTGCGCTTTTAGATTGGCAATAGTATCTGGAGACAAGCCGTACTTGTCGTACATGATCATGTTCGGTAGCCACTGATGGTGAAACCGGGGCAAAGAGACTGCATCATCAATAGCCATACCGTGATCGATAACATTCACGACGACCTGCAATGTGGTCGTGATAATCGTCGATCCCCCAGGGGAACCTGAGATCAAAAATGGCTTTCCATCATGCACCACCAGCGTCGGCGACATGGAACTGAGCATACGCTTGCCCGGGGCAATGGCATTTGCTTCGCGACCAATCAGGTTAAACTGATTCGGTGTATCCTTTTTTATCGAAAAATCATTCATCTCGTTGTTTAACAATACACCGGTACCCGGTACCACTATCTTGTTGCCGAAGCTGCTATTGAGGGTGGTGGTCAGCCCCACCATCATATTGTCTTTGTAAACAGAAAAGTGAGTCGTCTCTGTACTCTCCACCGGCCATTCCTTACCTGCGCCAATATCCTCACTTTTACTCGCCCGGCCTGGATTAAAATCCGCGAAACGCGCCTTCGCATAACGCTTGTCCATCAGCATCGCAAGTGGCACATCATAGTGATCAGGATCCCCAAGGTGCTCGGCTCTGTCTGCATAAGCGCGACGCTCCGCCTCGATCATCAGGTGAATGGTTTCTGAACTGCCATACCCCATACTCGCTACATCATAGGGTTCCATCATGTTGAGAATTTGCTGAATCAACGCCCCGCCGGAGGAAGGCGGAGACATGCCATAAATATCATAACCACGATAGGTACCATGAACCGGTTCGCGCCAGACTGATCTGTAATCTGCGAGATCCGCCAGGGTTATATCGCCATTGCCTCGCTCCATTTCCTTTGCGATCAGTTGTGCAACTTTACCTTTGTAGAAACCGTCACGACCGTGCCTTGAAATCAATTTAAGAGTTTTTGCCAGATCCGGTTGTTTCCAGATATCACCTTCCCCGTAAGGCTCACCCTTTTTGGAAAATTTGGCCATTGACGCGGGGTATTGCTGCATTCGTTTTAACTGACGCTCAAAACCGCGAGCCATATCGTGGGACAAAATAACGCCCTTTTGAGCCAATCGGATGGCTGGCGCCATTACCTTTTGTCGTGACATGGAGCCATATCGATCCAGCAAGGTCAGTAGCCCGTCGACAGAACCAGGCGTGCCTGCTGCTTTATGACTCGCTGTAGAAAGGCCCGTAATCACATTGCCATTGGCGTCCAGGTACATGTCACGATGGGCGCTGGCAGGTGCCGTTTCGCGATGATCCAGGGTAACAACTTCACCGTCTGGTAACCTCACCACAGCGAATCCACCGCCACCGATATTCCCGGCTGAGGGATAGGCAACTGCAAGTGCAAAGGCCGCGGCGACCGCACCATCAACGGCATTGCCACCTGCCTTCATGATTTCAAGGCCAGCTTCAGAAGCATAGACAGATCGCGATGTCACCATTGCCGTGGACCCGTAGGTCGCTTCCGGACTCACGGCAAAGGCGATATTTGCTGCCAATATACTTGCTGCCAATAAAGATAGTAAAACCAGAACTCGCATAACCGGAATCTGCATAAAGACTCACCAACATCATCATCGTCATTGATTCCGGTAGCTTAACACGGAGACTCAGATCTAATGGGTGTCATCTTCAGTATAAGCTGGCATTATTTTGTTTTGTTACTCAAGTTGCAGCATCAATGAGCATTTCTACAAGGGATATGAGGCGACTCGCTCTAAACTCACAGGGGCTGTTAAAAAGAGCACCTTTCGGTCGTGGCCTGAATGCCGTTCACAAAGCCGTCAACCAGTTGGGTTATGTCCAGATTGACACCATCTCGGTGGTCGACAGGGCCCATCATCATATCCTGCGAACCCGGGTACCAAATTATACTCCCGTCATGTTGCACAAACTGCAAACCGAGAAACAGGCAATATTCGAGTATTGGGCCCACGCTGCTTCCTATCTGCCTATCGAAGACTACCGCTACTATCAACCGGTCATGCAAGGGTTTGGAAAAAAACGCAAGGCTGACAGGAAAATACGCAATGACATATTGAATCGCATCGCTGCTGAGGGGCCGCTTCAGTCCAGGGACTTCGGGAATCCAGCAGGGCGAAAATCCGATGGCTGGTGGGACTGGAAACCCGCAAAACAGGTCATGGAATATCTGTTTC
>DUAT01000012.1:98016-123045 GCA_012960755.1 Gammaproteobacteria bacterium
AGCTATTTTTTCGGCATCCACATCGTCCCGTTTGGTTAACCAGTCGATAACCTTTTCTGCGGCTAGTGCGTAATTGTTTTTGTCCTGCCAGACACCATTGATCGATCGCCTCCAACCGAGGAAGAACGCGGCCATTTTTATATCCGGCGCATGCTTGGCGCACATGGGTTTGCCAGCGAGCGACAAATTGCCTATGACCACATCGCCGTAAACCGATTTTCCGACTACAACATTCGTCCGGCAATCAGGCAGGCGCTCGCTGATCTTTTGGAATCTGCAGAAATCCAGCAGGTAGATTTCTGTAATGAGCCCTACTTCTACCTGGTACACGCATTGTCAGATTGTCCCGTCAAGCTCGGCCAGCGACGGGTTAATTTCCTCTCTCCCTTTGACAACCTGGTGATCAATCGCAAACGTCTGCTGGATCTTTTCGGCTTTGACTACCAGCTTGAATGTTATGTTCCCCAGGCAAAGCGAAAATTCGGATACTTTGTACTGCCAATTCTCTACGGAGATGAACTGGTGGGTCGGATGGATTGTAAAGCGATCAGAAAAGAGAAGACCCTGAGTATCCGGAATATCTGGCTGGAGCCGAAAACGAAACTGACAGAAGCTTTCGTTACTGCCCTTGCACTTGCCCTTCAGGAGTACCAGACAAGCCTGCAGTGCGAACAAATCATTATCAATAAATCCGAGCCTGCAAAGCTCAGCGGACTCATCCAGTAACAAGGGCCTGATTTCACCCCATTAACCTCGTCGTAATCTACTTGAATCTGTCAACATTCAGGGGAATACTGAGAGTATCTAACCTGAAGAGAGAATAAGAATGAAATTCAGAATTATTGCTTTACTATGTTGTGCGTTGTTCGTTACCCCTGTATTGGCCAACGATGCGATTGTGACCATGGCTTCTGTGCTGGTGAAGCTGAATCACTTTCCGACCGAAGCAGATAAGCAGGCATTGTCAAAGATAGTTGACGATAAAGCCAGCGACGAGACAGACAAGCAATTAGCAGAAATAATATCCGGCATTGCACATCGGGTGAGCGATAAGGACAAGGAAATTTTGCGGGGAATGCTATTCAACGAAGACCTGTCGGATGACACTAAAGCAATTGCAAAGACAATTCTTGGTATTGAGCATCACCCAAAAGACGCGGACGTGGAAGCGATGAAAAAGATAATTGAGGATGCTGGCTAGTTACTGCGAGCGATACTTTCTACAATATTTAGAAAAGAAATTAAATCGAATACCTCTGTCTTGATTTTCTGGTTCATCAAAATGCAACGAGATGCGCATGCAGCACCGAATTCGTAGCGGATTCCGGTGTTGGTGTTGGTTTTGGTTTTACAAAATCAACGCTAGTCTGTGAAGCTTTCAAGCAGATCAATCATCACCTCAGTGCCCCGTCGCATATTCTCGACTGAGATACGCTCATTGTTACCATGTACACCCCTGGAGTCTGTCCGGGGTACGACAAACGCACCATAACCATAACTTGTAATGCCCATATCCCGAAAGAAATGACTATCTGTAAAACCAGTGGACACGCCGGGAATAACATGGGCACCCGGAAAATTTCGTTCATATACCTGTTCAATTAACCGGTAGAACGGAGTATCTGCGCTGCTGACCGCTGGGGTGAACCCCATGATCTTCTCGATATCCACGTTCGTATCGTTGATGATCAGAGACAGCTCCTCAAGGAACTGATCCGGATCCTGGTCTGGTAACAATCGGCAATCCAGCTCGATGCTGGCCTCAGTTGGTACCACGTTGATTTTGTTACTCCCCTTCAATCTCGTCAGTGAACAGGTGTTCCGCAGTAACGAGTGGGAACGAGGATCAATGAGCTGAAGCAAGTTCATAAACTCAGCGCTCTTTACCGAGTTTTCAATATCAGCAAATTGTGCCGCCAGGGGCTCTTTCTCGTACCGGGCGGTACTCTCGAATAAGGCTTGAACCGATGGAATGACCCTGGCTGGGAATTTTGTCCGTGCAACCCGGTCGCCAGCCCTGATGATTCGTGTGACCGCAGTTTCTGTTTGTGGACTCGAGCCGTGTCCAGGATTACCATGGGCGACCAGTCGCAACCACAACGGCACCTTCTGGGTAAGCTCGACCCTGAATACGGTCTGTTCACCAATCACTGAACCACCACCACCTTCATTAATCAGATAGCCGACATTCTGAAACAGCTCCGGTCGATTCTCAGCCAACCAGCCTGCGCCGAATGCGCCCCCCGCCTCCTCGTCAGCCGTGGCCATAAAAATAACGTCCCGATTCAGGCGTGAACCCACAGCATGTAATGATAGAAAAGCCTGTAACTGCACAATGCCAGAACCTTTCATATCCAGCGCACCACGGCCATAGACATGACCATCGCGGATTTCCCCGGAATAAGGGTCAGAGGTCCAGTATTTAAGGTCCGCAGGCACTACATCCATATGGTTAAGCAGTATCAGGGCGGGCTCATTCCCACCTTTCAGTCGCGCCCAGATGTTACCGCGGCCAGGCGCTGATTCGGCGGTTTCGTATTCGATACCTGCTTCGTCAAAAATCCTGGCAAAAAATTCGACTCCCCGGGTTTCATTTCCCGGCGGGTTCTCGGTGTTAATCTGGATGTACTCAGACAGGCGTTCCGCTGCCTGATCAGCGAATTCCGACGCATCGATATTTAGCGACGCTGATAACAGCAAAACCAGGAATGTTGCTTGGAACGCTTTATGTCTCATAGAAACTCACCTTCAATAACATGAAGAAGCAGATAACATTGCTTCAGTACCCTCATATATCTACAAACAATGTTCCTCGCAATATTTCATTTCACGAAACGTTTCACTGCAAGAATATGAGTACCTCGTAGTAAAGTGTAACGTAAGAACACTCAAGGAATCATCCCATGGCTATCAGCAAATCAGATAAGACCTTCGCGGGTTCAATTCCTGAAATCTATAACAACTACCTGGTTCCCCTTATCTTTGAATCTTATGCGGCCGATTTGGCGCAACGGGTGAGTGAAGGTAGCTGCTCCCAGGTGTTGGAAATTGCGACGGGTACCGGCGTGGTCGCTCGTGCCTTAATCGATAAGCTGGGGAACAGCGTCACGATTATCGCCACCGACCTGAATCAACCCATGCTGGACAAGGCTGCTTCGATTCGCGTTGATGATAACGTGAGCTGGCACCAGGCAGATGCGGTTTCCCTGCCTTTCGAAGATGGAAGTTTCGATGTCGTTGTTTGTCAATTCAGTGTCATGTTCTTTCCTGATCGGGTGAAAGCCTATGCAGAAGCGAAACGGGTTCTAAAACCAGGGGGTCGATTCCTGTTCAGCGCCTGGGATGATATTAAGGAAAACGAATTTTCCGACACGGTGACGAACGCGCTCGCTGTGGTTTTTCCCGACAACCCGCCCCGGTTTCTCGCCAGAACGCCACATGGATATTTTGATATCGAAAAAATCAAGTCAGACGTAGCTGAGGCAGGATTTAGTGATGTACCACGAGTCGATACGATCAGTGCCAGAAGCAAGGCCAGTGACCCGTCGATCCCGGCGATTGCTTACTGTCAGGGCACTCCACTTCGGTCCGAAATTGAGGCAATAGACAGTAGTTTGCTCGACCAGGCAACAGAAGCTGTAACACAGGCTATATCAGCACGTTTTGGATCTGGCGCGGTTGACGGAAAAATTCAGGCACTGGTTGTGACCTGTACTGCCTGAGAGGAGCTTTTCAGCAGCCTATCAAGGTAGCGCCTTAACTAACGCCTCATAGAGCGCCTGTTGCAGTTTCCAGTCTTGAGGCCGCGAAGCATTGGGTCGGGCACTGTGGATCGCAATGACAACCTCCGCACCTGGGTCAATGTAAATTCCCTGGCCGAATATCCCACTGGCACTATAAGCGCCTTCTTCTTGAAGCCACCACATGAATCCATACCCCTTGAATCCCTTGCTGGGTTCTGTTGAATCTTTCATCCAGGTTTCTGGTAGTACCTGCTGACCGTTTTTCAGGCGGCCGTTGTTCATCGCAAATAGTCCAATTCGCCCATAGTCCCGCAATGTAGCGCTGATACAGCAACCACCAAATTCGCCACCAGCGGCTTCAGTGAGTAACCAGTTCGCATCACTTTCCATGCCGTAAGGTTGCCAGATTTTATGGCTGAGATAGGTCGCAAGGTTATTACCGATAGCCGCACGTAACACATCGCCTACAAGATTTGTTTCTGCCGTGTTGTAGTTGAACTTTTCACCTGGCTCCGCTTCTCTCGGCAACCTCCGAAGGTAGACATATGTTGCCAGACTAGCCGGTCCCGCATTGCCGCCGGTACTCCAGTTACTGCTGATATCAGAGTTCGGGTCAGCATAGTCCTCATTCCATTTCACGCCTGAAGACATCTGCATGATGTTCCTGATGGACGATTGATCATAGGGTGAGCCCTTCATGCGAGGTACATAATCCGTGACTTTCTCATCGAGACTTGCGATATAACCGTCCTGCACAGCAGCACCCACCAACAGTGACACAACTGACTTGGCCACTGAGAAAGAAGTCCAGACACTTGCCTCAGTGTTCCCAAGGCCATAACGTTCATAGACAATTTTCCCCTGCTTGATCACCAGCAGCCCGGCAACACTTTGTTTCTGGAAATACTCGCCAACCGTCATTGGATCCCCGTCGGATTTGAGCTTCACATCGCCCAGATCTTGTAACGCATAGGGTAATTCGAGTATCGAATCACCAGCCTGAATTCTTCTGGTGGGTGAAATTTTGTCGTAGTTGCGGTATCCGGCGACCTGCTGTTCCGGCGTCCAGAAGAGTACTGATGCACCCGGTGGTGCAAAATGCTTTGCATCATCCATTGGATCTATCAGTGGAGCGGCAAAGACAGTGGGCAATAGCCCGATGGATAACGCGAAAACTGCACCCAGGTTCTGTAACAATACCTTCATGATTGAGCCCCTAATCCGTTAATTACCCAAGTTGTGTATTTCATCACTCCTGACAAAACACTTTCCCTGGAGTTGATACATCAAAATGGATAACTACTTTATTGCGCTAGGCTGGAAATGTCATTTACCAAACACATGAGGTACTCTCACCCTTAAAGAACCAGCACATTGGCTGACTGCTCAAGGACGAAATATGTTCAAAAACCCGATCGTCCCCGTCTTCGCTTTCCTCCTGGGTTTGTTTTCACTCGTGTTTGCAATTAAAAGTCCCGATGGTGCATTTGTGGGTAATATGCTGCCTGAGCTGATCGGATTTTGCCTGGAAGGCATTTTCTTTATCGGCATATTCACCTGGATCCAGGAGCGCAAAGACAGGGAACGAAAAAAGGAACTCAAGCAAAGTTTAGCAGGTGCCATCGGATTTATTTGCCCAATTATCAACAGTACATTGCCTGAAGATAAACAAATCAAACTTCTCAGTAATGATAACTGGACCCGGCAAACCCGTAAGAACGGTAAGAGCCTGAAAGCACTGTTGGGCAGTGTCAACAACAATGACATCGACGTCTCCAGCGAGCAGATTAAGGCCATCCAGCAGTTGTTATTGACCCGCCTGTCTACCCTGGATTCCCTGCTTTCTATCGCCGCCGAGTTAAGTCACTCACATTTATCGGCTTATAATATGATCCTCACAGAAATTCATAAGGTAGCCGAGCATCATTACTTCGAATCAGCCCAGTTGAAGTCCAGCTTCCTTAGTTTGTTACGCTTACTGGTGAGTTTCAATAACGAAACCCTGTAAAAAAAACTGCAAAAAAGCCGGTTCTGGTTCAATCACAAGATCATCGCAAATTTCGTCATCGTTCAGGTGGCGTTCAGAGAGTTAAGCATTCATTCATGTCATTCATTGCAAAGTGGGCTTACGTAAAACAACTCACGGAGCAACGACATGCGAAACCTGATTATTATTACCACAATGATATTCCTGGCGAATAGTGCTACCGCCAAACCGGGCGAGAACAGGCGTGACGCCAATGTCTCTTACCATCAAGAACACGGATTGCTGGTTCAGAATCACCCCAGTAACCACAAGATCAAAAAAGAGCGGCGTAACCAAAATGATAAGGGGCGCAATCACAGTAAGCAGTCTGCAAGTGATCACAGGACTGATCACGGAAGTGATCATAAAACCGATCATCGCAGAGATTATAGAAATGACAGGAGACAACATCTGAACCATGTTTCCTGGCGCGACTCATGGAAGGATTCCTGGAACAGTATTCGACACTGGTCGGATCGAAATACGCGCAGCTACCGTACGGACCACGCTCACGATTACCGTCGCGATCACTATTCTCGACGTTGGTATACTGCACATGAGTTTCGCTCCCGCGGAAGTCATCACAGCAGACAGGTGATAGAGATTAATGACACCGTAGACTTACTTGGGCTCGAGGGTACGAAACGATCTGTTTATGTTGACCGGGCCTACATTGAATTCAGCAATGGCCGGATGAAGCGTATTCAATCCCTCGAAGGAACGATCCGGGACGGCGATCTACGCAGATTCAGGTTACATAGAACCAGGAATATCAGCCGTGTACATTTACACCTCGCTCCTTCCGGTCAACGAGGCTACGCACGCCTGGCTTATGCAAAATAGGAGGCTTTCTTAGATCTGACGGTCGCGACCTTCCCAATAAGGTGCCCTGACCAGGCGCCGCTGAATTTTCCCTGACGGCAGACGCGGTAAATCATCGACAAAATCAATAGTCTTGGGCGCTTTAAATGCTGGCATTTGTTCCCGCACAAAAGCAATAAGATCCGCCACCATTTGATCATTGGCGTCAATACCTGACTCGAGTTCAATAATCGACTTGACCTCCTCACCCCACTCCTCGCTGGGAATACCGACCGTACAGACATCCGCCACGGCCGGGTGTTTTAACAGCACGTCATCGGTTTCCTGGGGGTAGATATTGACGCCACCGGAGATAATAGTTTCGGCACTGCGGCCGGTAAGGAAGAGGTATCCGTCTTCATCGAAATAACCCATATCGCCGAGCGTAAAGTAGTCGCCCATGTAACTGTTTGCTGTCTTGTCTTCGTCTTTGTAGTACTCGAACCGCAGTGCCGGTGCCTTAAAGTAAATGGTTCCGATCTCACCGGTTGCTTTTTCCTTACCATCATCATCACAAATTTTATTGTCGGCTCCTTCCGGTGCCTTGCCGACAGTGCCGGGTTTGGTCAGCCACTCTTCCGGGCCGACAAAAAACCCGCCACCACCCTCGGTGGCGGCATAGTATTCGTAGATAACCGGGCCCAACCAATCCATCATGTTTTGTTTGACATGCACCGGACATGGTGCTGCTCCATGCACTGTGTAACGTAGTGAACCTAGCTCATACTTTTCCCGCACTTCTTCCGGCAAGGCCAGCAAACGATGGAACATCGTCGCGACCATGTGAGTATGGGTAATCTGATATTTCTCAACCAGCCTTAAGGTTTCTTCTGCATCCCATTTATCCATGAGCACCACGCCAACACCTGCGGCAATCGGTGCAACAATATTGAATACCAACGGAGCAGCATGGTACGCCGGACCGGTACATAGTGTGCAGTCGGTATCGGGGTTAAAAGCGGCTGCTGATTCTCCGCGGGTAATTGTCGCACTGCCTGCTGTTGCGGCAACCGCCACCGGGACAACCCTTTCCCGATAGACTCCTTTGGGTCGACCGGTGGTTCCTGAGGTGTAAAGCATCTGGGTGCCTATTTCTGCTTCGTCAATATTGCTGCTGTCCTGGTTAGAAACAGTTTCGGTATAGTCATCGAATCCGTCGATCTCCCCACCCACTGCGAGTGAGATAAGTAATTGTTCTGAATTATGTGACACCGCTTCAATTGCAGGTGCCGAGCACTTTATATCTGCAATGAATGCCTTGGCTTCACAATTACCGACAATATAAGACGCATTATCACCGGTGAGATGCCAGTTTATTGGCGTTACTCTATAACCAGCTCGCATACAGGCATAGTAGACTTCGAGGAATTCCGGGCGGTTTACCAACAACATCGCAACGCCATCGTCAGGCTTTAACCCCGCACTTCTTAAAACCCTTGCAAGCTGATTCGCACGCGAATTGAGATCTGCGAATGTTCTCTCGCCATACTGCGATGTGACGGCCATCTTATCCGGACGCTCCTGGGCGTGAAACGCCAGGGTCATGCCTGTTACTGTTGCGGCTTCGATCGTCAGATCTGCACTCATATTTTCACCTATCACAACTTCTTATATTGCTTGCACTGGTAAATTAGAGTGCATTATCTTTAAGTCCAGCGCAAGCACAAGGGGTCTCACATGTTTTTTGGTCTATCTGATCGAGTCGCTCCCATATTGTCTAAGTTGCGGATCTTTATTAACGAAATCGTTATTCCTAATGAAGCCCGTTACCTGGAAGAGCTCTCTCACAACCGATGGCAACAGCCAACTGTGATGGAAAGCATGAAGCAACGGGCAAAAGACGAAAGTCTCTTTAACCTGTTCCTGAACAGTAAAACCCAGGCATTCAACCAGGTCGAGTATGCGCATTTGGCGGAGCTAATGGGCCGCACCGAGATGGCCGCTGAAGTTTTCAATTGCGCCTCACCGGATACAGGCAATATGGAAGTCCTTGCGCGGTTTGGCAGCAAAACCCAGCAGGAGACCTGGTTGGCGCCATTGTTGAGCGGCGAAATCCGTTCTGGCTTTGCCATGACAGAACCCGATGTTGCCTCGTCGGATCTGACCAATATTGCCTCAAGCGCCAGGCTGGATGGCGATCACTGGATAGTCGACGGGGAAAAGTCCTGGGTATCCGGGGCTGGTGATGCAAACTGCAAGCTATTGGTTGTCATGTGCGTAACCAACCCGGATGGGGCGCTCGACAAACGCCAGTCCACCATTATTGTACCGATGGCGACAGAAGGCGTGGAAATCACCCGCATGGTTTCGGTGTTTGGATATGATGACGCACCCCACGGCCACGCCCAGATCCGGTTCAATAAGGTCCGAGTACCGCGACAGAACATTATTGGAAAACCTGGCCAGGGTTTTGAGATCGCCCAGGGTCGCCTCGGCTCCGGTCGAATCCATCACTGTATGCGAAGTATTGGTGCCGCTGAACGCGCCCTCGAACTCATGGTAAAACGGTCCACGACCCGGTATGCGTTCGGTAAACCCTTGTCTGAACTGGGTGGCAATGTTGACGTCATCGCAAATTCGAGAATAGAAATTGAGATGAGTCGACTGATGGCGCTGAAAGCCGCCTACCAGCTCGATACCGTGGGACTTGAGAAATCGCTCAATGATATCGCCCAAATGAAGGTCGCTGTACCTAACATGACCCTAAATGTGATTGACCGCGCAATTCAAATGTTTGGTGGCATGGGCGTGTCTGAAGATACACCACTGGCGAAAATGTGGGCCGCTCACCGGGCATTGAGGCTCTCGGACGGACCCGATGAAGTTCATCGGGAGATGATTTCAAGACACGAAATGGGCAAGTTTACCAACACCTATGTTTAGTGAACGATGCGGGTCTCCCCCAGAGGTTCTATACAACGTTCGTCCTTATTGCGGGAATTTCCGACATAACTGGATACCGGGGTGATCGACAGTGGCATACGTAGTGTTGGCGTTAACAGCTCCGCCAGATCCTCACTCGAAGCATCTGGGCTTAACCAGGATTGAATCTCATTGCGACTCAAGTGAATCGGCAGTCGCCCATGAATATCTTTCATCGAATCAGGTGCCGCACCGGTGATGATCGTGCAACTTTCAATCACCTGATCATCTCTTTTCCAGCGATCCCATAAACCGGCAAATGCGAAACCGTCTTCTCCCTGGGGTTGGATATGGTTCGGCACTTTGACATTGCCCTCTTTCGTCCATTCGTAATAACCCGATGCGGGGACAATACAGCGTCGACGCTGAAATGGCTCTCGAAAGGCTCGACTTTTATTCAATGTCTCGGATTTGGCATTGAACATGGTGTATTTGGTTGAAGGTTTTTCAGACCAAAAGGGTACAAGCCACCAGCGCATCTCTCGCAAGTCCCAGCTGCCGGACCCGGACTTCAGTAACACCGGTACCGATTCTGTTGGCGCGATATTGTATTGCGTTTCCAGTTTGAATGACCCCAGTTCCCCGTTAACAATGTGCATTATAAACCGGGTCAGGGGATCAGAAATAATGTTGTAGCGTCCACACACTTATCACTGGTTCCTTTTAAGTTGATTCCCGCTTTTGGCTGGGAAGTCGCTGGGAAATCTCTGCAACATTCGCCATCTCTTCATCCGTGAGTCGCCAGGACGCGGCAGCCGCGTTCTGGTTCACCTGTTCTGGAGAAGTTGCACCGGCTATTACGCTCGATATACAGGGTTTGCTCGCCAGCCAGCTCATTGCCAGCTCCAGGATAGTATGGCCTCTTGCAGTCGAAAACTCGATCAGTGCCTCAAGGATGTCGAAATTCTTATCTGCCATCGCGGCGCTGGCACGATCACCCATCCCCGCCAATCGGGTGCCGTTTGCAGGCTCAACACCGCGGCGATACTTACCCGTTAGCATGCCACTGGCAAGAGGGAAATATGGCAGTATACCAATATCATATTGCTCGCAAACGGGAATCACCTCTTTCTCCAGACGTCGATCCAGTAAACTATAGAGATTCTGGGCTGTAACGAACCTGTTCAGGCTGTTCGAATTGGCTGTCTCCTGGGCTGATGTGATCTGCCCGGGGTTAAAATTCGAATGACCGATGTAGCGAACTTTCCCATCCCTGACCAGGTCATCCAGTGCTCCCAGGGTCTCCTCGATCGGCGTCGACGAATCAGGAATATGCTGCTGATACAGGTCAATATAGTCTGTACCCAGGCGTTCCAGGCTGGCGTCGACCGCCTGCATGATGTATCGACGGGACGCACCTTTCATGTCTTCTCCCATCGCATTGGCATACTTGGTGGCAATGATGATTTTTGATCTATCAAAGCCTTTGATCGCCTGACCCAGAAACTGCTCCGACAAACCCCTGGGACCGTATACATCGGCGGTATCGAAGAAATTAATGTCGTTGTCGAGCGCGGTGGTGACAACGCTCTTTGTCTGGCTTTCAGAACAGCGGCGGCCAAAATTATTGCAGCCTATACCGACTACTGACACTTTGAGATCAGTGTTACCCAGGTTTCTGTATTCCATTTAACCGTGTCCCATTTTAACTGTATTGCATACGAGGCCCGATGCGTATCCCTCAGGTTAAATCCAATCGCCTCAATATGTAAAGTCAGCTGTACAAATCAGCATCAATCAGGTAATTTGCGCGCTTCGCTTGTGGATATTCAAAATGAAGCCCCGCGTACTTATCGTTTATGACGCGCTGGTCTTTTTTTTTTGGATCGGAAAAATGAGACATATACCAAGCCTTAAAGACTTCTCGGCGGAAGAGATCAACGAAATACTGCGTAAATCTGCCGAGATAAAAGCGAACCCCGAAGACTTCTACAATGCCCTGCATCGACAATCCCTGGCGATGCTGTTCCAGAAAACCAGCACTCGAACACGGGTCTCTTTCGAAGCGGCCATGACTGAACTGGGTGGTCATGCCATCTATATCGATTGGTCGACCTCTAATTTTGTTTTGTCCGGTCTCGAGCATGAAACGCAATACCTGTCCCGTAATGTGGCATGCATTATGGCGCGACTGATGCACCATAGTGACCTGCTAAAGATTATCTCAGCGAGTCAGGTACCGGTGATTAACGGCTGCTGTGAGATCTTCCATCCGTGTCAGGCATTAACCGATGTGTTAACAATGAGTGAGCATTACGACGGAGATTTAAGCGAGGCGCACCTGGCATACGTTGGCGTTCAAAACAACGTATCAAATTCACTGACGGTTATCTGTGACAAATTAGGTATCCAACTCACACTCGCAACCCCAGAACAGCAGGACAATGGCGAGAGCCTCGACGCGGATGTCCAGGCGATTATTTCGAGCTCAGCCAAAATCAACCATACCACTGATCCCAGGGCCGCTGTCCAGGACGCTGACTTTGTCTATACCGATACCTGGATTGATATGCAGTATTTCAACAATCTGGATCACAAGGACGAAAACGAAGCCAAGTTGAAACAGATGATGCCATACCAGCTCAACAAAACGTTGTTAAAAGGAATTGACTGCAAGGTAATGCACGACATGCCGATCCATGACGGCTTCGAAATATCTGCAGAGTTAACCCGGGATCCCCGGGCAATTATCTATCCCCAGTCTGAAAACAGAATGCACGCCCAGAAAGGGCTGTTGTGGTGGCTGCTGGCCCGGGACTAGTGTTGATATGCCCGGGACAGTTTACTTATCTATATTCCCGGGTTTGGCTCGGGTTGGGGATGGGTTGCCGGGTTAAGGCTCACTGTTGAGAAGGTTCTTGTGACTGGCAAAAAGTTCAACCCAGTGCATCACGGGTATATTGGCGTTTAACTGAAGCTCCAACTGACAACCTACATTAGCCGTAACTATCACATCCGGTGAATTTTTTTCCAGATTTCGCACTTTTCTCCCGATGAGCTCACTGGCTATTTTTGGTTGCAATATCGAGTAGGTGCCTGCAGAACCACAGCATAGATGTTTTTCTTCGACTTCAACAAGTTCCGCGCCTGCTGACTTTACAATGGACTCAAGGGCATCGGGCAGCTGTTGTCCATGCTGTAGACTGCAGGGTGTATGAACTGCAATTTTTATTCCTTTACAGTCAAATTTGAACTGTGCCAGATACTCGCTGACATCCTTCACCTTCTCGGCAATACGCCTGGCTTTTTCCAGGTACTTGCCTTCATATCTTAGTATTTCGGGATAGTCCTTGATTGTTACCCCACAGCCGCTTGCCGATGAAACGATGCATTCCACGCTATCCAGTTGATCATATAGCTGATCCACCAGGGACTTGATCCTCACAATTGCCTGTTTGTGTGCAGACAGATGATAGTCAAGTGCACCGCAACAACCTTCTGACTCAAGGGTTCGAACACCAACATTGTTTTCTGCCAACAGTTGTTCAATGGCGTGATTGACACCCGGTGTCGCTGCTTGTTGCACACACCCTTGCAGCAGTATCACTTGCCGGAGAAAGTTCTCTGAAGATTTACGACCCTCCACAAAGTCTGTTTTTACGGGAATTTTTTTCGACAGAACCGTAGGCAGTATGGGAGCCAGGAACTGGCCCAGTCTTAACAACCGTGAAAATAACAGCTGACGGGGAATCACGGTACGAATTACCCAAATCTTGACTCGCCGCAAAAAAGGCGGCGTCACTTTAACGGCAACAATTTCACGCCCAATATCGAGCAGCCGCCCATATTGAACACCCGAGGGGCAAGTAGTTTCACAGGACCGACAAGTCAGGCAGCGATCCAAATGGCTCACGGATCGGGCGGAAATCCTGTCCTTCTCCAGCAGGTTTTTGATCAGGTAAATTCGACCTCGTGGTCCGTCAAGTTCATCACCTAACAGCTGGTAGGTAGGACAAACCGCATTACAAAATCCGCAGTGAACGCAGTTTCTGAGTATCTCTTCTGCCTCTTTGACTGATTCATTCCCGATTAGGTTTGGATGGATTATTGTCTGCATATCAGAAAGAGGCGTACATCTTGTGTGGGTTCAAAATCCCCTTTGGGTCGAATTGCTTTTTCAACCCCTGATGGATCCGCTCTACAGAAGCCGTTAAAGGCTGGTACTTCTCTTCCGTGCTGTTGCCCTTGATTAAAGTGGCATGGTCATCAGATGACGATTCAGGTCTGGGGTCTTTCGCCGGATTTACCAGCCAACGTTGCCCTCCCCCCCAGTCGATTAAAACAGCTTCTGCCAGGAAGCTCCGGCAGTTCGGTGCCCCTGAAACTCGCCAGAGTTCCGATGCCGCGTCAAACAGGGTGAGGGTATCAATCGAATGCCACCATCCGGGATCGACAGTTTCCCCGCCAAAGCTGTCTACTTCTGACTTGACAGATTTCTCGGCGCCAGAAAACCTGGCGTACAGACGATCCTGGTAAAATGCTGTCGCAGAAACAAGCTGGGAATGGGATGACAATTGCAGCATGCTATCCAATGCTACCGAGGCAGACACAGAAATAGCCCGGGTTTCTTCGACTTCGGGCCTGGGTAATACCTTGAGGCTGACCTCCGTCACGATCCCCAGGCAACCCATCGAACCGACCATCAATCTTGAAGCATCGTACCCCGCAACGTTTTTAATCACTTGCCCGCCGAAGGACAAATGCTCCCCCATTCCATTTATTACGTCGATCCCGAGCACAAAGTCCCTGGCGGCACCCGCATAGGGTCGACGCGAACCCGACAGGCCTGTGGAGATTGTGCCCCCAATCGTCGCATCCACAAAACCTGGTGGATCAAACGCCAGCATCTGATTCTCTGACGCTAGCAAAAGTTTAATTTCCTGAAGTGGGGTACCAGAGCGAACCTGTAGCACTAGCTCCGAGGGGTCATAATCCACGATCCCCGTGAGACCCTTAATGTCGAGGACCTTCAGGTGATTCAGGTCTCGCCCCAGGAACCCCTTGCTGCCTCCACCTCTGATACATAAGGATTGCCCGGTCAATGCTGCCCTGTGAACTACTTCTGCAATTTCTGTGAGATCTGCCGTTATTGACCCTGTCACTAGAAGCGCTCCAGCCCGGGAAACTTCTCCTGCCCGCGATGAACATGCATTGCGCCGAATTCTGCACAACGACGCAGCGTGGGTATTGCTTTGCCCGGGTTCAGTATCCCTTTAAAGTCAAACACAGCTTTGATGCCGTGGAACAACTCAAGTTCTTGTGTTGAAAACTGCAAACACATCTGGTCGATCTTCTCGACACCCACACCATGCTCACCGGTGATCGTGCCGCCTTTCTCAATACAGAGTTCAAGGATTCTGGCACCAAAAGCTTCTGCTCGTTGCAGCTCACCAGATTTGTTGGCATCGAAGAGAATAAGCGGGTGTAAGTTACCGTCCCCGGCGTGAAAAACATTGGCGACAGCAAGGCCGAATTCGTTGGAAAGCTCAGAAATCTGTCGCAGCATATTGCCCAGTTCCCGTTTGGGTATGGTGCCATCCATGCAGTAGTAGTCCGGTGCTATTCGGCCAACAGCAGGAAACGCTGATTTACGACCTTGCCAGAGTCGAGCCCTGGCCGATTCATCCCTGGCAACGCTCACATGGCGCGCATTGTCAGCAGAAAGAATGTCCTCGAGCAACCTGAGCTGCTCGTCGACTTCATGCTGGTTTCCATCGAGTTCACACAACAGTAATGCCTCAACGTCTGTCGGGTACCCGCCCTTAACAAAATCTTCGGCTGCCCGAATCGCGAGTCTGTCCATCATTTCCAATCCAGCAGGTAACAAACCACCCATAATAATATGCCTGACGCTGGCACCCGCTTCTTCCACAGAGTCGAAACCGGCCAGCACAACAACAACATTGTCGGGATTGGGTAGCAATTTGACCGTCACCTCAACGACAATACCCAGCATGCCTTCCGAGCCATGCATTAACGCCAGCAGGTCGAACCCGGGTGAATCAAATCCACTCGAGCCAACATCGTAGAGTTCGCCATCTGGTGCAACAATCTTCAGTTTACGAACGTTGTGTACGGTCAATCCATATTTTAAACAGTGAACACCACCTGAGTTTTCAGCAACATTTCCGCCTATTGTGCAGGCTATTTGTGACGATGGGTCCGGCGCATAGTACAAACCCAGGGATTTCACACTCTCTGAAATAGCCAGATTAGTGACTCCCGGCTCAACCCTGGCCAGAAGGTTTTTAGAATCTATTTCAAGTATTCGGTTGAGTCTCGCCAGGCTCAGGAGCACCCCTTGCTCATGGGGCATGGCACCACCAGAGAGCCCCGTACCCGCACCTCTGGCTACTATCGGTACATTTTGCTCATAACAGAGTTTCACCGTGGCTTGCACTTCCTCAATGGTCTCAGGCAGCGCCACAAATCTAGGCAGGGCTTTTTTCAAGGTCAAACCATCACTTTCGTAGACTCTTAGCCGATCTTTATCAGAGACGATATGCTGGCAGACTTGATTTAGCTGTTCTAAAAATTCAGTCACGGTCTTTCGTTCCGGTTAGGTCCAATCTGTACACGACACTACCAGCAGGCGGCTGAAAAAGCCCCTGATAGTACAATTCGGCGTTGAAAATCGTGTCAAGATGCTCATTACTGCGTGTAAATTCCGCTCTTTCAATAATTTTCGCCTCGCCCAGCATCTAACAGGACTTTCTCAGCAGCCTGCTAGTATAATCTCGCCTCCTAAAAAGGTCATTCCCCGGAGCAGTCATGTCCATTAACACAATCGAAGAAATTCTGAACGATTTTCGACAGGGTAAGATGGTGTTGATAATGGACGATGAGGACAGAGAAAACGAAGGCGATCTGATTATCGCCGCTGACGTAATCACCCCGCAGCACGTTACCTTTATGGCCCGGGAAGCCTGTGGACTAATTTGTCTGACCCTGACGGAATCCCGGGGAAAACAACTGAACCTGCCACTGATGGTAGATCGAAACAACTCCCTGCACGAGACAAATTTTACCGTGTCGATCGAAGCCGCTGATGGTATTACAACCGGCATATCGGCCGGTGATCGTGCCAAGACTGTGCTCGCTGCCGTGGCTCGAAACGCCAAGCCCTCTGACCTGGTCATGCCGGGTCATATTTTTCCTCTGATTGCCCAAAAAGGCGGTGTGCTTACCAGAGCGGGTCACACAGAAGCCGGTTGTGACCTGGCACGATTATCGGGGTACGAACCTGCTGCCGTTATAGTCGAGGTCATGAACGAAGACGGCACCATGGCGAAACGACCGGAGCTCGAAATATTCGCCGAAAAGCACGGCATCAAAATTGGAACCATCGCCGATCTGATTCACTATCGAACCTTAAACGACAAGACTATCGATCTTGTCGGCGAGAAAGAAATCAGCACCCAACAGGGTGAATTTGTACTCAAAACCTACACCGACCGAATATCAGAATGTGTTCATCACGCAATCGTTAAGGGTGAAATCAACGAAAACGAACCCTGCCTGGTACGGGTTCAAACCGTTAACACCTTGAGGGATGTATTCGGAACGCAGCGACCGGGATTCAAGAAATCCTGGTCACTATCGGAATCCATGGCTCAAATTACCAGTGAAGGTAAGGGGGTCGTCGTCGTTGTCGGCCAACCAGAGTCCCAGGCAGAAAAACTGGCTGAGATAACGCACTTCCCGAACATGCCACCGGAAGTCAGGGTTTCGACCGAGAGCGGCGTCTACCGGGTCATTGGCACGGGCTCCCAGATTCTCAGGGATCTGGGCGTGGGGAAAATGCGCTTACTGTCATCACCCACCCGCTACAATGCAATCTCGGGTTTCGATTTAGAAGTTGTTGAGTTTGTCGAAAATGAATAGAGACCAGACACTGTGACTACCGACACTGCGGAAGTATTGGCAATATCAACGGAGCCGGACCCTACTCCGCTGGTTAAAATTTTTGCCAACAAATTCAGAAAGGCTTTAACAGACGCAAAGTTTGCAAACTATGTCAGGAATTTTCATGGCAGTTTTGCGCTGGCGTCTTTAAAAGATCCACAGAGTCTGACGATTATCGTCGGAAACGGAAAGATTTCGATAACCCACGGTATCGCCGCCAACGCCGAAATCATCATTCGTATGGATTTCGACAAACCCGTCAAGCCGAAAATAGAAGGGCTTTTTCGTCATCCGATGCTGGCGCTGAGGATTTCGAAGTTACTGCAATTCCCCGAGACAAACTGGGCTGATGCAGCAACCGGATTTTGGGATTGCAATTCCACCTACCCGGGGATGCCGGGAAATATAAAAATACACTGTATTGACGAAGACCGGGACTTTATTCTCGGCGACCTTCCCACCGACGGAAACCCCGACATGCATATAAGTGGTAAAGGGATTGATATTGCCGACGTGTTTTCCGGGGGCAGCGTGTTTGTGCAGGCGTTAATGACGGGCAGGATAAAGAGCATCGCCAGTTTTGAACATACCGTGGTGTTGAGCGATGTCACTGTACAGACGCTGCTGGGTGAACGGTAGCAATGAATAAACAGGAATTACCCGACTGGCTCGACAGGCACCATGTCAGCATAATACGAACCCATGCCACCTCGTTAGATGGACCTGGCCTGGGGAAATACCTGCATCGCAACAAGTTCTTTAATTCCCTGCCAAAAGGCCATGCTGTTTCGGATATGGCCCTGACCATGGATGTGAATGGTACGCCACATATGACCCTGTGGCACCCGCAACGTGAGGCTAATCTAGGTGATATCTTCCTCAAGCCGGACCTAAACACGCTGATTTCCGATGGGGCAGACCCGAATCTTGGCCATTGTATCGTCGACTTCACCAACGATCAGGGTGTGCCGATGGATCTCTGTCCCCGCTCCACTTTGAAGAAGATGGTCGCAAGAGTTGCAGCCCTTGGCTATGAGATCAAGGCGACCTATGAACTGGAGTTCTTTGTTTATAAAGAGTCTTATCAGGAAATACGGGCCTCGCAGTTTCGCCGAATGACGCCACTAACGACGAGCACCAAGGGAGGTATCTACAACCTGAGGAATGCTTACCACGTTAAACCACTGATGGACGAAGTGATAAAGCGCATGGAATGGCAAGGAATCCAATGGGAAGGCTGGAACGACGAGGCTGGCGTAGGTCAGATTGAGTTAAACCTGGTACCCTGTGATCCAGTCACAGCCGCAGATAACGTCGTTCGGACAAAGCAGATACTGTTCGAGGTCGCTGTTGATCTGGGATTGTCTGTGACGTTTATGGCCAAGCCTGGGTCCGGTTATAGCAGTGGAATGCACATACACCACTCGCTCCTGGACACGGATTCGGGTGAACCGGCATTTTTTGATGAGCAGGCAGATCAACATCGAAGTCAGTTAATGACCCAGTGGGTCGCAGGCTTAGTTGCGACCATGCCCGGTGCTGTTTCCTATCTGTGTCCGACGGTTAATTCCTTCCGGCGCTTTACCGACTATGCCGCTGTGCCGATGACGGCAAGCTGGGGAGAAGAAAACAAATCAACTGCTTTGAGACTGATCTCCCGTGCAAAAAACATTGCCAGAATCGAGCACCGGGTCGGTGCCAGTGACCTGAACCCATACCTTGCTTTGGCCGTTATTCTGGCCGGTGGAATCGCAGGCGTCACACATTCCCTCACCCCTACCGAAGAATTTAACAAGCTCGCCTGGGGCTTACCGGCTTCACCTTCGGATCTTCCCATGAGCATATCCCAGGCTGCAAAGTGCCTGAAAGACGACGAACTGTTGGCTGAAGTGCTGGGGGCAAGTAATACCAACTATTGGGCAAAGACCCGGCAAGCCGAATGGCTGGTTTTCCATACAGAGGGTGCAGATGCGACCAGCCACAAGGTTTCTCAGTGGGAATACGATCGCTATTTTGAAATGATCTAGCGCAGAATTAACAAGTTGTTATCTGGATTCACTGAATGACTCTGGCAAAGGTATAATCAGGATCGGTACCCAGGACTCGACGAACCACGCCTCGTAACTTTTTATGCTGCAAGTAAGCCGAACCCGTCTCAGCCATGGGTATGACGGGTACATCCTGAATAATAATTTTCTGTAACTCACCTGCCGCTTTCATTCGTTCCACAGGATCTGCCGTCCCCTGTAGTTTCTCCAACCATTGGTCGTAAACTGGATTGTTGTAATCACCTCTATTGTTTGCATTGTACGACGCTAACAGGTCAGCATAGGTGACAATATCATCAAAATCCGGGTACCAGCTCGCAATAGACAAGTCGAAATCAGCCCTCAATGACTTGTCCAGATATTGTTTAAACGTCTGCTGATCAACCTTGATTTCCAATCCCAGTGTTTGCTTCAGACGACCCTGGAAGTACTCGGCAATCTTAACGCCAGTCGGGGAAGCCACGGTCAGCAAGGTCAACGGGGGGATATCCTGAACACCCATTTCAGCTTTTGCTTGCTTTATCAGCCGCCTCGCACTCGTCAGGTCAACATTGAATTTCTTCACAGGATATTCTTTAACAAATTTGTCATTCGCGCCATTGAGCCAACTGGGGAAGAATGAATTGGTTGCCTTGTAGCCTGGAATTGCAATCACCTTGTTAACGAATTCTTCGGAATCAAAAACCAGTCGGATCGCCTGGCGGAGCTTTTTGTTTGCGGTGATTTCCCCCTCTTGCACGTTGAACCTGATGTAGGACATTCCACCCGTAACAAATGTACGAAGTCGCAGCTTCTGTTCCGCTGCATCCCGTACCGTTTCAGCACCCAATCTGGCCAGGGCGATACTGTTGTCACGGAACAGATTAAGCCGCGTTCTGTTGTCCGACGTTATATAACCGACATTGATCTGCTCTAAAGCAATTTTATCCTTGTTCCAGTAGGTCGGATTCTTCGACATGGACAAACTCGCTCCATGCACCCACGAGGTAATTCTGAAGGGACCGTTGTAGAGCAGATTTTCCGCCTCCGCACCGTATCGACTGCCTTGCAACTCGTAGAATGATTGCTTAATAGGATAGAAAGCAACATGTATCATCACCGCGATACAATACCCGCAGGGCTGCTCCAGATCGACGCTCAATGTCAATTCATCCAGAGCATGAACACCCAGGGATGCCAAGGGAAGCTCACCCTGCTGGACCTTGCGGGCATTTTTTATCGGGTACATGATTGACGCGTAGGGAGCCGCGGTTTTTGGATCGTTCATCAATCGCCAGGCAAATTCGAAATCCCGTGCAGTGAGCTTTGATCCGTCACTCCACCGGGCGTCTTCACGGAGTTGGAATGTAATGTTCTGGCTTGTCACTTCCCATTTAGCCGCGACCCCGGGACTCAATTGACCGTGCCGGTCATATCTAACCAGGCCTTCGTTAACATGCCCGAGGACGAAGAAGCTCACCAGATCCGTGGTACGAGTGCCATTGAGATTCGGTGGTTCCTGTGTCAAAGCAATTGTAATGGCCTGCCGCTCAAAATTTACAGCCTCTGCCGAAACCGTCAGCGTAACAAGCAAGCTGAATGGAAGAAAAATAAATTTCGCACAATTACGCCGCATAGTGAGTCCAGACTCTTTATCTAATGAAAATCAACGAAGCACTAGGGGCCAGGGAACAATAGCGTAAAACATGGAACCCACGTCACCTGCCACAACAAAACAGAATTTTGAGTAAGCAACACTGCATTATACCTTTTTTTGTATTTTGTCTAGGACTACTAGGCTAGACTCGCAACATGACGTCCTCTGCCAAGCTGTTCCATCCACTGATTCAATCCTGGTTCAGTGACAAGTTTGAAAATCCCACAGAAATTCAGGAAAAAGCCTGGCCCAAAATTGCAGCAGGAGAAAACCTGCTCATTACTGCACCCACAGGTAGTGGCAAAACGCTCACCGCCTTTCTCTGGGCCATCAATCAGTTTCTGTTGGGTCGCTATGAAACCGGCACCAGCCGGGTCCTGTATATCAGCCCCCTGAAGGCACTCAATAACGATATCCAGCGAAATCTGGTTACTCCGCTAACGGAACTCAGGATCCTGGCGGACTTGAAAGGGATTGAATTTCCCGACATTCGGGTGCAGACAAGGAGTGGCGATACAGATACATCTGAGCGACGGCGTATGTTGCGGCAGCCACCGGAAATACTGATCACCACGCCGGAAAGCCTGAATCTATTGCTATCATCCAAAGGTGGCCAGGGAATGCTGGGCGGATTTAAGACGGTCATCCTGGACGAGATTCACGGCGTTATTGCGGATAAACGCGGCGTCTATCTTATGTCCGCAATTGAACGACTCGTGCCCTTCTGCGGAGAATTTCAACGCATCGCCTTGTCTGCAACGGTTAACCCTCTGGATAAGATTGCCCAATTTGTGGGCGGCTACCGCAGATTAGACAACAACCAGTTTGAGCCGAGACTCGTCGAGACCCTGACATCACATGAGGCCAAACGCTACCAGGTAACCGTACGCTACCCCCAGGAGACTGCAAACAGGCCTGCCGATGAGAAGGTCTGGGACAGCCTTGCTGAAGATTTTGTAGAGAAAATCCGTAAAAACACATCGACGCTCTTGTTTGTAAACAGTCGGGCCATGTGTGAAAAAATAACCTTCAAGATAAACAATGCTGCGAATGAAACCCTGGCTTATGCACACCACGGCTCGCTGTCACGGGAGATTCGCACAGAGGTAGAACAAAAACTGAAACAAGGCCAACTGTCTGCCATTGTCGCAACCAGTACACTGGAAATGGGTATAGATATTGGTCACCTCGACGAAGTAATCCTGATCCAGTCCCCGGATGGTATTTCTTCTGCTATTCAACGAATCGGCAGAGCCGGGCATGGCGTCGGCGAGGTTAGTCGATGCACGATTTATCCCACCCACCCCACCGACTTTATCGAAGCCGCAGTACTGGCAAAAGCGGTGATAGAGAAAGATATTGAGCCGATAAAGACCATCGAATGCCCGTTAGATGTTCTCTCTCAAATCATCATATCCATGTCAGGGACGATGAATTGGGACATTGACGAGCTTTTTATCGAACTCAGACGTTCCACTGCCTTTCATAAACTCGACAAGCTTAAGTTCGATCTGGTGATCAACATGCTCTCGGGACGCTACGCAGAAAATCATATCCGTGAACTGCGTCCTAAAGTCATCATTGATCGAGACACCAACACCATTTCTGCCAGACCAGGTGCACTGATGTCATTGTATCTCTCGGGTGGGGTGATACCAGACAGGGGCTATTTTCAGCTTCGGCATGAGCAAGGTAACGCGAGGATTGGTGAACTGGATGAAGAATTTGTCTGGGAAGCCAACGTCGGAAAAGTCTTCTCGTTAGGTACCCAGCACTGGCAGGTTAAGAAAATCACGCACAATGATGTCATTGTTGGCCCTGCAAAACCCACGAGCCTTGCACCTCCATTCTGGAAATCGGAAGGACTGAATCGCAATTTTCATTATGCTGAACGAGTCGCTGAATTTCTTGAATTCGCAGAACAGGAAATCGATAAACCAGTCTTTCACAATATCCTGATAAACGATCACAATCTTGAGCCACTACTGGCGACAGAACTTGTAACATTGCTCAAGGGCCAGCGAAGCCATTGCCAGACACAACTACCCCATCGGCATCATCTGCTGATCGAGAAAACACAATCCTCCCCGGGACGGGCACGTGGTCACCAGGTCATCCTGCACACCGGTTGGGGAGCCGAGGTGAATCGACCGCTGGCAATGGCGATGGAAGCCGGATGGCAAAGAAAATATAACGCACAGCCTGAGATCTGGGTCAGCAATGAAAGCCTTGTTGTCCAGTTAACAGAAAACGATGATGCCAGGGACTTGTTTTCACTGGTTCCCGTGAACGACATAGAGGAACTGCTGCGTGACAGACTGGAAGGTTCGGGGTTCTTTGGCGCCCGCTTTCGCGAGAATGCTGGTCGCGCATTGTTGCTTTCCAAGGGTAAATTCAACGAACGAAAACCTCTCTGGATGAGTCGCCTGCAGTCACAGAAACTGATGGCTGCTGTTTTAAAGTTTGAAGATTTCCCCATCCTGCTCGAAACCTGGCGAACCTGTTTACAGGATGAGTTCGACCTTGAGAACCTGAAACTGGTGCTTGATGAACTGGACAGCGGTCAAATCGAAATCACTGAAGTCACAACGGCAACGCCCAGCCCGTTCGCCCGGACAGTGGCTTGGGGCCAGATTAACACCTATATGTACATGGACGATCAACCCAAGGCGTCAAAAACATCCAACCTGCGTACGACACTGCTGGAAGAGATCGTCTTTCAACCCGGGATTCGCCCGCCGATACCCATTGACATCATTCAGCTATTTATCGAGAAACGGCAGAGAACCCTTGAAGGATACGAGCCTGATAACAGTTCTGATTTAATCGAATGGGTGAAAGAGCGAACGGCCATTCCCTCGGCTGAGTGGCAACTGTTGCTCGAACAATCAGGCATTGACTGGATGGAGGTAAAACACAAGCTGGTAAAAATGAACATCAACCAACGTGAGCTAACTGTTGCCAGGGAAGATGAACAGATATTGGTAAGTTATTTCGCAGATCCGGACAAGCCTTACCTGGCGAACTGGTTACAATATTACGGTCCCATTTCCAGCCACCAGATTAGCGAAGAAACCGGCCTTGAAAAAATGGCTCTCGAACCCTTACTGTCGGGACTTGTGGAAGATCGCATACTAATCCACGGCCAACTCATACTCGAAGACGACAGACAATACTGGTGTGATGCAGATAACTACGAAATCCTGCTAAGGTTCGTCCGACAACAAGCCAGAGTCTCGTTCGAGCCATTGCCGATTACCCAACTCACCCCATTTCTCTATAACTGGCAAACCCGACTAAAAAAATCATCTGAAACTGAACGGTTGTTCGACACCATTGAAATGTTGCGATGTTATCCCTCCAACCCCAAATTATGGGAGAGTGAAATACTGCCCTCACGGGTAGATGATTACCAGACTGATCAGCTCGATACATTGTTTCAGGAAAGTAACTTGTTTTGGCTGGGCGATGTCGACAAGCGTATAAATTTCACATTCAGGGAAGATCTGGATCTACTGGCAAACAGTGCAGACAAAGGATCACAACCGTCACCACAGACATCAGAACCATCGGCCGACACGGCGCCCCTATTCGATAACGAGGGAGGTCGCTACGACTTTGCAACCCTGTTGGACAAAACAGGGCTCACTTCAAGCTTACTGGCAGAACAACTATGGCAATCCGTCTGGCGAGGTGAGGTTAGCAACGACTCAGTTATGGCGCTAAGAAAAGGAATCGAAACGAGGTACCAGGTACCGGTGATCTCCGGTCACCAACAACATCGAAATTCCAGAAGGATCCGCCGCGGTGGTTTTCAGCAATGGCGAAGCTCGATTCCATTTTCAGGCAACTGGTTTCGACTGGAACAGCCGGACGAACCCGGGGATC
>DUAT01000012.1:123084-169560 GCA_012960755.1 Gammaproteobacteria bacterium
GGGTGCGGGTTTTGCTGGATCGATACGGTGTCCTGTTTCGTGAACTCCTGCAACATGAGCTCTTCGCCCTGCAATGGCGGCAGTTGTTCCGGTCCCTGCGACTGATGGAACTCGCCGGTGAGGTCTACTCGGGCTATTTCTTCGCCGACATTCCCGGTCCGCAGTTTATTTCCCCTGCCGCGCTTCGATTTATTCAGGGTCACAAAAACGACGCTGTTTTCTGGATCAATGCGGCCGATCCGGTTTCCAGTTGTGGCCTGCCCTTCGACAAGATTCGTGCGGTCCTGCCGCGCCGGGTTATGTCCAGTCACCTGACCTATCACGGTAAGGATCTGGTCATGGTATCAACCAGAAACGGAAAAAGTCTGGATATCAGGGTAAAGCCAGATCATCCACTACTTGACCAATACCTCGGCAGCTTTCGACACCTGCTTTATCGAGCATTCCAGCCGCTCAACAAGATCACCATAGAATCCATTAACGAGGAAGCGGCCAGGCAGAGCCCTTATTTTGGAGTTTTTGAACAAAATTTTGATGTCGTTTCCGATTACAAAGCCATCTATTTACAACGCAGAATCTAGTGTAGAGTTTGCACAGGTATCTTACAAAAAGGTCCTAAATGAAAAGCCTGCTTATTTCTCACCCTGATTGCGCCCGGCACGCAATGGATGGGCATCCTGAAAGGCCGGAACGCCTCGCTGCTGTCATGGACAGGCTTGAGTCTTCAGGACTGGTAAAGGATATGGAACAGATATCAGCCCGGGAAATCTCCTCTTCCCAGTTATCTCTCGCCCACTCGGCAGACTACGTCAATACCGTGGAAACCAGCGAAGTGCAGAACGAAGTCGTTCGACTGGACCCTGATACTTTTTTGGGACCGGGAAGCCTCCGTGCCGCAAAACTAGCTGCCGGTGCTGTCGTGCAGGCCACAGAGCAGGTGATTCAAGGAATCACAAAAAGAGCCTTCTGTGCCATTCGCCCTCCCGGGCATCATGCCGAACTTGCCGCAGCAATGGGTTTTTGTATATTCAATAACATCGCTGTGGCTACCAGGGTCGCCTTGGAAAATCCTGCGATCAAAACGGTCGCAATTTGCGATTTCGATGTTCACCATTGCAATGGCACTGTTGACATATTCAAGGACGACGAAAGAGTGTTGGTCTGTTCCAGCTTTCAGAATCAGTTTTACCCGCACCGCTATCTTGACTTTACCAACGAACACATCGTCAATACGCCACTTGAACCTGGGACAGAAGGTCTAAGCTTTCGTCATAGCATCGAGAACAGCTGGCTTGCCAAACTCCAGGAACACAAGCCTGATATTATTTTTATCTCAGCCGGTTTCGATGCCCACAGAGATGACCCTCTGGCAGAAATCTGCCTGTTGGAAGATGACTACCGGTGGATTACCGGGATGATCACTGACCTGGCTGAAAATTATTCCCAGGGCCGGATCGTTTCTACACTGGAGGGAGGATACAACCTTGAATCATTGGCCAGTTCCGCCCTGGCGCATGTTGAACGTCTATGCGAATAGCGATGGAACCTCTGGTTGGTACGGCACACCGAGATGCGGCACACCGACCTTAATCAGAGGTTCCCTTCAGGTATTCCTGAATATCCACACTGTCGATTTGGCTGGACCGGAGGAATTTATTTGCATAATCCATATAAACCCCACTGGTTAAGAAGAGCTTAAACAGGTCCGGATCCAGATGATGATCAAGTACCATTTTGCCCATTATCCTGATGCTGGTGCTAAGTGTTTTTGCCGGTTTATAGGGCCTGTCGGCAGCAGTCAGGGCTTCGAAAACATCAGCAATAGCCATAATTCTGGCGGGAATCGACATGTCCTTGCCGTGAATCCCTTTCGGAAACCCAGTTCCGTCCATCTTTTCGTGATGACCACCGGCGATTTCCGGCACCTGTTCAAGATGTTTTGGAAATGGCAGGCTCTCCAGCATGACAATCGTCTGCACGATATGATCATTGATCTTGAATCTTTCTTCCTTCGTTAAGGTGCCGCGGCTGACACTCAAATTGTAAACCTCACCCAGGTTGTACTTGTATTCCGGCACGTCGACTTTAAAACCGTATGAATTATTCGGGTCAGAAGAATGAATAACGACATCATGTTCAACAATGTGATCGTGACGATCCTCCAGTAGCAACTCCGAACAAGGAACCTGTTTCTGGCGGGTGCGATTCTTGCGGTTTGTTTCGTCAAAGGAGATGCCCAGGCGATCATCCAGTGTTCGGGTCCATTTAATTTCTGCTATTTTCCTGACCCGCTCGATTCGGTCCTCCGCCATAAATTCACCGCCGACATTGCATTCGGCGATGAACGCGAAGTCTTCGTCTAACGAGACAAGCTTCGCGTCTAACTCATCTTTTAGTTCCTCTGGATTTGCAGCACCGTCCAACAATTTTTTCTGGTACTCAATCATGTGTTCAGCTTTAACGAGTTCAAATCGCATTCGAATCTCGTGAATGCGGTCGGTAATGGTTTCAAGTTTGGTAGATTTGTCGACCACGTGCTCCGGGGTGATTATCTTGCCGCAATCATGAAGCCAGGCTCCAATATGCAATTCATACCATTGCTCATCGTCAAGATTGAAAGTCTTAAACGGTTCTGCGTTGGAATCACAAGCGGCTGCTGTCAACATCTCTGTTAATTCCGGTACGCGTTGACAGTGACCTCCCGTATAGGGTGACTTGGCGTCCACGGTACTTGCCATCAGGCTAATAAACGAATCCAAAAGATTCTTCTGGGAATCAAGTAAATTTTGATTTTCCAACGCAATTGCAGCCTGGGAAGCCAGGGCTTCTATCAACGGTTGGCTCTCGATCGAAAATGAGCAGACCTGCCCCGTTTCCGGGTCAAGCGAATTTATCAGTTGTAATACGCCGATTACATGGCCAGTGTTGTTTTTTAACGGCACCGCAAGGAGTGATTTGGACCGATACCCCATCGTGTCATCAAATATTTTGGCGCTTGTAAAATCGAACTCTTCCGTCGCGTAGGCGTCAGCGATATTGATTGTTTCACCCGTATTCGCCGCGTAGCTGACAATTGCCTTGAGATTCGGGTTGTCGGCGGTGTCGAACATCTCAATGGGTGCCATTGATATTTCTGTCCCGCTGGTACCGCCTTCGGCAATGCCCAGGGAATCTGTCCTCAACATTTCGAACTTGAGTGCATCCTCCCTGGTGCGAATGTAAAGCGTGCCCCCGTCTGCGTTGGCTATGTCCTTGGCCTCAAGCAGAATCCGCTCCATCAGGCGATTGACATCTTTCTCAGCAGACAACGCGATCCCGATATCAATCAACCGTTTAAACGAAATCTGCTCGGAAGTCATTCTTTACCCTAGACTGTTACCCTGGACTGTTAACTCATAACGCGGCTAGCTACCACCATTAACATAGAGTCTTTCACCGGTTACGTAAGAGTTTTTGTCAGAGACAAGATAGCGCACCACATTTGCTACATCCTCAGGCTGACAAACCCTGCCGAATGGCATATGTTCGTCCAAATCTCTCAAATCTTCAACGCCCTGCGTCGCGAGAACCAACCGTTTACCCATTTCTGTCTCAACCAATCCAGGCGCGACAACATTGACGCGAATGTTGTGCTTCAATTCTTCCTTGTAAAGGGTCGCTGCCAGCGCTTCAAGTGCTGCTTTGCCCATATTGTACGGGGCGCCGTTGGCAGACAAACCCTTGGTTGCGACGCTGGAAATCATGATTATGTCGCCGCGTTCACCGGTTCGCATTGAGGGTAATACCAGTTGCGCCAAATAATGCGCCGCGAAGGCATGAACGCCCACAACTTTGACAAGCTCTGCAGGGTCAGTATCGATCACGGCCCTACCTTTACTGGCTATACCGGCGTTGTTGACCAGTATGCCAATGGGACCCATTTCCGCATTAATGCGCTGCACCATTTCTTCATCCTGAGCATAATCCTGCACAGAAGCCTGGTAGGCGTTGGCTTTTCGCCCCAGTTTTCTGACCACCTCAACAGTTTCCGCGGCAGCGTCCGCATCCCTGGAATAGTTCACGGCAATATCTGCACCATCCTCCGCCAGACCAATCGCTATTGCTCTACCTACCCCACGACTTGCACCACTGATGAGTGCCAACCTACCTTCTAATGACATCTTGTTTTCCTATAGATTTTACCGTAGTTTAGGATTTTTTCCGTTGCTTGTCATTTCACCCTAGTCTTCGCTGGCGAGGCCAGCGCCGATCCTATAAGCTCCATAGGTTTGAATATTTATCACTAAACCAGTTCTTGTACCGGAAATAGACCGGAACTCACCAGCAGTGCCTGCCCGGAAATACATCACGATGAAAAAAATACCCTTTACCTATAAATATGATCTTGAATACGGCGAGCTGCAACAGCTCACTCCCTTGATCCGCAGAATTACTGCCAGGAACCCCAGCGGGTTTACTTACCGTGGCACCGGCACTTACGTTGTCGGCAAGGGTAAAGTCGCGGTTATCGATCCGGGACCGTTGATGCCAGATCATATTGAGGCACTTAAACAGAGTCTCAAAGGGGAAGAAGTCACTCATATTCTAATCACTCACACGCATCTGGATCACTCACCGGCTGCGAAACAGCTAAAACAGTATTGGCAATGTGAAACAGTGGGTTACGGACCCCATGGCGCTGGAAAAATAGCGCAAGGTGTACCCATTGAAGAAGGTGGTGATATGGATTTTCAACCTGATATTGAAGTCCGTCATGGCGATGTTATCAATGGCGAGGGTTGGACTATCGAGTGCGTCTATACCCCAGGACACACCTCTAACCATATCTGTTTTGCGTTAACCCAAGAGAAGGCATTGTTCACCGGTGACCATGTTATGGGCTGGTCGACGACGGTGATCGGTCCTCCCGATGGTGACATGTCACAGTACATGGCAAGCCTCGACTTGCTTTTGACCAGGGACGATGAGATCTACTGGCCAACACACGGAACCAGCATCACCAACGTGAAAAGTTTTGTCCAGAGTTACATCGATCATCGCAGGGAACGGGAGGATCAAATACTCCAGTGCCTGAACGATGAGGTCGGGATCATTTCAGAAATGGTACCGATTATGTATATCGATACCGACAAGAGTCTGCACGGTGCAGCGGGCCGATCGGTACTGGCAGCGATGGAACGCCTGGTGGCCACGGGTCGAGTGGAATGTTCGGACGAGAAACCTGGGATAAGTTCAAATTACTCACTGCGATAGATAGGCTACCCTAAGCACACACTGAAATCGCTACGAATGCGGTACATCTTTATCTGAGCCTCTAACGTGCTAACTCTGCCAGGTGATGCCAGCCTAGTAATCTAACCGCTGGTTCCCCCCGATACCGAACCGCACTGAATTCTCCTGCATCAAGTAGTAAATCATCCTTGGCCCAGAGTTCTGCAGCGTTGAATCCCCTCGCGGTCAGTTCGGCATCGCCAGACTCAAGCTCCATCGCATTATAACGACCATGGCCGTTGATTTTTATACGCTGATCGAGGGTAGTACCGGACAGTTTGATGTCGCCATGGCCCTGCATGGATACTTCCACGAGAGCAGACTCGATCCGACCGACGCGAATTTTTCCATGGCCTTTCATACTCAGTTGCAGACGGTCACTGACCACTTCGCCAACATCTAAATTGCCATGTCCATCCATTCGAATACTAACCACCTGTAGATCAATTTTGTCAATTTTGAGACGTTGATGTTCATTCAGGCTGACCAGCAGGCGAGTTTCCTGATCTTGGTTTTCTAGTGGATTCGCACTGTGGATAGTCAGCCTATCCAGGGCTTGCGTCCGTACGTAAGCAGTGAGAGAACCTGATCCCCGTGACTCGATAATAAGCTTGTCACCCTGTCGGACAACCCGGACCTGGTCGGAGGTTGGTTGCTCACCCACTATTTCCAAAAAATTTCCACCACCTTCGACGAGATGCAACTGCCCGGTTATTTTGAACTCGACCTCACTCACCCCATCAACATTAATCTGTTGGCTAACCAACAGATTCGGGTATAGAACTGAATTCAATTCTCTGCCGGATTCACTTCGAAGCGTGCAACCTGATGACAATAGGATCAGGGTAAATAACACGGATCTCATAAACTACCTCGCAGACAACAACCTGATGGACATTCGATATCGTGCATTCTATTTCGAAGATAAAGCACATTACGTGCCATACTCTATCCGGTTGTTTTAACTGATCTTTTTATCTGTCAGGGTTGTTTGGGGGTTATGTCTACACTAACTATTGGTAAAATACGCCAATAGAAATAGCACTCACAAAACTATCTACGGACAAGAAGCGGATTAGCAACACCCCGAATTGCCTATGCCGCATCTGTGATCATCGACCACAGGTTGTCAGCACCTGTTTGACATATGGCTTCACCTAGTTGAGTTTGCCAAAATGTTTCGTTGCCATACTCATCACGCCAGTCCCAGAGACGCCGGGTACGAAGATTCAAAGGATGTTCCATGGTGTACCCCATCGCCCCGTGCACCTGGTGAGATATATTGGCAACATTGGTCACTGCTTCACCGACGCGCGCTTTGGCTACCGCAATATCGAACGGCGTCGGATTATCCAGAACCGAATCAGCCGCACGCTGGCAGGCTGCGACCTCACCTGCCAATATGGCCAGCTGTTGCTGAATAGCCTGAAACCGGGAAATAGGTCGCCCAAACTGCACCCGCTCCAGTGCAAAACCGACAGAAAGGTCGAGAATTGATGTCATCGCTCCGGACATCATATTGACCCGGGTTCTGGCACCCAGATGCAAGGCCTCTTTCGCGGCATCGGGAAGCGCATATTCCTCGACGCCCGTTATCAGCTGATTCAAATCTGCCAGAGACCTGTCTTCGCCGGACAAACTCCGGTTGGTTTCGAGTGGCAGTGCCTCTGCAGGTACCAGACACACAGACCCATGGGACACCAGCAACACATGCTCACTTTGCCGTGCAAAGGCGACGTCATTGATCATACCGGTGATATACACGCCTGTAGCTTCAGGCTTAAACGTTAGGTTACCACTAGCCACAGTGATCACCCCCGGGGGACATTTCTGCCCAGCCTGCACCAGTAGTGTTGCGGCGATAAAGGTTTCTGCCAGGGGCAGAGGTGCGGCAAAAGACGCTGCTTGCCTGATTACAAGCAGCGAGTCCGCCATTGATCCATCAGAACCACCGGCAATCCCAGGAATTCCGGCCAGGGTCATCCCTGATTCTTCCAGCGTCTGCCATAAATTACGCGGCCATTGACCCTGCTCGGCGGCATCAACAACTTCCTTCGTGCATAAATCAGTAAAGATTCGTCTTGTTGTCTCGATGATGAGTTGTTGTTCCTGATTCATAAGCCCTGACACTCCTGATAAGTTCCTAACGTAATCCCAGTCCACGGGCGATAACTCCCCGCAAAATTTCCCGTGTTCCACCGCGAAGTGTGAATGATGGCGCATGCAACAGGCACTGGTTCAAGGTTGCCCTGAACCTTGGCGATACGTTCGTCGGTGCTAACAATCGTATGACCTCGGGAACGAGGCGTTCATAATCGTTCCCCAGATCTTTGATCAGAGCAGCTTCGACCGTCGGCGTTTTGCCCTGCTCCAGCATGCTAGCGACGGATATTGACATCCGACGCAGCGTGACCAGGTGAGATGAAAGTCGGCCTATCAACGCGAGTTGCGCAGGGTCGGGATTTCCTTCGACTTCCCTAACAAACTCCAGCAACACTCGGTAAGCACTCAGGAATCTTTCTGGACCACTTCTTTCGTAGCCCAGTTCACTCATTACCTGCTCCCAACCATTTCCCGCTTCACCCACTACATTTTCATCGGGGATAAATACATCGTCAAAAAACACCTGGTTGAAGTCACGATCACCAGAGAGGTTCTGAATCCCGGTGATCGTCACATTCGAGTCAGCCAGATCAACCACAAACTGGCTGAGACCTGCGTGACGATTCTCGGATGCTTTTTCGGTACGAACCAGCGTGATCATGTAGTGATTCATATGAGCACCTGAAGTCCAGATCTTACTGCCATTTAGCAGCCAGCCGCCTTCTACCTTCACGGCACTGGTCCGTATGGAAGCCAGATCAGAGCCGGAGTCCGGCTCACTCATACCAATGGAAAAAAAACACTCACCCCTTGCTATTCTTGGCAGGTATTCCTGTCGCTGCTGCTCTGAGCCAAATTTAAGGAACAAGGGGCCGCTCTGCCGGTCAGCGATCCAATGTGCTCCAACCGGAGCACCTGCAGCGAGCAACTCTTCTGTGACGACATAGCGTTCCAGAAACGAACGTTCACCACCCCCGTATTCTTTCGGCCATGTCATTCCAATCCAGCCCTGTAGCCCTAGCTTTCGGCTGAACTGCAGCGATTCTCCGGCATTGAAGTCAGAATTTGGCAGATAGCTTTGAGAATCATTTTCGGCAGTGCGACTGCTTAGTTCAGACTCGATGAATTTCCGGACCTGCAATCGTAATACACGTGTTTCGTCAGGTAATTTAAGTGCCTCGAACTGAAGACCCTGAAACATGAGGCTAATCCTATATCAAAAAAGATACACCGTAATTGTTTGCTCTTTTCATTGCAATGCGGCCTTATATAGCCTCAATCGGCCGATTCATCGGGTGCGTACGACGCAGCAGTTTCTCAGCTGATATCCTGAGTCTCCATAACAATCAAGCACGACCAAAAACACAACCAGGAATAAGATGCCACAAATGACCGCTGTTGTTTCCCTGAATGAAGTAACTAAGAAAGATATCGAGTCCGCTGGTGGCAAGGGAGCCAATCTTGGTGAACTAATCCAACACGGATTCCCGGTTCCTCCAGGTTTTATCATTACTGCGGGTGTCTACGCCGGTTTCATCAAAGACTTGAACTTGCCCGAAGCGATTAACGTATCTGACTGCGCTGCCATTCGGGCCCGGATTCTGGCAGCCGACATCCCAGCCAATATTGTTGATGGTATCGCCTCCCACCACAAACAGATCCAGTTGGCCACCCATACGGATGTCATCTACGCGGTCCGATCTTCTGCTACCGCTGAGGATCTGGGTGATGCAAGTTTCGCAGGACAGCACGATACCTATTACTACGTTAACGAACCCCGACTCCCGCTGATGATCAAACAGTGCTGGGCATCACTATGGTCCAACGCCGCGTATTCCTACCGTGAAGCACAGGGTATTGAACATAGTGCAGTCAACATGGCGGTCATCGTACAGGAGATGATTCAGTCGGACATATCCGGCGTTACTTTTACCGCAGACCCACTGACGGGAGATGCCGGTGTTGTGGTCACTGAGTCAAGTTGGGGTATGGGCGCTGCCATTGTCGATGGTCGAGTGTCACCCGATCAGTACGTCACCGACAAGGATTCCGGGGTCGTTAAGTCCAAACGTATCGCAGACAAAAAATTCATGGTTCCGGCCCAGGTCGAGGATAACGAATCGAGACTGGTACCGGTACCGGCAATGTTGCGACGCAAAGAGACATTGCCTCCCCGGAAAATCGAAACGGTAGTCCACTGGGCCAGGCGTTCTGAGGTATTTTTTGGCGACTGCCAGGATATTGAATGGACTTTCCGGGATGATGAATTTTTCATCCTCCAATCTCGCCCCATCACAGTCATGGGTAGCAAACAGGACGAAGTGCCGGAGGGAGAATATGTTTTATTCAAACCCCTCGCAGAAAATTTCACCGAACCACTATTACCCCTGTCCCAGGATATTTTTATTCGCCTGTTTCCGATCATGAGTATTATCCAGGGCAGAGTCTATCTGAGCCTGAAGTTCATTCGACCGTTTTTACCCTTCAAGATGGACAGTGAACAGGTTGCCAAACTGGCTTACCTGAGCAAAGACGACAACTTTGTTCCAAAAATATCCAAGTCGAGGCTCGTGCTTCTGGGCATCTTAGGATACATCACTTACCTGGTCGCAGGCGTCCTTTACCTGAGAACCAGAGCGCTGCCAAACGATTTTATGGATTCCTTCCGGGAGGTTTTCAACCAGGTGGTCGCGGATGAAACCCTTGATGCTTACAGCGCGCTCGAAAGACTGTTTTTTAAACCCCGCTTTTTCGATCCGGTGGGGAATATGCCGATATTCGTCAACATCAGCGCATCACGGTATATGCTCCTCATGGGGGTGTTAACCCGTCTCCTGAAATGGTGGATACCAGATGTCAGGAACGATGCCGCGTCGTATCTCACGTCGGGCACCGAAGGCATCCTGTCCACGGAGATGGGAAAACGCATCTGGGAGCTTGCTCGACAGGCAAAGAAGCACCCGCAGGTCAAACAGACAATTACTAACTACGAACCCAAACAAGCCTTGCTGGAATTACGTGGTCTGCAAGGGGCGGAAACATTTCTTTCGGCCATGGATGAGTTCCTGGCAATCCACGGCCATCGTACCTTGAAGGAATTCGAGATCAATTCAATTCGATGGGAGGAGGATCCCACGCCGGTTATCGCGATGATAAGAAATTATATGCATTCAGATGCCAATCCGACTGAAGCCCAGGAAAAGGTTAACCAGGCTCGATATGACTTTATCAACGAGATCAAAATGTCACTGCAGCATAAACCCCTGGAGAGACAGTTCAGTTTCCGCTGGCGAATAGTCCAGTACCTCCGCAACCAGGCCAAATACTTTATCCGGTTGCGGGAAAACTCCCGTTTCTACCACATCATGGGTTTCTATGCGGTCAGGAAAAAGATTCAGCAAATGGAAGCCGGGTTTATTCAGTCCAGGCAACTCAAATGTGAAGACGATGTTTACTACCTGCAATGGAATGAGATACTCGACCTGCACAACAGTAAGCTGCAATGGGAGGATGTTGAAGAACGAATTCGCGAGCGCAGGATGGAGTTTATTCGTTTGTCAAAAATAAGCCCGCCACGGACCTTCGGCATTCACATTGCATCGACTGAGGAACTCGAAGTGGATCACATGTCGGGGCAAGGTGCCTCACCCGGTACCTACGAAGGCGTTGCCCGGGTGGTGATGGACCCTGGCATTGACGCAGAGCTCAGACCAGGTGAGATTCTGGTCGCGCCCTATACAGATCCGGCATGGACTCCTCTGTTCCTCACAGCGAGCGCCGCTGTAGTAGAAGTAGGCAGCTATTTGTCACATGCCGGTACAATTGCCCGCGAATACGGTATGCCGTGTGTTGTCGACGCCCAACACTGTACTGCACTCATTAAAAGCGGTGACCGGATCCTGGTTGATGGCAGCAACGGAACCGTAACACTGCTACAGCCAGAACACCGTGAGGAAACAGTAAATGTTTGAATTTATTGGATTTATAGTTGGCATACAGCTTACGATGATGCTTCTGGCAGCACTCTATGGAATTCTTGATCTGTGGTATCGGATTCAGGACTTCTGGTTCGCGGTTATTGGTCGAATTTTGCTGATATCAGGGGCAATTGTCCTGGTTTATTCTGCCACCGGCGAAGGCTTTCAAAGCGGTTTTTTTGTTGGTCAGGTTTTCTTTGTAATCTTCCATATTGCGATATTCTGGCTCGGACGATTACAGATCGCCTATATGAGACGTCAGCGCTAGCCACTCACCTTTCGGGTTACCACCCATACTCAAAAACAATCCGTTACACCCCGTTTTACATAATCCTTGAATATGTAAGGTATAACTTACATATCAGTTTCTGGCAGGAAGGAACCAAAGGTCGCCGAACTAACTACCAGAGGCAATTGAAATGGAAATGACCACACTCATAAAATCCAGCGCAGTTTTTCTGGTACTCGCAGCCACCCTTTGTATTAACGCCGAAGATAACTTTGTTGTACGTTCAGGTTTCGACTATAGCTATGTCTACTCTTTGCTCCTGGCGTTGTTCTGCTCATCCATGATGGCATACAGAAACGTCTTCATCCTGATGGCTGCTATGGTATTTAGTCTTAACGCCAACATGCCCGTAGACTTTGACTTGAACCTTGGCCTTGACCGGGACATGTATGGCGGCGCTATGCTGGCATTGGTGTTCCAACCCCTACTGGGTAGATTTCTGGGTTGACAACGGACATCGCTAAAATCACATCGGGCATGCCCAAACAAAACAAGCTTATGCGGCTGCGCTCGCCCGCTCACTGACTCGCCCATACCACGCCATGATATTCGCGTTGTCAGTATTCATCGGTTGCCCAACCTGCGCGCCGAATTCAAGGAAGCTAAACAGGTGAACGTCAGCCATGCTGAACCGATCACCACAAATAAATGTTTTGCCTTCGATGAGGCCGTCGAGCCAGGTAAGTCGTTCCTGCGCCAGAGTTTTCAGGTCATCTGCAGCAATAGGAATACAGTGAACGCGATCCTGGAATAACGCCAGACCGTCGGAAAACCGAAACCCGTTCGTCAACGGCTCGACAATTTGTATATCGATGCGACGAGTCCACATTCTCGTCTCTGCCCGTTCTTCAGCGGTCGAACCAATCAAACTTGAGCCACCGTTCTTTTCAGACAGGTATTCGCAGATTGCGGTTATTTCCGAAAGGCAGGATCCATCATCCAATTCCAGCACTGGTGACTGGCCCGATGGGTTCTTCTTTAGATGCTCTTCCTGACGATTTTCCCCTTTCATCAGATCGATATCGGCGGTCTCGAGCGATACACCCAGTTCAGCCACAAACATTCTGACCATTTTTGGATTAGGTCCAACAGAATTGATTAACTTCATAGTCACTCCACAGTTATTGTTTTTCGCTTCAGCCAACTTCAGCATTTGCGAGCGCCGACAGTTTTTGTGCTGACGGTTTTCTTGTTTCGCTACCGCGTTATACCCAAATTCATTGCTGGAAACCACCAGGGTTATCTTTTTTCGGCATCTTCTTGTATTTTTGCTGAAAATGATTATCCCTCGACTACTGAAATAGATGGCATTGAAGTAGAAGGCAATCTGTTTCCGGCAGGAAAAACAGCAGACCAACCTTTTTGTTTCACAAACCAATGAAACGGAGACGCATGATGCATTTGACTAAACCGATACCAGCAAATTTTTGCTGAGCGGATAACGAGCATCTGAAGTCTCGCCCGCTCACCCACGAGCGGGGACATTTCTTTCAAAATTCCCAATCGCTACTGACAGAATGTTGTCAGGAGCGATCATTTAAACTTAGAACTTTCCGCTCATCATCACACCAGAGGCTTACGCCTGGGTGTTTTATGTTAATACAGTTTTTGGGGTCACAAAGTTTATTAAAGTGGCCATGTTCAGGAGCAGATTCGTGAACGATCATCGAAAAGCCAGACTACTGTGGATGTTGACGGCAGGCTACAGGACGATGTTCTCCGGTGCTATTGCCGCGATGGCAGTCGGATACGTCTTTATGTTTGGTGTGCCGATGGTCGCCAAGTTCTCCATTGATGCAATTCTGGCTGAAGAACTCGTCGTCCCCGCCTGGATTGAAAGACTCGGCACCCTGATCTCCAGTGACTCAACTGTAGGAATGTTCGAGTACTTGAGCCTGGCCGCTGTGGCAACCGTGGGACTCACCGTATTGATGGGTATCTTTATCTATATCCGCGACCGGCTGATCGCCGTTGCATCTGAAGGGGTTATACAGCGTCTGAGAAACCAGATCTTCGACCACCTCGAACATTTACCCAGTCGTTATCACGATCAGGCCGACACCGGAGACCTGGTGCAGCGATGTACATCGGATATGGAAACCCTACGCGTGTTTCTTGCGGGTCAGGTGATAGAAATTTCCCGCGCCCTGCTTATGTTGATCGTTGTATTGCCAATACTGTTCTCCCTCGACACCAACATGGCATGGTTGTCCATGGCCTCAATGCCGTTGCTGCTCATTGTCGCCGTGGTGTTTTTCCAGAAAGTAAAATCACTGTTTCTGGAAGTCGATGAGTCAGAAGCCAGGATGACAACTGTTCTTCAGGAAAACCTCACAGGTATTCGGGTAGTACGCGCCTTCGCTCGCCAACCATTTGAGACCAGCAAGTTTGCTGAAAAGAATGCCGATTTCAGGAACCAAAATACCCGCCTGATCAAGTTACTCGGTCTCTACTATGGCTTTAGTGACCTGGTCTGCCTCGGGCAGATTGGACTGTTATTACTCATTGGTTCCCACTGGGTAATCGAGGGCGCCTTAACCATAGGCACACTCTTCGCTTTTCTGACTTACGAAAGTATGATCATCTGGCCAATTCGACATATGGGGCGCGTTCTTACGGACTCCGGTAAAGCTGTTGTTTCAATGGGGCGGCTGGCCGAGATTCTGCTGGAACCTATCGAATCCCGGCATGAGAAATTCCCGCCGATGCCTCTCCGGGGTAATATTGAAATCAAGCACCTTCAGTTCGCCTATGAGAAAGGTAAGCCCATTTTAAAAGATTTTTCCCTGAGTATTGGCAAAGGACAAACCCTCGCAATACTCGGCCCACCTGGCTCCGGCAAGTCGACCCTGATGCAAGTCCTGATGCGACTTTATGACTACAAAGAAGGATCCATTAAACTGGATGGATCTGAATTGTCCAGTCTGGCTCGAAAATATGTCAGGGGCCAGGTGAGTATCGTCTTGCAGGAGCCTTTTCTCTATTCCGCGAGCATTCTCGACAATCTGAAAACAGGCAAGCCGCATGCGACCCTGGATGAGGTAAGACTGGCAGCAAGAAGCGCCTGCATCGATGAATCTATCCAACAGTTTCCCCGCGGATACAATTCAATGGTTGGAGAACGTGGCGTCACCCTTTCAGGTGGTCAAAGACAACGCCTGGCCCTGGCGCGGGCACTGTTGAAAAGACCGCCAGTTCTTATTCTCGACGACGCACTTTCTGCGGTGGATACAGACACCGAAACCCGTATTCTCTCGGCACTTAAATCATCGAGTGTAGAGCAAACACGTATCATCATCGCTCATCGTCTGTCCACGGTAATGCACGCTGACAAGATTGCTGTTCTACATAAAGGTAGAGTCGTCCAGGCCGGTAATCACGAAAGCCTGTCACGTGAGGAAGGTAACTACCGACAACTCTGTGAAATACAAGGTGCGATCCAGCAACAGATCGAAGGCGATCTCGATGAGCCCTCATTATATGTACCAGGAGCCCGGGAAGCATCCAGGGAGAAAACTGCCCGAAAATCGAATCTAGTGAGAGAGCCCAATGAGTGAATTTTTCGATGACGAGAATTACAACGATGGATTCGACGACAGCTATAAACGCGGAATGAATCTGGAACTGTGGCGTAGGCTGTTATCCTACACCCTGAACTATCGCTTTGAAGTGACTGTGCTCGCAACCTGCGCAGTCACCGTTGCGATTGCTGATATCGCATTTCCCCTGATAACCCGGGCAGTAATTGACGGTATCGCGTCAGAAGGCAAAGAGTTCGACTTGATTTTTTACGCCGCTCTCTATTTCGCCTTTGTAGTACTGTTGGCAACATCTGTAGCAGGATTCATCTGGTTTGGCGGTAAGATTCGCACCCACGTCAGCCACGACATCAGAAGGGACGGCTTTCTCAATCTGCAAAATCTGTCCTTTTCTTACTACGATTTCAGACCCGTGGGATGGTTGATGGCGAGAATGACATCCGATTGTGAATGGCTATCCAATATCCTTGCCTGGGGTTTGCTCGATCTGATCTGGGGCTCGACGGTGATGTTTGGTATTGCAATCGCCATGCTGTTTATGGATTTTACCCTCGCCATTGTCGTCCTGTCCGTAATCCCGGTACTGGTCTGGGTGAGCATTTTCTTTCAACGTAGAATGCTTAAAAGTGCACGTAAAGTTCGCAAAACGAACTCGAAAATTACCGGTTCCTTTAACGAAAGCATCATGGGTGTCCAGACCAGTAAGGCATTTGTTAAAGAATCCGAGAACCTGAACAGGTTTGGAAACCTGACTGACGAAATGTATTCCGCATCAGTGCTGAACAAGGTTCAGGCAGCATTGTATCTGCCCCTGGTGTTAATCCTGGGAGCTATCGCATCCGGACTGGCACTGGTCTATGGTGGCCTGGAAGTCGTCTGGGGTACGATAACAGCGGGAACGCTTATTGCTTTCTTAACCTACGCCCGTCACTTCTTCGAACCCGTGGAGGAACTGGCCCATTGGTTTGCAGAGATGCAAATGGCGCAAGCTTCAGCAGAGCGCATTATCAGCTTGATAGAAGCTGAGTCAGCTATTACGGATTCGACTGAAGTCCAGCAACGCATCAGCCAGGCTCGAGCCAGTAGATTCGCAGACGGGTTAGCACTGGATGGTCTGCCGGACAATATCTCACAAATCGAGTTTAAAAATGTCAGCTTTTCCTATGACGTCGGATCGAAGGTACTTGACGATATCAGTTTAACCATTAAGGAAGGTGAGAGCATAGCGATTGTCGGCTCGACGGGCGGCGGCAAGACATCCCTTGTTAACCTGTTGTGCCGATTTTATGAACCCACAGATGGCGAAATTCTGATCGACAATCTCGATTACCGGGAAAGAAGCCTGGCCTGGCTTCAGTCCAACCTGGGTATCGTACTGCAATCATCACATATTTTTGGCGGCTCCATTGCAGATAACATCCGTTATGGAAAACTTACTGCTACAGACCAGGAAATCGAGGACGCCGCCTAGAGATCCTGCGCTCACCATTTCATCACGGAAATGGACATGGGTTATCAAACCCAGGTTGGTGAGGGTGGTTCGAAGCTGTCCGCAGGAGAGAAGCAGCTTATCTCATTCGCCCGCGCCATACTGGCTGATCCGAAGATTCTCGTTATGGATGAGGCAACATCCTCTGTTGACACGGTGACAGAACGACACATTCAGCAAGGACTGGACGAGCTTTTACAGGGTCGTATTAGTGTTGTCATCGCCCATCGACTATCAACCATTAGAAACGCAGACCGGATCCTTGTGGTAGAGCGAGGTAAAATCATCGAGAGTGGAAGCCACGACGAGTTGTTGCAACTCAAGGGGCGATACTCAAAGCTCTACAACCAGCAAAGCCTCTCTGAATTTTCGCAACGGGAAGAGTCCTGGGTGAGTGCGTAGTAAAAGCCAACAGGGGCTTTTTCAGCAGCTTCCTAGCTTAGCGTTTCCGCAGCTGCCTTTTTTGTCTCGGGGGATTCTTCTTCAGTATCCCCATGGGCACTAACCTAGGCCATTGTGTAAAGCCATAGTGCCTTTGCAAAGATTATGGGAAGATTAATGGCACACAACGACGAAAAAACCTTTAAAAAGAGAGACTGAACCCTATGCCATTCAACTGGGATTATCCCTACCCCTCGACTCGTTCACCTGTGTTTGCCAGGAATGTTGTCGCAACCTCCCAGCCACTGGCCACCGAGGCCGGTATTGCAACCATGAGATCCGGGGGTAATGCAGTGGATGCCGCGATAGCCACGGCCGTTACACTGACCGTTGTTGAGCCGAACAACAATGGCATAGGCAGCGATGCTTTCGCGATTATATGGGACGGTTCAGAGTTACATGGCCTGAATGCTTCGGGGCGATCACCAGCGGCCTGGACCGCGGAACATTTTGCAGGCATGACACAGATGCCTGAACTTGGCTGGGATGCTGTGACAGTGCCAGGAGCCGTGAGCGCCTGGCGAGAAATGTCGAGCAAATTCGGCAGGCTACCCTTCGATAAGTTATTTGAACCAGCGATTCACTATGCTCAGCACGGCTACCAGGTTGGCCCTAAAACCGGATTCTACTGGCAATTCGCGAAACGTCGATACGAGGATTTCAAGGACTTTGGCAACACATTCCTCCCCGGCGGGCAGCCACCAGCGATTGGCTCAAAAATTACACTCCCGGATCATGCCCGGAGCCTGCGAATAATTGCCGACTCTAAGGGAGAGGCTTTCTATAAAGGCGAGCTGGCAGAAGCCATGGTCGCTGATTCCAGCCAGCATGATGGTTTGTTAACCATGCAGGATCTTGAATCACACCAGTGTGATTGGGTTGGCACCATAAAGCAGTCCCTGGGTGATGTAGATCTGCATGAAATCCCACCAAGTGGGCAGGGTTTAATGGCACTCATCGCCCTCGGCATCATTGAAAAGCTGGAGCCAGAGCAGTACGCGCTGGATTCCCTGGATTCTGTCCACCTTCAGATAGAAGCCACCCGTCTTGCCTATGCCGAAATCGAGCGTCATCTGGCAGATATCGACCATATGCGGGTGACACCCGACCAACTGTTATCGGCAGACTATTTGTCCCGACGCGCCTCATCTATCAGCCTTGTGTCAGCCAATCCTTCACCCCCCAGCCTCGGCGCAAGTGCCGATACGGTATATCTCACGACAGCGGATGAATCGGGCATGATGGTTTCCATGATCCAGTCCAACTACAGGGGTTTTGGGTCAGGTATCGTCGTACCGGGTACTGGCATCAGTATGCAAAATCGAGGTTGTGGGTTTACCCTCGAATCCGGCCATGCAAATCAGGTGGCTGGTGGCAAACGACCTTATCACACCATTATTCCGGGATTTGCCATGCGCGGTAATCAGCCGGTGATGAGTTTTGGCGTTATGGGTGGGCACATGCAGGCACAGGGTCATTTGCAAATGATGATCAGGGTTTTTGTTTATAACCAGAATCCGCAAACCGCTTCGGACGCACCACGTTGGCATCTCAGGCAGGATGGTAAGGTTTGCCTGGAGCGAGGATTCAGTGCGCGAATCGCGTCGGGTCTGGAACAGCGGGGACATGAAATCATCATTGACGCTGCGGAGCACACTTTTGGTGGTGCACAGCTTATTTATCAACTGCAGGATGGGTATGTTGCGGGCTCTGACCATCGCAAGGAAGGCATGGCGAGCGGTTTTTGATGAAAAACCTGATTGAAATCCAGCAAATGCTGGCAGGCCAATGGTCTGGTATCAACAGCCGCGATCTGGTCAACGATGCAACAGGATCATTACTCAATGACCCCGGGGATTGGGATCCACCTCGAGGAATTACACCCAGGATAAAAACCATTCCCCTCGCCATCGGCATTCCGGATGGTGCATCGTTACCAAAAGAAGAACTGTCTCAACTTGCCTCCAAAGTCATCACCCGGCCAGGAGAAGCTGCGTTTGTGTATGGTTTTGGCGTGGGGTACAGAGCATTGCGAGCCCAGCTCGCGCAGAAATACACGGCTGATCGAGGGCTTGAAGTCAACGAAGAATGGTTCCAGTTGTGCAACGGTTCTTCCGGCGCTATTGATCTGGTGTGTCGTACCCTGGTTCAACCTGGCGATGTCATCATCACGGAAGCACCAACCTACATGGGCACACTGCGTAACTTCAAGGCAGTTCAGGCAGACATTCGCGCCGTTCCCATGGACAAGGACGGCTTGCTGATTCCTGACCTCGAAGCCGCTATTCAGCAAGCGCTGGCAACCGGAAAAACCATTAAGTTTATTTACACCATATCGACATTCCAGAATCCAACCGGAGCAACTCTTTCAAGGAAGAGGAGAATCGAGCTGCTAAAACTCGCCGCAAAGTACAAAATCCTCATTCTCGATGATGACGCTTACGGCGATTTGTACTTCGATCAACGACCACCCGAGAGCCTGACGTCTTTGAGTGGCGGTTATGGCGTACTCACCGTGGGCACCTTCTCCAAAACTATCGCTACCGGGCTAAGAATTGGCTGGATTCATGGCCACCCCTCCCTCATCGGTTTGTTTGGGAAAATGCGTTTTGCCATGGGTTTGAACCAGATGATGGTAAGAATTATCTCTGCCTATATCGAAGACGGTTACCTGGAGCATCACGGTAAACTGGTGCGCAGTATCTATCGCGAAAAAATGGAGACCCTGGCGAATGCACTGGACAGACACGCCGCTGATTTCATCGATTATGATCGACCACAAGGTGGATTTTATCTTTGGATCAGGCTGAAAAACGGAATCAAAGCACAGGATCTCTGGCGCACGGCTGCGGAAGAAGGCGTAGGGTTCACCCAGGGAATCAATTTCTTTCCCAACCGCGTCGATCCGGAGCAACATATCCGCATTGCATTCCCATGGACTCAACTCAGCCAGATGGAAGAGGCAGCAACGAGATTCGGTCGGGCCTGTGCGCGGGTGTCAAAGGGAGACATAGCGTAGCAGACTGCTAGGCACCAGCTAGTTAAGCGGTTTTGGACTCTATTTCGGTCCAGGCAACAACCCGGTTTCGACCGAGTGATTTGGCTTTGTACATGGCCTTGTCTGCCTGGGATATCAAGTCCCTGGATAACAGTTTTTCGGTCGGGATTACTGTGGCATGACCAAGGCTGATGGTCACACCAATCTTGTGCCCATCTGCATCTATCTCTAAATTTTCAACATGCACCCTGACCTGTTCGGCCATCTGATGTGCATTATCGGCTTCAATATAAGGCAGAATCACAACAAACTCCTCCCCACCATATCGGGCAACAATATCCGACGGCCTGTGAAACATGCCCTCGACAGCACCTGCGACTGCGGCGAGGCACTCATCCCCGGCGAGATGACCGTGGCTGTCATTGACGACTTTGAAATGATCAATATCAATCAATATCAGGGTGACCGGATAACGCTGACGCAACGCACGCCGCCATTCCTGTTCAAACGACTGGTCGAAATACTGACGGTTTCGAATCGACGTCACTGGGTCAATGGTCGTGAGATCTTTAAGGATCACGTGGGCCTGGGTAAGTTTATCCAGGGCTTGTTTCAACTGGGCTGTACGTTCATCAACCTCGACTTCCAATTGCTTTCTCAGTTCAACCTGCTCATCCAGCAGATTCCGGTTTTCAAGCGCTACACTGGCCTGGGACGCAAGTGCTTCAACAAGGGGTATCACAGCTGAAGAGAAAGGGACTACCTTACCGCTGGTGCTCTTTGCATTTAATAACTGTAAGACGCCGATGGTCTCTTCCAGGGAGTTCCTCAAAGGTACAGTCAGAAATGACTTTGACTTATAGCCGGTAAGTTCATCGAATTTCCGGGTTGCAGAGCCGTTGATACTGGATTCAAGATAGATGTCTTCAATGACGATGGTCTCACCGAGATTTGCAGATCGTGCGGCGATGGTACCCATATTATGTTCGCCGTCGGAGTTAACCAACGGCACATCTGGTAGTGTCGATGCGCCCACATTTCCGCTCTGGGAAATATTCAGAGTGTCGTTAATGACAATAGCGAACGACAGGCTGGCTTGACCCGTCGCCAGATAGACTGTACCGGCGTCCGCATTGGTAAGCGTCTTGGCTTCCATCAGAATCCGTTCGAGTAAACTGTCTATGTGCTTCTCTGCACTTAAAGCAAGGCCAATATCGATCAAACGTCGATAAGCGCCTGAGTCAATTTTCACGTTCTACACTCAACCTGGTACCTCCATGCACATAGTGTTTGTCACTTCCCTTTGCTAATTCGTGCGAATTTCGTGCCAATACTTTAGATTAACTAGTTCCTATAACCCATTGTTTTTATAGATACTAGATAGCATGTTATCAATCGTGCATGATCTCATGACGATGGGCCTGACCCCTGGGGTTCACAATTACCAATATTTGTCACCTTCACTGATACCTGAGATAGAGCTACCGGTCGAGAAAAATCAGACTGACTTCAGGGACATAAGTGATAATAATCAACGCAACTAATAACACTAACATAAAAGGAATGGTCGCTTGATACAATTCAGTGATTGGACGTTTGAAGCGGTAGCTGGCAATAAACAGATTCATGCCAATAGGAGGTGTGAAATAGCCTATCTGCATATTGGCCAGGAAAATGATGCCAAGATGCACTGGGTCAATACCAAAGCCCATCGCTACTGGCACGATCAACGGAATCATGATCATCGTGGCAGAAAAAATATCCAAAATCGCACCGAGAATAAGCAGGGCGATATTCAGGATAACCAGAAAGGTGTACTTACCTTCGACGTAGATCTGAATCCACTCGAACAGCTGCTGTGGAATCTCGGCATCCACCAGATAGTTATTAAAGGCCAGAGAAACACCTAAAATAAGCAGTATCCCCCCCACCATCACCATTGACTCACGGATCACACCGGGAAGTTGTGAATACCTGACTTCACGATGAATCATGACCTCGACAATAAACACATAAAAGGCTGTGACAGCGGCAGCTTCGGAAACCGCGAAAAATCCTGAATAGATACCCCCAAGAATGATAAAGGGCAGAGGAATCTCCCACTTAGCGTCTTTCAGCGCGTCGATTGCGTCCCGGCGATTGTATGAGCCTGTTTCAATTACCTGGTCACGATTACTCCAGATGCTATAGGCTGTTAACAACACGATCATCAGAAATGCAGGTAATATCCCGGCGATAAACAATTCCTGAATGGTAAAAGAGTTAGGAAGATTCATTTGCTGAACAATTATGCCATACAGAATTAGTGGCAGTGATGGCGCCAACAGCAAACCGAGGCTTCCGGAAGTGGTCACCAAGCCAAGACTGAACTTGTCCCGGTAGCCTGCTTCAACCAGGGCTGGATACAAAAGTGCACCCACGGCCACAATGGTCACACCTGAGGCACCGGTAAATGCGGTGAAAAATGCACAGGTAACGAAAGCTACCACCGACAGGCCCCCGGGAAGCCACCCGAGGAATACCTGGGTCAATCGAACCAGCCGAGAAGACAGTTTACTTTCCGCCAACAGGTAACCGGTAAAGGTAAATAACGGTAATGCCAGCAACAGCGGACTGTCAACCAGTCTGTATATTTCAATGGTGATCACCGTCAGGGGAATATCCGCGAAATAGAATCCCAGCATGGCCGCAGCCAGGATAACCACGAACAAAGGAGTGCCCAGAAGAGCGAACAATCCAATCAGTACCGAAGCGACGGCAGCCATTACTCAGGAGTTCCTGTTTCAACCGAATTTCTGATGCCGGTAAAACCGGCAATAAAGAATCGAAGCGCCATTACCGAGAAACCCACGGGAATAATAGACTGGCAAACCCATGTGGGGACAATCCCAAAGGCGATCGTGCCATCCTCGTACTCGAACTGTACAAATTCATAGGCATAATACGCGACCACGCCGCAGATCATTGCAGAGAACAGGGCAATGACGACGCGAGACACCTGCTTGATCGTGGGTCCCAGATACCTGGACAGGGCATCGATGCTGATGTGGTTTGACTCCCGCGTCGCGACCATTGCCCCTAACATCGCTATCCATAACACGAGGATGCGTAGAAGGGACTCCGCCCAAAGTAAACCTGCATCGAAAAAGTTACGCAGGCAGATTTGGACCACCGCCATGACCAGCATTGAAACCAGCGCAGAAACCAGCACCGTGTCTTCAAACCGGTGAATAGAGCGAAGTATGGCCTGAATATTTGAACCCATTGCCGTTATTATCTACTCACCGGCTGTATCCGCACCATTTGACCGGATGGTATCGAGGTACTGTAGGAATAAATCGACACTTTCCTGACTGAGTTCATGAGATGCAACGAGTGAATCAACTGAGGCTCGCGCCGTCTTCCGCCAGGATTCCAGCTGACCCAACTGCGGTCTTATCTCGTTCAAACCCTGGGTAAGCAACGCCGCGTAGGCTTTGTCGTTGTCGGCGCGACTATCGGCGTCAACCTGCTGAAAAATCCTGTCCATCACTTCCCGGACGACATTCTGGTCTGCTTCAGCCATGGAATTGAACGCTCTTTTATCCATCGTCAGCATTGAATAGATGTACATTATCGGAATGTTCGTCACATATTCGACGTGATTGTGCCACTGCAGGGCCAGCGCAACGATGGGTGGCACCATGACGGCGTCAATCAGACCAGTCTGTAATCCGGCGAGAACATCGGTGATAGGCAGCGGGATTGGGCTGATGCCAAAGGATTGAATCTGTTTGGCAGCAATTGGATCACCACTGGGCACCCACATCTTGGATTTTCTCAATTCAGCAACGCTGCTGATGGGTTTTTTCGTTAACAGATATGCAAATCCGGTTTCTGTCAGGGTAAAACTGACCACGCCACTGTCATACAAGCCTTTGACGATGCGCTCATCCATCCTCTGCCGGACATAGTCGACTTCCTCATTACTGCGAAATTGCAGAGGTAAATTGTAAACCTGCAGATCCGGGTAGAAGCTGGTCAGAGAACTCGCTGCGAGTATGCCGCCATGGAGCTGGCCAATACGTATTTTGCGTAGAACCGTATAATCGTCACCCATGACACCGCCAGGGTATATTTTGAATTTTATCCGACCTTCGGTTCTGAGGTTGATTTCTTTCGCGCCACTTCGCAGTTGCTTCATCCATCCCAGCCCATCGGGTGAAATCGTGGCAATTTTGAACGTTTTGGCTTCAACCGGTGACATCGTGACGAGCGCTGCCATCGTGCAGATCATTACGGGTTTCGAAAATAAAGTTCTGAACATTAACGCTTTCCTTCTAAAAATAGTCATCAGACTCCGCCAGCAACTCTTCTGCCTGCTGTTGAGCAAACATGTTGGTCAGGACCATTCCTTCGACCTCCGGGTCGGCTGCGAGTACTTCGTTCAATAATTGATCGTGCAGCTCTTTGTCAAAAGCCTGCTTTGCATACAACTCCGCGAACATGACTTTTGCCATGAGGAATTTACCCCCGGACAACTCAATTGCCTTCTCAAAATGCATCCTGCCTTCATCAAACCTGCCGCCCATCGAGGGTGGTAAGGCTGTTTCCAGCCCACCGAGATACAAGTGGGGACCACCATTGTCGTAATTCTCGTCCAGCAAAACGATCTTCGCCATCAGATACTTCACCTTACCCAATTGGGCGATCGCGTTAAAATCTGAACTATGTGCCTGCATCCAGCCTGTCCATGCAACACCGAGGGCATAGGCAACCCGGGTATCCGTCTTATCAAGACCGTCCACAATACCCGTATATTCCTTGAACCGCAGCTCCCTGAATCCGCACAAGGTTTTGTTCTCGATACACGCAGCTCGAGACGCGTAGTCAAGACTTTTTGTGGTCAAAATTTCGCTGCGAGCTTCTGTTGTAAAGATACTAAAGGCACCATTCAAACTCGACGCGGCGAGCAGCAAATCCGAATTGTCGGGACTACTGCGAAGAAAACTGTCAACCATCAGGAGATACGCAGGGATTCCTTCCCTGACTGTCTCTATATCGTTGCTGTTCAAAATCGTCTCTGCGAGGTCATCGGCGAGTCCGGATGTGACCGAAGACATCATGCTGGCGCAACTTCCGAGTAATAATACAAACGGCAGGAGATAGAGAGGTGAAATCCGGAAATTCAAGAGCTTAGCCACACAGTTTCGGATCCCACTTATCAGGAGTATTCATTTTGGTTGCGAACATTATAACTTACATTCCATAATTCCGTCCTGTACCTTGTTCCTGCCCCGAAACAGACCTATCAGAGCCCTGCGCCAAAGAAAGGATTGGCCTGTCGTTCAAATTCCAGGGAAGTCCGGGGACCATGCCCGGTGATCACAACGGCGTCTCCATCGAGACCAAATATTCGCTCAACGATTGAAACTTCAATTTCCTGGTAACTACCACCCGGCAAATCTGTGCGACCAATCCCCATTTGGAACAAAGTATCTCCGGCAATCAACAGGCGATGATCCTCGAACCAAAAACTCATGGAACCGGGCGTATGTCCGGGTGTGTGCAGCGCAACACCATTGCAGCATGAGAGGCTTTCGTCATCCTTAAGCCAATTGTCGGGTTCCGGTGTGGACTGATAAGGCACACCAAACATCGCACACTGCTGCTCGAGACTGTCCCACAGGAACTTATCCCCCTTATGCAGGTACAGACGCGCGCCGGTTCGTTTTCTTATCTCACCGGAAGCAAGAATGTGATCCAGATGGGCATGGGTGTGAATAATAGCGACGATACTTAAGTCATGTTGCTGCACCAGCGACATGATACGTTCCGGATCTCCACCTGGATCAACCACGATCCCTTTCCGGCTGATTGGATCGCCAAGAATCGTGCAGTTACACTGCAAAGGACCCGCAGCAAAGGATTCGAAGATAATGTTTCCTTCAATTTCAGTGGCTGGCGGCGGCATTAGGAACCTTTAAGGTAAAATTCAATGTTATAATCGGTTTTCCTTTACAAAGATGTGCAAATCCCGGAATGTTAAAGCGTTTACTGCATCGCCTGATCGCGATTCTGCTTATCCTGTTTATCTCCTTCACTTCGATTCTGTTTTTTCCAGTAGCATTTGTTATCTGGCTGGCGACCTATCCATTTGACCGCCAAACCCGTCTATTGCACTTATTCACCTGCTTCTGGGCAAGCCTTTATATCTGGGTATTTCCACCCTGGAGCGTTAGTGTAACAGGACGATCGCAAGTCGATCCAAAACAAACTTACATCATTGTCTCCAATCACCAGTCCTCCATCGATATCCTGGTGGCGTTTACGCTGTTCATTCATTTCAAGTGGGTTTCCAAGGCAGAATTGTTCAATATCCCATTCATCGGCTGGAACATGTATCTCAACCGTTATGTCCGATTAAAGCGGGGAAAAACCCACAGCATCCGGCGCATGTATCGCGCCTGTGAAAAACACCTGAAACGCGGCAGTTCCGTTTTCCTCTTCCCTGAAGGTACCCGATCAACAACGGGTAAACTGCGTGGTTTCAAAGAAGGTGCCTTCGTCCTGGCAAAACGATTGAATCTGCCGGTGTTACCCGTCGTCATTAACGGTTCGAAAGACGAAAGCGCACGCAGTGCCAAAGAGCAGCCTCAACTTTCACGGCCAGAGTCACATTACAGTGGAAATTCTTTCCCCGGTGCTGCCAGGTGATGATATTTCGGTTCGGGACCTCAGAGATACTGTGAGAGAGCAGATTCGCCTGCGGGTCGCCGAAGAGATACCGCAGGCCTGATCAGATACGGGCCATTCCTTTGCAACCGGGGAATGATTTACAGACCCAGAACTCTTTACCATCATTTTTTCCACGGGTTGCCTTGCGAATGCGCATCTTCTCCCCGCATTTGGGACACCAATGATCTGCTGGCTGCTTCTTTTGGATCACAGACAATCCCTCGTGAATCTCGTCTTCACTCAGTTTATCTGAGTCAACAAACAGGATCAGGGGTTTACAGATGTCTTCAAACAGGCTACGCAGGAGCGTTTGTTTTCTTGAACTCTCGTTCGCCTTCTCGTCATCAAAAACAAAGTCGATACCGGCTACCACCTGGTGATAGTTCTGGTCACAAACCAGGAAACTGATTGAATGCCTACGCAGATCATCATCTTCTCCCGCTACGAAGTCTGACCAGGGTATATTAATCAAGATGCCATGGGATTCAGACAAATCTTTCCTGAGCACCTTCAGTACAAGTCGATAGTGCTCTGGCAGGATCCTGCCTCGAACTTTATGCTTTCTGGCACCAACTGCAGGGGCATCAGCAGCAGGCAGTGCCACTACACCTGCTTTCGGATAATCCTTCTCAAGATAGGCATGGGCTCTGGCAAGTAACGGGTCGACGGGCGCCTCACCGGGTGCTGGTTCTGAGAGCTCAAGTGGATCATCAAAGGCCGAGTCAAGAAACGACTCGACCTCCTTCAACCGCAAACGCCTCATAAACCAGACAAACACGACGATAATGCAAGCAAAAAAGACAAAGCCTTCCACCGTGTTGTTGTTCCCTGTAACGCCTAAGAAGTACCATACTACTGGAAAAGCGCCCAGGCGCTGCACTGAAAAAGACAAGGGAACAAAAAATGAGACTGGAAAACAAAATCGCAATCGTAACCGGGGCTGGGCAAACACCCGGTGAGACCATCGGCAATGGTCGCGCGACCGCGCTACTGTTCGCCAGAGAAGGCGCAAAACTGCTCCTCACAGACAAGAATCTGCAGTCTGCCGAGGAAACCCGGGAAATGATCCGGGCAGAGGGTGGAGAAGCTTCAGTGCTGGAAATGGACGTTGCGAATGAAGATGACTGCAAGCAGATGGTAAAGACCTGCATGGAAATCTATGAGCGTATCGACATTTTACACAACAATGTTGGCATCGGATTTAAGGATGGCGGCGTGACGCGTTTAGCGCTTGAAAACTGGCAACGTATCATGGACGTCAACCTGACCAGTATGTTCCTGACCTGTAAACATGTGGTGCCCATAATGCGTGAGCAGGAAAGCGGTTCAATCATCAATATCTCCTCCGTGGCAGCCATTGCATCGACCGGCATGCTCGCCTATAAGACCTCCAAGGCCGGGGTGCTGGCGCTGACAGAGAATGTCGCCATGGGAAATGCCAGGTACGGCGTCAGGGCAAATTGCATCATGCCCGGACTGATGAACACTCCAATGGCAATCGAAGGTTACAGCGCCGCTCAGGGCAGGTCTCGTGAAGACGTGATACAGGCAAGGGATGAACGCGTTCCGCTCAGCAAGAAAATGGGTAGCGCATGGGATGTTGCTTATGCCGCTTTATTCCTGGCCAGTGAAGAAGCGAAATTCATCACCGGCGTTACGCTGCCAGTCGACGGCGGCCAAAGCATCCGCATCGGCTAAGCAACAGAGTATTTGATACAACAACCGGAGATAACAGGTGTCTGACGTTCTAATCAAGGAAACAATCGACTATATCACTACGGTGACGCTAAACCGTCCCGAACATCTCAACGCGCTGTCTTCAGAGCTGCGGCAGGTCATCACTGAAACATTTGTCGCTCTCAAGGACGATCCAGGGACCCGGGTGATTATTCTGACCGGTTCAGGCAGAGCATTTTCAGCAGGGCTCGATTTGAAAGAACTGGGCAAGACTGGCCTGGACAGCAGCCAACCAAATCAACCGGTCGACAATACAGCGAGAGTCCAGACTGACCTTCATGATGCCCTGCGATCTGTTGGCAAACCGCTCATCGGTGCCATCAATGGGTTTGCCATTACTGGCGGTTTTGAAATCGCCCTGATGTGCGACATTCTGGTTGCGTCGACCCAGGCGAAATTCGCCGATACTCATGTTCGCATGGGCGTTGTTCCCGGTTGGGGTCTGTCACAACGGTTAGCACAGCTGATCGGTTCGTCCCGGGCAAAGGAACTTAGTTTCACGGGAAACTATCTCGATGCCGAGACCGCGGAACGCTGGGGATTAGTCAACCGAATTCTGGAGCCAGAGGATCTGCTCCCGCACTGTCAGCAATTGGCCAGAGATATCTGCAGTGTTGATCCCGCGACGTTGAAAACAGTCCACAAGCTCATTGATTTTGGATGGGAGCACACCCTGGGTGAAGGTCTGTTTGAGGAAAAAACAAGGAATACTGACCAAAACGGCGACATATCACCAGCGGCACTGGATCAACGCAGGTCTGTCGTTATGTCGCGGGGTCGGGATCAGACTGGCTCCTAGGTGAAAGCCAGAAATCAACGTAAATGAACGTGTTCATTGAGGCTGATAACGGACATCTCACCTGAGCTTGCAGCCATAAATCGATTGATGCTCGTGTAATTGGGATTAAAGAACATCTTCGCTTCAAACCCTATAACGCGGGCTGTCCAGACGTTGATAACACCTCCATGGCAAGTCACGGCCACCCGTCTGCCCCTGTTCTCGGCTACAATCTCGTCCAAGGTATCGCAGACGTTTTTTGCAAACGCCGGGAAATCGATATCGACCTCCCCTTTCATCAGTCGCAACCAGCGCTCGTAATCCTGCTCTTTTAGTTGTTCAACGGGGATATAGTGTTCGGATTGCTGGTCATATTCCGCAACCCCGTCCCGTACCCGGACCTCCAGGCCTTTCAGCGATGCGAGAGGCGCCGCCGTCTGCATCGCACGCTGCATGGGGCTCGAGTAGAGACAATCGATCTCCAGATCTGCGAGCCAGTCTGCCATCTTATCGGCTTGCTGCAGACCCGTTGATGACAATGGAGGATCGGCAGGAGAGCCATCGTCATTAACGATCTTCTCTGGTAAACCATGCCGAATTAGAATAAGTTCCATTTCCCGCCTCCAAAAGGCCTTAACAAGCCTTTAAATAGGCCTTTAAAAAAGCCCCGCAATTGCGAGGCTTTTTCGTCAAGATTGTAGTCAATAGTTTATTAAGTAGCCGTTGGCCAACTATCCAGCCTAGGTCGCCGCGATCGATACATTGTAAACACCTGCCTCTCGGGCAGCGTCCATCACATGCACCATGATTTCAGTCGTGCTCTCCGGATGTGGCTGAACAACTACTGGAGCATCGGGATTCTCCGCATGGAGTCGCTCGATATTGGCGCGCACTGCACGAAAATCGATGTCGCGGTTTCTGATCTTGATTCGATCACGGCTGGTAATCTGGATAACGATGCTCTTTTTGTCCGCATCCTTTACGTTCTGGTTCTTGTCCGGGCTGTTGACATCGATGCCAATCTCTTTGACAAACGTTGCGGTGACGATGAAGAAGATCAACATGATGAAGACGACATCCAGCATGGGAGTCAGGTCTACCTCGTCTTCTTCCTGGGATTTACCGCTGCCAGTAATTCTGTGTAAAGCCAAAGTTTCTTACTCCAGAAGCAATGAGTAGTAAATATGAGTACTTAAATAGAGTACCCAATTTTTTTATTATTCGATTTTAGTTGTTTTACAAGGATACAGCGACCCCGACCGGGGTACAAGTCATATACCCGCTACAGCTTAACCAGGTTTGCTAGCGATTCACGACCTTACTGACCGTGGTGTAGTGAAGACCCAGGAAATCGCCAATCTCCATCAAAGTGTAAGAATGGCCAATATGCGCCCGACAAATAAGTTCATTACGCTCGGACCTAGGCTTGCCATTAACATTCTTGAATAGCGCTGTCAGGCTTCGACGCCGACGCACTTGACGTGGCCCCCGTTTAGCCAATTTTTCACCATTTAGTATCGGTTGCATTTCGCCAATAAACCTTGGCGAACCGAGTAGCACCTGGCTGTTTCGATTCATTAATGGTGAGGGCTCATTAACCCCTGCTTTGATATAGGTCCGGTATTTTCGCTGGTTCTCTTTAAGCCGTTTTCCAAAAGAACATAAAACAGAATCCGTATGTAAAAAGTCAGGTGTTTTTATTGAACCACACATGGCCCGGTGACTGCTCCATCGATAGGTCTGCACAGAACTTGAAGCACCAACCCTCACCGGGTTTAGAACCACATGACGACACAGCGGCAACAGATAGGTCTCGGCCTCAAACAAGATGCTTTTGAATCGACCTTGAAACAAAGGCCCATCCTCATCGTGTCGTCGATTAAAATGTTGCGTATAAACGCCGTTGAGTTGCCGCATCCCCTTAGACAAATTGGCTTGAGGACACTCTAGAACAAGATGGTAGTGGCCATCCATAATCACATAACTATGTAATAACCACTCGAAACGACTGACAACCGTGCCGAGTACATTTAAGAAAACCTTTCTGTCTTCGGTATCGGCAAAAACCGGCCTGTCTCGTATTCCTTTGCTCGTCACATGGTAGTGCGCGCCTGGAAACTCAATACGAACCGGTCTTGACATGTGCCTTGTTATTCCTTGAATTATTTTATTTTTATTGTAACTTTTTATGCCTAACCTAATTTTACGTGTTTGCCCTGCAGATCGTTTCACGTAAAGGGGGGAACAGATAGTACATTGCGCTAGTGGTCGCCTCAAGCAGAAATGTCAAAAAGGTAAAATAATTTCATTCATACGCGGATGCATTCCTGCAGCAGACAAAGCAACCAACATTAACAGCACTTGACTGGACAGTATGACTGTTAGTAAGTTGGCCCAGCTATTATACGATAGATTAATTCAGACAATGGGAGATCAAAATGGCAGCCGATAAATTCCCGGTTGAAGCCGGGCATATCATGATGTTTGCGCGTTCAATTGGCGACGCAAACGAAATTTACTACGACGATGAGTACGCGAAGACAACAGAACCCGGTTGCACTATAGCACCGCCGACGTTTGTCCAGGCGAGCGCACAATTTGACTCTAACTATTTCTTGCGACCGAAGATCGGTGAAGAATGGTTTGGATCTGCAAAGGAAGCGACCGGTATCAGCAAGCGAGAAGGTGGTGGCGGTGGTGGCGGTGGCGGTGGCTTACACGCTGAACAACACTACGTTTATCATCGTCAAGTGCAAGCCGGAGATGTTCTCACCGCGACAACCAAACCAGGTAATTCCTGGGAAAAAGAGGGCCGTCGAGGCGGCAAGCTCAAGTTCAGCGAATCCGTTACTGAATACCGTGATTCAGCCGGAGAACTCGTTGTTACTGCAACCAGCGTTGGTGTTCAGACTGAACGCCCCGCAACATCATAAAAGGAGTATCGACATGGCATTAAATGCAAGTGAACTTAAAATCGGCGATACCTATGAAGAAGAAGTATGTCGCAATCTTTCCCGAACGCAGATCGTCCAGTATGCCGGTGCATCAGGTGACTACAACCCCCTGCATAGTGATGAGGTGTTTACTACACAGATTGCGAAATACCCTTCAGTATTCGCTCACGGTATGCTATCCATGGGCATGACAGGCAAAATGCTGACAAATTATGTCGGTGATGGCAGATTGAAAAGCTATGGTGTGCGATTTACGTCACAGGTTTTCCCCGGAGCAACACTCACAGCCTCAGCGACCATTACGGACATCCGGGAAGAGGATGGAGAACATATCGCTGACATCACTGTTTCAACAAAGGACGACGCGGGTACCGAAGTCATTAAGGGGCAAGCCAGCGCGCGCCTCGACCCTTAGTCTTTATCCGGTAGAAAACGACAAGAAGGGTGCAGTTGCACCCTTTTTATTGCAATTTCACAGGCTCAGCGTCAGCTCTTCCACAGCGAGGCAAACAGCTTCACTGCATGCCTGCAGGCGAATCTTTACTTCTCGCACGACACCTTCAATCGTCAATTCCACATCGCCCCGGTACACATCAAGCGCTTCGTGCTGGAATCCAGACAGGAGTTTTTCTCCCGGCGGATACAGCACCTGAAACTGCCCCAATACCTGTGTTGGAGTTAGTCGCGATGCAGATGAAACATGACTGTTAATGTGCCAGGAATCTGAGATGCTGATAGTCACCCGGGTTACAGTACCTTCACGTCTCGCGAACACGCGCACGTGGCCATCAGCGCAAAACTGCACTTTCGAATTCGGTTTTTTAAATAAACTATCCGCGGCGATGATCATGGTTGCGAAAGCCGCTGGCGTTGCTTCAATCAAGCCGGTGAATGCGGTCAGGCACTGGCCGATCAGCACTTCCACTCGCTTGTCGCCAGTCGCCTGGAACAGCAGCACCAACGCCGCCAAAGCCGTTGCATTACCTGATGGCATTGCGCCATCCGTCGGGCTTTTTGGGCGGGTAATCAATGGTCCTTCATCGTTTTCCAAACTCAGAAAAAATCCGCCCCGGTTCTGATCCCAGAACAACTCGAGCATATCATCTACCAGTCGTCGACCCCGTGTTAACCACTCGTCAGTACCGGAATATAGATGGAGTGTGAGAGTGGCCTCTGCGAGACAGGCGTAATCTTCCAGATTGCCCGGGATCGACACCTGACCCTGATAAGAGATACGCCACAACCGATGCTGTTGATTCGCCGCAGCAGAGTAATTTGTTCGCCAGATGAATTCTGCCGCCTGCTCTGCAACTATTAAATAATCCGGTCGATCAAGGCTCCAGCTGGCATTAACCAGGGCAGTGATCATCAGTCCGTTCCAGGCGGTGATAATCTTCTCATCCCGCAATGGATGTACCCTTAGTTCCCGACGTTCGTAAAGCTTTTTGTGAATGCTGGAAATTCGATCCGGAAGGTCCCCTGCCCGCCAGTCGTCACCACGGCTGTCTTTTCCAGGAAAGTTCCCCGGAAAGCCTTTAAGCGAGCCGCTAAGCATGTCCTCGATCGAGTGGGCAAGGTGCAGAATATTACGGCCTTCGAAATTACCGATAGCCGTGACACCGTATAGTTTCGCAATAAATTCAACATCTGGCCCCGACAGGACCGATCGCAGTTCATCCAGTGTCCAGGTGAAAAACCGACCCTCCTCACCTTCGGAATCCGCGTCTGTGGCTGAGTAAAAAGCACCGTTGGCATCGGACATATCCCGTAGCAGGTAATCCACCGTTTGCTCAACTATTCGACGATAGGTTGGCGAACCGGTTGTACCGAAGGCGTCACAATAGACCCGGACCAACTGGGCCTGGTTGTACAGCATCTTCTCGAAATGCGGCACGAGCCAGTACTCATCGACTGAGTAGCGATGAAAGCCTCCGGCTATCTGGTCGTAAATTCCACCCTGGCCTATCTTGTCCAGGGTCAGGCACACTGCATTCAACGCTGCCTGATTGTCGTTGCGTCTGTATTGTTCCAGGGCCAGCAGCAACTGGGATTCATTCGGAAATTTTGGAGGCCCGCCAAATCCGCCCTGCTTCTTGTCGAATCGCGTCAACAATTCCCCGACTGCCTTTTCACCCAGATCATCATCGAGGTTTTCTGAGTCACTGACAGCACTGGTGTATTGCGCGATAGATTCAGATATCTGTTCTGCCTGACCCAGGACCTCCTCCCTTCGATTTCGCCATAGGTCCTGAATTTGTCGCAACAAGTTCATAAATCCATCAGGAGGATAGTAGGTGCCAGCATAAAACGGCTTGCCTTCAACGGTGAGGAAATTCGACATCGGCCATCCTCCATGGCCCGTCATTAACTGGACGCCGGTCATGTAAATATCATCAAGATCAGGTCTTTGCTCACGATCCAGTTTGATGGAGATGAAATGATCATTCAGGTACTGGGCGATTTCTTCGCTATCAAAACTCTCCCGCTCCATTACATGGCACCAGTGGCAGGTGGAATAGCCGATTGATAAGAATACCGGCTTGCCTTCCCGTGCAGCGCAGTCAAAAGCCTCTTCGCCCCAGGGAAACCAGTTTACCGGGTTATGAGCATGCTGAATCAGGTAGGGCGAGCTTTCATCGATGAGTCGGTTGGTGTGCCTGGGTCCCTGCTTACTTTTCATCGTCGCAGCGTAGCGCGCCGATAGCTCAGCAGGTTTTGTCTACAGCGCATTAAGTGCGTTCAGTAATACACCTTCCGTCAATATCTGCGGTAATACCACGGCGTCTCCGGAAGACCCTGCGTAGAGCAAATAAAGCGGAACGCCACTACGGCCATATTCTGTTAGTTTGCGAGAAATCTCCGGATCTTCATTGGTCCAGTCACCCTTGAGATAACCAATACCCCTTGACTCGAAGGCTTGTCTGATCGCCTCCCTGTCAAGCGCAACAGCTTCATTGACTTTGCAGGTAATACACCAGGCAGCAGTGAAGTTAACAAATACCGGTCCTTGCTGCCTGAGTTCGCCGAGTCTGACTGCCGAGTATGTTTCATACAAGGGCCCGACATAGCTGGCACCCATGCCTTTGTCCGCAGACAATGCCCTTGTGCCTTCCGCCTTGACGAGCCGGTTAGGCAGGTAAATGGCACTGCCCAGGAGAGTCACCACAACGAGTTGTGTCAGCAAACGCGGTACTCGATTCGTCGACAGGTTTTTCAGGAGCCAGATTCCGAACACCAGGCACAATGCCCCAACACTGGCGAAAAGCACACCACCGGGACCAGACTGAACACTCAGTACCCAGAGCAACCAGATCGCAGATCCGAACATGGGAAAAGACAATAGCTCTTTCGCTGTTTCCATCCAGGGTCCCGGTTTTGGCAGTCGTTTCAATAACGCAGGTGAGTGGCAAAGCATGACATAGGGAACAGCCATACCGAATCCCAGACTGGCGAAAATAGCCAGTGCGTTGATATTACTCTGTGTCAGTGCATAACCGATTGCCGAAGCCATAAATGGCGCAGTACAGGGCGCAGCAACGACTGTTGCCAGTACGCCGGTAAAGAATGAACTACCGTAGCCTCCTTCGGTAACCATGCCCTGCCCCAGGTTCATGATGCCGGTGCCAAACTCAAAATATCCGGAAAGATTCAAACCTATCAACAGGAACAGATAGGCCAGAACAGACACAACCAACGGTGACTGCAGTTGGAATCCCCAGCCTATCTCCGCACCACTCGCGCGAAGCACGATTAACACACCGGCAACTGCGACAAAACTCAGCACCACACCGGCCATATAAACCCACCCATGGCCGCGGATATGTTCCGTTTCCTGCATCAAGGACAGCACTTTGATCGACAGCACCGGAAACACGCATGGCATAAGGTTTAGTATCAGGCCACCGACAAATGCGAACAGTACGGCAGTTAAAAAAGAAAGACCGCCAACTCCAGCGGATGAACCAGAAGCTGCCCCTAGGCCTTTCGGCTCAATCTCAAAGCTGGTGGCCAGAAGTTCCCCTGAATTTTCTCTGATGACCACAATACCGCCAAACTGACTGTCCGGGGTGTAGTCATAACCCGTTTTGGTTTTCAGCTCAAAGCCATTATCGACCAATCGAAACTGTTGCTCCGCGGGATTGTCGACTACCCCCTCGGTATAGGGAAAATAGTCGACTGACTGAATTCTCTGCCTTACGAGGCCAGACATTTCAACGAACAAAACCAAGGCTTCATCAATGACCTCAAATGTTGAATCGACACCGATCATCTGCGGGATCTTCTGCAACGCGGATTCAAAAAGAGCCGCGTTATCGGGGTTTTCGTGTGATTTTCCAATATCGAGTGTCAACGACAGCGGACCGCCTTCAGGGATACAGATATCAGCACAGACCAGCCATTTTCCATTTGCCTTCAACGTCACCTGGTCAGAACCAATGATGTCGGGCGCTTGAATCTTGATTGGGAACAGAACCTGACCGTGATAACCAAAGTTCATCAATGGTCCGTATGCGACTCGCTCCGGATAGGGCCATTGCATCTCGGAGGCGCTGAAACCTTCAGGCAATTCCCAATTTAGGGCGGTTGCAGCACCAGAATCACCCGGATTACGCCAATAAGTATGCCAACCCGGACGAATATCCTGTTTTAACAGCACGTAGAAGGACTGACCCGCCTCAATCTGATCCATGGAAGATATCAACGCAGCTTGTACGTTGTGCTGATCATCGGACTGCCCACGGGCTGCTACGGTGGTTATCAGCATCAAACTGGCCAGTAACCAATTTATTCCTACTCTAAACACAGCTCTCCTGTCGCGACTTTTCAATTTTAAATGACCCCGATGGCTATCATAACCCACACAATAGACCGAAATTGCCATAAATAAGTTACAGGCTGAAGAAACCAATAGATTAATGCGCTTGCGGTTGTTACGGTATACCGCTGCATACAGGCTCGCTAGCACGAATTATCCTGTGCTCCTTTCTTGATTAAATGCATAGATCTCATAACCCGGAATACTCGACATTGACCAGTATCGAAGCACTGAAAAATTATCTGCTGTCGAACTTCCTGGCGTTTTTTATACTGGCCATCCTTACCGGACTTGTCGCCATTGTTGTTCTGGCACCTTTTAAGCTGGCCTTCCTCAATTTTTTCTTTTTACCGGTTTTACTCGCTGCCTATTACCTTAATCTGCGAGGCACCCTCCTGGGCAGTCTGTTCACAGTCACCTGTGTTTTTCTCGCTGCTTTTTTCGCGCCAGAGTTGTTCGCCCCGGAAGAATCAACCCCTTACCTGCTGACTTTCCTGCTGAGTTGGGCAGGATTTCTGATCGCTGCGGCTCTGGTGGTTAACACCCTGCAGGAAAATTTTCTGGGAAAACTAACCTCTCTACTACCCTGGCTTAAAGATGTCTCAGCAGGCAAATTGTTACGGATGACCACAGCGGAACTAAACGACTATGTGCAGAACCTGGACGGCGGGATTGACGGTGGCACAGGAGATGTCGAGAAGATTGACGTTGCGGCCGAAAAACAAAGGATCGAGGACGCCTTGTTCTCAACCATGGATCCTGTCGTCGCCCAGTTGTTAATCGAGAAACGACTACGAACTGAACTCCGGCGCATTAGCATTCAGTTTTGCGACATCCAGAATTTTACCGGTTACTCCGAGAAAAACCCCGCAGAGGTCGTTATCACCAGACTGAACAAGCATCTCGAGAAAATGGAAAACACCTTGTTCGAATACAAGGCACATATCGACAAATATTTAGGTGACGGAATCATGTCCGAGTTCGGTGCCCCGACCCACTATGACCAGCATGCACTTCTGGCAGTGGTCGCCGGAATAAAAATGCAGGAAAGCGCTGCCCGGGATGAATCGTCCTGGGCAATGCGCATTGGCATATCCACGGGCGATACCATTACCGGGCTGATTGGACACAGACGCCAAGCCTATACGGCAATGGGAGATTCGGTGAACCTGGCTGCGAGGATTCAAGAGGTCGGCCGACTGGGTAAGGTGACTGTCGATGAAGCAACACAGCATGATACGCGCCGATATATCCGCTATCGACGAAAGTCCATCCTCCAGCCAGAAGCAACTGCCCCTTCATTGTTACGTGAACAACTGGTCCCCATGCTGAACGCGTTGGATGGGGATCCATCTAACATAGAACATATGATGAACTGCGCTCAGATCTATCTGCAGCTGGACGATCTACTCTCCTGCCTGGATCTCGTAAAACGGGCGCTCAACATCGACTCGGAGCACCTTGCAGCAAAGTTATTGTATGCAGAAGCTTCACTGAAAAGTGATCAAATGGACGACATCAGTCTACGCGGCCGACAACAAACGCTGCACCTTTACGAGGTCGAGGGGATTGTCAATCCACTGCACAATCAAGAAAAAATCCCCCCCCTTCTGCTGCAGCAATATGAGGAAATTGTCAGCAGTCTGGCAGCCTACCCGGAAGATATTCTGTTACCCGTCGAATGCATTGAAGGGTACGTTGGTCATTCCAGGGTCGTCGGGTTTCTTGCCTACGCTATCGCTGATCGTTTGAATCTGCCAGATGAGGTAAAACGCGATGTACTGGAGGCGGGTTATCTGGCGGACATTGGAAAGTCAATCATCCCGCATCATCTGCTGAACAGACGTGGGACTTTGAGCCGCGAGGAATTCAAGAGCATTAAAGGCCACCCGGCTGAGGGAGTCAGAAAGTTAAAACAACTGGGTTACACATCTGAAAGCGTGCTCGAAATGGTCGAAAATCACCACGAAAACTACGATGGTAGCGGCTATCCGTCCGGCAAAGATAACGCGCAGTTCTCCATCGGTGCAAGAATTATTGCAGTCTCGGAGGCCTATGACTCAATGACGTCCTGGCGACCCTATCGTGAAAGTTGGGAACGACAAGCTGCCTTGACAGAACTGGAACAGTACTCAGGCAGGGGCAAGTTCGATCCGCGTGTTATGCAGGAACTCACACATTTATTGTCACCACCGGCAATTAGTACAGAGTAGCTGAGCTCGCCTAAAACAATGAAGACTCTCAGAACTGGCCGCTACGCTCAGGGCTGTCAGTTACGCTCACGGCTGTTCGGCTAACGCAGAATTCAGCAGTGTCACTGTGACGATCACTGCATTATGGTCAGACACTGGATCCGGTAGAACCCGATGCCTTAGAAACGTAAATTCATCGGACACCAGTACCCAATCGATTCGCTTGTCCAGCTTGGGAAAGGTTACGAGATCCTTGCTCAGGGGCTTCCAGGCGCGCAAACCAAGTTCGTTTGTGAGGTTCCTGATCAAACCGGCTTTATGATTGAACTCGGTATTGAAATCACCCATAACAATTCTCAGGTTCTCTCTTCCTGCCAACAAATTTTTCAGTACATTTACTTCCTGGCGTCTCTCAGACGTCGACATAAAATCCAGGTGGACTGAAATGACATCCACCTTTGTATTTTCGATTTCAGGCCAATCCACGACAGACAGTACGAAGCCTTTGCGCGGCCGGGCGAACGGCTTCCTGAATGTGATCGACATTGGATTTGAAAGCGGGTGCTTGCTCATCAGTCCGGTGCCGTAGTCGAGAAAACCACCGGACTGGTGCGAACCTAAAAACCAGTGAATATATTCGGATTTCTCCGCGATGAGTTGAATCTGGTCAATCCTGCCAGTCCAGAATGCATTTTTGTCAATTTCCTGGAAGGCGACTATATCAGGTTGTTCACGCCTGATAAGTCGAGCGATATCATGAAGATGAGCTTCGGCTTGAACTGTTGACTGCAACATCTGGGAGACACCAGTCGCCCGGGCATGAGCAACATTCAGCGTCATCAGTTTAACCCCATCGAAACTCGATTTTGCTGCCAGCAGCGGCTGAGCCAAAAATGCCAGCGCACAAATGATAAATCTCATGTTTCTTATAATTTTCAAAATTTGACGCCTATTGCATGGGCTCGTGACATCACCCAATCAACCGAGCAATTATGGCAACCGGAGGTTAGAGGTGTTCATCCGGGTTTTAGTTCCCTTTTTCCCGAAGAATTCCATGTATGTCCCAACAAATGAGAGAAATGAGATTTAGACTGCGTATCCTCAAAAAAGATCAACTAACACATGGGGAGACTGGTTATAGACGTTGTTCGCACGAATCGGCTGGAGAGGACACTTGAATTCACCCACTAAAAAATGAGATTGTTGCGTGAATCCAAATCAAAAGCGAAAATGACAATGGCCAAAATTGTCGGCAACCTCAAGCCAGAAGATGACTACACACATGAACTGGGGCCTGAAGAAAATTTTAATGAATCAGTGTATTTCAATTTTTTTGACCCTAAACAGAACAGGGGCGGTTTTGTTCGCATAGGTAATCGAGCCAACGAGGGTTATGCGGAAATGACCGTTATCATCTGGAATCCGGATGGTACGGCATACTTTAACTACGCTAAACCTGCAATTAGCCATAATGATGCCTGGGACGCCGGTGGCCTTAAAATAGACGTAATCACACCCGCAGAACAGATAAGAACATCTTATGAGGGTACTGCGCTTTACATGCAAGATCCGCGAGGCATGAGTGACCCCAGCAGCGCCTTCAAGGATAACCCCACACAGCAGCTCGTTATTGAATTGATCCACGACGCAGTAGGACCACTCTATGGGCATGTTGGCGAAACCGGTGACGGCAACAACTTCGCCCGTTCACATAGCGAACAGCATATGCGCGTGTCAGGCAGTGTGAAATTAGGAGATGGTGACGTCATGTCTTTCAACGGCCACGGTTTGAGAGACCATTCCTGGGGGCCCAGATATTGGCAAGCAACACCCTCCTATCGCTGGATCACCGCTAATTTTGGTGATGACCTGGGAATGATTATTCGCACCAATAACAAAGGCGACGGCGGAGGTTTGTTTCACGAAGGAGAAGAACTCGTACGCTTCAAGACCACATCTCTGACCACGACTTACGAACCAGACACCAACTACCATACTGGTCTACGGGCAGAGTTGGTTTTAGAAGATGGCAGGAAAAGAACACTGACGGGCAAGGTGATGGGATTTATTCCTCTTCGCAATAGACGCAGCGGTACCCATACCCATGTAGGCGAAGGCATGACGGCCTATACCCTGGATGATTCGCGTACCGGGTATGGCCTGAGCGAGTATCTAGATCAACCGGATGAAGCTTAACCTCATCACCCGGTGACAACCCCAGGATAAAAAAAAGAAAAAGAGAAGCTATGAGCGATGCGACGTCGAACACAAACAATCTGCAGGCAGTACCAATTTCAGGGGACACTAATCACTATTCCACGACGGGCGCTAAATACTATGCCCTGATAATTCTAACGATTGTTTATAGCTTCAACTTCATCGATCGCCAGCTACTTTCGATATTACAGGAATCAATAAAAGCCGATCTTGGCCTTTCGGATAGCCAGCTCGGCCTTCTGACAGGTTTCGCTTTCGCTGTATTTTACGTAACCGCCGGTATCCCCATAGCACGATGGGCAGATCGTGCAAACAGGCGCAATATAATCGCAATGTCTGTGGGATTATGGAGTTTTATGACCGCTCTAAGTGGCCTGGTACAAAATTATGGCCAACTTTTGGCCGCTCGCGTCGGTGTCGGTGTTGGGGAGGCTGGCGGCAGCCCTCCCTCCCATTCAGTCATTTCAGATATATTTCCACCGGAATCCCGTGCCAGTGCAATTTCTTTTTATTCGACAGGGGTTAATATCGGAATCTTGTTCGGATTCCTGCTCGGTGGTTGGCTGAACGAATTTTTCGGCTGGCGTGTTGCCTTCGTAGTGGTTGGTGCTCCCGGAATCCTGCTCGCCATACTGGTTAGAATGACCCTCGCAGAACCTATCAGGGGATTGGCCGAAAACAAGCAGGCATCACAGCAGAGCATCCCCTTTAAAGATGTGCTCGCGATCTTGTGGAGTCGTTTATCGTTTCGGCATATGGCTATGGCAGGGGCACTCAACGCCTTTGCCGGTTACAGCACCAGCAACTGGACCGCTTCTTTTTTCATACGCAGTCATGGCATGACAACAGGTGAACTGGGTACCTGGCTGGCATTAATCATGGGGCTTGGTGGTGCAGTCGGCGTATTTTGTGGTGGCTTGCTCGCTGATCGATTAGCACCACGAGACAAACGCTGGTATGTGTGGCTACCTGCCCTTTCCGGATTTATCTGCGTGCCATTTATGGCGGCAGTCTATCTGGTTGATAATCCGTATACCGCCCTGACTTTATCCATCGTTCCAGGTGTATTGTTTAATGTCTATCTCGGCAATACCATTGCAACAACTCATGGCCTCGTTGGGTTACGCATGCGCGCCACCGCATCAGCCATTCTATTCCTCATTCTGAATATCATTGGCCTGGGTATTGGGCCCTGGTCGATCGGCCTGCTAAGTGATTCTTTGGCATCGAGCCTCGGTGATGAATCACTGCGTCAAGCGATGTTGTACATCATTCCACCCATAATGTTCTGGTCGGCTTGCCACTTCTATATGGCATCAAAATCACTGCGTGATGACCTGGCGGCAGCACCTAGTTAGACCTTCGATATGTAATTGATTCATAAACTAACTATGTTAATCAGTCGCATGAATTGTTCGAAATACATGACTTTCCGGACAGGAACTAGCTAAGCTAGCTAGCTGTCTGCCCAGAGGGACAGCAGCAGCGCGCCGAACAATAACGCGCTCATAGCTTGCCAGAACAGCAGTGGGTTGCGTTCCAACAGCGGCGCTTTTGCCCGTTTGTTGAGCATGTCCTGATTGGGCTTCCTCAGATCTTGCATAAACTCGGACAGCGCCTGATATCTGTCGTTAGGAGAAGGGGCTGTTGCTTTTTGCAGGCATAGATCGACCCACAGTGGAAGATCCGGGCGGAACTGCAAGATGGATCGGTAGCGCCAATCACCGAAATGTGGCTTACCATTCAGCTTGTGGGTGGGCACTTTGTACGGCAGCTCGCCGCTCAGCATTTCATATATCAATACACCCAGGGAAAAGATGTCCGACCGGTACATACCAGGCTGGTCGAGCAGATACTCAGGTGCCATGTAGCTGGTGGAACCGACCGGATATTCCTCGGCGATATGTGACGCCAACTCGTCGAGTCCCGCTACTTGTACTGTGCCAAAGTCGATCAGCTTGATGTTCAGGTCATCATCGACCATAACGTTTTCGGGTTTCAGGTCCCGGTGCACCATGCTCAGGCGTTGAAATGCCCGCAAGGCACCGGTGATCTGTTCCGCCAGACGGCGCGTGGTTTCAAGGCTGGGGTGGTCGTTGTCTAGCATCCACTGGCTTAAATCCCCATGCGGAAGGTATTCGAACAGGTTGTACATGAAATTCGTATCGTGGGGTCTGGCTACCACTTTCATGACGTTGAGGTGATTGACCCGCAATCCAACCCATTGTTCACGCACGAAACCCTGTAGATATTGAGGATCCTCATCGAAGTTCTGCGAGGGCGTCTTGAGCACCAGCTTTTTTGCATCCTCCGGAGACTCGACCAGATACAAGTGGCTGCGCGGGCTGGTATGTAACACCTGGCTCACCCGGTACCCGTCGATGGAATTGCCTTCTGACATAACCGGAGGAATAGCCTGGGGATGCGCCTGCATTTCATTGTAGTTGTCCTCTGGTAAGGTATGAACCTTTAGAAACAGGCAGCTCAGGTTATCATCGCTGCCGTTCCGCAGGGCGTGGTTGGCGATGCGCTCGCCACTCCTTTCCAGGTTAGTTGTATCATCGTTTACCAGAGACTCCATTTCTCCCCGTTGCAGATAATCGTGAACGCCATCGGTCGTGAGCATGAACACATCACCTTGGCGTACCTGCACCGTGGTGTGGTCGACCTGCAGTCTGGTGTCCAGCCCCAACGCACGGGTGAGGACAGTGCGATTCCCCGCGACCGAGGCAAAGTGATCGGTAGTCAGTTGCTCGAGGACACCGGTGCGCAGCAGGTAGATGCGGCTGTCACCGATGTGAAAAATGTGCGCCGTGCGAGACTTCACAATTACGCAACTCAATGTAGTCACCAGAGATTCAATGTTCAGATGTGGGCCGCCATTGTGATACAACCACGAATTCATGGCATGCAACACACGCGAGGCGGACTCTCTTACGCTCCACGTATCCGGTGTGCTGAAATAATCGCTGATGAAGTGAGTGACGGCAAGCTGGCTCGCGACCTCGCTGCGGGTGCTACTGCTTACCCCATCCGCGATGACCGCAACGGCGCCCTTGAACATGTTGGCCGACTTGTTACCGGCGAGGGCAGCAAATGCATCCTGATTGACTGGCTTCAGGCCTGCTGTAGTGTGGCCACCAAAAACTACCTTGAGTTGGTTGGAACTTGCGCGTGTCATCATCGATCCAGGGTTTACGGAATAGTAAGATTCGCGAATTAGGCCACGTCAATCAACTCCACGGTGCCATCTTCGCGAATTTCAGCGATTTGGCCTCGTGGTTCGCTGAGAAAGAACAAAGCGATGAAGCCAATCACTGACGTGGCGCCGATGAAAAAGAAAAACATCTGGTAGTCGACCATTGTGAGAATGGTTAAATAGGTCACCGCGCCTACATTGCCATACGCGCCGGTCATTCCGGCAATCTGGCCGGTCAGGCGTCGCTTGATCAACGGGACCATGGCAAACACGGCACCTTCCCCGGATTGTACGAAAAACGAACATGCCATCGCTGCAAGTACGGCCAATAACACGGGCCAACTGCTGTCAATCATACCCATGACGAAGTAACCGATCGCAAGACCGGCCGTGAGAAAAAGCAGTACACGCTTACGGCCGAAGCGGTCGCTCAACCATCCACCGCCCGGCCTTGAAGCCAGGTTCATAAACGCATAAGCGCTGGCGAGCAGCCCGGCATAAACCATGTCGAGATCAAATACATCGGAAAAGAACAGCGGCAACATGGAAATTACGGCCAGTTCTGAACCAAAGGTAGCAAAGTAAAGCACGTTGAGTACCGCCACCTGCCTGAATTCGTATCGATGCAACTCCGGCACAGGCTCTTTGAACAAAGCGCGATTCACATGCAGGACATTGCGCGTATCATAAATATAAATCGCCAACAGCGACACCCAGATGATCCAGACCCAGGTTTCAGTGAGTAGGGTTTCACCGCGCAGAGGTGACAGGTTCCATGCCAGTAAACCGAGTACGACATACATGGGCGCTTTCATAATCAACAGCAACGCGAGATCGTCCAGACTCGTCACCTCCATTGCATGGAGGTGCTTGGGTTTGAAGTAGGTTGATCCCTTGGGAGTATCCGTAACGCTTCTGTAGAAGATAAATGCGTACACCAGGGAGAAGAGACCAGTGATCCCCACCGCATAGCGCCAGCCGTTCTCCCCGCCGAACATGACCGCGATGGCAGGCAGGGTCATGGCGGCGGCGGCAGATCCGAAATTCCCCCAGCCCCCGTATATACCCTCGGCCACGCCCAATTCATTATGCGGAAACCACTCACTGACCATCCGGATGCCGATGACAAACCCCGCACCGGTCAGTCCAAGGAAAAACCGGGCGATGGCAAGTTGGGCGTAGGAATCCGCGAGCGCAAACAAGAAACATGGAATCGAACAGACCCCGAGCAGTACTGAATAAACCATACGGGGGCCGAATCGGTCGGTCAGCATACCAATGATGACCCTTGCGGGAATCGTCAGGGCGACGTTCAGCGTTAGCAGAACCTTGATCTGAGCAGTAGACAGGCCGAGCGACAGGGCGATGGCTTGCATGAGCGGTGCGTGGTTGAACCACACCACAAAAGTGATGAAAAAGGCGATCCAGGTCAGATGCAGTGTGCGCATCTTGCCCGTGAATGAGAGGAGATTAAATGATTTCTCTTGGGCCACAAAAAATACCTGTCTATGTAGTGGGCGTTTTTTTTAGGAACAGCGAATCTGCACTGAATCGTTGTGGGTGCGCACCTCAAAGACGCTCAGGCAGTGTTCGGGTTGCTCAAGACATTCGCCGGTCAGCAGGTCAAAGTGTTGCTTGTAAAGTGGTGAAGCGATAACCGGGCGCCCCTTGTTAGAGCCAAGGATGCCACGGGACAAAACATTGGCACCCCCAACGGGATCGTAATTGGAGACCGCATACAGGTTGTCACCGATCGTTT
>DUAT01000012.1:169579-169998 GCA_012960755.1 Gammaproteobacteria bacterium
AGCGACCTGTTCTTTGATAACGATTGCACAAACGCCGCTATTCGGATTCAAATCGTCAACGCCACATATGTTGATCCATTCGTGCAAGACTGCGTCTATCTCACTCATCCGGTCACTCCCAGTTTTTTTAACTCGATTAAGTCTTCAGGCGGCGGGCGCTTCTGGCCACGTTCACGAATGAATGTCACGCCGTCATCGGTGGCGTCAGAATTTACGAAGTGTCTAAAGCGCTTGAGTTTTTCAGGATCTTCAATCGTGGCTTTCCATTCGCATTTATAAGTGTCTATTACGTTGGCCATCTGCGCTTCCAGGTCCTTGCCGATGCTCAGCTTGTCGTCGATAACTACCGATTTCAGATATTCGAGCCCACCCGGCATGTTCTCCATCCACACTGACGTCCGCTGTAAGCGGTCCGCGGT
>DUAT01000013.1 GCA_012960755.1 Gammaproteobacteria bacterium
ATCATTGAATTGATTCGAAGTACTTAGCAAATAATATTCGACTGGCAACACTCTTTACCACTATCGATCACGCTGGGGGCAACAGTTATTGGAACTTCCGTGGGTTAGGCCGGGCTTAATTCACTAATTTTTTCCAAGCCGCCCTGTTGCGCCCCAATCCGGTTAACCTGAATGCACGATTCGAGATACTCAGCTTCGACAACCATTGGCTCATCCATATCCGCGAGCTTAATCCCGAGCCTGCCGGTCGCCACATTGCTGTATTTGGCACTCCAAGTTCGAGCAAACACATTTGCAGCTATGCACCCATCTTTCAGCGATATTATTGATAGAGTAATTCAGTGGGAAGCAAGACTCGTGGACTGAAGGTACTACGAATTATCTTAATCTTTAAATTGGCGAACGAGTACGGTTCACATCTTTGGCTCTTGAGTTATTGGCACCTTGCGGGGCGACTTTGGAATCTGCCAAATTGGGCGATGTTAAGGTTGAGACAGTCGGGGCGGATCTATGCCACACGATCTTACATAACGACTCTCATCAACATAACTACCTGCCTTTAGCGGTGAAACTCCCCTTCAACCAGGTACAAACTACACCAGTTTCATCCACCTGACTGCTTATTCTAGCAAAGCAACCAACCGGCTAAAGATAACCAGTTTTACACTATCCAGTGCCAAATTTAATCAATCTCATGATGTAGTAAAATTACATAATTTGATTAAATATTCAATAGAATTTACTTATTTATGTAATTTTGTTACAATTTTATTTTTTTATGAAGACATCTCGTGACTCAAATCAATCTCCAGATCAGAGCAGTAACCGAAAACATAACCAAGCGAAGCAAGCCCCTGCGAACGGCGTACCTCAAGCAGATAGAGCAAGACAGGGACAATCAACCTAATCGCAGTCAATTGAGCTGCGGTAATCTGGCACATGGTGTTGCTTCCTGCGCACCCGAAGACAAGCAGCAGCTCAGGATCATGGAATCAGGGAATATGGCTATCATAACCGCCTATAACGATATGCTGTCCTCTCATCAGCCCTACCAAGATTATCCTGAACAGCTGAAACTGGCATTGCGTGAGATGGGCTGTACCGGCCAGGTTGCGGGCGGCGTCCCTGCCATGTGTGATGGTGTTACTCAAGGTCAAACCGGCATGGAATTAAGCCTGCTGAGCCGAGATCTTATTGCACAATGTACTGCTGTTTCGCTGTCCCATCAGATGTTCGATGGCGTTCTAGCGTTAGGGGTCTGTGACAAGATCGTACCTGGGCTTCTAATAGGCTGCCTGGCCTTTGGTTACCTGCCAACCATATTTGTTCCCGCCGGCCCAATGAAATCAGGCCTAGCAAACAAGGAGAAACAGCGCACTCGAGAGCGTTTTGCGCGTGGCGAGATCGACCGAGATGCTCTACTTCAAGCAGAACTGGCGTCATACCACAGCCCCGGCACCTGTACCTTCTATGGTACGGCTAACAGCAATCAGGTGATCCTGGAAGCACTCGGCATGCAACTACCAGGAAGCTCCTTTATCAATCCTGATAATCCCCTGCGTGCAAAACTTACCGCTGAAGCTGGCTACCAACTGGCCAGAATTTCTGCCCAGGGCAGTAACTATCGACCTATCGGCAGAGTCATTGATGAGCGAGCCATCGTCAATGCAATTGTCGCACTGCTCGCAACTGGTGGATCCACTAACCACACCATTCACCTCATCGCAATTGCCCGGGCTGCCGGATTGCTGCTCACTTGGAACGACATCGCAGATTTATCGCGGGCAGTGCCGCTACTGTGCCGCGTTTATCCAAATGGTCAAGCCGATATTAATCACTTCCATGCAGCCGGCGGTACCGGCACGCTCTTCCGCGGGTTACTCGACGCGGGCTTGATGCACGGTGAAGCGATGACCATTTGGGGCCAGGATTTCAACAACTTCAGCCAAGAACCTGGTCTGCAAAATAATAAACTGGTTTGGCGGGATTCAGCGTCAACCTCGCACGACCAGGATGTATTAACTACCGTGGCACAGCCTTTTGCCAGCGAAGGCGGATTGAGGCTGTTAACTGGAAACCTCGGTAAGGGCATCATAAAAGTAGCTGCTGTTGCTGAGAAACATCTAGTAGTAGAAGCGCCGGCTCTGATTATCGACAATCAGGATGACCTGGAACCGCTGTTTCAATCGGGCACTCTAGACAGGGACATTGTGGTCGTGGTCAGATTTCAGGGACCCAAGGCCAATGGTATGCCTGAACTTCATAAGCTCACGCCCCTGCTAAGTTCCATACAGGACAGAGGTTTTCAGGTTGCACTGGTGACCGATGGCCGGATGTCTGGTGCCTCTGGCAAGGTTCCTGCAGTAGTCCATCTGGTGCCGGAGGCGGAACACGGCGGCAGCCTTGCTAAACTCCGTAATGGTGACAGCCTAAGAGTCGATGCCATCAACGGTAAAATCGAATTTCTCGGTGATTTGGAGGAATTAAACAAGCGTCAACCCTGTACACAAACCAATCCGGATATAGTTGGCTGCGGTCGGGAGTTGTTTTCGATGAATCGAGCCAGCATCAGCTCAGCCGATCAGGGCGCATCGTACCTATTTGCGAGCACTGGATAATGAAACCTTCCTGGAATCTGGTCGCTGACATCGGTGGAACCAATGCTCGCTTTGCGGTCTTAATGGCTGGAAAGACCGAAAACCTGTCCGAGTTCCAATATACAGTTCAACAGCAGCCAGTGTTTTTATCGTTAATCGAAACCTTGATGGAACGTATAATCTCGACAACGGGCTGGCACCATCCTCCCGCTAATGCCTGTTTCGCAGTTGCCTGTCCTGCCAATTTAGACCCCGTGTCTATAACCAATTGCCCCTGGCATTTTACAAGGCATGAGCTGCAGTCTGCTTTGAAGTGTGAGCGCGTTACCATCATCAATGATTTTGCTGCCATGGCTCACGGCGTTCATGAAATAACTGAAACTGATGTAATTCAAATCGGGGGTGGCAAAGCGCAACAGGACAAACCAGTCGCTGTTCTGGGAGCGGGAACGGGCCTGGGGATGGCTGCCCTCATTCCCAATTCGTGCAACTACCAGATAATTGAAACTGAGGGAGGCCATGCCGACTTTGCACCCCTGGGTGACCTGCAAGTGCGCATAGAAAAATACCTGCAGAAGGAATTCGGCCGGGTCAGCCTGGAAAGACTATTATCAGGCCCAGGTCTAATCAACATCTATCAGGCCCTAGTTGAAGGCAGAGACGACAAGCTGCGCTTTACAGAACCTGCACAAATCGTAAATGCTGCGCTGAATGGTAAAGACAGGAAAGCACTGCAGGTGCTTGATCTGTTCTCCGCGATCATGGGTGCAACCGCGGGTAATCTGGCGCTCACCTACGGTGCACAAGGTGGTGTCTATATAGCCGGGGGCGTCATTCCCAGGTTTGAACAACTGTTCGTTGCCAGTCATTTCAGACAACAATTCGAAGACAAGGGTCGATTCCGAAATTATCTCGGTAACATCCCGACCTTTCTGGTGACAAAAAATAACCTGGGGCTTTTTGGCGCGTCAATGAGCCTCCATAAAAAAGGTAACAAGCAATGCAAGACCTGTTAACCCGTAACCCCATTATCCCGGTGGTTACTCTGCACCGTGAGGAAGATGCTGTGCCACTGGCTCAATGTCTGATTTCAGCGGGTTTCAAAACCATCGAAATAACCCTGAGGACTGACTGTGCCCCTACCGGGATCGAGCTTATACGTAACCAATTCCCGGATCTGATAATCGGTGCTGGAACCATCTGCAGTACTCGCCAGATCAGCCAGGCTGAAGCGCTGGGATGCGATTTCATGGTATCTCCGGGGATAACGCCAGATCTCTTGAAATGCGCTACGAAATCACCCTTGCCTCTCCTTCCCGGCATCTCATCAGCCAGCGAAATCATGCTCGGATTACAGCTGGGTTATAAGACCTTCAAGTTCTTTCCTGCAGAATCCCTGGGCGGCATTCGAACTCTCAAGGCGCTGTTCGGGCCGTTTCGTGAGGTTCGATTCTGTGCAACCGGCGGCATCACCCTGAATAATATGGGCGATTACCTCAATCTGCCCAATGTGCTATCAATCGGCGGGTCCTGGATGGTGAACCCGTCACTGATAAAGCAGCAAAAGTGGTCTGATATTGAGCAACTGTTGAAAATCGCTCTTGGCGCCGCTTCTTCTCTGATCAATCACCAGCCTACGAGAGCATATTAATGAGCGCACAAATTGATCTTGTTATTTTTGGCGCCAGAGGAGACCTTGCTAACCGTAAACTGTTTCCCGCTTTGTTCTGGCTAGACCATGCTGGCCTGTTAGCCGACAGTGTTCAGATTGCCGCAGTGGCCAGAGACGATCTCGATACTAATGGATTTATCGAGCAGACCCGGCAAACCTTACAACCCATCCTGGAAAAAGCGTCGTCTAGCGATGCAACCTGGCACAGATTCAGCCAACGACTAGACTACATCAATGTTGATTTTTCGGAACAGTCGCAGTTTTCCGCGCTGGCAAACTGGATAAATCCGGACCGAACCATTATCTATTACCTGGCCACACCGCCGAACCTGTTTGGCTCGATCAGCCAGAATCTGGATAAAGCAGGCTGCCTTAACGAACATGCCAGAATCGTTCTTGAAAAACCCATCGGCCACAATCAGCAAAGCTCGAAATCAGTTAACAACAATGTTGCCCAGTTTTTTTCAGAAAGTAACATTTACCGAATTGATCATTACCTGGGCAAGGAGACCGTGCAAAACCTGCTTGCGCTGCGTTTCGCCAATCGCATGATTAATTCTCAGTGGGATAACAGCTGTATCGATCATATCCAGATCACTGCTGCAGAAACCATTGGCATAGAAGGGCGATGGGGTTACTACGACCAGGTTGGTCAGCTCAGGGACATGGTTCAGAACCATCTTCTGCAACTGTTGTGTATGGTCGCAATGGAACCACCAAACTCTCTTCAAGCTGATGAAATCCGAGCTGAAAAAGTAAAAATTCTGCGTGCCCTGAGCCCGATAAATGCATCAAACATAACCGAACAGGCGGTGCGTGGACAATATTCTGCCGGCTGGATAGCCGGTACCCCAGTGGTAGGTTATACAGAAGAAGAAGACTGTAGCAATACCACCAGCAATACTGAAACCTATGTGGCACTAAAGGCATTTATTGACAACTGGCGCTGGGCTGGTGTGCCCTTTTATCTGAGAACGGGGAAACGTCTTGAGGAAAAAGTAACCCAGGTTGTTATTACTTATAAAAACCACCCTCACGCTATATTCCCGGATCATAAAAATGACGCAAACAATCGGCTGGTCATCAGATTGCAGCCCAATGAAGGAATCCAGCTTGAAATGGTATCCAAGAAGCAGAGCCTAAAGGATCGGCTTAGCTTGGAAAAACGAACGCTTAATCTCGATTTCTTCGACTCCACCGGTGACACAAGAATACCGGATGCTTACGAGCGCCTGCTCCTGGAGGTTATAAAAGGGGATCAATGGTTGTTTGTCAGCCGAGAAGAAATTGACGCCTCCTGGAAATGGTGTGATGACCTTATCGAGGCCTGGAAAGACAGAGCACTAGAAACTAAGCCTTATGCAGCGGGGTCTTCGGGTCCATCCAAAGCTGAAATCCTTATCGAGAAAGACCAGCGTAGCTGGTACGAAAATTAGCGATGCAGTTCAACACATTTCCAAGCCCAACGCCTCTACACGCAGCATTAACCCACAAAATAACTGGCCTGCTTAAGCAGGCTATCGCCATCCAGGGCCAGGCCAGCCTTGTTGTCCCAGGGGGCAGCACACCCGTCGCCCTGTTTAACCGACTATCGATAGTTCCATTACCCTGGTCAAAAGTTACCGTCACCCTAAGCGATGAACGTTGGGTTGAAGACTCGCATACCGACAGTAATGCAAAACTGGTAAAAGACAACCTGCTCATCAACCTGGCCAGAAAGGCGTCCTTCCTGCCACTGAAACAAAGTGGTGCCACTGTCAGTGCAGCAGCCCAGGCAGCAAACAAGCAACTTTCCCAACAGCCCACCTTCGACGTAACCTTGCTGGGAATGGGAGACGATGGCCATATCGCCTCACTATTTCCAGGCTCGCAAGCCTTACAGTCAGGACTCGACTTAGCCAGCCAGGAAGCGAGCATCGCTGTCACACCGCTACTCAGCAATCACGCAAGAATCAGCTTGACCCTGGCTCGACTGTTAAACAGTCACCAGTTGATACTGTTTTTCAGAGGCAATACAAAACACGCTGTATTCAAGCGGGCTAGTCAAGACGGCGACATGCTTAGCCTGCCTGTTGCCGCGATCATCAAGCAGGACCGCACCCCCCTGACAATATACTGGGCACCCTGAACGTAAAGAGTCTTGTGCAATCAGAAAAGGAACGTCAATCCATGCATTCTCACAACCTCATTAATGTCATAAGGGAAGGTTTGAACGACTTGAACAAGTCAGAACACAAGGTTGCCAGCGCTATCCTCGATGATCCGGACCGTGTAACCCGGGCCAGCATTGCCACACTGGCAAGATGGGCGAATGTCAGCGAGCCCAGCGTAAACCGCTTCTGCAAACGATTTGCCACAGCTGGATTCCCCGATTTCAAACTCAAACTGGCACAGTCCCTGGTCAGTGGCCTGCGTTTTATGAATAAAGAGGTGCAAGCCAGCGACGATGTAACGATCTACACCCCAAAAATTTTCGATTGCGCTATCAATGATCTGGTCAGAATGAGGGACCAGATTGATGCCGCTCAGATAGAAGAAGTAGTCACTCTGCTTACCGAAACCAAACAGATCCATTTTTTTGGCCTGGGGGCATCGGCTTCGGTCGCCAAAGACGCGGAAAACAAATTCTTCCGCTTCGATATACCGGTGAGCTGTCAGGATGATATATTGATGCAGCGTATGCTTGCCTCAGCTGGAGACGCTGACGATACCTTCTTTATTATTTCTCATACAGGCCGTACCAAAGAATTGGTTGCTGTTGCCGACATAGCCAGAAACAATGGTTCAGCAGTCATTGGACTGACCCCTTCAAACTCGCCTTTGGCACAGGTCTGCAGCATCACACTCAATGCTGACGTCCCAGAGAACACCGACGAATATATGCCCATGACTTCTCGGATTGTCCATCTGGTTATACTCGATGTCCTGGCAACGGGTGTGACCTTAAAACTAGGACCAAAATTGCTAACCCATCTGGGCAAAATAAAGCACAGTCTGAAAGAAACTCGATTTAAGGCACCTGGCGATGAATGAAAAAAGACGCCGCAGCAAGCAGAAAATTAGATTCTCCTATGCGGTTAAAAATACCAGATTCAAAGTTCAATACTGATTTCGGCGATGGACAGGTCGAACAAGCCATCTGTCAATAATAAAAACGGCGTGCTGATTTTGGTCACATCGAGACCATCACCGGACAAACCTTTAAGCGGTATTCTAATTGTCTGCCAGTCTTCAAGCGGTAGATTAGCCATAATACCGGTGATATCGATTTCTACACCTTCGGGATAACCACTATCCAGCCGCATTTTGACCAGTCGTTGCGGCTTCTGATGGAGGCATGCAGAAAAAACCAGTGACGCGCTCTCACTAAAATAAACGGAGCAGTCCAGCGGTTCATTGGTAGCAAAAAAGACCTGCCCAGGGCCTCCGGACCAGCTTATCCTGCGCGAATCTTCCTGCCGTTGCCAGTCTACAATACGCACCGCTACAACGCCGTCTCTTGACCTAAAGGATCTCTGATTGACAGGCACTCGCCAGTCCTGTTCATCCCCTGCGAAGATCTGAAATGGTGCTACTGGTCCCAAGCTAAAAATAGGTAAGCCTTTGCCATGACGCAGGTCATGCGTTGGATCTACTTCAGACAGATCGTCTGATAGCGGGCAATTGTCATTTAGACTCAGTCCATAGCCATAGGGGAAAAGGGGTTCGTAATCGCTATCACCTATATTAAGTGGGGACTGATAGGGTTCTGCGGGCCATGAAAATGGTAACTTACCCTGAAAATCAAACTGCCCTTCGGAAAAAATCAGATCACTGACACCCCCAGCTTCAGTACCTGGAAGCCAGGCGACAACGAATCCATCAGAACAATTCAATTCTGGGTTTACCCACAAGGGTCGGCCGGTTAGGAAAATGCTAATGACTGGTCGCCCCATTGACTTGAGCTGCTTCAGGATTTCCAGTGCTTCAGTATCATTTGACGAATAGCTAAGATGAATGCGGTCACCATGACCTTCAGCATAAGGGCGCTCTCCAAAGGCCATTATAATGGCATCGAAATCAGCAGTATCTATATCGTCATCTAATGATTGACGACAGGTTAACTGCCCTCCTTTAGCCTCCAAATGTGCGCGAAACGCTTCAGCCAACGATTGGCCATGAGGAAAATCAGCATTTTCCGTGTTGTCTCCCTGCCATGTGAGGGACCATCCACCGCACTGCATCGGAATATTGTCACCCCCAGCACCGAGCAATAGATACCGTCCCGTACCTGACAGCGGCAGACTACCGGCCTTGTTTTTCAGCAAGACCATAGATTTACGTACTGCTTCTCGTGCCAGATTTCGGTGTGCATCGCAACCCAGTATTTCGTTGCGATTAGAATATTCGTTGCTAGAGGGTTTGCAATCGAAGCGAATCCCGGCACGTAACTTTACCCGCAGGATCCGTCTGACAGCATCATCAAGTCTATCCATGGAAATGAGACCTTGCTTGACGTGTTCAACCGTATCGTGCCATAGCTGGCGCCAGCCTTCGGGTGCCATCAACATATCAATGCCGGAGTTAACAGCGATCACTCCATACTCATTCGACGCCACCGGTAATTGACCATGACCATTCCAATCACTGATCACGAAGCCATCAAAGCCCATTTTAGATTTAAGTACAACTTCGAGCAGATAATGATGGCCATGAAGTTTCAAGCCATTCCAGCTACTGAAAGATGCCATGACGATCTGCGCCCCTGCCCTCAGAGCATCAACATAAGGCTTCCCATGCAAAGCAAATAAAGTCGCTTCGTCGCATTCAGTGTTGCCTTGATCGATCCCGCCAGCGGTTCCGCCATCGCCAAGGAAGTGTTTAGCGGTCGCAAGCACTTTGCCGTCGGCTAGAAACCCCGAAGTCCCCGGCAACCCCTGGTAACCTTCAATATTAGGCGCTGCATATTTCGCTACTAAATCCGGGTCTTCAGAATAACTCTCATAGGTTCTCCCCCACCGATCGTCTCGGGCAACGGCAAGCGTTGGCGCAAAGCTCCACTTAATGCCACTGATTGCTAATTCTACCGCTGACGCCTCTGCTATGCGCCTGACAAGCTCGAGGTCTCGAGTCGCTCCAATACCTATATTGTGCGGGAACAAAGTCGCCCCGTAGAGATTATTATGACCGTGCACTGCATCCACGCCCCAAATAATCGGGATCGGGGAAGCGCCTTTAACAGAGGCATGATGGTACCGATCAGCAAGACTGACCCAATCTAGAAGACTGGCATATTGGTCTTCATTGGGAGGAGCGCCACCGCCACTTAAAACCGACCCGATAAAATACTCTGCTGCCTCATCGGGTGTAATATATCTGATGTCTGCCTGTATGATCTGACCGACTTTTTGCTCGAGGCTCATAACAGAAAGAATCTGCTTCACCTCCCGTTCTATGCCTTCAGAATTACCAATTGAAACTTTAGTATCCGGCCAGATTTCCAAGGAATTCATTAATGAAGTTCTCCTCTTTCCAAACTTACCTGCCTGGGATTGAACCCGTATCAGGTGTGCACCTTAGCTATCGAAAGCCTGAAAAGATCTTGTGCTAAATTAACGCCTGTCGGTTAAAAAAATAGCCGCTGCCACTCTAGCTCTATGAACTTCCAGACCTAGCTAGCCACGGAGTGTTCAAGCGTGAGACAAATATAACTGCAATATGACAGCGTTGTCAATTTATTTTGATCCAAAAAAATACAAAGATAACTTCGGGTTGATACTGGCCTTGGCAACTAGGAAATTTGGCGATCCACTTTCCAGCAGATCTGTTATTTAAGGCTGATTTATCGAGGACCGGACGAGCTTCTGATAACCATTTCACAACTAAACGGAGCTGGCGACAATTGGCGATGTCGACTCTGCAATTCAACAATCAAAAGATTTGTGAGCGTTCTGGACATTTCCACGATGGGTTGCCTCACCGTAGTCAGGGGAGGCCATATCTGGGTTGCAATCGGCGTATCATCAAATCCAACCACTGATAGTTCACTGGGGATTTTCAAGCCTTTTTCATGGGCTTCAAAGATCACACCCGCCGCCATATCATCGTTACTGGCAATAATCGCAGAGGGTCGATTCACCAGTTCCATTAGATTTTTTCCGCAATCCTTTCCAGACTCGAAACTGAAATAGCCTTGCCGGACCATCTTCTCGGAAAACCTAATCTTGTTTTCTTCGAGTGCCCTGCAGTAGCCTTGGAATCGATTATTCGTGGCACTATGGTCTGGATGCCCTTTAATAAAGCCTATACTCTTGTGGCCTTGCGATATCAGGATTTGGGTAAGAGACGCACTTGCCTCTTCATCATTGCAGGCAATGCTCAGTCTGTCTTCTCTGAGCTCGGTGGGTGAGATCAGTGCACAGGGGATCTTCATTTCTGCCAATAAAGAGGTGACCGTGGAATAATCACAAATGGGGGCGGTTAACACCATCCCATCTAACCGGGTCTGTAGCACAAACTGCCGAATGTCATCTGCAAGAGACTCATTGGGTAACTTCAAGGGACGAAGGAGCAAAGTGTACCCGCCCATTTCACATGCTTCCAGGGCACCATTTAAAACGTCCTTCATGTAACTGAACTCGCGTGGGTTCTCATAAACCAAACCAATGACATACGAACGTTTACCCGACAACCCTCGCGCAGCGGCATTCGGCCTATAGGCCAATGCGTGAATAGCACTCTCCACTTTTTCTCGAGTGCTCCTCTGAACATTCGGTTCCTTGTTAACAACTCGGGAAACTGTTTTGATTGAAACGCCGGCAAGTTCAGCGACGTCAAAAATATTAGCTCTGCTTTTATCGGACCGTATCCCCGGCGCCATTTGCTGCTACTCCTTATCTGAGATATTTACTAGGAAACCTGATTATAGCTCAATAAAACCCTATATTTAGGCCGCGCCTCGTCTACCCCGAAGTACCACTCGAATCTACTCAGCCCGGCTTTGGGTAATCGGATAATGATAGATAATACAGATAGCCTTTGCGAAACAGTCATCGGTACAACTGCATCGAAGATTCTCATAAGGTAGAGAGCATTTTCAATGCTAGGTACTAGCCAGGCCGATATCAAAATCAATCGCATTAAGTAACTCGCTCACCGGCGAGAGCCGTTTGCCATGCCAAATTTAACGACCTACCCAATCCAAAAGCTATCAATAGCGTCGAAACCAGTAGTAGCCAGGGGTCTTGCCGGTCATAGCCGAACCACTTCAGTCCATAACCTACATCAGCCCATAAAGCCCTTCTCTCAGTTATTCTTAAAAACACTGGTGATGTCCTCGAAAGAGCCGGAACGCTGCCAGTATTAAACCGAAACATAGTTCTAGCGTATTCCAGCACAAATCAGGTTTCTGATATTAATCCTGGGTATAATAAATATTCTTCAGATCGATATGCTGCTGGCTCTTTCGGGCATCGCTCCAAAGATATAAAACCGAGGTCACATCAGTTAAGTCAGCTCCACGATTCAGCTCGACCACCGGCACCGAATGGCGAGTCCATTGTTTGCTCAATACATTGTTACTGTGGGCACCAAATGAAACAAAATTATTAGTCTGTGTCCCAGCCAAAAAAACACCGGTCTGGAAGCCAATATTGAAAGTAGCAGAAGCATCTCCTCGTATATCAAAATGAAGATGCCCGGAGCTGAAATTGGACAGGTTTTCGCCTGTACCACCCTGAATCTCGATTCCACCGCCCCACCACTTACCAGTTCCAGTGGCGACCTCAATGATACCCAGAGCGCTCATTTCAATCCTACTGGTCCCTTCCCAGGCGTTGAGTTTCAGCTCGTTACTCGGGTAGGTCACACTGTTATGCTCGGCAGGCAGCATCGAATCATGGAGCACAACATAAGAGTTCGCGGTAACAGCCCGCCCAGTAACAGACTCTCTATTAACAGTTTTAATCTTCCGGTTAGCCATTTCACGCTTCAAAGGCGGCCTCAGCACATCAAGCATCAAGGCGTGTTCATGGCCATTGTAACTCTTGATAATCGGATCTCCATTTCTGGTTAAACCATCAAAAAGACCCTGGTCAACCTCGTCCCATAATGCGTACTTGGCTTCATTGTTGATAGAAAAGAGGCCAAAGTGGTTTTCGGAGTGTGAAGCATCATCCTCATTCTTCCATTGCTCATCAAAGGCCTCAAAATAAAAACAGGTAATACCAGCCGAATTGGTCCAATCGCGGATGTACTGGTAATACAGTTTTTCTTTCAATTCGTCAGCCGCCCTCGAGCCACTGGCACCATAAACCCCGCCTGAGTGTGAGGACCAACCTGTTTCACCTAAATGTACCGGCTTATCAAGACCCAGGCTCTGAACATAGTCAACCGTACTCTGATATTGCGACATCGCGGATTGCGCCGCGCGTAGCATTGAAGCTTTTATCACCTCACGTTCAGTTAGATTTTCCTCTTCTCTTAGAACACCCCAATCATCAGGATTGTAATAGGATTCATGAAACGGATAGGTATGCAGGGATACAAAATCAACCGCTTCAATCAGCGCTACCAAATCCTTCGTCTGGTAGTGTTTCGCTCCCCCACCCCATGATTCATAATTATCCGAACTGGTAATCCAGAGATCTGCCGGCAACTTACCGGATTGTTTTAGCTTCTGCAGATAATTGACCCATTTAAGAATAATGGCTGGGGTAACGAAATACTGCACGGCCCACTGCACCATTGCTTCATTTCCGACTGCGATAGCTTTAACAATGTCAGCGTATTCGTTAGCCAGGGTCACCGCTGCCTCGATCTCCGATGAATTGTTTCTACTATGACCCCTGTGATGATTAACTTTGCTGGTCCAGGCGTTTTCAGATTCAATCCAGGCACCGAGCATGACATACATCTCAAAATCCGGGTCTTGACGCTTTAAATCCCGTATTGCTGCAAGCAGTCTTGCGGCCTGAGGATACGCAGACGTGTTATAAGTCCGTATAATTTTGATACCCATAGCAGACAATATTTTCATATCGTCTGCCAATTCCATTTTGGTTGGCACCATGTCTCTGCTTTTTCCACGATACCCACCGTAGGAGAACCCCGGATAATCAGGGTTGCCGAACAGTTCAGCAGCAGATGGCGCTGGCATCGTCTCGGATCGGGAAGATTGACTTAGATCATGACAAGCGACTAGTAAACTGATCAAGCTACTGAGGATAAAGAATTTGTGCACCCTAAGCATCGCCTTCAAAACACCTCTTAAAATGAATTTAAGTAACAATATCGCAGTCCATATAGTCGTTAACCGGTCGCAAAGTAGTGCACCCGGTTATTTATAACATCTGCCTTTTACAGGGCAGCAACGCCCGTGAGATCAGTCTCAAGGAGACAAAGCCAGGTACAATGCTAACCTCGCTTATTCAAACAATCCTCGAACAGAATCGCGATAATTGCGGCTGACTTTGAGTGATTTCCCTACTGACAATTTCAGCATTCCGGCACCCTTGGGCAACGCGGTTAAACTAACAATTTTTTCAACATTGACAATGGTAGATCGGTGAATTCGAGCAAATATTGTATCATCTAACTTGCCCATCAACTCTCTCAGGGTACTTCGTATTACCAAAGTCTCACCTTTTGCATGAACACACATATAATCGCCAGCAGCATCAACCCATTCAATATCATCAAATGGTACCCACTTGACAACACCAGAATCTCTTACTAGTAACTTGTGCCTGTTCCTATTCTCGCGAGACTCAAGGTGGGTGCCCATAAATCGGGCGGGTTCAAGAGGCCCGACTCTATGGTCTGTCGCAGCTTTCCCAACGACACTAAAACGCCTCTGCACGCAGGATTTCTTCTGCATGGTTCTATTGATGGTTTGATTTAAGCTCTGATCATCCAGAGGCTTTAAGTTGTAATCGAATGCAAGCAGCTCTTCCGTCTTTCCTATACAGGAAGCTGCCTCGGTAACAAACACGATTCTTGGCATTTTCTTAGCCTGCAAACTGGCAGCCACATTAATTGCGCTCAAGCCTGGAATTTGAATATCCAGGAAAACCAGGTCAGGCCGGTAGTCCAAACAAGCTTGCAGCGCCTCACGGCCTTCTGTGCAATTTGCCACTACCTCCAAATGTTCTACATCGCTCAGCATTCGGTTCAGTCGTACTGCCGTTCTATTCCCACTACATCCTACGACCACAGAAAGCATTGACTCCGCATTTATCTCGCTAGGGGTATTGAATATAAAGTTACTTGACATGTTTAACCCACCCGATCCTTATCCTAAAAGTAATCGCCGCCTTGCACAAAATAGAAATGGCAACGCTGTCATCTTCTGTTTTATGCTTACATGACAACGTTGTCAACCTCTTTTTGCGCATATCCCTTTTCACGACTCTATTGCAAGTCAACAATCCTGATGTTTATCCAGGTTCTTCCGAATTTTGTTGAGCTGGCCAACGGCTTATCCCTAGCTTGAAGCCTGAACCAACAAATCAGCCATGGCGTGGTTAGCAGACCAAATACCAGAAGAATCAACTAACCTGGCGTGAGTACTTGCGTCCTGGCATACCCACAAATCTCACATCAATATAGAAACTAACCCGGCAAAGCCCCTTACCTTCTTTAACTAAATCAGGGTCAATTAAATCAGGGGCTCGATGACTAACCTGCCAGACCACGTTACCCGGCAGGACTATAAAAAGACGAAACTCAGTATATTTTCGTTAAAAGGGCTAGAATTAATGATAATTACCTGTAAGGCGTCCCTGTTATCGCATATTTGACCTGTTAGTCTCAAAAACAATGAGTTTCAAAATTTGAGGCGTTAGCATCTCTTAGTGAAGATGTCTATCCAAAGACATTCAAACAAAGTGAATCTCGAAACGGGATAAGTTCGACAGAGGGGGTTAAAACAACATGGTATTCAAACGAAAAATACTTTGTAGCAGCGTCGCGTTGGCAATTGCCGGAAATGTTACACCAGTCTATGCCGCAGACACCACAGTTGCCGATGGCGCAGTGATGGAAGAAGTGGTTGTAACGGGTATCAAGGGCAGCCTTCGGCGCTCCATGGATATCAAACGAAATGCCATGGGTGTCGTTGATGCCATCTCAGCTGAAGAGATGGGTAAATTTCCCGATGCCAACCTCGCTGAATCCCTGCAACGGATTACCGGGGTCTCTATTTCACGAAGCCGAGGAGAAGGTAGCCAGGTTACTGTTCGCGGATTCGGTCCTGAATATAACCTGGTTACGTTGAATGGACGCCAGATGCCAACCCACAATGGTGCGAGTCGATCTTTTGATTTTGGCGACCTTGCATCCGAGGGCGTTGCTGGCGTCCAAGTCTATAAAACCGGCCGCGCCGATGTCCCTTCCGGAGGCGTTGGCTCGACCATCAATATCTCAACACCAAAACCATTGATGGCCGAACCGGCGGCAAGCTTCGCGTTCAAATCGGTAAGCGATACCTCGACTCGCACGGGCCAGGATCAAACACCAGAATTTTCCGGTATTTATATGGATAGCTTCGCTGACGGCACTATCGGGATTGCTATTACTGCCACCAACCAAACGCGTCACAACGGTGTCAACGCCGCAAGCGTCGGTGGTTGGTATACTCGGCCAGGGGACGATATTCTTCCTAACGGCTCAACGGGTGCCAAGCTGGCCAATGATGAAAACCAGATCAACCGCCCGCAGACTGCCGGCGAGTCTTATTCTCTGCCGCAATCCATGGCCTATAATATAGCCGAATACGAATCCGAGCGACGCAACGGGCAATTGGTTCTCCAGGTCGCACCCACAGACAACATTATCGCAACGCTTGATTACATCCGCTCGGAATACACCCTGGAGCGGTCCTACAGTGATCTTTCCGCCTGGTTTTCGAACACGGCTGCGGTATCACAATCCAGCGAATGGACCAATGGCCCTATTGCCAGCCCGGTCTACTACAGCGAGGTTGTCAATAACGCTGACTTTGCCATGGGTACCGGTGAAGATGGGCGAATCAATTTTAATGAGTCTATGGGCTTCAACCTCGAGTGGCAGATCAGCGATAGCCTCACTCTTGCCTTTGACTACCACGATTCAAGCGCTGAAACCGGCGCAAATGGCCCGAACGGAACATCCTCGCTAATCACTATCGCAACCTTTAATAAAGTCGGCCAATCTATCATCACAGGATCCGAAATACCGATAATGGCGTTAAACCTGAACTCAGGTGGTGAGGAAAATCGCCCAATGTATGCCAATGATATGATTATTACTGGCAGCGTTTTCAATAATGACGCCGCCTGGATGAATATTGACCAGGCCAAATTCAGTGGCACCTGGGATTTCATTGAAAGCTCGAGCATAGATTTTGGCGTTCAGGTCAGCAAAGTTGACAACCGCGCAGTCTCCAATTTTATCCAGCTTAACAACTGGGGCGGCATTACCGATCCCGGCGACCTCGCTGATATTGTGGTGAGATCTACAATTGAAGGGCAATTCGATCAGCTCTCCGGGGGCAATGACCCGCGCTTGCAAACAGAGTTCTTTACAGCAGATCTTGCAGATCTCCAGGCAGCAGGCGAAGCCGATTATGCAGCCAGTGGTGCTGCCTATGAAGCGACTGGCGATTGCGGAACCGGTTACTGTGCATCAACCGAATGGCCCAATGACATCAGAACCCTCGAAGAATCGATCGCTGCATACGTTCGGCTCAACTGGAGTGGAGACCTGGGCGACATGCCGGCTAACTTTCACGCTGGCATTCGTTACGAAGAAACAGACGTAACATCCGCCGCATTTTCAATCCTCTATGATGGCTCTCGCTGGTCAAAGGCTGGCAACGAACTCTACATCACGGAAGCAACCGGTTCAGGTGGTGATGCCATCTCTGGCTTTGAAGATTTCAAAGGTCAATATGATCAGGTTCTACCCAGTATCGATTTTGATATTGAAGTGATCGAGGATGTCATACTTCGCGCATCTTACAGCGAAACCATCACTCGTCCGAGCTACAATGATATTAAAGGGGGTCTCACAGCGAGCAGCACCCAATACTACCCGGGCGTCAATGCCCAGGCTTCGGCGGGCAACCCGGGTCTGGTACCCATTCAATCCGCTAACATCGATGTCTCGCTGGAGTGGTATTACGGCGACAGCAGTTACTTCTCCGTTGGCTATTTTGAAAAAGATGTAGAGAACTTCATTGGCTCTGGTTTAGAAGAAGATACCTTGTTTGAAATCCCTAACATTATTGGCGGTGAACTCTGGACCCAGGCCATCTCTGACAGCGGCCTCAACCCGGATAACTACACAGCAGTAGGCCAGTATATTCTGGATAATTACCAGGACCACCCTGCTGTCGACGGTGATACCATTCTCGGCGTAGAAGGAGATCCATCAATTGTTTGGACGCTGACACGCCCGATAAATCAGAAGAAGGCCAAAGTCGATGGTGTCGAGGTTAATCTACAGCATAACTTTGGCGATTCAGGTTATGGGTTTATCGCCAATGCGACCTTCGCCAGTGCTGACGTTGGTTACGATAATACAAACTCATTAGAAGGGCAGTTCGTCTTAAACGGCCTCAGTGATTCTGCCAACCTGATCGGCTTCTACGATAAAAATGATTTACAGGTTCGCCTCGCCTATAACTGGCGGGATAGCTTCCTGGCAGGTGCTGGCCAGGGCCAGGGAACCTACACCAACCCAACCTATGTTAAGGCCTATGGCCAACTTGATCTTGGCATCACCTATGATGTAAGTGAAAAACTGACGGTTTATTTCTCTGGACAGAATGTGACTGAGTCCACGGTTCATGTCTATGGGCTGACCGAGGATCAGGTACTTCAGGCAGTGCAAGGTGGCGCAAGATACGACATTGGGCTTCGTTATAGCTTCAGGTAAACGAACAACCATGTGCATCTGCCGAAAGGAGCCGCTTTATATTAGCGGCTTCTTTTTGTGTCATATAGGTGGATAAGCTTTTACAATAAATCAGCGTTGCGTCTATTAACTCAAGTGTTCTCACGATCAATCTGTTATGACAGACTCATATCCCAATTGCAGCCCAATCCATCGGACCAGAACAGATCCACCATCAAGTTATGAATGATCCAATCACCAGGATTATTATTGTTGGCGGCGGTACCGCGGGCTGGCTCACAGCAGGTATTATTGCAGCAGAACACCGCATCTCGAAATCAGCCAATCATCACCCTTTCGAACTGATTCTCATTGAATCCCCTGATATCAGCACCATCGGCGTTGGTGAAGGTACCTGGCCTTCCATGAGAAGCACCCTCCAGAAGATGGGTATCAGCGAAACAGACTTGTTAACGAACTGTGACGCCAGTTTCAAACAAGGCACTTTTTTTAAAAATTGGGCTACCGGCAAGAGCGACACCTATGCACATCCTTTTACAGCTCCGCATCGATATGCAGATACAAATCTTGCGCCACATTGGCTTGCTCTGGCTGAACGCCCCTCCTTCTCTGAAGCGGTGTGTCCACAACCCCAACTCTTTTCGAAACAATTAGCACCAAAACAGATTACAACACCCGAATACGCTTTTAACGTCAATTATGGGTACCATCTGAATGCAACAAATTTAGCGGCGCTGTTAAAGCGCCACTGCATTAACGTACTCGGCGTTGAACACATCCAAGCGACTGTTACAGAAATTAATAGCGCTGAAAACGGCGACATCAAATCCATAACCACAGATCGTGCGGGTACCATTGACGGCAGTCTGTTTATTGACTGCACAGGTTCGAAAGCCCTTCTACTCGGCAAGCACTACGGTATTGCCTTACAAGATAAATCCCATATCTTGTTTAATAACAGCGCCCTTGCGACCCAGGTCCCTTACCCAACGGATGATGCGCCGATTGAATCCTGCACACTTTCAACCGCTCAAGAAGCGGGGTGGATCTGGGATATAGGCCTACCCTCCCGACGCGGTGTCGGTCATGTGTACTCGTCAGAACATATCAGTGAAGAACAGGCAAGTAATGCGCTGATCAATTATATTGAAAGCATTACCACCGCCTCAAAATCAAAACAGGTGTCACTGCGAAAGCTAACCTTTGAACCAGGTCATAGAAAGAAATTCTGGCATCGAAACTGTGTCGCCATCGGTATGTCAGCGGGATTTATCGAGCCATTAGAGGCATCAGCCCTCGTCCTGGTCGAGCTTTCAGCAAGCATGATCGCTGAACAGCTGCCAGCCACTCGTTCTATCATGGATCTTGTAGCGAACCGGTTCAATAAACGGTTTCTGTTCCGCTGGGAACGAATCATTGAATTCCTGAAGCTACACTACGTGTTAAATAAAAAGACGACGTTACCATACTGGGCAGACAACCTGGCACCTTCAAGTGTGCCCGACAGCCTGCAGGAATCACTCGCCCTCTGGCGCCACATCAGTCCATGGCACTATGATAGTCATCACGTCGACGACTTGTTTCCCTCAGCAAGTTTTCAATATGTTTTATACGGCATGGGATTCGAGACAATTAACAGCCATACAAAGCGAAACACTGAAGAGGATGCAGCTAATCTCGCAGCAACCCTGTTTAAAGAAAATCTAGACAAGGCAGCTCAGTTAAAATCGGCACTGCCAACCAACCGCGAGCTAATTAATAAAATCAATACTTTCGGCCTCCAGAAGATCTAATGAAACACCCATCATCCCAAGGAAAAATGAGCCGACATCATGACTAACTTCCAGATCGTAACTGCCTCCAAACATAGCGAAATACGCGTTGTGACAGCCTACGATGCCATCTATGGCGACAGTTTAATGTATGTCCCAACCTTCCCTCTGGAATTCAGAGATATTCAATCGTGTTACCCGATCTTTTTCCTGAAAGAAGTCGAGACTGGCCAATTTTTTGCCGCTGCACTATGTGGTTTTGAACCCGAAGAGAATCTATTCCTGAATAACGGTAACTGGGATGCAAGCTATCTACCAATGATGATTCGGCGCCAACCCTTTCTAATCGCCCACCAGACAGTAGACCCGAAGTCGCCTGACCAAACCCAACCTGTCATTTCTATCGACAGGGATCATCCCAGAGTCGGTAAGAATGAAGGGCAGCGCCTGTTTTCAGAAGACGGCAGCCCATCTGATTTCCTGCAGCAGGCAATGCTGTTATTAAAGAAGATTCATCGGGCACACCAGCACAATGAAAATTTTTCAAAGACCCTTTTACAATACGACCTTCTAGAATCACTGACTTTGGATATTACCTTTAACAATGGATCTAAAAAGAGCCTGAATGACTTTTACACCATCAATGAAACAAAGCTGTATGAACTGGAAGGCGACGCCCTGGCGCATCTGAACAAAGAAGGGTATCTACAGCCCATTTTTATGGCCATTGCTTCATTCTCCCGCTTGCGAGCCCTGATTGACAGGAGAGACAAGCCATGATGATACGGGTTCTCAAGGCCAGTGAAACCATATTTAACCTGTTCTCACAGCCATGCTAGAGATAAAGCGCATCCAAGCCAGGGATAGTCGGGGCCTGTCTGAAGAGGTTCTAAGCAGCCCCGAACCGGTAGTGCTGGAGGGTCTAGTCAGCGACTGGCCCGCTGTATCTGCTGCACGGGCATCAGATCAAGAACTCGCCCACTATTTAACAAATTTTGATTGCGGTGAACTCATTACTGCCATGGCCGTGCCTGCAGATGCAGCAGGCCGGATTTTCTATAACCAGGATCTCAGTGGTTTTAATTTTCAGTACAAGCGAATGGCTCTAAGCGACGCGATCCATCAAATTCTTGGCTATTTGCCAGTCTCAGACCCGCCAACTCTGTACGTGGGCTCAACCAACATTGATCATTGGCTGCCAGGTTTTAGAGACGATAACGACTTGCCCCTGCATCATCTCAATCCGCTTGCCAGCATCTGGCTGGGCAATCAAAGCCGTGTCGCCGCTCATTTTGATTTCCCTTCCAACCTAGCTTGTGTGGTCGCAGGGCGCCGCCAGATTCAGCTTTTCCCTCCGAGCCAAGTTGAAAATCTGTACATCGGTCCACTGGATTTTACCCCCGCTGGCCAGCCCATCAGCATGGTCGATTTCAGGCAACCAGATTTAACCCTGCACCCAAAGTTCAGGGAAGCATTATCACAGGCTCGAACTGCTGATCTGTCCGCGGGGGACGCGCTCTTGATACCCAGTATGTGGTGGCATCACGTCGAGGCCGTAGATGCATTTAACGTCTTGGTCAACTACTGGTGGCGCAGTTCCCCAAGCTACCTGGGTGCACCGTTAAACGCACTTCAACATGCAATTCTGACCCTACGGGACCTACCACCCGAACAGCGAGATGCCTGGCGCCAGCTCTTTGATCATTATATTTTTAACACGGGATCAAACACCGTGGAACATATCCCCATGAAAGCCAGAGGTATCCTTAATCCGATAGAAGAAAAAAGCGCGAATGGGCTAAAAACTTTTCTTCGAGAGAAACTACAGTAATGGCAAAAGGACCAAACGCCCTATGAATAATCAAGCAATCAGGAATGTGGTGATTGTGGGTGGCGGTACAGCCGGTTGGATGACTGCTGCAGCTCTGACCAAGCTAATCGGCAAAAATCTGCATATCAGCCTCGTGGAATCAGATCAAATCGGAACCATAGGCGTTGGAGAAGCTACAATACCGACATTTTTTGCCCTGCATCAGCTCCTGCAGATCAACGAAGCTGAATTTCTTGCGGAAGTACATGGAACCATCAAACTCGGCATCGCCTTTGAAAACTGGAAACAACTAAACCATCAATACATTCATGCGTTTGGTTATACCGGTCAATCATGCTGGGCTGCGGGTTTCCAACACTTCTGGCTTAAAGCCAGAACACTTGGTTTAAGCGAAGAATACAGCCGGTATTCACCTGAGCTTATGGCAGCTGTAGCCGGAAAATTCGGTTTACTCCAACAGAACGGGCTTAACTATGCTTACCATATCGACGCTACTCGGTATGCGCGCTACTTAAGACGGTTAGCAGAAAAATCTGGTGCCCGGCGTATTGAAGGGAAAATCATCCAGGTGAAACAAACGCAGGACGGTGATATAGCGTCGCTGCACCTGGACAATGGCCAGACCGTGCAGGGTGATTTCTTTATTGACTGTAGTGGTTTTGCAGGCTTACTCATTGACAAGACCCTGAACACAGGCTTCCAAGAATGGTCTCAATGGTTACCTTGCGACCGGGCAGTTGCAGTTCAGACAAGATCGGTTACGCCCCCCATCCCCTACACCCGGTCAATAGCCCAGGCAAGCGGCTGGCAGTGGCGTATTCCATTGCAATCAAGGGTAGGTAATGGCCTGGTATACTCCAGTGACTACCTGAGTGACGATCAAGCTACAAGCCTTCTGTTAAAAAACATCCAGGGCGATACGCTGATAGAACCCCGCGTCATTCCCTTTAAAACAGGGCAACGCCACTTCCACTGGAAGAAAAATGTCGTTGCTCTGGGCCTGGCCTCAGGTTTTCTCGAACCGCTTGAGTCTACCAGCATTCACCTGATTCAACGGGGCATTATACGATTGATGCAAATGTTCCCCTATGGCGGCATCAATCAACCGGACCAGCACGAATTCAATCAGCAGATGAGTGATGAATACGAATTTATTCGCGATTTCATCATCATGCACTACCATATCACCGAGCGCACGGATACCGAATTCTGGCGGCGTAACGGGGCCATGTCGATCCCTGATTCACTTCAACATCGATTATCTTTGTTCCAGGAATCCGGTCGCGTTTTTCAAGCTGAAGGGGACGTTTTCGGAGAAAACAGCTGGACTCAAGTCATGCTTGGGCAGGGCCTCACACCAGCATCGTATCATCCAATCGTCGACATGATGAGCGACCATGAATTGCGGCAATTCATGCGGCACCAGTTGCAGAGAGTCGAACTCGTTATCAAGCAGTTGCCCGACCACAACGCGTTTATTGCAAAATATTGTCAGGCCCGGCTTTAAATCAGCTCAGCCTTCCTTCACGAGAACCAGACCGAGCGCTTACCCTCTTCTCTACCGGAACAGGGACCGCTGGACCTAAAGCTTTATATGGAAAATGCTTTATATAAGAAAAGTTTTATATAAGAAAAGCCTTATATAAGAAGCACCCTAGCATAAACAAAAAGCCGCATTCTCTCGAATGCGGCTTTTCGGTTGCCTGAACATAAGCGAACCTTATTCCTTAGCCAACTGGAAGGTCCACCAGACTCCCGCGCCAGACTCAATAGACACCGTTAAACTAGTGCCATCCAACGTTGTAACCAGGTAGTCAACAGAATCCGGCGTTTCACCTGTAGACGCCAGCTCTTGACCATTAACCGCTTTCGCCAGTCCTAGATGCGACCCTCTCCCGGAAATAACCAGATGCGATGAACCATCTACATCCTGGTAGGTAAAGCTACCTGCGGATGCGCCATCATGAGGCGAGACTGGTACATCACAAGCGTCACTGCCACCCTGCCAGCCTTCAATCCAGGTTTCGCCATCCATAAAGTTCTGGAAAGAGCCATCTGCGCCAAAATGAAACACGTCATCAAACAAACAGGATCGCTCAGCAGGCCCGGCACCATTCGCCGTAGTCGAAGACCACCACTCCGCGCTTCCAATATTCGGGCCTACGGCCGCAGCACCTTCACCGGCTAGCTTCCAATTCCCGGAAAATGTTGCCTTTGATCGCACTAGACGGAAAGTCCACCATACGCCAGCACCTGCTTCCAGGGTGACAATCATATTGTCACCATCTAGTGTCACAACTGTGTAGGTTACAGCGTCGGATGCATCGCCAGGCGCGCCTAGCTCAGAACCGTTAACCACTTTAGCCAGGCCTAAATGCGCACCTCTACCGATGATGGTCAAGGTACCTGCATCTTCGTCATAATCGAACGCTGCTGCAGCACTGCCATCATGGGGCCCAACGGGCGCTGCACATGAATCAGCACCACCCTGCCAGCCTTCAACCCAGGTTTCCTCACCCATGTCATTGGCAAACAGGCCATCACTGCCAAAATCATAAACATCATCAAACCAACAGCTTCGGCCTGCCGGACCTGCGCCGTTAGCGGCAGTGGATGCCCACCATTCAGCACTCTCTGCAACAGGCCCAACCGAGGCCGCACCGTCTCCATCAAGCTTCCATTTGCCAGCCAGAGCAGCTTGCTTGACTTTCATCAGTCGAAAGGTCCACCAAACACCAGCACCAGCTTCAACCGTCAAGGTCATACTGTCACTATCCAGCGTTGTTACATTGTAAGTCACAGAGACCGGCGCACCGGCAGGTGCGGCTAATTCTTCGCCGTTTACAGCTTTTGCCAAACCCACATGCGAGCCGGTTCCCAATACTGTTAATGTACCTGCAGTTTCGTCATAAACAAACGACCCGGCATTTGAGCCATCGTGCGGACCCACTGGTGTGCCACAGGCGTCGCTACCACCTTGCCAGGCTTCAACCCAGGTCTCGCCGCCCATAAAGTTCTGGAAAGAGCCGGTCGAAGAGAAGTTGTAAATATCATCAAACCAACAACCACGTCCAGCAGGGCCAGCATCATTTGCGGCATTGGAGGCCCACCATTCAGAACTTTCAGGCACAGGCCCAACTGAAGCCGCGCCATCACCTGCCAGCTTCCAGTTACCAGCGAGTGGCGAACCAGAAACACGCTTGAGTCGGAACGTCCACCAGACACCCGCCCCCGTCTCCAAGGTCACCGTCATATTGTCACCATCTAACGTGGTTATGTCGTAGATAATTGAACCAGGTGCTTGGCCTGGCGCTGACAATTCTGCTCCATTAGCTGCTTTTGCTAAACCAATATGCGCACCCAAGCCAGTGAGTTTCAGCGTGCTGGCTTCGCTATCGTATTGAAAGATCGCATTCTGACTGCCGTCATGAGGTGCCGCAGGCAGGCCACACATATCGGCACCGCCTTGCCAGGCCTCCACCCAGGTTTCACCACCCATTACATTGGCAAATGACCCATCGGCATTGAACTGATAAACATCGTCAAACCAGCAAGCTCGATCTGCCGGCCCGCCACCATTTGCGCTGGTAGACGCCCACCATTCAGCGCTCTCTGCAACAGGGCCTACGGACGCCGCCCCTTCACCATCTAATTTCCAGTTACCCACTAAAGGCGAGGTTGGAGTACGAACCAAATTAAAAGTCCACCAGACCCCCGCGCCCGTCTCCAGGGTAACGGTCATGTTGTTACCATCCAGCGTCGCGACCGTATAAGTAATGTAATCCGGCGCAGCTCCTGGCGCTGACAGCTCTGAACCATTAACCGCTTTGGCTAACCCCAGATGCGAACCTCGACCATTAATAACCAGGGTTCCAGCAGATTCGTTATAAGTGTAGGTTCCGAGCGAGCTCCCATCATGGGGTGCAACAGGGACCCCACAGGTATCAGTACCGCCCTGCCAGCCCTCGACCCAGGTTTCACCACCCATGATGTTCTGGAAGGAACCATCTTCACCAAAATAGAAAACGTCATCAAACCAGCAGGCACGATCTGCGGGCCCGCCACCATTTGCTGACGTCGAAGCCCACCATTCAGCGCTCAGGGCCGTCGGCCCGACAGCAGCGGCACCTTCCCCGGCAAGCATCCATTCTCCAGCCAGCGAACTGTCTCCCGTTGAACAACCTTCTATACAATAGGTTACTGCACTGCCATCAGTCGTCTCAGAAGCGCTGACACCCGTCTCACCACTGGTATCCTCGTACGCGACCGAAAAGGTCACCAGTCCCTCAGGATCCGCCTCTGTCATGTTGTAAATCGCATACCAATCACCGATTTTCCCGCCAATTTCATCTGCGGGCATGCCATTAAACATGATATCGGGCTTCATGAGCGCCTCGCTCGCCTCTATATCGATCCTAACGGCTTGGCCCAACTTAACAGTGCCGATTGGCTTGGGATCTTTATCTCTAGACATCTTAATCGTGACGCTAATCAATGTGGGCGGCACACCATCCGTTCCGGGATCCACTAGATCGTTCTTGGTGATAACCTTGCCACCACCGCCACCACAGGCAGTGAGCATCAACAAGCCGACCAGAGCAAGCGTTCCACCAAAATGATTACATTTAAAAAACCGGGATTTCCAGTCCACAGAACTACTCATTAATTGCTGTTGCATAACTTCCCCTAGGTGAGTTTTACGGGTCTGCTCTATTATCCAAATAGATTTTTACTGCGATAGTTTCTGCGTCTTGGGGCTTGACCTCCAGCCTAAAACGGTGAACAGGGAGATATATGCGGTAAGACGGAAAACTATTGCCGGGAATTTAATCATTTGCTTCTAAATCGACTGATATGACTAAGTTTACGGACTAATTAGGTGTTAAGAGAACTATTTTATAATTTCATTTATGGCTACCGGAGAAGATTTCCGGTCGGTCAAAGGCGCTGTTGTAAAGAAAAAAGGGCGCGCTCGAGAAAGCGGCCACAGCAGTGATAAAGCGCACATCATAATGGGTCTCTGCACATCCTGTCCCAACGATTTACCAGCCAGTCATACCACTGCACATCATTGTCTTGCGTTTACCTTGCCTGTCAAAGCTAAACTAACTTCAAACAGACTTTGCAACCTACGACGCCGATCCCATCGAATGAACTTAACAGGCTCCCGCCACCTTCAAAGCGCCCTATAGGCCATTCAAGTAGACCATTCAAGCGTAACCGCCCGGGCATCAAAATGCCCCAATAAAGTAGAGGATCGATGTCTTTTACTATCGCTCGAGCAAGACCTCGAGGCGCATCATTTCAGTCTTTGGCAAACACCCGCACGTAATCTACCATCATAAATTGCGGAAATTGCGTCGCAGCAGTTGGGTACCCCGGCCAGTTACCACCCACTGCAACGTTAAATATCAGAAAGAATTTCTTCCTGAATGCCGCCAAATCCGCGGCGTCGGTTATATCGAACTTCAGGAAGGATTCGCCATCGACCAACCACTCCAGCTGGGTCTCTGACCAGAGTAAGCTAAACACATGGTAACGATTATGGTAGGTCTCGTCATCTGTGAGCTTATTCCCTGCACCTCCGAGAGGATATTGAGCTCCATTGCCATTACTGCTCCAATGGACTGTGCCATAAATTCGATCGTCCTCATGACCAAGCAATTCCATAATGTCAATTTCACCGCTGCTCGGCCATCCCACCTCGGAGAAGTTTTCACCCAGCATCCAGAGCGCCGGCCACAGGCCCTGCCCGGTCGGCAGCGCTGCTCGAATATCGACACGGCCATAAACAAACTCGAATTTATCCTGAGTGGTCAACCTGGCCGAAGTATAGTTTTTAGCGCCATAATTCTCTTCTCTTGCCTCAATAACGAGTAACCCTTCACGCAGGTAGGCGTTACGGGATCGATAATACTGCCATTCATTATTTCCCCAGCCACCATCACCCGTTTCATAATTCCAATCAGTGGTGTCGATCTCTGACCCCTCAAACTCATCTTGCCAGACCAATGAATAACCCGGATAACTCTCGTTACCCTGAAAGCCCGGCTGGGGATTTGGATTAAGCCAATCAGTTCCAGGCGGCTGCAGACCTGATCCCTCATCAGGTCCGTCTGGGTTGGCTACCCAGCGAACCTGATCAAGCAGAAAGACCGTGTCAGTATACTGGCTTGCCCAAATCACAATACCCGTGTCAATCGTCCCTAAATCTAAACCCTGAGCTACCAAATCATTGACGGCAACCGAAAAGCTGACCCACTCACCACTACTCGCGACCCCCAATTCATAATTATCTGAAGTACAAGGATAGACGCAGTCAATCTTCATATTCATAGCAGGGTCACCTGAGTCAATTCTGACATCAAATTCGATGGTGCCGCCTGCATAAGCGCTTAGATCCTCAGGTGATGCGGTTTTTATATATAAACCAGCCACCTTCCCAGCAGAAGAATGAGCCACCTGGAGAACATTACCTCGCTGCGCATCTGCGACAATTGACCAACCGATATTGGGACAGCTCTCGCCGCCATCATTTTCGCAGGTGTTGTAATTGATCCCCTCATCATAAGCACCGATACCCAGATCCCAAGTATCTGCAACTTCGCCATCTGATAAAACGAGTAAGGATTGGGGTGATTCTACCGCTGCAGTAACCGTAACGGTCCGGGTCACCGATACACTATTACCACCACTGTCGGTCACCTCATAGGAAACCAGGTAACTGCCCGTACTGCTGGTGTTGATATCACCAAGACCAGAGATCACCACACTGCTGCTGAGATCACCATCCTCCTGATCAACTGCCGAAACACCCGCATCAAGATAGTCCTCGCCCACAGTCAGGCTCACAGTCACGGCGCCTAAAACTGCTAGCACCGGCGGCTGATCATCAAGACTATCAACAATTCCATCACCATCTGTATCAGTAATGGTATTGAAGTAACTTTTAATCTCTGCACTGGAAGTTAGCGTTGCCGCGCTGCCGAGACTGCCCTGAACAAGGGGTTCTCCCTGGAAGCCAAACAAATGTCGAATAATCAGGAGTCCATCGGTCAAAGGCAATAAGGCAGCATCGCTATCGATGTCCAGATAGTTATCATTCTGCGCCAGGTGGGTTGCAATCTGATCTGCCTCAGTACGGCGAGCGTCAACAGCTAAAGCCCCTCTGGTCAGTGCGTCTCCAGAGAACCCAAACAGATACCGCATAACGAGCAACCCATCCGTCAGCGGCTCTAGATGGCCATCATCATCAACATCCAGCGTAAAAGCCGCCATAACCGGACTAAAAGAGAGCATTGATAGGTTAAAAACCAGAGCAAGGAGCATCTGGCGAAGTCGGTACTGCATAATTATACCTTAACGATTCTGTGCTGAGTCACGTAGCCAATCTATCGTATTATCCCCAACTTCGCTGTTATTACTCGCTTAATACGACAGAATGTTACGATCCTGCGACCAAAGCGACGCTATGGACCTGCGCCTTGAACGTCGTCAGCGAACCTGGGGCCACTGACATTTAATTCTAAGAGACACTTTTCTGCATAGGGTACCCCCTCTATCCTGCTAGTCGCAGGTTTTGCACCCTGCGCTTATTCCACTGTAGGTCTAGAACCAATCCTGATTTTCATTTGATTCCCTGGTAATCGTTTATTTGCCCGACAGCAACAGATTGAATTTTATTTCGCCCAAGAAGGCGAATCAACCGGATTTTCGGAGTAACGGTCAAGTACCATAGTTGCAGATTTTCATTCAAGTTTAGGACACCGTGACGTTGTCTTCCCATTGAGGGTCAATGGCTGATTTTGACCGGAAGGCGTCGCTGTTTACTTCAAATCGAACACTAACTATGATAATAGTTATATTCCTAATTTGCTTACTCCTAACATGCAAGATGTAATCAGCTTAATGCTCGGTGATATTGACTTTGATCCCGATGCCCTAAGGGCCAAATATCTCGAAGAACGAGACAACCGCGTACGAGACGACTCAAATGACCAGTACGTTGAAGTGAAAGGCGATTTTTCCAGCTATGTCGACGATCCCTATGAGAAAGCTGTTGACAGAGCACCCCTTAATGACACTGTTGAAGTCGTCATCATCGGCGGCGGCTTTGGCGGTTTATTGCTAGGTGGCAGACTCCGTGAAGCAGGTTTTCAAGATATACGTATCATCGAAAAAGGCGGCGACTTCGGCGGGACCTGGTACTGGAATCGATATCCGGGCGCCATGTGTGATGTGGAGTCCTACTGCTATCTTCCGATGCTGGAGGAACTGAACTACATGCCCAAAGACAAGTATTCAGGTGCGCCAGAAATCATGCAGCACACGCAGAATATCGCCAGACATTACGGACTCTATGAAAACGCATGCCTGTCTACCAAGGTAACCGAACTCAGCTGGGATGAGAAAGAACAATTCTGGATCGTGACCACAGATCGCGGCGATCGGATTTGTGCTCGCTTCGTGGCGATGGCTAACGGGCCGCTCAATAGACCAAAGCTACCTGGGATTCCTGGTATCAGTGATTTCAAAGGTCATACATTTCATACTAGCCGTTGGGATTATGAGTACACCGGCGGTGATTCCGGCGGTAACCTAACGAAACTCAAGGATAAACGAGTCGGGATCATCGGTACTGGCGCCACAGCTGTGCAGTGCATCCCACATCTAGGAGAGTGCTCGGGCGAACTCAAAGTTTTCCAACGGACCCCATCGTCTGTGGATGTCCGCAACAATCGCCCCACGGATGCCGGTTGGGCTGCTTCTCTGGAGAGCGGTTGGCAATACGAGAGGATGGACAACTTCAATGTTCTGGTCAGTGGTGGCGACCAGGATGAAGACCTAGTTGCCGACGGGTGGACCGACATCTTCCGAAACCTGACCGGTATAGCCGCCAAGCAAGCATCACGAAAGCTTGGCCGTCGGCTCACCGGCAAAGAAAAAGGCCTGCTCATGGTAATGGCCGATTACAAAAAGATGAACGGCGTAAGGGAACGTGTCGACGCCATTGTTAAAGATAAGAAAACGGCCGAGGCGCTAAAACCCTGGTACCGTCAGTTTTGTAAGAGACCCTGTTTCCATGATGAGTATTTGCCCACGTTCAATCGAAAAAATGTTCATTTAATAGACACTAAAGGCAAGGGTGTTGAGCGAATTACAGAGAAGGGAGTGGTGGTCGACGGGATCGAACACGAACTCGATTGTCTTATATTTGCGACGGGCTTTGAAGTAGGCACGAGTTATACACGACGAGCGGGGTATGACGTAATCGGTCGCGACAGCCAGAAGCTCAGTGACAAATGGTCAAACGGGCTCAAGACCTTGCACGGATTCACCAGCCACGGCTACCCCAACTGCTTCTTTCTTGGCTTCACTCAAGCCGCGGTGACCGTTAATGCCCCGCACGCGTTGAAAGAGCAGGCAATACAAATCGCTGCCATCATGACGGAAGCCCGCAATCGAGGTGCAAAAACCATCGAGGCGAGTGCCGAGGGTGAGCAGGGTTGGTTGGACGAGATCAAGCGCACCGCAAAGTATGGCGAGCGCTTTCGTGCTGAGTGCACGCCTGGCTATTACAACAATGAAGGTGAGTTAGATAACCCCCACGGCTTGCTCACCGGCGGCTATGGGGGCGGACCGATTAAGTTTTTCCGCATTCTCGAGCAATGGCGGGCGTCTGGTACCTTTGACGGAATCGAGTTCAGGTGATGTCCAGCACACTTAAGTTAGTCGTGCTGGTAGGCGGCTGAAAAGACGTCAGTCATGATGCGTTGATGGCAAGAAGGCAAGACGGGCGCAAACCTGTGTAGCGAACGCCCTGACCAGAGGGCAGGCTATCGAAATCAATGGATCTGATCTATGAAGCCTGTTCCGACCAAAAATCTATGCTCAATTCAGTAAGGCAAATCGCTACAGGAATAGCCAGCCAGGCACCACTGGCAGTCTATGACTGCAAGAGAATCATTAACGATGCGAGCGACCACAACACAGCGGATAGCCTTGACTAGATCACCATCTGCAATGCCCGCATGCTACAACTGGATAATTCAGGAAGCGATATCTCCCGGCGCTGGAAAGCGCCCTGGCGATCGCCGCACTCCTGCCAAGTGGGCGCACCACATAACAACCAATATTCTGTGGAGGAAATATGACATGACAGCTGATCTGATTGAAACCAGTGACCGTGGTGTTTGCAGTATGAGCTTGAATCGTCCCGAAGTCGGCGGCGCAAAGAGAGGCAACGAGCGCTTCACGCTGGGGCAAAAAATTCCAGCGTTCATCATCAAGTTGGCCAACCTGCCAACCTGCCAACCTGGAGGATAACCCAATGAAAGACCTTAAGGGTAAGGTGGCGTTCGTCACAGGTGGCGCCAGCGGCATAGGCCTTGCGATGACACGGTCGTTTTCGGTCGCGGGCATGAAGGTCGCGATCACCGACATCGAACAAGCGGCACTCGATCGAGTAAAGGAAGCGTATATCGGATCAGAAGCCGAAGTGATCTACCTGAAAGTCGATGTGACCGACCGCGACGCAATGGAGCGGGCAGCCCGAGAAACCGAGGCCGCCTTTGGTAATGTGCACGTGGTCTGCAACAACGCCGGCGTTGCCGTCACAGGGCGAGTCCACAAAATGGATTACAAGGACTGGGACTGGGTGATGGGTGTGAATCTGAATGGTGTTATCAACGGCGTGCAAACGTTCGTCAACCGCATCATGGCACACGGCGAAGGCGGCCACTTCGTGAACACAGCCTCGATGGCAGGGCAGATGCCGATTCCGAGTGGCAGCATCTACACCACCAGCAAATACGCTGTTGTCGGCATGTCGGAAGTGATGCGCAGAGATCTAGCCCGATACAACATCGGTGTATCAGTGCTGTGTCCGGGCGGAGTAACCACCAACGTCATACACTCAGGCCGCAATCGTCCGGCGAATATGCAACGCGACAAGGACAATTCGAAGTTGCGGACTATGGGCGGCTTGCAGGAGGCCGTCATGTCGGACATGCTCGATGCGTCTGTCATCGGTGACATGGTCGTAGCGGCAATTCGGGGGGACGACGCGTACATCTTCAGCCACCCTGGCCTGAAGTCGGTCGTCGACTTGCGCACCCAGGAGATCAACGAGTCATTTGCACGTTGGTCGCAATATAGAAAAGACCATGGGATCTAAGCTAACGGCAGAAGGCAATGTCTGACATGTGTGTGACATCAACCCAAACAGAATCACCTAACCTTGTCTGCTAATAGCCACTTTTGCTAATTTAAACTGAAACGGAGGAATTGCAAAAAGTAAATGAAATTACCCGCTTGATTTCTATTCAGATAACGTGATGTGTGTACCTTATCTTAAATAAGATGTACACATAGTCGATCATCACTTGAATGAAGTTGCCACAAAAATGTGATTCCAGGTCATGAAGGTGGATCGATAGTTCCAAGTTTCAGGATCTTGTTGCTTTAGTTTTGTAATACGCGTGGGTGGGACTGCATCGTGTACCTGCGGGTACTTTTGTAATCTTCAGAAAATGCTCTTTATAACGCCCGCCCACCAAATCACGAGTGCTGTAAGCGAGCCTCTACTACGGGAAGTACGATGAGCGTGAGCTCTCTACATGTGCTAACTTGGCTGCTGCAGATACACAAGATGCAGACACAATGCATCATTTTGCTGTACGGGACACAACAACTATGAATAGTAAAGTCTTATCTCTGGCCGGCACCCCTGCGGCGAGTCCCCTTGGTTACTTCAGTTGGACATTTGGTCAGGGTGCACGTGACCCGTATTACATCATGGTCATTATCTACGTGTTCTATCCTTATTTTAGTAATACAGTGGTCGGTGATCCGGTAAAAGGTCAGGCCCTGATTGGTTACATTACGGCAGCAGCAGGCTTTGTACTGGCCTTGACCGCCCCTTTTTTGGGCGCAATTGCGGACAAGGATGGTCGCCGCAAACCCTGGGTGGTGGGCACGGTGCTGGTGATGACGATGGGCGCCTTTAGCCTGTGGTTTATCAAACCAGAAGGTCAGGGTTTGAGTCTTGGCGTGTCGCTGGCAATTTTGTTTGCCATCAAAATCTGCTTCACTATCTCAGAGGTATTCCACAACGCCATGTTGCCCTCTATCGCACCGATGAACCGGGTTGGTGTGATCTCCGGTCTGGCCTTTTCGTTAGGTAATGTCGGTGGGTTAATACTGATGTTATTTGTGCTAGTCGCATTTTCACTGCCCGGCACCCAGCCCTGGGCGTTTTTACCAGAAGTCCCATTGTTTGGCATTGACCAGGCAAGCCATGAACATAACCGTATCGTCGGCCCGATTGCAGGTGCATGGATGTTGGTGATGACCCTGCCGATCTTGTTATTTACGCCCGATGGCAAAGCTTCACACTCGCCCATGTGGCAATTGGCCAAAGAAGGTGTGCTGGACGTATTCCAAACACTGAAACATGTAAGACACTACGCCAATATTGCACGCTACCTGCTTGCCCGGATGTTCTTTATTGACGGCATGGTGGGCGTGCTTACATTTGGCGGCATCTATGCATCTGGCACCTTTGGCTGGGACACCACCACACTGCTTATTTTTGGCTTGTGCACTAGCGCGTCGGCCATGTTCGGCGCGTACATGGGTGGGCGCCTTGACGACCGCATTGGTTCCATTCTTGCACTGCAGATTGCCATTGGCACCAGCGCCCTTGTGTTGCTAACACTCGTATCAGTGCAGCCAGACACCATTTTGTATGTGATTGAAGTGGGCTCTGAGCCCGTGTGGGACGCGCCTTACTTTGCATCATTACCTGAACTCTTTTACTTTGCGACAAATCAGGTATTCGCCATGTTTTTTGTGACCGGGTTGTCAGCATCCAGAACCCTGATGGCACGCATTTCCCCGCCAGAAATGGTAACCCAATTCTTCGGACTGTTTGCTTTGTCATCGACTGTCACCGCATTTTTAGCGCCTTTGTTGGTCGCCACCGTCACCGACCTCTTTGAATCACAGCGCATTGGTTTTGCCTCGCTGGCTTCACTGATGATTATCGGCGCCGTGATGTTATTAAAGGTGAAGGAGGAGCAGGCGACGGTCGTGGGCACGGGGGAGTCTTGATGCATTCCATTTTATTCGCTTAGTCAGCCGCTATACAGATTGTCCTAGCAGCGCTAGATTAAGTCAGGTCAAAGTCAGCAATCAAGCGGATGAATTTGTCAGTTACATGATAATCGGAGAGACATGAAGCGTCAGGTCGGCACCGTGAAGGGGACAGGAACAGGCAGCCCCGCTTGACTAAAGGGCCTCGGAATTCACTCACAATGACTTGCGCCAGCGGCACACACTTTATTCCCGAACCTGTCACATCCAATTCCAGTGAAGACGACCCGAAGGCGGGGGCTTGGGGACAACAACACGCGCCAAAAACTTGATCAGCCTATGCACGGTTGTTGAATCAACAACCTTGACTAACGACTGGCTAAGGATTGCTGTTACTGCACAAATTCGGGCCTGCCGCAGATTAGGTCACTAATGCCTTGACGCCTCAACGACTTCACTGAAGAAGCCAATCAGGTCAACTGCGCGACCTGGCCAGTAAGAATGATTACCGGGCAGTTCACAGAAAACGGTCGGGGCTTGAGCGGCGCAGCCGGTATATTCCCTGCAGCCTCTGTTGTTAGTAACGGCGGTCGTTTTGGAACACTGGTTGCAGTCTGCCCACCAGGCTGCTACCAGCTCGCCAAAGCCCGGAAAGTGACTATCATTCTGATTGTGCATCAGCATCACAGCAGTCGGGTCCGGGCAGGCGAAGGCTGTCATATCAAGCCCCTGCATGCCCATCGCGCTTGGCCCTATGGCGCGCGGATATAGCCGCTGGTCTGACATAACAGCGAGTGCATTGGACACCGTTCCGCCATCAGAGTGACCAGTATAAAAAACGAGGGATGGTTCGATGCACCATTGCTTAGTTACCGCATCGGGTATCCTCCCGAGCGATGCCAGGTTACTGATACTGAGCCCTATGCTATCGACATGGACAACAACAAACCCCCGCTCGGTCGCGGCACGGGTCAAACCCGTGAATCGTTCTGACATCATCTCGCTAAAACCCGACGGTGCCCAGACAACAAGTAAAGCATGACCAAAGTCGCTGCGATAATTGCCGGGTGTCGTCACAGTGTAGGAAATCAAATCAGGGCTTTTTAGTGGCGCGTGATCTGCCACCCGGCCGATCGATGGGGCACAGACGGTAAGGTAGCTGTCTGGGTATTCAAAATCTACTGGTGATATCGACGCACTGTCATATAGATAAGATTCATTGATAAAAAGTACAAGCCCGGCCAGTCCGACGAAAAACGACAGGTAAACTTTTGTCAACAACTTGAGACCGGAAAAATATTGACTGGCCCCGGAAATCAAACCACGGCTAGTGGCCATGACGTTTCTGTGACCAAACTGCCAACACCAGTGCAATTGCCATGCCTGCAGACAGGATCAATATCAAAAATGCTGGATTTTGGCGAACCGCATCTTTGCGGAAGGTCGCCGTTATGCCGGGGATACTCCACAAGTCGCCACTTCCAGTCCCCACAATGAGCTGGCCTTTCATGCCCTTTTCCATATGCTGGGCAACATCACAGTGCACCAGGTAGGTTCGATCGTCTCCAGGCACAATAAATGTGCCTTCCAGGCTCTGACCACCAGCAACCTCAATATGGAACATTCCTTGATCGTACAAATACCTGGGCAAGCCGTGGACCATCCATTGATGACGTATCTCATCATTGTTTCTAAACACAACGGTGATCCTACTGCAGGGCTCCACCCGCCACTCATGCTGACTCATTCCGAACACATTAGCCGCGTAGGGCGTGGCGAACTCGACACCCGCTTCAACCAGAAACCGGTGTTCACGGCTGATATCACTACAGTCGTCCGGCAGGGTTTCCGAGTTCGCATTCATCACCATGCCTGCCATCTGATTCTGATGCCTGCCGTGATGATTTGCATGCTCAACCGCTGCAGATTCAGGTTCACCATTACTGGTTTGTGCATCCATTGAGACAGCAAGATTCAACAGCACCAGCATCATGCCAAACGATTTAATCGCGGCCAGGTTCTGCATTCAAGAACGCCATCTGTTTATCATTGTCATGCCTATATTGAGAATTAAACCCAATACAAGTCCGCACAGGCCAGCCACAACAGCAAGACGGGCCTGTGCTGTGAAAGATCGCTCGACATCTGCGAATCGATGCTCGGGATCGTAACTCTGCCAGACCGGGATTTTTTTCCGGTAGTAGTCAGCGTCAAAATAAACCCCGAGATCAACACCCCGGGTATCAGGCCAGCCGTTGGCGAGCAGGAAACTTTCGTAGACAATTGCACTGACATTGCCGCCCGGACCAATTCCAGCTGTGGTGACGCCCTTCGGGTAGTGGTCATGCAACGGCCAGATACCATCGCCATAGCTGTGCAAACCATCATTGGTCGTGTCCAGCTGCAGATCGAGGCGCTGGGCAGGTGCAAGCGACACGACATCACGGGTAATTCGTGCCTGTTCATTGTGTGCAACACCATCGTAATGGGTAATCGTGACCTTGTGGCCGTGAGTATGCAGCGCAACCGCCGCGCTACCACCATTCAGCACGCGAAGTTTTATCCGTTCATCAGGCTTGGTAACGATGAGCGATTCGCGCAAGGTATAAGGAAAAGACCGGCCATTCAGGGTGAAATAGTCCGCATCCGCACCTGGATTGGACTGCCGATGCAGCGCCTTGGTTACGGTTCGAGGGTCATTACTCTTCTGCACCTGCTCTGACAGGCCTTTGTGAAGATTCTGGTAATGAAGATCGTATTCCCTGTGGTAACTTTGCCTGCTCGTTTTCGAGCGGTATCTCACCAGACCCGCACCAGTGTTAAAGGTCTGGACCCAGTTGTTCGGCCTGTTTTCCTCAATCACAAACATGCCCTGCAGGCCCATGGTGACATGCACCTGTGGTTGCACGTGACAATGATAGAACATCGTCCCTGTCTGTCTCGGCTGCATATTATAGGTCCGCGCCGAGCCCGGCATGACAGGTATTTCACTGGTGGCAGGCACACCATCGTTGCCTTCACCGTCTGCGTCCAGAAATGGATGATCGACGCCATGAAAGTGCAATGTGTGGGGCATGTAATGAGAATTCTCAAGCGTTATGGAAACCGTATCACCCTGTTCGACTCTAATCACGGGTGACGGTAGCCGCAGCCCGTCATAGGCGATATTTGAAATGAAGTTTTCCGTCGACATACCGGATGATTTCGGTGCAAATACCCACAGTCCCGGATTGATTCCAGGGGCGATTTCGAACTGGGTAGTGAGCGCTTCCTGGTCTGGTGAAGTCCCGTTCAACTCGATGACTTCAAGCCGAATATGAATCTCATCCGGATCGCCATCACCATCGAGGTCACGGCCCTTGGTAACGGCATCGGCAGCCAGGCGCGTCCGCATTAGCAGGTCACTGGAAACCTGATTGGTACCCTTGACGAAAGCAGCAACTGCATAGGGGTTATCGGCAGCGCAAAGTGGCGAAGCATCAATTTCAATCCCAGCGATGATTTGCGCCGGGCGCCAGCCCTTAAGATCGGGCGCACAGAATTCCGGCGCTTCAGCGGGCGACGTAACACGGGATTTGTCAGGGGGACTATAAGTCGTTGTACCGAGCCAATCGGCATAAAACAATCGCCAGCTTCCTGGATACCAATCGGCGGGCAAAAGTAACAGTATCAGCAGCACCAACCCCACTATCGCCAGCCATTGCGAGCGGATGTTCAAATCAGCTACTCCTCAAAGGCAAAGAAACGATTGCGACCGGTCATATATATCACGATTCCGCAGAAGCCGAACAACAGGACGTAATACAGTAGATAACGAGTATAATTTAGCTCACCAACGCGAAACGGGAATATCGCCTGATAACGCTCTCCCGCTTCCGGGTGTAATGCTGTGACGATACCGATGTAACCTCCGCCAGTGGTGAACCGATATCGGGTAGTTAAAACTCCATTAGAGTAATATTGGGGCCCTGCATAGTGGATGGTTGACTGGCTGATCGCATCCTGGTCACCAAGGTCGTCCGCGGTGACATTGAGTCCCAGATTATTGATATCTCGAACAATACGAAAGTCGACCTGCATGTCTCTTAGTTCATCACTGATAAAGTCCAGGACAAATACACTGTTGCCAACAACCGGGATATCTTCACAAAATTCCTGGGTTGCGCGTTGCTGAGGTATATATCCAGTGAAGTGTGCCTTGTAACGATCAATTCTTATGATGCAGACATCATCCTCGATCGCAACCCCGCCATGGCCGTAAGATGGTGGGCACGCCATAGCCAGCAATAGAGCGATTAATACTTCAGTAGTTCTGGCCACGACATTTTCTCTCGATAGCCTGGTAAGTCGAATCAATAAACGTCTCTTCAAAAAAAGCTCGGTACGATCGCACCGCCCAATTCCTGAAAGTACTGATTACCAACCTCGTCCTGGTAGAACAACAGACCGGCAAAGCGACTATCTGGTGCATGTATTAATCCGGTCATACGCTGAGTTTCCCAAAGAGAATCCGACGCGATCAATTCAACGACTACCGACTGGCCGGGCTCTATGACTGGGACGGAAACTTCAAGCCCCTTTTCGGCCACCATTTCTTCGCCGGGATAGACCGGCATCGTTTTCGTTGCCAGGGGGTTCATAAACCTGATATTAGCCGTACTGAATTCAGTCAACACAAGCGGCGAGCTTCCGTTGTTAGTCATCCGCGCTTCCATTGACAGGCTTCTGCCGCCCAGTTGATATGATGCGCTGCTCAATTCGACATTGAGGGGCCCCACTGGAATATCCGTTCCCTGAACTGAGACCTTGCCGGTCTGTAGAGGGATGGTCAGTGGGTATCGTATTTCAGTATAAAGATAACCGGTCAGAATCAAGGTAAGGGTAACGGTAAAAAAACCTGCAGTCACTACGAAGTCCCGCCGCGTAATGATGTCGTTGGGATTACCTCCGGATTCCATCGCCGCTTTTGTTTTTACGAATCTTGGAACAAACAGTTCCCGGCGAATCAGCCAGTAAACCAGATAAGCCAGGCCGAGTAGCATCCAGATCGCATGCCAGATCTTTACGGTCGTCATACCGTATGACTCGAGATCGATAACATTGCCCTGCATTGTTTTAATCTCATTGACGAATGCGCCAGAGCCTTCATTATCCTGCACCTGAACCCAGGTTCCAGCACCGACCAGGGGGCCTACATCCCTGACATTGAGCAATGGGTGCAGATGATAGCGGCCAGCTATCCGCGCCCGGAGCTCAATTTCAAACGAGTACAGCTTGCCCTTAACAAGAGAAGTGGACCGAATCATCGGTACACCGTTAATAGATGATCGCAGTCGTATAAAGGTCGGCCCCGGTACGCCGACATTCAAATAGACGGCATCTTCCACGCCGGGTAGGTGGTCCGGCCAATATTCAGAAGGCGTAAACTTACCGGTAATGGTCACGAGATCCCCCACCCTGACATCTGTCTGGTGAACCTGCGTATCAAACCAATGCACTGTTCTCATGCGCATGCTGGCAAGCTGGGCTCGTTCACCATGGGCTTCGACATCGGAACCAAAGGCCAGCCAAAGCACACCGATCATGGCGCCATTTATGACAAAGCTCACGGCACGGTTCATAGCAAAAGTCATAACAGCTCGCATGGGAAAACGGCCTGGCCATTTGAACCGATTGGTCCGCTCATACAAGTCGCCGGACGAATACCGATGCTCGATCGATCGCCAACCCCAACAATAGAAAGATGCCAAATACCAGGCTGCCGACGAATCCGGCAAATACGGCTGTCAAGGGCGTTACCGTGCCGCCAAAAGTTCTCAATGTGGATTCTTCTATGATCCTCACATATTCAGGCGTTGTCGTTCGGATGTATTGAAACCCCATGAGATCGGCAACAGAGTGCAGCGTACCCGCATATTCGACAGGAACCTTATAGGCTGCAATGATCGGCCAATTCAAGGGGTAAACAAGCATGCCCACCATATAGGCACCAAAAACCGAGGTCAGTAACAGGCTTCGAGTCATCAGCAAAGTAGCGTCGAGCAGAATGCCCAGGCCAATATAAGTGGACGGAAAAGTAAACGAGAATGGGAAATTTGCGAACTCGACAAAATTGTAATAGCGGCTCAACCAGGAAAATAGCGCCAACATGAACGTAATGGTGGTTCCGATCACAGGAAGCCTGAACCGGGTCCAGGTCGTATAGGTAAAAGCCCCCATCAGCATCAGCAGAGAGACAGGCGCGACCAGGGGCCACCAGCGCCGATCTCGCCAGTCAATCCAGTAGTCCCAGTCTCCAGCCGTCAAGGAGAAATGCAGCATGACTGAAAGGCCAAGAAAGCTGAACAGGACGAAAATCACCACGGCATCCAGACGCAGGTAATACTTGTTTAGTTCTCGGGAAATATCTGTATTCATAATGTCTCTTTCGACATCAATTACTAAATCAGGCTAGTCACAAGCAAACCGGACATCGCGATCCTGGCACCCTTGTCACACAAGAACCGATTCAGACCGCCTTGGCAGCGTTGTTTCTTACATTTTCTTCAGCCACGATCGGAATCAGTTTCGCCATCCGTTCGACCACCTGTACCACCAACGGAACCAGGGCAAAAAAGGCCCACCCCAGCAACACGAAACCGTAATGTATCGGTGCGGCAAACAACTCTTCGGCATAGAAAAAAGTATGGCCCCATTCATTAAACCCATAGTTCGGCATGATCATGAAAACGCCGGTCACCACGATTACAAACGGTACCGAGATTCGATTCATATACATGGGCAAGCGGGTATGCGCCCAGGCGAATGTAGCCACCAGCAAACAGGTCAGAAGGGGAACTGAAAAATAGAAGAGTAAAATATGAGTCGGTGTGAAATCTGTATCTCTGATGGTAACCTGATGCCAGGCCGCATCTGCTTCGACCGTCATGAAGGCTAGAGGCGCCGCCCAGACAGCAATCACTGCAAACATGGTCAATAACACGAAATAACGATCAAGCTCCACTTTAGGTGTAATGACAGCAGCGTCTTTCTCTCTGGTCAGCCAGATATAGAGCGTTGATACCACGCCGATCAGGGCTACGAAAGCCAATTCGCCATAAAGTATTGGCATCCAGATCTGTTGGAACTCAGGCTCATAAAAATCGAGCCCGACGGAAAAAGCCAGGGTTTCAAGCACCGAACGGGAAATCAGCACCAGGGCAACCAGCACCAGAGCGATTAAACCCAGTAGTCTTTTAGGCTCAAGAATCCACGCCAGAATTTCGCTGTGGAAAGGTCTTTGAATGACATTACCTTCCAGACGAATATCATCACCAGTCATATCACTCATATTCAATCCTTTTTTGGCCCTGGACTATTATTGGTTGAACGGCCATCAGTTAGCTCACAAATCAACTGATAGATTTGCCACTTGCCTCCAAATATAAGCTAAACCAGACGTCTTTTCCATCCCCAGGCGTCTTTTCAATACAAGGCATAATGTGCAGCCGCCAGTGGCCATTGAATGGTCGTGACCAGCTCACTGAACCATCCCGGCAACACTGTCTGCTGGCGGAGTTGATCACGAAAACGAAACATAAGCTTCAGCCGATAATCGCAGAATAGGAACGGATACCCACAGGCATAAAGAACAGGTCTAACAGCTCACCGCAGGTACCACTGGGCTCACCTGTGGCAACGCATTCACCAGCACTTCTTTACTATCGATGGGATCCCACAAGTGGTTGAACTGAACGGCAACCCGGGCGATGTTTATTTTACGAATATGACCGTACTGCATGCCCTGGCTCAATATAAACACTAGGAGCCGAGGCATAGCAACGCGACAACATTAAGTGTAGCGTTCAAAGTAACTCCATAGCGTGACTTTTATCTACGTGATCTTTATCTACGTGACCTTTATCTACGTGACCTTTATCAAAAAGCACATCCCGCAACGCGCTGTTCGTGTGTATTATTGTTTACTACGACTCGGCTTGACCAACCAAAATCGAACCTCAACATGTAACAGGATTATAGACCATGGCATTATCTGACGAGAAACTTCTCACTCTGCCCATCACCCATCTTGTTGCAGCACAAATCCGCGGCGAGGTGAGCGCATTGCAGATTGTCGAATGTTACCTGCGGCGCGCAAGGCAGATCCACGCGGCCACCAACTGCTTTACCTGCTGGGTCCCCGAAGCGCTTGATGAAGCAAAGCGCTGCGATCAATACCTGTTTGAATCGGGTGGCAAGACACTGGGCCGTCTTCACGGTATCCCCTGCACCATCAAGGATCACTACGCCATGAAAGGTCTGCCGGTGACCATGGGTCTTAAGACCTTGCGGGAACGAATGCAACAATCCGGTGGGTCACGCCATGATGCCGTTGCCGTTCTGGCCCTGCGAGATGCAGGGGCAATTCCCATTGCCAAGACTAATATGACCCAACAGGGTGAAACATGGGGGGGCGGTAATCCGGCTTATGGCGATACCCTAAACCCCTGGAACACGCTCAGGACAACGGGCGGTTCGAGCTCCGGTGAAGGTGCCTCGGTTGGCAGCAGCGCCTCGGTTTTTGGCATCGGCTCCGATGTCGGCGGGTCTGTACGCTGTCCAGCTGCCTTCTGTGGGGTAGCGGGTCTAAAACCGACGGCACAAAGGTTTTCCTTTGCCTGGGACGATGGCCGAACGATCTTAAACCACCCGGGTGACTATGGCATTCTCGCAACCGGTGGGCCGCTTGCCAAAAATGTTTCGGACCTCGCCGAGGTCCTTAAGGCTTGCTGGGCAGACGGCAGTCCGATGCTGAACATCGACACCCGCATGCCGCCTATCCCATTCAATGAGGAAATCCTGGCCGCAACCAGGCCACTAACGATTGGTTATCACGTGACTGGAGGTTATACCCATCCAAACCCCTGCCCAACAACCGTTCGCGCTACAGAGCGAGTAGTCGACGCATTACGAGCCGCCGGGCACCATCTTGTGCCGTTTGATCCGTCATCGGTGATCCCCTTCAGTGATCTGCATCCTGTGCTGCTTGCCCAGCATGGAGTGGGAATTCGAGCTGAAGCTACGCCACCGGCAAAACCGAAAAAAGAACGCACCGGTAATTACAGCAGCACGAGCACCGATGCTACAATTGATACCATCCATCCGGACCTTGCCGCCATGTCGGCAACCGCGCAAAGCCCTGGAAGCCTCCTGCCGGTAGCGACCAGCATCACCGAATACCATGCCATCATTGCCGCCCGGGATCGACAACGGGATACATTGAACAGGAACTGGAAGCAACTCGGGCTCGACCTGCTGATCTGTCCGGCATGGGCATTCCCTGCACCACCGGTTGAACAAGTGCGGAATCTTTCACCCGCTGTTTGGACCACAGCGGTTTGGAACTACTTCGATATGCCTGCGGGCGTCGTCCCGGCAGGCAGAGTCACAGGCAAAGATCTGGAAGAACTGTGGGACATTCCGCTCGATTCACCACTGATTGATGCAGACTTAGTAAAGGCTTGCCATCGATCCCGCGAAGGCTCAGAAGGCATGCCCGTTGCAGTGCAGGTGATCGGCCAGCCCTGGCGTGAAGAACTTGTTCTGCGCGGCATGCTTGAGATAGAACGAACAATCATGCAATCGAATGATGGACTCGGATCAGGTCATTCCAGCTTGAATCCGGTGCCTCGGCGCTCACCTGAAATGGGTGACCAACCCGTTTGGATTGATAAAACGCAGGAAGATCACAAATAAGAAAATCAAAACACGGGTTCTGATCGGGTTGATGTCAACAGTGCCAGTAACCGTGCCAGTCCATTCCCAGCAGACCTCGGCTGTAGTTCAAACAATCATCCACCCGATTGCCCGTAATGTCGGCTTTATCCAGGACAATGGTGACAATACCGGCCTGTTCACTGGTGACAACAGTGTATTTCTGATGGTCAATCAGCAGGCTCCGGCAATAGACAGGATTGTTTCCACATTGCGAAGTGTATCCAATGATACCGATACGATTTCTGGTGAATACACATCTGCATCCGGATCATACCTTCGGCAATAAAAACTTTCGCAAGTCGAGCACAATGATTATTGGCCAGCAATCCGTCATTGGCGACCTACGGCCGAGCGCTATTTAGCCCAGATCCAATAACGATGATGCTCTAGCGCAGCTGCGGAACCGTCAGCCTGCCCTTGAGTGCGTCATCCAATGCCTTCTGAGCGAGCTGCAGACCTGCTTCAAACCGGCCAAAGATGAAATTTGTATTCACATTTGTAGCAAACCCTTTTTGGATGCCTTCGCCAATCTCAAAGTCTTCATCGAACACACTTCTCACAACATCGTAGTTTGCTTGCCAATATTTCTGCGCTTTTTCAGTTAACGCGGGTTCAGGTATTAACATCACGCTTTTAAAAACGCAGCTGTCTGGACCCGTTGGAATAACCGTGTGGATGTAAACATGGTCG
>DUAT01000014.1 GCA_012960755.1 Gammaproteobacteria bacterium
GAACACCCGTATTCATTTAAGACGGTTGGCGGGCCCGGCCGTTTTATAGGTGTACCGTTGTTAGGCAAGCCGAGAAAAAAGACGCCATCCACAACTTCCACTCAAGCGCGGCAGGCCAAAACTGTTCGGTCCACAGGGGTGGCGTCAACAACGCTAATTCCTGGTACCGTTAATCTGCCATTTTTCGCCCTTGAATCTGGTAAGAGTAAAGCCCAAACCATTGGTTGCGGCGATAGTGTGCACACGGTTCGCGTCAAAGTCCCGCAGGGGCGAGATCCGCTTCGATACATCATTAAGTTTCTCCTCAGACAGGGTAACGCACTCGCGTCGCGCTACGGCTTGTATCACCCACTGGCCAATTCCAGTCTGACAGTGGATAAGATCACGATGCAGGGAGAAGAAGTTATAGTGGAGTTGAGTGGTCAGTTTTTTATTGGCGGGATTTGTGACACGCCGCGGGTCATGGCGCAGTTGGAGCACACCGTCTTGCAGTTTCCACAAATCAAAAAAGTGCGTTTCTACATCAACGACGTGATTATCAGCGCACTGCTCAATCAACGCTAGCACTGGTGAGTCTATTGCCGCCAACTTCGATTTATGACTACCCCGATGTTATGGCTTCACGACTGCAATCTCACCGGCATTAACAATAACATTCTCTATGGTGATCGGCGGCTCCTCTCGGTGTATGAGTAGAGTGTAGGTGTCGGGAGCCAGGCCACTGATCGTATCGCCAATTTGTCCTTGTGCTACCCGATGGCCAGCAGCATCCAGCACATCAAAAATGGGAATCTTCTGCTGGACAATTGCCTGCTCAGGATTCCCTTCCTGGCGAGCAGACTTTGCGTCCTGGTTGACAGTCATTGCGACCCGATTAAGGCTATCACTCAGATCGCGATAGTTTTCGGCATCGAAATAGTGGCCATTACCTGCGTTGGCTATATCCTCGAGTTGAGATCGAGCTGCGCCATCCAGGTCAAAACCCACTATGTGAACCTTTACGTTTAGTCCGCGAGCCCTCAATCGTTCAATCTCGGCGACGGGGTTGCCGTCGCAGGAGTCCTTGCCATCACTGATCAACAAGATTGTGGGATGTTGTTTTTTAAAAGGCTCGAGATCTTTACCTGCCAGCCTCAAGCTCTTTGCTATTGGGGTATGCCCGTAGGTTTGAAGCGGGTTGGCGGCTCTGGAGATGCTTGATGGGCTGCCCTCACTGAAATCGACGAGTAATTCCGTGTTTTTGCAGGTTGTCGCCTTACCGTATTCAAGGCTGGTGTCGAAGCCGTAAGCGCGAAAAGCCAGGGCTATGTGGTCCGAATCTAGCGACTTCAGGACTTCCTTGAGGGCCCGTTTTGCGGCGGTAATTTTGCTTTCTCCACCTGATGCAATCTTCATGGATCCGGAGGCGTCAAAGATGATTTCCAGGTAAACAGCCGCTTTACTGAGTTGCTCCCCGCTAGGGAGATGTTCCTTGTTATCGTCTTTTTTCGACCTACCACTGGTCGTTTTGGTATTTTCATCCGAGGCGGTGTCGCGATTGGCTATCACGGTTAAGCCACCCGTCTCTTCAATTTGACGAAGAGTTAACTGGTAGTGCGTTGGGCTTTGTAACTCTCTGCCGATTCTTTCATAAATTGCAGGCAACTCATCACTCGAGTGCACGGCGAAATGACGTCCCCCGCTTGCACGGGAAAGGTCTGCCAGGAGCCTTCTACCATTGCTGGCGCGATCCTGAAAGAAGACGTCCTGGTCGGGCCCGAGGCCGATTGTGTAAAAGCGGACGCCGCTAGTGACAATCGTTTCCCAAAAGACTGGCAAGCGTTTCTTACTGTCAACTCCGTCGGTCATCAGAATCACGGCTTTGTTACCCGATCTGCCCTCGAGTAACTCGATTCCTTTCTGAATCCCTTTGTACAGGGGTGTACCCCCCTTCGCGGTAAATTCATCGCTGATCACAGCCCAGACTTTAAGAGGGTCGTTAGTAAACTGGTCGAGAAAACCAACTACATCGGCACCGGCAAAGCGTGCCACATTAACGTGGTTATCAACTCCCAGAGTGTTCAGATATGCCCTCACAGCTGCACGTAAATTTTCGGTCTGACCCGCCATGCTGCCACTACCGTCCCACAAAAGCACAACTGACACCGGAGGCCTGGTGATCTCCAGGTAATAATCTCCAGCGTCAATATTCCAGGAAAAGGATGTGTTTTGAGTCGAACGCCCTTGGGGTTCTTCGCGCCTCAGTTCTTCATCACTAATATTTTTTAGTTGTATTAATGTGCTGAGATAAGGAACGCCCGTCAGGTCGACTGCCAGTGCCATTCGCCGATTTCCTGGAACAACAAAGGAATACAGATCACGATCGCTGGAGTTCTCTATGATGCCCCCAAAGGATTCCCCAAGCGGTACTGCTGTTGCTTTCGCCGGTACTCCGTTCGGTTCCTGTTCGGGCCACACTGATCGGGGCAGGGAAGACACGGCTAACTTCTCTGCTTCGGTGGGAGCGCCGAAGAGGACGGACCGGTAATCTGAGGCCTGCCCTTCGACAACGCGAACTTCTCCGAGGCTGGTATAAGGTCCGCCATGATTTTCGAGTATCTTCATCTTGACATAACGGGCAGCGCCTTGAATTGGCGTTGTCCATTCAGCCGTAGTTCGTGGCAATACGAATTCGCCAATTGGGCGGAAATCCGAGACAGGGCTGGTGGAAGAAGTTTCTATACTGATGCGCTTGGGCCATGTGGCTGAGTCATGTTGCGTATTTTTGCGGATGCTCAGAAAATCGATCCAAGCTTCGCGATTTTCTCTAAAGGAGAAAATGATCTCCTGGGGCAACTGGTCGAGATGGGTACGCCAACCGGGTGTTTCGTCACTGCCATCGATGAGTTGAGCGACACCGCCTTTCTCCTTCAACCAATGGGAAGAGAAACGACTGATTCCACCTCCTGATCCGGAGAAAGCAATATTTTTCTTCACTGCTTCGACGATCGATGGTTGTTGCTGGGGCGATTCAATGATCGCAACCTCACTAATTGCCAAATTCTTGGTGCTGCCATGGTCGTGAGCACTAAGGACGCGCAGTTTTACAATGCTGGCACGGGTTGGTTGAAATGTGATCGTGTGTTGCGCAGCGATTCGCGCTAAACGAACACTGGCTACCTTATGAAAAACGGCTACTGCGTTTTCGTCTGACAACCACACTTCTACGTGCTTTGGCGCTGTTATGTTGCCTTTTACTATTGTTCTCGTATCAATGATCACGGTTGAAATTAGAGGCGCTTTCCCATCGTGAAAAGAAAAGTCCAATTCAACTGGGAGGCGTTTCGTTGGCCATTTCCATCCACAACGGAAACAGCGATCGAATTTGGATGGGTCTTTTGCAAAATAGGGGGCGCCATCAATAAGATTTGATAATTGCCATCGCGAATTCTCTGGCACCTGATTATCCGACCCGTTGCCAGTGACGTAGCGGGACTGACCGCCAAGAGCAGCAAGTGCAACATTGAACCCCATCTCACGGTTCGCACTTAGTTGTAGCGCGGGAGTTGGAATGTCAGTGATGACAGAGAAAGGTTGCGAATGAATAACTCTGTCGTTGATGGCGATCTCGGCTCGATAGGTACCTAGCCGCTGCCATCCTCCTTTAGCCTTAATCGAGAAAACCGTTTTCGACCTCTTGTGGCCTTTAGGAAATAACTTGCGTTTTTGTTTGTAAAACCGTTTGTTGGTTTCTATACCCTCAACATTGACCGCAAACCAGCGCACCTCTGCTTGTACCGAGTGATCCAATTGGGAGTCGAGGGTCAGGGTAATACGTTCTGCCGATTCCGGGAATTGGGTACCGCGAGGCGCAAGTTCCAAATCCCCAGTTTGATAGGTTAACTCGAAGTCAATTTGACCGTGCACCATTGTTAACCGATTGGGCTCTGTTCTGGTGAGTGAATTCAGATCGCCCAGCTCAGTCGAATATGAATGAGATTTAGTAGACGGATTTTCTTTTATATTCGTAGCAACACTGGGGCTGGACCCAATTTCTCGACCAAGGGAATCAGTCAGTACATTAACTATGAAACTGCCAATTTCGTGATCTTGAAATACCAAGTTCGCTGAATCCGGAACCCCCAGAGGAACCTCAAATACAAGGTAACCCTGTTTGCTGGTACCGCTGTATTTCAACCGAACAGGGTTTCGAAGGTGACCAGATTGAGTTGCAGAGAGTTGTGGGTTTACATCAAAACGCTTTCCGCCCCACAATAGGTGAAATCTGTTGATCGACAGAGCAATAGACTCCAAAAGGCCTTCTTCAAAGACTAACTCAGGGGTAATAGTATTTGTTAATCTAAGGTTCACTAATAGAAAATGATTGCCCTGGTGTTGAGGTTGCACAGATCCAAATTGATCAGTAAAAGAAACCCGGGTAGCCTCGGCAGTCAGGCGGGAACTTAAGGAGAACGTTAGATTGGAGCCCTCAGAAATAGCGGACAAAGAGGGAACTAGAAGAATCCCGCAGACGGTAAGGATCGATCTCCTTTTATTGGGCTTCAAGAAATTCAGGAAATAAGTGACTCGCACAGGCGTGTTTGTTCTGAGCACTAATTAGTCCATCGACCAGTAGGCATTGGTTGGCGACTCAATCGTTGTCGTCACTTTACAGTGGGAGAGGTTCACCGCATTCGCCAACACCGGGGAGTGCTTCTGCTTCTTCCCAAAACTTGGCGAACAATGATTTGAGATGCCGGGTTAGATAGTTATACGCAGGCGCTGAACCAACTGGAGCACATGGGCTCTCGGATACCTCTAAGAGCGTATCGAATAAAAGCCCCACAACAACGGTAATAGCGATGCCGATCACTATTGTTTCTGTGAGTGATTGTCCGCCAATACGGTGACGGGAGCCCGTCATTCCCAACAACTCACCGGTCCGGGTATTTAGTCGCCACCAAGCCACCGAGTGTTCACGAATATCAGGCCGCAGGACGACCAGGTAGTTTTCGGCGAGATCTCGTTCGATAGCTTCATGGGTCACAGTTGGTAATTCCAGGGCCCGCAATGGACTGAGGTCATCAGGCTGGATTACCAGCCAGCCAAGTCCTTGATCCTCCTGAAACAGTGAACTCGTACTAACCGCCTGCTGTGTGCGAGATTCAACGGCGGTTTCAATTATGGTGTCACGCAACCCCGAGAGCAGTTGCGCGTTGAAGGCTTCCCGAGCAGTGTAGTCAAGTGATGAAATACGGTTCTCGATAAGATCGACCGCCGACGCAATATAACCGTGGTCTGGCGAGTCAAAATGAACATGTTTCCAGTAGCCTAGAATATTCGGACGATTGAGAAAATTGTTAGCGATGCTTCGAAGGGCAGTGATACCATAGAGTTTGGTTGGAAAGACATCAAGTTTTTCTAGCAGCCTGATCATTGGAGATAGTTCATCGCCCTGTTTTATCCAATCATCATTGTCCTTTGTTGAAAGATACCGAGAGGCAAGTCTTAATTCGAGATACCCTTGGCTTTGTTGGGCTCGCGCATAGGCCATGCTGAAAAAGCCGCCCGTGACAAGAAGGCTTGAGCGAAAAGAAAGTGCTGCCGAGCGAGCGACTTTCTCCGATTGGGTTAGCCGGGTAGGAGATTGACTAATTCGACGGCAGATGGGCCGGATTATGGTCTCTGCTTGCCTTTCTCCGGGTGGTTGGATATCAAATTCAACCCGCACCGCATGAAGAAAGCTGCCCGGTATTTCTTGATTACTACTGGAAAGGAGATCCAGCTTTTCCAGAGTCGTGCTTAGACTTGCCGTGGAGGAAGTATCTGGAAGGTTCCCAGGAGCCGTCGTTACATCACCGTTCGCCCTAATCGTCTTGCCGATAACCAACTGCTGATTCTCAGTTCGGATCGTCGGCACCCATGAATCTGCTGAGGATAGATACTGTATAAGAGGCTTGCTACTCTTGGATTGATATAGATCACTGATCAGGGCTGCCAGGCTTGTTTTCGTAGCCGGGCTCATCCCGATTCGAACCCGTGTTGCTCCCAAATTCGCTGTGGCGATAGATTGCTGCAAAGCAGTTGATTCGGTCAGCACTCCTGATTGTTCTTTGATGGCCACGATTCGAACAGTAACAATATGCAGAAACTGTACAGGAACATGGTTGGTGGAAAACCGATGAATCTCCTGGGCTGTGCGGAGTGGCGTAGGAAGAAGATGGCCGCTATTCCATTCGACACTTTCAGGATCTCGATACTCAACATAAAAATAACGCTTGAGTGAATCGTCCCAGGGTGAAGTGTAAATCGGATCGAAGTGATCACGGGTCAGCGTAGCGAGTTGAGCATGCTGCGCCCAAAGGGTCTTCTTAACCTTATTTCTAAGTGATTGTTCGGCGTTGGCTCTATCAGTAAACAAACGAGGCACCCCGCCACCGGCCAGACCGCCGGATTCATCTGGAGTATGACGTGATTCCAAGTCATCGCTTACATGAATGGAGCCGAGGACTCCCCCAGTGATCTGGTGAGACGCCGCCGCACGTAACACTTTTTTGTTTTTGTTTGTTGTTTCGAACCAAGCAATGCGGACCTGTCGACCTGAAGCCTCAAGCAAGGCCGCCAGCAAGAGCGAACGATCAAGTAAGTTACCCTGTCTGGCCAGTAAGGTGCCGGGGGCACCTTTGAGGGCGCCTACGTAGGGCACCCATCGGGTTTTGGTGCGTACCCAGTCGGTCAGTAGGCTGGGATTGCTGCCAATCTTTTGTTGCAAGGCTTCGATATGAAAACGGGTCTCATCGATTTGATTCAAGTCGTATTCGGCGAGAGCAAAAGTATGATCGACACCTTCGATAGGCAGTGGGTTTTCAGTTGAACTCTGGGCAATCAAAGAGGGTGGGGTGATAAGGAGAAAGGAGCACAGGATGCAGATCAATCGCCTGAATAAACGGCACCGAACAACTGTAAACCCAGAGACTGTCTGCATAATCATTTACGCCCCCCGGTATAGCCGGTTAACACTCTCCCTCAAGTGTGACTGCGATCAGTTTTGATAGAAATGGGGCTTGCACCCTGCTACGGGAAAAGCCTCTGGCTACCATTTACACTCCTTGCCCATCAAGTCACTTAACTCAGAAGAGCTGACACCGGTACCAAGGTCAATTTTGATTGAAAATTCATACTTTCCGGTTTCCTGTAAGTCCTTAAGCATTTGCGCAGTCTGGTTGCGCAACAGTTCGACATGGCGGCTTGACGCCTTGCATTCCATGATGATATCGCCGGGCATATGGATTTGAATCAGGCATTTGTTACCTTCGTAACCTTTGATGATGTTCTTGCCTATAAACCCTGGAATGATCGGGTGGGAGTAGGTATATGTATGTGGAGTACAGGAGTTGAGGCTCTTCACATAGGCGAAGGTGTCGTTGATATATTTTTCCATCTCGACCGGCGGCTGCTCATCTATGGTCAATTCGCAGGATTCGGCCATGGTCTGGCCTACTTTGTCTGCGAGCTCTTGATCAGGCGTCAGGCGAAGCGGGAAGGGACCATCACGATGGGTCTGGAGCTGTTCTGCCCAGTGTCGCTCCATCGCCAGTAACGCGTCGACTGCTTTTGCAGGCGCCTTGCATAGTAGCCCGATTGCCCCAACGACTATGACCTTGAACCGACAAAGAGCACCCTCGGAACCCTGGATGATGAACTGAAGTTTTTTAGCGGGGATAGTAGGCACCGAAAACGTGAATTCAGACGGTTCACAGGTCTTCATATTTTTCCCCAGAATCTGTGATTGCGACAGGTACTTGGCAACAGATGCTGGGTTTTCAAAAATCCATTGTTCATCATTAGCAGTTTCGACTGAGCGGCCCTGGGAAGTTCCTATTTCCTGAAAAGATGCAATTAACCATCGCCCATCTCTTTGGACTATCTGATATTGCGCACGTTCCAGCGGGTCAGTAACCGAGGGCGCATCCGGCGCATCAGATTCTTTTTTCA
>DUAT01000015.1 GCA_012960755.1 Gammaproteobacteria bacterium
AGGTTTGGTTATTTGGTTTGTACTAAGCCTGACCGCCTGTGGTGGTGGCGGTGGCAGTTCGGCGATAGATAGTGAACAGCAATCGGTATCAACACCGAATAACAGTAATGGTTTGGGTAGTTGCAGTCCTGACTGTTTCCTTTCAGAGAGTGATGTTGAGCAGGTGATCGGGCAGGCTGTCTCTGAAGCAGCCGCCAGAAACGTCGATGCGACGATAGCGATAGTGGACCGGGTCGGTAACGTATTGGGTGTCTATCAGATGAGTGGTTCAGAGCCAGTTGTTACAATAACCTCCACGGCTGAAATTGGTGGTCCGGTTGTTGGCGGGTTAGAGAACCTCAATTTTATTCCGGCAACGCTTGCGGCAGTTTCCAAAGCAATGACGGGGGCTTATCTCTCCACCACGAGCAACGCATTTACCACGCGAACGGCCAGCCAGATCGTGCAAGAGAACTTCAACCCCGGTGAAAGGGATGTTCCTTCAGGACCGCTTTTTGGTGTTCAGTTCAGCCAGTTACCCTGTTCCGATTTTTCAACCAGGTTCACGTCAGGCGTGGGGCCTGGTCCACGTCGAGCGCCGTTAGGATTGTCGGCAGACCCGGGTGGTATGCCACTTTATCTGGACGGAGTGGCAGTTGGTGGTGTCGGCGTGATAGCCGATGGCGTTTATGGGTTGGATAAAAACATTGGTGATTTCGATCATGACCTGGATGAAATAATAGCAACCGCCGCGACCGTTGGTTATGCCGCCCCTTTAGAGATACGGGCAGACCAGATTACAATCGTTGGTAAAACTGCACGCTTCAGCGATTCTTTTGTGGAAGACCTGGTCTCGACGCCATCAGATTTCAACAGCCTTACGACGTTAGAGGCGAGCGGCGCCGGGAGCTTGGTTGCGGTTCCTGGCTATTACGCCGGTAGCAGCACACTCGCAGGTACGATTTTCGGAACCTCCCCATCAGGTATCAGACCTGCAGACCCTGATTTATTTGCGGATGCGAACGGCGAATCTTTGGACGCGTTTGTATTTGTCGATGGAGCTGATACTAATCGGTTCCCGGCAACTGATGCCAGTGATGCGCCGGGCGGTGATGCTGAAAATCGGCTGACTCAGCTTGATGTTCAAACGATTATTAACGAAGCCCTTGGTGTTGCGAATCAGTCCAGAGCGCAGATCAGGGTGCCGGTCGGCTCGCAAGCCCGGGTAACGGTCTCGGTTGTTGATACCCACGGCACGATACTGGGCATGGCACGGACAAGGGATGGCCCAGTGTTCGGCTCAGATGTTTCACTACAGAAGGCGAGAACAGCGACATTTTTCTCCGGCACAGGGCGCCAAGGTAGTGTTGCCCCTGCGGATTTTCTGCGGTCTCTGCCGGAACCTTTATACCTATCACCGCTCGCTGAACCAGTTGACCTTAGCCAGCTGACGACATTGGCTAACCCGGCGCCGAGCTTCTCAGGGTATGTCACGGCCTTACAGCTTTTCCTTGGGCTACCAGGAGCGCTTGAATCGTCAGGTTCTGTTGTTGCATTTTCAGATCGTTCAGGTGGCAATTTGTCTCGCCCGAACTACCCTGATGGTCCAGGTAATGGGCCTCCAGGGCCTCTGAGCAAACCGGAAGGGGAGTGGAGTATTTTCAGTAGTGGTCTGCAGTTGGATTTGGCCTACAACGCGATCATCAACCACGTTGCATTTGTATTGGGTGCAGCGCCCGAAGTTCCGCAGAACTGTGTCGGTAACACGGGTTTCGCTGCCAGTAATGCCTTCACTGCAGTCAACACGAAAGGCATTCTCGCCAATGGCATCCAGATCTTTCCCGGCAGTGTGCCCATATTCAGGGGCGACGTATTGATTGGCGGGGTTGGCGTTTCGGGGGATGGCGTCGACCAGGACGATATGATTTCGTTTCTTGGCGTACATAGAGCCGGGGTGCGGCTAGGTTCAGAAGAGGGGATACCTGCACTTGGAAATGCGCCGCCGGAACTCAGGGCAGACCGGCTGGAGATACCGGGTCAATCTTCCAGATTGCGTTATGTGAATTGTCCACAGGTGCCTTTTATTGGTAGCGAAGAAACGGAGGTTTGTCGTGACCTCTAGGTTATTAATGACTTCTAGGCTGTTAATGGTCTCTCTGGCTGCATCGAGTCTCAGCGGTTACGGCGCTCAAGCTGAGCGGGTGTCGACAGTGCCGATAATCTCGAACCTTTGCGCGGAGCAAAGTGGGCAACCTGCCAGGCGCAGGCCGGGCCTGCCCGTCGATGAATATGCCCTTCCGCCTTGCGAAGACGAATCAAACCAGGTAGGTATCGCACCCTGGGTGGACCCATTCGGCCTTGGGCCCGCCGTGCCTGATCGATGGAGAATTGTGCAGCAGGTGGGCGTTAAGTCTAACCTCTGGGACCCGTACAACGGGCAGAACTCGCTTAAGGGTGATATACCCGTGTGGGGAGACGACTGGTTTTACAGCATCATCGCGATCTCAGATACGGTTATTGAACCGCGGCGTTTCCCGATTCCTGTGGGTGGTGCGACTACGGCCCGGGCAAATAGTTTGGATACGATCGGTTCAGGCGAAACGACCATACTGGCTCAGAACCTCATCATCGAAAACGTTTTTTATAAAGGCGATACCGTGTTTAGGCCTCCAGATTGGGAGTTTCGCTTTACACCGGTATTCAACATCAATCGCGTGCACGCCGATGAGGTAGGAATCCTGAACGTTGATCCTGACAAGGGTGGGCGATCTTCGAGACGCAGGACCGATACGTTTATGGGGGTCCAGGCACTGTTCGTAGACAAACATTTACGGAATGTGTCTGACAGATATGATTTCGATAGTATTCGAGTGGGCATTCAACCTTTCTCGTCTGATTTCAGAGGGTTCCTGTTTCAGGATTCGCAGTTAGGCGTCAGGTTGTTCGGCACCAGGGCGAACAATGTATTCCAGTACAACCTGGCCTGGTTTCGGCGTCTGGAGAAAGACACGAACTCGGGATTGAACGATGTTACGCAATCGATTCGTGATGATGATGTGTTCGCGGCAAATATTTATTGGCAGGATTTTTTGAAGCTCGGGTTGACGTCACAGGCAACCGTCATACACAACAGAAATCGAGAACATGGTGACGTTGAATACGACAAGAACGGGTTCATCCAGCGGCCTTCGTCTTTGTTCGAAGAACGTTTCTCGCGGGACTATGACGTTACCTATTTTGGGTACAGTGCTGATGGTCACTTTGACAGACTTAACATTTCGAGCTCCTGGTACTACGCTTATGGTGAGCAGGAAAGTACGCGGCTCCGTTCGGAAGAAGAGAAAGTTCGCGCCTGGTTTACAGCAACAGAGATGTCGTGGGATATAGACTGGTTCAGGCCAAGACTCTCTTTTCTTTATGCCTCCGGTGATGATGATCCGTTTGATCAGAGAGCAGAAGGCTTTGATGCAATATTTGAGAACCCTCAGTTCGCGGGGGCGGATACGAGTTTCTGGATTCGCCAGAATGTTCCGTTGATTGGTGGTGGTGGTGTTGTGCTGTCGGGTAGAAACGGCATTTTGCCATCACTGCGGGCCAGTAAGGAACAAGGTCAATCTAACTTCATCAATCCGGGGATCATGCTCATTGGGTTGGGTGCCGATGCTGATCTGCTGCCGCAGCTGCGGTTGTCGATGAATATCAATCATCTTAGGTTTGATACAACAGAGGTTCTTGAGCGTCTACGTCAACAGGCGCCAATTCATAAAGCCCTGGGTGAAGATATTTCCATGTCACTGATATGGAGACCATTCATGACCCAGAATGCGGTATTCCGGCTTTCCATGGCCGGGCTCATTCCGGGGAAGGGCTTTGAAGACCTTTTCGGTGACGATGCGCGAACACCGTATTCAATTCTCTTTAACATGACGTTGACTTACTGATGAAATATTCATTAATCGCCTGTCTCTCCCTGGTGGTGTTGCTTTGCATAGACAGTGTTGTTGCGTCTGAGTCCAGCACACACATAGAGAGGCACTACGAGGAAATTCCACCAGCACCCAGAGCGCAGTCAATGGCGACCGCAGTGGAGAAAAGTGCGGGGTGCCAATCCTGCCACACCACTACTGACAGTATGACCATGCACGAAAGCCCGGGTGTGATACTTGGCTGCACAGATTGTCATGGCGGGGATTCGAGTATCGTTTCCTCTGAAGGTGATATCAAAAACAAATCCCTCATGGAGCAGGCTCATGTCCTGCCCAGTTATCCTGATGATTGGCATTATCCACACAGCGCGAATCCGAAAGCGACCTATACGTTATTGAATCGTGAAGCGAAGGAGTTTGTTCGTTTTGTGAATCCATCAGATTTACGGGTCGCGAAGGAAGCCTGTGGTGCCTGCCACCTTGAGACCGTGCAGGCGGCTAAACGCAGCATTATGGCCACCGGTGCTATGTTGTTCGGCGCAGCGACTTATGCAAACAATATCCTTCCATTTAAGAAATATATTTTAGGCGAAGCCTATACACCCGACGGCGAACCCAGTGCGATTAAAGGCCCACCACTGAAGGATGCGGACGCTCATTGGAATACTCATGGTATTCTGCCAATGCTTTACCCATTACCAAGCTGGGAAACCACACCGCCGGGTGATATTTTCAGGGTGTTCGAGCGTGGTGGTAGAAATATCAGTAATCTGTTTCCTGAAACGGGACTACCCAACGCATTGGGTTTAATACAGCGTATAGAAGAACCAGGTCGCCCCGACTTCAGGCAGTCAAACCGGGGCCCAGGGACAGGTGGGCGGATATCGGTACCGGTGCTTAACGCGCACAAGACCCGACTCAATGATCCGCTCATGTGGTTTTTGGGTACGAATGACAACCCTGGTGACTATCGGACATCGGGCTGCGGAGCCTGTCATGTCGTCTATGCCAATGATCGCGACCCAAGACATTCTGGCCCTTACGGAGAGTTTGGTCATACCGGGAAAACCCAGACCAGTGACCCGACCATATCAAGGCAAGAAGAGGGTCACCCACTCAAGCATACATTTACACGGTCGATTCCCACGGCCAGCTGTATGTCATGCCATATGCATCAACCTAATATGTTCGTTAATTCTTATCTGGGTTACACCATGTGGGATTACGAATCTGATGCATCTGCCATGTTCCCAAAGAAACAGAAGTATCCGACTGATGAGGAGATCAGGAAGACCAATGCACGTAACCCGGAAGGTGCGGCACCGCTTGGCCTTTGGTCTGACCCTGAGTTTTCAAAAAACGTCTCGGATCTGAACCCAACACTGAAGAATACCCAGTTTGCTGACTATCACGGTCATGGTTGGAACTTTCGAGCAGTTTTCAAAAAAGACCGCAAAGGGAATCTACTGGATGCCGAAGGAGGCGTGGTTGAGCCAGATGATCCCGACAAGTTCGATAAGGCAGTGCATATGTCCAGTGTTCACCTGGATGTCGGCATGCATTGTGTCGATTGTCATTTTTCCCAGGACAATCATGGGAATGGTCATATCTATGGCGAGGTAGCCAATGCGGTCGAAATCGATTGCGTCGATTGTCACGGCACAGCAACCGAATATCCCAGCTTGAAGACCTCAGGACCAGCAGCGCCGCCAGGTGGCACAGATCTGTCACTGATAAGAAACCCGAATGGGCAATCGAGGTTTAGCTGGAGGGAAGGGAAGCTCTTTCAGCGGAGCCTTCTCTGGCCGGATCGTGAGTGGCAGCTCAGTCTGGTGAAAGATTCAGTTAATAAGAATCATCCGCAATATAACAAGAAGGCGGCTCGTGCGAAGTTGATGTCAAAAGATTCAAAAAACCAATCCTGGGGCACCGAAGCCACTGAATCTGAGCTGGCCCATGGCAACGACAACATGGAATGCTACAGCTGCCATCAATCGTGGACGACGAGTTGTGGAGGGTGTCATTTGCCGATTGAGGCAAACTGGAAAACCGAAAGAAAACACTATGAAGGCGGAGCAACCAGAAATTTTGCGACTTACAATCCGCAGGTCGTACGAGACCAGATCTTTATGCTGGGACGTCGCGGAGAGATCAACGGTGGCAGAATTGCACCCCTGCGATCCAGTTCGGCGCTGGTGTTGTCGTCTACTAATTCGAACAGGGAACGTATCTATGTGCAGCAGCCCCCGATCTCTGCAAGTGGCCTTAGTTCCCAGGCTATTAACCCACATTTCTCTCATACTGTTCGAAAGACCGAGACTCGAGTGTGCACTGACTGCCATCTGGCGGGAGATAATAGTAATAATGCCATCATGGCGCAGACGCTTGGGTATGGAACCGACTTTATCGATTTCATCGGTTTTCATACTTGGGTAGGCACTGAAGGTTCAGTAGAGGCAGTGCGGGTGACAGAATGGTCAGAGCCCCAGGCGGTAATTGGCAGTTATCTGCAGAAAATCGTCTACCCGGATTTTTTTGAACAACATATCGAGCGGGGACTTGAATTGAAAAGAGGTCACGGTCATCACTCCGGCGAAGTTAACTGCCTGCAACTAAGGGGTGAGTACTTGTACGCAGCTGCTGGCAATAAAGGCATGGTGGTTTACGATGTTGCGAGTATTGGCAACAAAGGTATCAGTCAAAAGATTATCAGCTCTCCCGCATCAAAACTCGGCCAGAACACCACGATAAAGAGCACTAATGCGACATGCCTTTCGATGATCACGACTCAACCGATTGCTCCGGTACGCAATAAAGGCGAGCTAATGCGTGAAGTCAATAAGGAAAAACCAACACATCCGATCTATAACTATGTGGCAATTACTGACTCTGTTGAGGGCCTGATTCTCAGTGATGTCGGCACCCTTTCTGATGGGGAACCAAGGAACAATTTTCTTAAAAGAGCGCTTACGTGGAACGAAAATGGCGTGTTGGACGGTGCCAGGGATATTGAGGTGGGTGGTCGTTATGCTTACATTGTCGCCGATGCCGGGCTGGTTGTGATTGATATGGATACTCCTTTAAAACCATTGCTTGTGGCAACGGTGCCACTTAATAATGGCCACGATGTTTTCCAGCAATTCCGATTCCTGTTTGTTACCGATGATGATGGTCTGAAGACGATCGATATTACTGACGTCAGAAACCCTCGGTTGGTAGAAGGCAATACCATTTCGCTGTCCAGTGCTAACCGGGTATTTGTAGCCCGGACATTTGCGTACGTTGCCGCTGGTAGTGAAGGGCTGGTGATCGTTGACGTTTCAGACCCCACTCAATTGAAGGAATATCAGCGCTTTAACGATGGTGTTGAGGATGCAAGAGATGTGGTTGTCGCGACAACTAACGCCAGCTTGTTTGCTTATGTGGCGGACGGTAACGCTGGCCTTAAGGTTGTTCAGTTGACGTCACCTGAATCACAGCCAAGGTATTATGGTTTTAGCCCGGACCCGATGCCTGAACTTATCGCGCACTATCCCATGAAGAAACCGGCCATCGGTTTGTCTCGTGGGCTTGAGCGCGATAGAGCTGTTGACGAAAGCGGTGGGCAGGTTGCCGTATTCAGTCGGGTCGGGTCGGGCCCTTTGTCTGAATCGGATATGCATAAGATGTATCTAGACAAAGATGGCAAGCCGTGGTTTGTGTCAGATGACCTTCCGCCTGAAGTAAAGCCACCTGAAGCCGTGTCAGGGAAACCAGAATGATTAAACCTAGTCTAGTTGTATACATGTTGCTAGTTACAAGCGTGTTGCTTGCCTCGGCAGTGCAGGCTGAAATGTTGCCGCAGCACGCAGAGGATGTGCACCTGGGTGTCGCCACTTGCGCTTCTAGCGTGTGCCATGGTTCGGTTCGCCCCCGATCATCTGCGTCCGTTTTGCAAAACGAATATGTTGTATGGAGTCGATTGGACCGCCATCGTAATGCATACAACATCCTGCTCAGTGAAGAGTCCTACTGGATTGCT
>DUAT01000016.1 GCA_012960755.1 Gammaproteobacteria bacterium
ATGCGCTCGGTGGATCTCAGATACCCCTCAGTAGGCTGCGCCGCCAAAACTTTAGCCGAATTGACGAATTGCAGGCTGACCATCATGCTCAAAATTACATGGCAGCAGCGGGGTATCACCCAGCAGCCGTGAGTCAACTTCAACAAAAATTGCTGGATCTCTCGAAGGGTGAAGCCAGGAGTTTACTTTGGCCTCATAGGTCTACCCAGGAACAAATCGACCGGAGCCAGGAACAGGTAATGCGGCTTGAGTTCCGTCAGCCCGGTAGCTGGACCTACGGAGACTCACTCGACACTATCGCGGCGCGTCTCGCGGCAGCATCTCCTGCCTACCAACTGCTGAAAAAATCTGAGCAAGGCTTTCTCTGGCGTGCAACAAGACTGATCAATAAGGCTGTTGCGATAGAGCCGCGCGAAGGTAAATTTTTTGCCCGACTGGGGGACATTCAGCTGCAACGCGGCAAGTGCGCTGATGCCGTTAGTCATTATCAGAACGCGTTGTCTCTTGGTTACAACCACTACCGGGCCTTTCTCGGTAAAGGTTATTGCGAAGGCCAGCTAGGCAGGCATGATCAAGCGTTACAGGACTTAACCGCTGCCAGCCGACTGCTGCCTAATGCCATCGCCGCGGAACAGACGGCTGACATTCAGCACAAGCTGGGCCGAACAGCCGAGGCAAAGCGGGCATTGCTTCAGATAATGGCGGTTAGAGGGGATCGAAATGCTTGGGCTGGAAAACGATATGTCGAACTGGACCTGGATAGCAATCCCGAATTCTATTTTGTCGCGGGATCGCGCGTTCGTGATGGCGAGTTTATTACATTGATTACTAACCAGTCAGGTTTGCCTGTTTCTGGGCTTGACGTCAGGTTCACAGCGACCGTTAACGGCGAACTCCTGGATGAAACAATTTCCACCGGGCAACTTGATGGGGAAAGTCAGGTCGAACTGTTGCCTGGCTGGTCGATTGATGAAGGCGATGAAGTCAAAGATGTTTACGTGCGTGTAGTGCTTGTCAGACGGCGCTAGCGCCGAGCTTGGTTGTTTAATGTGGCTGCGACTGCGAAAATGGAGCGCGCAGGCTAGTTGAGCGTGCTCCCTCGGATTTTTGTATGCGTTTATGAACCAATTAAGCGAGTCATTGATGACTTCTAAGAAAATCGGCGAATTGTTGGTTGAGCGTGGCTTGATCCAACCATCTGATGTTGAAAAGGCGCTGCACATGCAGGCAGCGTCAGGTGGTCGAATTGGCTCGGCACTTGTTCGCATCGGCGCACTATCTGAAGAAAACTTGTTGGTGACACTCTCGGACCAACTCGGTGTGCCCATTGCTCGGCCGGAAGACTTTTTGGATGTTCAGCAGGCCTATCTTTTTTTACAAAGCTCGCCGATAAATTTTGACTGGTTTTTGTCGCATGAGGTCATCATCTGGGCTACATCAGCGCAATCTTTAAACTGCGTTGCGCGCGATATCCTTGACCCTTCAATTCGCGAGGTGCTCACGACTTTTTATCCTGATTTCGAGATAAGCTATTCCCTGGTTTCCACTTATACCTTTGAAGATGTTGCCCGATTACTCACTCAGGAAAGTCAAGTGGAGTCGCTATTTCAAGGCGGGGGTAGCGAACAACAGTTGCGAGAGCTGGCTGAAGAAGCGCCTGTCGTCGAGCTGGTCAACAATATATTGTCGCAGGCAGTCGACGCTGGCGCGTCAGATGTGCACATCGAACCAGAGGAACTCTCTTTCAAGGTCCGGTTTCGTATTGATGGCGTGCTTCGTGATCAACTCAGCCAGCCTTCCGAAAGATTCCCCGCCGTCGCATCGCGGATCAAGCTTGTTTCGGGGTTAGACATTGCCGAACGTCGCCTGCCACAAGATGGAAGGATTACCTCCAGAATCGCCGGATTTGAAATGGACCTCCGCGTATCCACGTTGCCTTGCGTGTTTGGCGAATCCATCGTGATGCGGCTGTTACCCAAGAATCAAGAGAGTTTGACGCTGGATAAGCTGGGGTTGGCAGCGGATCATCTCGAGTTGATGAGGGACTGGGCAAGTTCCTCTGGAGGTATCGTGTTGGTAACGGGCCCAACAGGTTCCGGCAAGTCTACGACGCTTCACGGTGCGCTTGCTGCCACGAATGATGGCATCAGGAAAATAATAACCGTTGAAGACCCTGTTGAGATTCAGGTGCAGGGTATCACCCAGATTCAGGTTCATGCAGACATTGGATATACATTTGCCAGAGCGCTCAGGGCAATTCTTCGTCAGGACCCGGATGTGATTATGATTGGAGAAATCCGGGATCTGGAGACGGCCGAAATTGCCATTCAGTCCGCGCTCTCCGGCCACCTGGTATTGTCGACGCTACACACGGGTGATGCATTATCTTCGTTCACTCGTCTGATTGACATGGGGGTTGAGCCATTTCTAGTGGCTGCGCCTTTAAAAGGCGTCCAGGCGCAACGGTTGGTGCGCCAGGTTTGTCATGAATGCGCTATTCCTTGCCAGCCGGGCGAAGATATAAGCGCTGAGATATCCAGGGTCCCCAAAGATCTATTGGGTGATCAATGGCTTGAGGCGCAGGGTTGCGCTTCCTGTAATGGTACAGGTTACAGGGGTCGTTTGGGTATCTACCAGATGATACCAATGGATGAGGGGTTAAGAGATCTTGTTGTGTCGGGTGCTACTTTGGGCGATATGCGCACCTATGCCGACCAGAAAGGTTATCGCAATCTATATCAGGATGGACTCATGAAAGCGTCACACGGAAGAACGACTGTTGAAGAACTGCTTCGCGTAGTGACTGCTGAAGAAGAACTATGATATTTAGTTACAAGGCTGCAAACAGTGTTGGTGCGATGGTCGCAGGTGAGCTGGAGGCCGCAGAAAAAAAAGCGGCTTTGCGCGAGCTTCAGGACAAGGGGCTGACGGTAACTGAGATATTTGGCATTGATGCTAACAGCAAAAAGGCGACAGGAACCGCTACTACGCAGGATCTTTTACTTTCCTTACACGAAATGGCAACACTGCTTGAGTCGGGTGTGAGTATTGCCGAAACCATCGACGCGCAGTCGAAGGCGAATTACCCGGCTGATCTGCGTGAGCAGTATCAGGTAATGGCCAATGAAATTCGAAAGGGAGTGGCGTTTGCTGATGCCTTAAGGGTGGCATCGTTTAAATTACCAGATTACTTTTCACCATTGGTCGAGGCGGGCGAGTTGACTGGTAACATGGCGGGCGCACTTCGCGAGGGCGTCAATCAGTTTGAATATGATCTGAAAATGAACGAGGAGTTTCGCAGTGCCCTGATTTACCCCGCGGTTCTCGTCGCGTCAGGCATTGGGGCGGTGTTGTTGATCTTTGTGTTTGTCGTTCCAAAGTTTGCGCCGCTTGTATCAAGGTCCGATAATCTTCCGTTGCTATCCAAAGTGGTTTTGTCAGGCGGCATGTTTTTTAATGACCACTTCTGGTGGGTTGTCGCTGGTCTCGTCATGATTGCATTTCTTTTTTCATATGCCGCGTCCCATAGCAAATTTCGTTCCGGGATGATGCAGCTAGGGTTTAGATTGCCAGTCATCGGCACTTGGCTGAACGAGGCGGATACAGCCAGTTGGACTTCGTTAATGTCGACCCTTTTAAGTTCCAGGGTTGATCTGTTGCGCTCGATGGAGTTGGCAAGGCAGGGTATGCGCAGTACGAGACGAAGGATAGAGCTTGACCATGTCCTGAACGAGGTAAAGGCTGGGCAGGGGCTTGCTGACTCGCTGGAGAAGGCGAATGCGTTGACCCCGACGGGCTATAATCTCATTCGGTCAGGCGAGAGGACGGGCCGATTGCCCGCGATGATGAAGTCAGTTGCGGATTTATATACGGCGGCAGCAAGAAAACGGATGACGCGTATGCTGACCTTGATTGAGCCCCTCGCTATATTGATCATTGGTGGCGTTATTGGCGTTATTATTCTAGGTGTCATATTGGCAATCACCAGCATCAACGGGCTAGTGGCTTAAGTGCCTTCAAAGGTTTAAAGATGGATAATAATACACAGAAGCAAAGTGGCTTCAGCTTAATAGAGTTGTTGGTCGTGCTGGTCATTTTAGGGATGCTGGGAGGGCTGGTTGGCCCCAGGTTATTTGAAAGGGTTGATTCGAGTAAGGTCGACACGTCGCTTTCACAAGTTCGAATGCTGAAGAGTGCCATGGGCACTTTCCGGCTTGATGTTGGTCGTTATCCGACCACAGAAGAGGGCCTGGTGGCACTGGCCTTTAAACCCGGATCTTTAAAAAGGTGGCAGGGTCCCTATGTCGAGGACCTCGTGCCGAATGATCCCTGGGGCAACCCTTATGTCTATGTGGGCACTGCGGAAAACTTTCAGGGTTTCGCGCTCTATTCTCGAGGTGCGGATGGTGTAGATGGCGGGGAGGGGTTAAGTGCCGATGTGGGATTTACCCCGTAGGACGCAACACGGATTTACGCTGATCGAGATGACAGTTGTCCTGGTGATTCTTGGCATGGTCACAGCTCTCGCGATACCCAATCTTGTAAACCTCTATCAGAGTGTGGAAAGAAGAACGTCCTTTGATGCTGCCTTTGCGAGTTTCAATTCTTTGGGTCGAGCGGCGCATCAACAAAAAGGTGGCTTTGTGCTTAGCGCCCCTGAGGGTCGTCTTGAAACCACCGATCAATCTATTGCTTTAGCGTTTCCAGAAAACTGGAGAGTAGAGCTGGGCGGCCCGGTCCGGTTTTTGTCTAATGGTGCGTGTTTGGGCGGAGACATTAGAATTATCGAAGATCAGGAATTGTTGCATCAGCAGTCCCTTGAGAAACCCTTCTGCCGACTAGAGGCTACCTGGTGAGCCCACGTGTCGAGCGAGGTTTTAGCCTGCTGGAAGCGATTGTCGCTCTGACAATTTTTTCAAGCGCAAGTGTTGCGCTGTATAGCTGGTATGGAACGATCATGATCGGTCTGGTGCGGGCAGAAGAGCGTCTTGAACTGACTGAGTTCTCACGGAACGTGGATGCCTACCTTACCACCCTCAATTTACAATCGGAATCTACTGGCGTCTATTCCGCCAATGGCTACTCTGCGCGTTGGCAGGCTGCTTTGCTGGAGCCCAAGCAGGAAGGGAGGAATCTTGGCGGGCAGTTAGGCTACTACCGCCTTGGCTTGTATGAGCTGAAGATAGTGATCGTTGAGGATTCTGCAGGCAAGGAACTAGATACCCTGGTCACCCGGGTCGCGGGTTACGAAGGGGTCCGAGTGCCTGTGATAGAAGTGCGTCGTTAGCTCATGATGAAGGTAAGAAATAATCTGAGCGGATTGACCCTCATGGAGATGTTAGTGGTTCTGGTACTCACCAGCCTGATAGCAACGTTGCTGCTTCAGGGGACAACCTTCCTTTATGGTAGCCACGAAAGGGTCGTCTATCATCTAAAGCTGATGCAGAAAGATATCTTGCCAGATAGCTGGTTTAGGGCCTCAGTTGCCAAACTTGTGGCCAGCCTGGACGAGGATGCAGGGTTTTCGGGGAACGAAAATGGATTCAAGGGCTATTCGTATGCTTCGGTATCGGAACAGGAAGGGAAGTTAGTGCGGGTTGAGTGGCGGTTAAACGAAACGGCTCAGGGCGTTGAGCTTTGGCTGGCTCAATCTGGACACGAGAACTTGCTCACCCAGCAATGGGCAGATGCGCAATCTGCGCAATTCTTTTATATGAACCATAACGGACAATATTCCTCAGTGTGGCCCACGACGGATCAGGAAAAGTTATTACTACCATTGGCCGTTCGGTTAGAAGTTGGCTTTGATAACGAGTTTACGTTGGAGGTGTTGGCCTCTGTCGAAGTTAGGCAGCGGGGTCTTTTGGATTTCAGGGATTTTTTGTGAAGCAGTTCTCGCGCAGGCAGTCAGAGGGTTTTGTGCTTGTGGCTTGCATCTGGGTCATCGCCGCAATGGTGGTGTTTGTTGGTTTTGTTGCAACATCGGCTGAGCAAACCCAGGCAATGGTTCTTCGGGAAACCAGCCAACTGGCGTTTACTTTAGATAAACGTGCAACTGAAAACACGTTCATCTATCTGGGCGCTCCCAGAGGAGTTTCGTATGCCGGGCTTAAGACAAAAGTAGAGCAACGGGTGGTGAAAGAAGATGAATTTAATCCCTTCTCAGGTAACGTCTATGCGATCACCGGCGATGAGTTTCGGCTTGATGGAAGGGTCTATCAGAGTATTGGGGGGCTGGAGTTTAGCGTTCAGGATACGGGGGCGCTGGTGGGTTTGCGCGTAGATTCGGGCTTTCCTACCGACAAACTGGAAAAACTGTTGCTGTCCTATGGGGTCTCAAGAGATGAGGCGCGAAGGTTACTCGGCGCGTTGATCGACTACGTTGACCATGACGATTTCCCAACCATAGACGGGGCGGAACGAAAGGCGTATCTGCGGCAGGGGGAAATGGGCCCAACTAACAGGTTTCTTGTCAATCCCGGCCAGCTGAGAAATGTGCTGGGTTGGGAGGAAGCGTTAGGCAATGAGTTTGATGGATTCCTTGAAGAAGTCACGGTTGGTGTAGGGAGCAGGAATAATTTTAACTCGCTGACCACCAAAGGCATGACGTTGCTGGCGTTAGACGCCAATGCTATCTCCAAAATTCAGGAATATAGATCTGAGCAGGCCTTCACCTCTCTATTCGAGGTTAATGAAGTTGCTGGCACGTTGATCGATAACGGCCAGTTGGCAATATCTTTTATACCTGACACTTTTTATAGAATCCGCCTGTGGAACCCCTCTAGCAGACATGAAGAATGGATTGGTGTAAGATTTACGCCGGTTTCAGGGTTCGCGCCCTGGCAAATTGACTACCGCCTGACCCGCCAAAGAGATCTTGCAGCCCTAGGTGCGGGAGTGAATGAAAACAATGCTTCCCTCGATCCACAAACTCCGCCAACGCCTCTTCTCCAGTAACCGCTATCTGCAGAGCCTGGGCGATGTCGTTGTTGCGCAAAGTGACAGGCTGTCGAGTGTCTGGATTGTTGGCAGGGGAAGTTGCACCTATCACCTTGTTGACTTGTCTCATCTTGACAGCAAAGCGCGCATGAATGCGTTGAGGTTGCAGATGGAGATGCTGTCCCCCTACAGTGAAATCGAATTCTGGGTCCATTGGGTAGACGGTGTCGCTGAAGTCTGGAGCTGGGACAAAAGTTCGGTTGAGAAGCTCGTTATCGAAAACCTTCGCGAGAGTGATGCCCGTGAACTGATAACGTTCGTCCCCGAATCAGCGTTTACACCGCGGCAGGAGCAGGGATTGGCATACTGGCAAGGCGCCGACGGCTTCCTGATACAATCATGGGCAAATGGCGTCCTGACCCACGAAAGGGCCTGGAAGACAGAACCCTCGGCCATTGATCTTCGCGAATTTGCGAATGCGAGTCGCACTTCACTCAGCGGTGAATCGTTAGCGGTGAAACAAATTGACCTGTCTGCGCCGGAATGGCGTGTTGAAACTGTTGTTAGCCAGAATCTTAGGACCTATGAACCCAGGGCCGTTTTTTTTCTGTCGCTTTTACTTGTCTCGGTGTTTGCCTATCAGGCGTTCACCTGGGTGGGAATGAGGGCACTGAACTACCGCATTGAGTCGGAAATCCTTAACCTTGAACAAAAGACCGCGTCAGTGACGCTGCTTCGAGACGAAGTCTATGAACTCTACGATAGAAATCGGGTGCTCTTGGATTTAGCACCCCAGGGGCAACTACAACTGATGCAAAAAGTATTGCGTGAGTTGCCGGCCATTGAGGGTGATAAAGGCGCTTTGATGAAATGGGAGTACCGGGGCGATCAACTAACC
>DUAT01000017.1:0-1935 GCA_012960755.1 Gammaproteobacteria bacterium
CGGGATCATTTCCTTCAATAACTTCGCAGTTTAGCTTTTCGATCCCCAAGGAATCGAAGATAAAGTTGATAATTGAATACTCTAGTGCAGATCCTAATCCCCCTCGGGCGTTTTCTGTTAGGTAGAAAGCCCAGTCAGCTTTTTTGTGCAGGCGATCAATTGCGTTGACACTCACTACTCCTAAAGGAGTGTGTTCTTTGTCCATGACGACAAAAACAATCTGGTTTTTGTCTTTTTTTAATCCATTGATCCAACTTAGATGCTCATTCGTATCAATAACATGATCTGTATACATCCGTTTACGAATGTTTTCTTCATTTCTAATCTCTCTAACCTTCATTTGTAATTCTGTATCAAGATCAGTTAAAAGAACAAGATTGATAACCTTGGGGTGTGGTGTCGTCATTCAAACGGCTCCTCTCGGGATCGGCATTTCATTAGCGGAGATAATATGAAGACAAGAAAAAATCAGCGTCTAACTATTATATCAGTGTACGCACCAATAGCGTACACATATGCTGCGATCATTACTGCCCAATCGGGTCGTGTATCCATCGCCTCACCTCGAGTGCAACTGAGGATAAATATTCCGAATCTCACAATAGGCGTTGATGTGGGTGGGGAAGCGATAGCGAGTCGCTTTCCTTCAGCGAAACAAAAAGGCAGGCCATTCGGTTCAATGGGTTTCTTAACCTAATCATTCCATCTTGTTCAATATACCGCTGTCTTTTTGTAACGTAGATGGATTTGGCCTTACTGAAATTATCTAAAAAAAGCCCAGGGGAGAATGTATAGCTAGAAATAACGAAATCTGGTTTGGAAAGCTCACGTCTCACCATTTGTTGAAAGTTCGGTTGGCAGTGTTATTTGACAATTTACCAATCGGTATAATCGAAGCTGAAGTGATGGCTGAAACTCGAAAAGTTGTAGAGATCCTTGGGTCCCACGGCTACAACCTGGTGAATTCAATCTAGAACCATGTGATCAAAAAGGGGCATGGTCACGATGTTCATTTACTGGCGTTGCGAAGAGAAAACTGGGCAAACCTCTCGAATAGATTTGTTTCTTATCAGTCGACTTTCGAATGATCGAATGTCGAAATAAGGTATCAACCAGTTATAGGCTGACCATTTGCTGCTGAACTGCTAAGATAATGTTACTACCATAGAGTTCAAGAAAGTACTGGTGAGCGATGAGAGAAATAGTTATTGATGGTAAGAAAATCGGCGCCAACTTCAAACCTTATGTTGTTGCGGAGTTATCAGCTAATCACAATGGATCGATAGAACGCGCATTTCGAACTATAGAAATGGCATCCAGGATGGGTGCAAGTGCTGTCAAACTACAAACTTACACTGCTGACACCATGACAATTGATTGTGATGCGGAAGATTTCATGATCAGCGGTGGTCTATGGGACGGCTACAAGTTGTATGATCTATACAAAGAAGCTTATACACCATATGAGTGGCACGAAAAGCTGTTTGAGAAAGGCAAGGCTCTGGGTATAACGGTCTTTTCTACACCGTTTGACGAGACGGCAGTTGAATTACTCGAAGATTTAGATGCACCTGCTTTCAAAATCGCTTCGTTTGAAGCAATCGACCTGCCTTTAATTAAGCGAGTAGCACAAACTGGCAAGCCGATGATTATTTCAACCGGTATGGCGACTCTTGAGGAAATATCGGAAGCCGTGGCAACGGCTCGCGGACACGGCTGCAGTGAACTTGTCCTGTTGCACTGTATCAGTAGCTATCCTGCGCCTATTGACCAGTCGAATCTAGCAACAATTCAAGATATCGCAGCACGGTTCGATTGTGTTGCGGGATTGTCAGACCATACGCTGGGAACGGCTGTATCTGTAGCCGCTGTCGCGGTTGGCGCTTGCGTTATTGAAAAACACGTTACCTTAAGCCGTGAAGAGAAAGGACCAGA
>DUAT01000017.1:1945-8952 GCA_012960755.1 Gammaproteobacteria bacterium
TTTTCGTTAGAACCTGACGAATTGAGAACACTTTGTACAGATACAGAAACTGCTTGGCAAGCCATGGGGAATATTAGTTATGAACGCCAGCAGGCAGAAGAAGCAAACTTGTCATTTAGGCGATCGGTTTATTTTGTAAGTGACATGAAAGCAGGCGATGTCATTAAGCCGAATCACATCAGAAAAATACGCCCAGGTTTAGGTCTTGCACCTAAGTATTATGAACAGGTACTCGGTAAGAAGGTTATCGCTAATGTAAAGCGTGGCACTGCAGTCGAATGGCGGTTTATTGAATAAAGAGGAAAATTTGACGTGGCAGTTGGGGTTGGATTTACTCGTTAAAGGTACCTTGGGTTATTGAAGTACCTATTCATTGAACGTTTGAATTCTATTCGCTTTCCAACGGGTCAAATATCTGTAGCCTTGATCCAGGGAAATAGATACAAAAACTAACAGCAGTGGATACACTGGTTGAGAGTACCTGTTTTCAAACCCTGGTAGTGGCAGATAAACGCTTGCCGTGTAAAGGATGGGCATTGATAGAACCAGTAGAGGGAGCTTCATCCTGAAAGCCAACCACATACCTATGAGTGCCAGGGTTACCAGCAGTGAATTGAGACCCCACAACAGTATTTTCACTAGAATCCATTGCCTGGAATCGCGAGGTAGCCACCTGCTATCGAACTCAAATACGTCGAATCTGGTTCCTACCCATAACAGTGGTGCTCGGCGAATGTAGGTCTCGAAAACCTGCAGCGGCTCAGATTGGATTCGCGCTTTGAATAATTGAAGATATTCTTCCTCCGACACTTTCCCACGAGAGGCCCTGTTAACTAAATCAATCCCTAAAGTATCATCCAATACTCTACTGGGCGCAATTAACTCGTGATCCTTTGAGTACTCAAGTTCCCTTGCACTTACTGCCCAGCTACCTAGCCAAAGAGTCAACCCTAGTCGGCCTTCGCTGATGGGCACAAACTTGTCCAGTACGATGTAATTTCTTGCTGTCCAGGGAGCTATGACGACAGCCATTGCGGCCACCATCAAAACTGTGCCGTAAACCATACGCAATTTGTCTTCTCCTTTCGCCAATAGAAAGAAAGCGGCTGCAAAAAAAAAGGGCAAGAGAATGTAAATGTCTCGATTTAGGCTGCTAAGTCCGGCCAATATTCCCATGCTAAACCAGCGGCGGGTACCGGAGAATTCGTGGGCACAGAGTACAAGTAATAACAATAATAATGTCATTAAACACTCCGATAGGACAGCACCCACATACACAGCTTCGTATGGTGAAACCATAAACAGCAGAAACACAATCGGTGCTACTCTTGGGATGGTAAGGGCGCAAATTCGGGTGACTACAAGACCAGAAACCAAACTCAGAATCAGTTGAACAATCTGAATCAAAACTAGCTCATCATTTAGGGCAAGGACCATGGCCAGAAAGCCAGAATACAAAGGCGGCCTGAAGGCAGTAGGATCTACGTCTTCTGAATAAGTGAAGTACTGCAGAATATTCAAAGCTGTCGCGTGGTAGTATGCGGCGTCTCCATGGTCAATGCTGTACTCAATGAAGTAGGGAATGAGTAGCCTGATAAATATTCCAATCAGAAGGCCAAAAGCCAATAAAAAAGTACGCCGGTCATCATCGGCAACCTCAGGAAATAGCCCGTGTAAAAACTTCCCCATTACTGATTCATACTGTCCCATATATTGATAATGCACGATAAACGAACGCCAGTATCAATGGCTTGAAGAGACAGGTCAATGATCTATCTGCTATCGTAGAAATGCCACTAAGTCTCCATTAACGTAAAATGTTGTGGTCTATGAAACAATCCAGATATTACATAAACTGTCTTAGGCGATGGTAACTGGCGGAGTTTTGTGCAACTAATTAACAACCTTTCATCAAGAATCACCAAATATGAAATGGAGATCAGGCAATCGATTGATCGCGTAATTACAAGCGGTTGGCTGGTCCTGGGGCCAGAGGTTAAACAGTTTGAGCAATCGTTTGCTCAGTATCTTGGTGCAGAGCACTGCATAACGCTTGCAAATGGAACAGATGCAATTGAACTTGCGCTCAAAGCTATGGGCATAGGCGTAGGTGATCGAGTTGCCACTGTTGCCAACGCAGGGATGTACGCAACTACTGCCATGTTGGCAGCAGGTGCTGAACCCTATTTCATGGACGTCGATTTTGAGACTCGCTGCACGACTCTCGCTGAAGTAAAACGTGCCATCGAAAATGAGGTCAAAGCTGTGATTGTCACGCATCTATATGGGCTGGCGATTCCAGAAATTTCGCAAATTGCAGTCTGTTGCGCGCAGAAAGGTGTGCTTTTATTAGAGGACTGTGCACAAGCGCATGGAGCAGAATTAGAAAATCAGAAAGTTGGTACATTTGGTGATGCGGCATGTTTCAGTTTCTATCCAACTAAAAACCTCGGTGCCCTCGGTGACGGGGGTGCGGTAGTAACCAACAACTCAAAACTTGCTGAGCAGATTAAATTATTGCGACAGTATGGTTGGACAAGGAAATATGAGGTGAAACTAGCAGGAGCGCGTAATAGTCGCCTTGATGAACTGCAGGCCGCGATTCTTTCATCCTTCCTTCCACATCTGGAAGCTGCAAATGCCAGGAGGCGAGAGATTGCGGCCACTTACTCCGAGCAAATTAAGCATCGAGGCATTCGAGTTCCAGAAAAGGGTGGGTTGAACTATGTCGCACATCTCTACGTTGTGTGCAGTTTAAAACGCAACACACTTGGGGAGCATTTGTTGGCATCAGAAATCGCCTCCGACGTTCATTACCCGATTCCTGATTACAGGCAACCGGTGTTTGATGAATGTTTTGCGGACTTGAATCTCGAGAACACAGAGCGGCTTGCTAAAGAAGTTCTAACCTTACCCTGTTATCCGGAGATGACAGATTCGCAAGTCGCTCAGGTTGTTCATACAGTGAATGGGTGGCAGTCATGAAGTATTCCGTTGTCATACCTGTCTACAAGAACGAAGATTCCATACCACATTTGCTTGAGTCACTGCTGTTAATGAGCCAGGAACTGAACCAGGATATGGAAGCTGTATTTGTCGTAGATGGTAGCCCGGACCAATCGTATACCTTATTGCTAAACGCTCTTGATGAGCTAAGTTTTCCATCACAACTTTTAGCCCATTCACGTAACTTTGGCTCTTTCCCCGCGATTAGAACCGGCCTGAAAGCTGCTCGCGGAGAATTTTGTGGAATTATGGCTGCAGATCTACAAGAACCTACGGAACTCTTAGTAACTTTTTTCAAATCACTGGCCGCCAACGAATGTGATGTGGCTATAGGTACACGCAAGAGTCGCGATGATCCACCTATGTCGCGTCTGGCTTCCGGAATTTTCTGGGGTCTGTACCGTCGTTTGGTTGTCCCCGAGATGCCCGAAGGTGGAGTAGATGTATTCGGCTGCAACAACACTTTCCGTGAACAGCTACTTACCTTGGACGAATCGCGTTCGTCCCTGATTGCCTTGATATTCTGGCTGGGATTTCGACGCAAGTTAGTGAATTACGAGCGTCAAACTCGTCAGGAGGGCAAGTCGGCATGGACACTAGGCAAAAAAATCGAGTATATGACAGACAGCGTTTTTGCCTTTACAGATTACCCCATTCGGTTATTGATGCGAATAGGAGCGATCGGCTCAGTGCTATCTATTGCGTTAGGGTTGACAGTAATTGTAGCCCGATTGTCTGGTACCATTACAGTGCCGGGTTATGCTGCAACGATATTAGTAGTTCTCTTTTTAGGTACACTCAATCTCTTAGGCCTTGGATTAGTTGGGACCTATGCCTGGCGGGGATATGAGAACAGCAAGCAACGCCCTTTGGCAGTCGTGGCTAAAAAGCACATAAATAACAGAGGTACCTAGTGGATAGCTCCGTCATGATACATGAGACTGCCGAGGTTAATTCTCGCCTCATTGGTGAGCACACGCAGATCTGGCAGTTTGTAATTGTTTTGGAGCACGCCAAAATCGGGTGCGACGTCAACATTTGTTCACATTGTTTCATTGAAAATGATGTGGAAATTGGAGATCGTGTAACGATTAAATCCGGTGTGCAATTATGGGACGGTATTCGAATTGCGGACGACGTCTTTGTTGGTCCCAATGTAACTTTTACTAATGACAAATATCCCCGTTCGAAAGATCATCCAGATAGCTTCCTCCAAACCCGGATAGAAAACGGTGCTTCACTTGGTGGTGGTTCTGTAATTTTGCCGGGAATAACCATAGGCACCCGTGCGATGGTTGGTGCTGGCGCAGTAGTGACGAAATCAGTTCCCCCATATGCGATTGTGACTGGTTCTCCAGCAAGAATTGTCGGTTACGATGAAACCCGTAACACAAAAAAAACGAAAGTCGTCGAAAGTCCGGTAACGCTGGACCAACCAATGTTACCTGAAAGAGGAGCAGTTCGTTTGGGTGTTGGCGATGTAACATTTCATCATTTAAAGCGCGTGCATGACATGCGGGGTGATCTGTCCGTCGGTGAATTCCAGAAAGACATTCCTTTTAATCCGAAGAGGTATTTCCTGGTCTTCGATGTCCCAACTGAGAATACTCGTGGAGAACATGCGCATCTTAAGTGCCATCAGTTTCTAGTCTGTCTGACCGGAAGTTGTGCCGTGGTAGTCGATGACGGTAGTAATCGTGCGGAAGTTCTTCTTAATTCTCCTGAAAAGGGAATTTACATACCCCCACTTACATGGGGAATTCAATACAAATTTTCCAGTGATGCCATTCTGCTCGTGTTTGCCTCTCATTTTTACGAGGCTGGAGACTACGTGCGTGATTATTTAGAATTTGTCGACATTACCAAGAATAAGTTGAGTTGATGAGCTGGATTAGCTCAAGCCCAGGTATAAAAAGAGGGTTGAAATTTTTGCTCGGGGGAGGTATCAACACCGCAGTTACTTACGGCGTGTATCTGTCTTTGCTAGTCTTGTTACCATACCAATGGGCTTATTTGATAGCTTATGCTTTGGGAGTCGTATTCGCATACTGGTTCAATGCGATGTTTGTTTTCAAGGTTCAACTGACGTGGAGGGGTTTATTCTCTTATCCCTTGGTCTACGTGGTTCAATACGCTGTCTCGGCGTTGTTACTTGGTACATTAGTGGAATTTGTGCAAATCAGTAAGATATATTCACCGTTGCTTGTTGCGATTATTGTGCTGCCATTAACCTATGCGATCAGCAGATCTGTTCTCAATTGGTCAAATAATCCAAAGTAGAATCTTTTGCAGTTGCAATTGTACTGCACGTTTTAGCAACCTCTATTTCGGTGCCTGGGCAACGACCCAGAGATTTGATGATAAGCCGTTCTCGGTTAGAAAATTCTGAAAAGGTCCCCTCAATCTATCCCATTCATCAAAAAATATAGTCTTAAAAAATGGATTATTTTTGATACTAAACTGATCGTTTAGTATTTTGTTGCGGACAATATCAGCGTCTAGTACACCAGGGGTAAGAGTTTCCAGAATTGAAAAACCACATCTTTCCAGCATTCCGGTTAGCGAATCTGGGTTGAAATAATTCAGGTGTTCGTGATCAACCGAATCACTAAGCGTACCCAGGACTTCGATATCGAATCCTTTACCATTAGGGCAACTCAATACCAAGATTCCACCTGGGTTTAGTAAACGCCTAACAGAGTTAGCGAAATTAATGGGTGAAAACAAATGCTCGATCACTTCAAAACTGACAATAACATCAAAGCGAGTGTGACGATTCATTTTTTCGACTGGTATCTCAAGGACCTCTAAACCACGATTCCTGCAAGTTTGAGCCAGTTCCGGCGTAAGCTCCAGTGCTACGATTTTATCAAACACGTTTCTTGATGAGAGTTCTTCACAAAACGTTCCGAAGCCTGCCCCTATTTCAAGAACTGAGTTAAGTTCTACTGAGTATTTCTCACAAAAAGCTAACGTTTTCTCTACCCTGGGGATGAATATTTTTTCTCTACGCGCCTGCTCAGAAGCCGGAAAAATGTATTTGTTCCAGTATCTATAATTGGAGGAGTCTTTATAAAACCATTCCAATATCTCTTCATCTGGACGAGGGGTTATATAAAACGTCGAACACTGGTCACACTCATAATAGCTGAATTTGTTTTTTTCAAATTTGAAGTGACGATTCTCGGATCCACAGGAAGGACATTTTACTTCTATGAATTTGTCGGACTTTGACAACAGACGATCAATGTCTTCAGAAACTGCTTGTTGCTGTCCTCCCTTGAGTTCTTCGGGTCTGATTTCGGTTTCAGCGAAACTCATCGAATTTACCTCTGCCTCTACGCTGATAATTGTTGTGTATCTTAATACGTTGATAATGACAGGAACTTCCTGAGTTGTCCCAAATACATGATCAGAAGCCTCTTTTTGCACTGCTATGTATTTTTTTCGAAATCAACACTTGGCTTTTTTGCACATGGTTACACAGTAACACTGTGTTTTCCATTCTTAGCCTTGTCCCATATAAAGGGAGCCTGAACAATAATCTGAATTTTGCATGATAGGGGAATCCATCATGACGCTCGATGATTTACCATCGATATCGCAACTGGCTGCAATCCTCTGGGGTCCCGGCATGCTTTTTCCGTTCTCAGTGACAAGGATGCTAAAATCAGGCTTCCTGTAGAATGATACTTTCAGACAAGAACTACTTAGGAATATCCCATGCAACTAGATTTCGTTTTGGATGAAATGAAGAACCGGTATGACAAAGTACTAGATGGCTATGGAGAAATCTTGCCTGAATTGGTAGTAGCCAGAAAAAAGAGATTCGGGAAGCTTCCTTTGGTCTTCTGGACAAGCTTGCTACTTTCCCATCTACGGCTCAGGAAGTTCGTAGGAGTAAAGAAGTTGCCTGAATATATTTTTATCAACGTTAGATATCCTGAAATTATCCTCAATTATAATAAGGAAGATGTGGCAGTAATAGGTGGTATCAAGGA
>DUAT01000017.1:9178-167132 GCA_012960755.1 Gammaproteobacteria bacterium
CATGGTTGCTTTGGTCGTTCAAAAACAGGGATTACACAAGTAGGGGAAATGTGTCAGGCGAACTTTGTATGGAGCAGAAACCAAATTGAACTGTTTGCTCAATATGGAATTGATAATTGTTTTATTCTCGGAGTCCCCTATGATATCGAAGCACCGTCTGAAGTTACCAACGAGGTGGTACTTGTTGGTCATTGCGGAAGAGAAAGCTCTGATGCTGAATATTTTTACACGGTGAGTCAGTTCATTAAAATACACCAGATTCTTTGCGATGCAGGGTGTATCGTCTCATACCGTCCTCACCCCCAGGATGACCTGGAGATGGTAAAATCGGTGTTTCCAAACGTTACCAGAACGCTAACAAAAGATTTGTTACGAAGTAGGCGGGGTGTTTATATCGGCTTTGCTTCTACCTTCATGTTTGAGTGTAAGAATTCCGGTAGTGTCGTCATTGGATTAGCGACAGATTGGCTGAGTGATGAAAGAGACTTCAGTGTGGACGCGGAGGTTCAGCCTTCTGAATATGCGGAATTACCAGCTCTTGTACGAAAACTGACGATGGAACTGTATGACAAACCTATGCCAGACCTGGCTCCACTGTCCAGTCGATTGTCTTGCTGTATGGATGAATTACGAACGTCCATGCAAGAGTAGGCGATGTTCAGGATTCTCAATCAATACAAAGGAAGTCTTGCGCAGCATTCTTCCACTTATCTGATTGCCGGTGGGCTAAGTTCTGGCGCACTTTTATTGCTACTCCCGGTACTCACGAGATATCTCACTCCAGCAGAGTACGGTATTGTTGCCATGTTTCAAATGTCACTTGTATTATTTAACGTCTTCACAGGATTGAGTGTTGGTGGTGCTTCCTCGATCAAATATTATGATAAAATGATAAATCTCCCCCGCTACATCGGGAGTTGTGTGCAGATCGTATTAATCTGCACCACACTATGTTTGTCGTTAGTTTTTCTGTTTCAGAGTTCTCTCTCCGACATGGCTGGATTAAGCGCTGGCTGGCTATATATGGCGGTGTTGATATCCGGCAGTGGACAGCTAATCCAATTGCGAATGGCGCAATGGCAGGTTAGAAATGCCAGCTCGATATTTGGATTCTTTCAAATTTCGCAGAGCTTGATTAACATATTCTTGTCACTGCTACTTGTCGTACCTCTGTCATGGGGAGTAGAAGGGAGACTATGGGGACTTACCTTGACCACATTGATATTCAGTGCGCTGGCATTCTGGTCATTGTACAAAAGTAAGCTTCTAAAGCTCACCGCTCGGTATGACTATTTTTTACCTATACTGTCTTTCGGTGTTCCTTTGATTCCCCATGTCCTGGGTCTTTTTCTATTATCGATGATAGACCGAGCGGTAATAAAATCTGAACTCGGACTCACAGAAGCCGGTATTTATACTGTAGCTATACAAATTTCCATGGCTCTCGGATTATTGTCGACAGCTTTTAATGCAGCTTATGCACCGTGGTTGTATGAAAGGCTGGCATTGGAGTCAGAAGAAACCAGGATGGGCATAGTGAGGGGTATTTACCGTTTCTCGTTTTTGGTGTTCCTAATAGTCGTTGGTGTTGGCATGGCGGCACCATACTTTGTACCATGGTTCGCGGGTGAGAGTTACCGTCGGGCCGGGATAATCCTGGGTTGGCTTGCCTTGGGGCAGGGTTTCAATGCTTTGTATTCCATGGTGGCGAACTTTGTTTTTTATTCAGAACGTACCGGACTGTTGTCGATAGTTACTATCGTCTCTGGTATTGCTCATGTGCTATTCGTTTTGTTGATGGTTAGAGTATCAGGGATGGAAGGTGCCGCAATGGCCAATGCAATATCCATGGGGTTTCGATTTCTGGCTACATGGGCGGTTTCAAATCACGTGTATCCAATGCCGTGGTTTCAGTTTCGAGTTTAGTGAGTCGTATTGAGCAAGGGCGGTATTTCATGCTAACACAAATTCAATGATGCGAGGATAAACTAAGCCGTGGATATTATCAATCCTTCTGTTATTGAAGACATCGGGTCAGGACGAAAAATATCACTAAATCTAGGTGCGGGGAACCAAAAGATACCAGGTTTTTACAACGTAGATCTTGTTGAATTGGATGGAGTTGATATTATAGCGAATCTGGAAGAGCCATTGGATAAGCTAGCCGATGACTCTGTATCAAGAATCTACAGCAATCAAACATTTGAGCATGTAAGAGATCTTTTTGGTTTGTTGTCTGAAATAAATAGAGTGTGTGTGGATGGTGCGCAGTGTGAGATAATAGTTCCACACTTTGCTAACCCGTATTTCCACTCTGATCCCACACATGTGAGGCAGTTCGGACTGTTTTCGATGCACTATTTTATTGACGCGAATCAACAATGGCGAAGGAAGGTGCCCAGCTATTACTCCAAGACAAAGTTCGATCTGTTGGATGCTCAGTTTGTTTTTTACAGAGATACAGTTTTCGATCATCTGGTTACACCTTTAGCAACGCGATTGGTGAACTTGAATAGAGCGGTTCAACACACATACGAGCGCAGGTTTTGCTGGTTATTTCCTCCAGCAAGCATTAAGTTCATTTTGCGAGTTTCGAAGTAAGCAGTTCGTGTGCTTTTTTAACCAAGAGTGTCCAAGATCACCACCGTACTTGCAAGCCAGGAACAGAACTAGATCCATTCCAGACTGTGGTTCAAGAACCCACTTTCATAATGGCGGGCAAGCACCTTCAATCGGATTAACTGAGAGTTACGAAAATCAGGGTCGTTGAAGTTCATCTCTTCGAGATTTACCTTCAGTGAGAGGATAGTTTCCTGCAGATTCCAAATCGGCTGATGGTTTGGTGCAAGCTTTTTGAACAGGTCAAAATTGGTAAGAGCGCGTATCCGGTGGCGCATTGGGATTCACACTTATTACTGCCTCGGGGATTTGGAGCGCAACGGCTTCGGCTAGTGGTTTAATTTGGTTGTTCCAGTCGTTGCAGCCGGTGTTAACGGCAAGGAACTGCCCACCATTCGTTGAATCGCGGAGCACGCCCCATTCGAAGACACGGGCCATATCCTTTGTATTGATCATTGGGCGCCACGGGCTGCCATCGCTCAGGATACCGATCTCCTTATTCACAAGCGCACCGGCCACAAAATCATTCAGAACCAGATCAAGTCGAATACGACTAGTAAATCCACAGGCGGTGGCAAAACGGAGGCAGGCGACGGTAAAGTCGTCATTTGCGAGTGGTTCGAGGTCCTTCTCGGCTGCTACCTTGGAGCGTGCGTAGACTGTGAGTGGGTTCAACTCATCGTCCTCTTTTTTTGCGAACTGGCTGGCTGTGCCATACATGCTACAGCTGGAGGCATAAACGAACTTTTTAACACGCTTGCACTTGCACTTTTCAGCTAACCGAATGGCGGCACGGTGGTTGACATCCATCGTCACTTGCTCGAATTGCTTACCCATAGGATCGTTAGAGATTGCGGCAAGATTCAACCACTGCATCAACACCATCAAGGAGTTCTTCTGGAAAAGAGCGGATATCGCCAAACAGTTGTTGGTTGAGTTTTATTTCTGGCAACGTGGATGCATTGCTCAAACTATGCGCAAAATAACCGATGTCGAAACCGATCAAGATGGCATGTGGAAAGCTCTCCCGAAACCGCATGACCACATCTTGGCCGATATAACCCAAGTTGCCCACAATTACAATTTTCATACGCTATCTTTCCTCAAACTACAAGCAGTGATCATTTACGTTACATCGATTCATATGAAGGTGGTGCATTATTTGTCGGGGAATTCTATTCGCGAAAGAAGACGAACCAACAAAGAGAAGTGGTCCCCAAATTTCGGACCGTTTGTTAAGGTGTAGTCGGAAGGCAAAAGGAACCGGTTCGACATGACAAAAAGAAAACAATATTCAAGTGAGTATAAAAGCAAGGTTGCTCTTGCAGCAATCCGCGGCGACGGCACGATGGCTGAGCTTTCGCGCAAATATGGCATCCACGCGAACATGATCGTGAAATGGAAACAAGAAGCGCTCAATGGTATGAAAGAAACGTTCGCTAGAAAAGGCAAGAGCAAGAGCGTTGGCCAGGAAGCTGATATTAAGACGCTTCAGGCAAAAATCGGTGAGTTGATTGTTGAGCGAGATTTTTTAGCCAGAGCTTTCGATCAATGAGCATTACTCGAAGGCGCGAAATGATCGAAGCTCCTCACGCAGATCTCAGCCTCACCAGGCAGTGTCAGTTGCTGCATATCAGCCGTAGTGGCCTTTACTACAAGCCATCTGGAGAGTCGGCGTTAAATTTAGCACTGATGCGATTAATCGATGAACAATATTTGAACACACCCTGGTATGGCTCACGGCAAATGACCCGGCATCTACGCAAGCAAGGCTATTGTGTCGGCAGAAAACGAATCCGTCGTTTGATGCGGAAGATGGGGCTTGTGGCGCTGGCACCTGGGCCCCACACGAGTCGGCGAAATAAGGCTCATGAAGTCTATCCCTATCTACTCCGGGATCTGGCTATCACGACAGCGAACCAGGTTTGGTGTACAGACGTGACCTATATTCCGATGGCACATGGATTTTTATATTTGGTTGCGATCATGGATTGGCATACCCGCCATGTGTTGTCGTGGCGCTTATCGACGACGCAGGATACCGGAATGTGTCTGGAAGCGCTGGAAGAGGCATTTGAAACATATGGCCAGCCTGAAATCTTCAACACAGATCAGGGCAGTCAGTTTACGAGCGCTGATTGGGTCGATGCTTTAACATCAAGAAATATCCGTATCTCGATGGATGGTAAAGGCTGTTGGGTGGATAATGTTTTTATTGAACGACTATGGCGTTCACTGAAATACGAATGTATCTATTTGAATGCGTTTGATTCCTTCAAGGAAGCCAAAGCAGGCATCGATCAGTGGATGAGTTACTATAACGGCGACAGACCGCATTCGAGTTTGGGTGACAAAACACCGGCCGAAGCTTACTTTTTACTGGCAGCATAATCATTAAACCAGACTACACCTTAAAAGTGCTGCTGAGTTGTCTGAAGGATGGGGTCCACTTCTAAATCAGGGGATACCCCATCAGGGTCTACACACTAGTTTGGCAGGGCCCTGTTCCCAATGGCTTTGATGTGGTCCTGGTTCCAATTTCTGCAATCACCAATCATACGCTTAACAAACGATTTTATGAGTGGGTTAGACATCATCTTTCGCTTAATCCTGTGAATAGTGTTATCGGTTTTAACAAAATGCCCGGCCTGGATATCTATTATGCAGCAGATGCCTGCTATGAAGAGAAAGCGCAAACCCAGAGAGGCGCTTTGTCTCGTCTATTACCGCGATATCGGCACTTTTCACGTTTTGAAAAGGCCGTGTTTGAACCATCATCTGATACGGAAATCCTGATGATCTCGGAAGCACAAATACCGCATTTCATAAAATACTACAAAACCCAGAAAAGTAGGTTTCATCTGTTACCACCGGGTATTGACAAGGACAGGATGGCGCCAGAAGATAGTGATCAGCTCCGGGCAGAATTACGCAGTGAGTTCGCGGTAAAGGAAGATGAGACCCTGCTATTGATGGTTGGTTCAGGATTCATTACCAAAGGACTGGATCGAATACTACTCGGCATGAAATCGTTGCCAGCTGCAGTAAAGCATAGTACCAGGTTGATCGTTATTGGCCAGGATTCACCAGCAGCGTTTGAGCGTATAGCGACGACACTTGGCCTCAGGGATCGTGTGCAAATACTCAATGGGCGTGATGATATCCCCGCTTCTTCCTTGGTGCAGATTTGCTGATTCACCCGGCCTACGTGGAAAATACAGGGACCGTTATTCTTGAAGCCATGGCGTCCTGACTGCCGGTTCTGGTTACAGACAATTGTGGCTACGCGAACCACGTTTCAGAGGCAAAAGCCGGAAAACTCGTGCCATCTCCATTTACACAGGATTCACTCAACGATCTGCTACACGCAATGATTATTTCCGATTCGAGTATAAGTTGGAAGAAAAACGCGCTAGCCTACTCGAGGAGTGCTGATATCTATAGCATGCCACAACGAGCTGCGGACTTTATCGTGTCAACCGTCACCTAGTTCGTGGCCGCAAGATGTCTATTTTTCGCCTGGTGATAGATACGTAGAATATCTATTATTTGATCGACATCTACGGGTTTGGTGAGGTACTCATCGAAACCAGCCTCCAAGGCAATTTCAATTTGACCAGGAAAAGCATCGGCACTTAACGCAATCATCGTTACATTTGTCAGCTTCGGATTCGATTTAAGCACTTTTAGACAGCTAACACCGTCCATCATGGGCAGATTGATGTCAATAAAAATCATATCCGGGGTATCTACATCGGCAATTTCGATGCCTTTTTCGGCAGTGTTTGCCATCAACAATGTACAGCTTGGATAATTGTGGAAGATACCTCTGAACAGTTCTCGATTGGAATGGTTGTCTTCGATGTACAGTATTTTACTCTCGATATGTTCTTCAGGCAGAAGCCTGGTCTGGGGATCGGCTGGGGTGTTGTGTTGTGATACGCCAAGAAGATCTTCACCCTGGGCTAGTTGAACTCGAAAACTGGAGCCATATCCGACGTCGCTCTGAAGGGTTATGTTGCCATTCATCTGCTGTATCAAAAACTTGGCAAGAGCAAGACCTACTCCGGCACCTTGAATTTCATGATACTCAGCATAGGTAAGCCTTGTGAAAGGTTCAAAGACAGCATCTTGTTCTTCCTTGGATATACCAACCCCCGTATCGGCGATGATAATATCAATCAAGGATGGCGCCGTAAGAACCACATTTATCGTTACGCTTCCACCAACCACATTGTACTTAATTGCGTTGGTTAACAGATTAACCAGCACCTGTTTTAACCGCTCTGTGTTAGCGATAGCCCAATAGGCGGTAGAGTGGTAGGTTAATGTTATTCTGGCAGATACAGATTGAAGCTCAACCAGGCTGATACTTTCATTGATCACAGAGTCCAGGCAACAATTTCCAAGAGCAATCTCTATTTGATTTTGTTCTAGTTTTACGACGTCCAGGATATCGTTTATGAGCATCAGCAGATGTTCACCAGCCCGCGTTATCTGAACCATATTTTCAGCTTGCTGCGCCGTCGCATTGTCTGAGAAAAATGATCTCTGAATTTGTGCAAATCCAAGTATGGCGTTTAACGGTGTTCGTAATTCATGACTCATGCGAGCAAGAAATGTTGATTTTGCTTCGCTGGCAGCCTCAGCGTTATTGATCTCTTTCAAGAGTTTTTCAACAGGTCGCCTGTCTCTTGCCACACACACTATCGCCTTGGTGTGCCCTGTCTCGTCTATCATTTCTGACGCAGAGAAAGACATCGGAATGGCTTCACCCGCTTGAGTCTTGTAGTTGATACTGCTGTTTAAGGCGAGTTGGTTGGAAACTAAATCCTTGCAGTTAGAGAGAATTATTTCACTAGATTCCATTAAATCGATAAAAGACAAAGTACGTATTTTATCTTCGGTATAGTCCAATATGTCCAGAGTCGCGCCATTCACTTTGTCTATTGTACCGTCGTCATTAACGACGATCAGAGTGTCGGACATTGCTTCGATGATGTTATAGACATAGTCATGTGAATTTTCGAGAGACTTGCGGCTTATGACTATATCTTTTCCAAGGGCTGCAAAAGCGCTGGCCAGATGACCGATTTCGTCGTTGGTACAGAAACTCATATCTGCCTCAAAATTACCTTTCCCATATTCTTCGGCAACTTTTGTTAGCCTAATCAGAGACCGGCTCATTTTCAGCGCGATCCACAGGCTTAGCGCTAGACCTAAGATGAGAGTGATACCGCTGCTAACTAGCATTAAGTAACGAAAAGTTCCGATACTCGCTGATATCTCGCTTTGCGCCCGGTAAAAAAACAATGCGCCGTCTGTCCCTTGAAGTGGAACGGCGACAGCGTAGTAATTTTCATTTTTAATCTCAATTTGTTTTGGACTGTGGTCTAACCGTCGCTGTAAATAGAGTGTTCTTAACTCATTTACTAATGGCGAATTTCCAACTCCTTTACCATCGACTACAATTTTTCCGCCCAATAACATTGATACCTGAATACCGGTAACATCTCTGACAAGTTGCAGTGCTTCTGTGCTGTTAAAAGTATCCCCGAGAACAAGACCTCCAACGACCTGATTACCCGACAATATCGGAGACATTGCAACATTGTAGAAGCTGTCATGGTACCGCCAGATCCCATAATAACTGTCTCCATTTGTTAACGCCGACATTCCCGGCATAGCACTGAGATCAGCAGTTACTACCCGTTCATTCCTAATATCAGCAAGTAGCTTGCCACTGCTGCTAACCAATAATATCAATGGTACATGGGCAACATCTTTGATTGCCTCGCCTGCGAATAATATGGTTTCGGGATCTACGCCTGTAATGGCTAGTGACGCCTGCAGGTGCGGTGTTTGGGCGATTGAACTGACTTGCGTAATGATGCGGTCTCGACGTTGCTCTTCAATTCTACTATAGGCCAGGGTAGATGTTTTCAACCCACGTACAATTTCTTGCCTGGCGATATTGTCAAGAAACTGTTGCATGATTAGATTGGAAGCTACAACAAACACGAGTACGACACTCACCAGGATGTAAAATAGCTTTTGTCTTATCGATAAATTAGTCATTGGTATTTGGAATTGTAGTTTTTTCCGAACTTGTTTTTGTGTTGGGTCAAAAGTCTTGTATTCGCGAGTGAGAAGTTTTCAATGAGCTTTTCGCCTCCTTGAAAGTACAATTTCTTGCTAAGCTCGCCGCCTAACTCACTCCAGGCACTGAGAATGTACTCTCCGTTAGGTATGCCTTTAATTTTGTAAGTTCCCGAAGCATCGGTCAGTGAATATAAAGGGCTGTTAAGTACTAGAATACTAGCGACCATTTTGGGATGTATATTGCAGTATATTTTGACCAGTCCGAATTTTTCAAAAGTAACAATCTTGGATGACCCCTGTGGGTAGATACCAAGGTCAAAAGTGTTGGCGATGGATAGGGAAAAAACATTGTGAAAAATATTATCATCATTGTAAAAATCAACGGCGGAGTTCTTTACGATAGGTAGGACACGGGGAGAGAATTGACTTCCCTTATGGGATATTTTAGGAGGTGAATGCGGTGAAGCTAGTGAATTTTCATCGCCCGTGGGATGCAGGAAAACTACTGTATCTGAATGGTTCTTCCGAATCTCTCCATTTCGTTTGGTAATCGTAACTGAACCCGATAGTGTGCCAAGAGCTCGTTCAGCCTGTACCGGTAGAATGTGATAAGGGGTAAATAACCAGAGGATCAAAACAAGCTTGGAAAGCCATTTTTTTTGCCTCTCAATCAGCATGAGGTTTAAATGGGCTCTTGTCACAATAGTGATATTCAACATTAGAGTGCGCTCCTGGATATCGCTCTATCAAAAACTTACAGCGACTTCTAATCCGAAAAACGATCGATCTTCGTCGTTCTCACGGATAGGAGATTGGTCGATTAGCTCAAACCAGTCCTGGCCAATCTCTAATTTTACTTTTACCCTGGGGTTCGGGATCCACCCCAACCCAAACCCTATTCGACGAAACCTTTTTACGTCGTAGCCAAAGCTATCGTTACCACCCGCTGTTGTTTTACCATCGAAATGGTAACCTTCGTTGTCATCATAGGTGCCCACTTCGCTATAGCGCAGCACCATATATTTGTCTTTACCTATTCTGAGCAGAGGTTCGATCGAAAACCAACGAAAGTCACGATTGAATGTACTGTTATCGTCTTGCTGGTTGGCCGCACCCAGACTAAAACTGATGTAGCTACCGTCCACAGAATCAGAAAAAAAGGCCTTTAAATCAAATTCATATGCGAACCCATCGACAGCAATGCTTTCGCTGCTACCGACAGTTGATGTGTTGGATGTGCCGACTGGTTCAAAATGGCTACCGCCGAATTCCAGCGCACTCTTTATGGACTTGCCATTTCGCATCGCACTAACGCTTAGATAGAGCTGCGGAGTCGGCTGCCCATAAAGTTTTAGATTTACGGCTTTGTCAGAACTATCTTCCTTGCTCCGGGCATCAGTGCCATCTGTAACCGCAAGGATCCAGTGTAGTTTTTTGTATTGGTCATACAATAAGACCCCTTCATCCCATCCATATGGGAAGGCGGCTGAATTGCTGATGAGGGGGTTATCAATGGAATCCTGCCATAAATATTCCTCACCGAAGGGAATATCAATCCTACCTAGCTTAAGCCCCATTGAACTTGAATCATTTAACGGGATTTCCCTAAAATGGATATAAACTTCTCCCGTTCTGGCGAACATTTCTTCATCCTTCCCTAGTCTATTGGTCTGCAATTCTATGAAAAATGTGGTGTTTTCCCAGACATCTGCCTCGATGAATAGTGAGGCCTCCTTTATTTCCGAAACTAAATTTTCTTTCGTTCCGGCTGAACCGGTATCGTAGAAGCCGATGGCGGCAAAACCATGAAGCTCAAAATTCTTGTACCAAGGCTTAGAGAGGATATGCTCATCATTTTGACTATCACTATCCATTGCGCTGTATTCATGGATATCTAAATCTACCGGTTGGAAAGCGGAGGTTGTTGAATCGTTTTGGGTTTCGGTGGCCACTGCAGATATAGCAATGCAACAGGCAGAGATGACAATACAAGCATTGCTAAAATAGACATACGGCTTCGCGCCAGTGAATATGTTCATTACTAACATCCTTAAACAATACATCGTTTGCCTGATCTGGTGTTAACCCACTTTTTGATAGTCTCAAGCAATTGATAGCTATCAAAGGGTTTGCTAATAAACGAATCCATGCCAGCCGCATGACACCTTTCCAGAATATCGGTTGTAATGTTGGCCGAAAATGCTATGACGGGGGTGTCAAGGTTTGGTGAACACAAAGTGCGAATCGACCGGGTGGCCATTAACCCGTTAATTTCTGGCAATTGCAGGTCCATGAGTATCAAGTCATAGAGTTTTGTTTTTGCCAGATTGATGGCCTGATAGCCGTCGCTAGCAGTTTCGACCTGGTAGCCAGCTTTTTGTAAAATCAAGGTTGCTATCATCTGACCAGTTTCATTGTCATCTACGACTAAAACCTTTTTGCTCAGGTACGAGTGTGTTTCATTAAAGCTGGACATGTTTTTTTACATCCGCCATTCCGTAACCGCCCGAAACTAGCGATGCCAGAAAAATGTCAAAGTTTTTGCCAAACTGCATCTCATTTCGAGAACTCAACCTCAACATGATTGTCTTCAATGATTTTTCAGAACGGTAGATGTCGCTTGCGAACTTCAAAGATAACTTATAACTACTGCCACACGGTCTCACTGTTACATTTCCCTGCTATGATCCTGTTAAGGAAATTGCAATATGTATGCCATTGTTCAGATAACAATCGCTTCTACCTGATGGTCATGGGTTAGACGATAGAGGGAGTGTAAATCGAGTGATTTTCACTTTTCCAGGCAAACTTTTTTTTGGACATTCAATCTTTCGAGATGACGAACACATGAGAGCTCAAATGTTGTTCATTTTCCTGCTGAATTCCGTATGGCATAGAAAAGAACTGGACCCCATTGATTGGACAATAGCTGGACGAATGTAAGTGTTTTCCTCCATGATCAGCAACGTTGCTGAAGAGAGGAACAAATGAGAAGAAAGAGAAGAACAAACCAGAGTTCAAAGCTAAAGTTGCTTTGACCGCCATCCAAGGTGACTTGACCATGGCAGAGCTCATCAAGAAATTTGATGTCCATGCGAACCAGGTTACCGAATGGAAGAAGCAGTTGTTGAGCGGGGCGTCCGATGTGTTTGGTGATACGGCGGCAAAATCTGAAGACTCGGAAGCGGCCGTTCAGGAACTGCACGCAAAGATCGGTCAATTAACCATGGAGAATGATTTTTTAGAACGCGGGCTCGAACGGATTCACGGACCCAGAGGAAAGAAATGGTAGATCGAAAGGATTCGTTGTCAGTGACTCGGCAGTGTGAACTGTTGGGATTACCACGTTCAACCTTCTACCATACGCCGATGTCCGTCACAGACGAAGAGCTCAAGTTGATGACGCTGATTGATCGCTGCCATTTGAAATACCCGTTTTATGGTAGTCGACGGATTCGTGACTGGCTTGAAGATCAGGGTCATCGTGTGAATCGAAAACGCTTACAGCGCTTGATGCGGACGATGGATATTGCCGTCTTATACCCGAAACGGAATCTCAGCAAGGCCAACCAGGCGCACAAGATATACCCCTACCTGTTAAGGAATCTGCTGATTGACCGTCCCAATCAGGTTTGGTCGACTGATATTACTTATATACCAATGGCGCGAGGTTTTGTCTATTTGGTTGCCGTCATAGACTGGTATTCTAGACGTGTATTGTCCTGGCGAATATCCAACACCATGGATACAAGCTTTTGTATTGAAGCACTTGAGGAAGCCATTGAGCTTCATGGCGCGCCAGAGATATTCAATACAGATCAGGGTAGCCAATTTACCAGTGAGGAGTTCACAGGGGTCCTTGCGGCTAATAGTATCCAGATCAGCATGGACGGAAAAGGACGTTGGGTTGATAACGTCTTTGTCGAGCGGCTCTGGAGAAGTGTCAAGTACGAAGAAGTTTACCTGAACGCCTATGATGACATCCGCACCGCGAGGGCCTCGTTGGACAGATATTTTAGGTTTTACAATGCAGAAAGAAGACACCAATCGCTTGACCGACAAACACCGGATCAAGTCTATTATGAGACTGCGGCACTAAAGGCCGCGTAACCATGGAAAGCACTTATAGCGCTGTCCAATTCTTGGGGTCCATTACTAAATGCCCGGTCATCCCCATACCCAGCTGGATATGCAGGCACAAGGACACAAGTTGCATACTTTTTCTTACTCTGAAAGATGGTCATGAGAAATATGACATCATTGATGCAAAATTCGGTGTGATGATAGCGAACAGAGATCAGCTTGCTTTTCATCCAGATATCGATGAAACAGAAGCCTATTTCGAATCTTCAAATGCCAGGTACAGGTCCTTTTAACATTTGGACTTACATCAATGCTGAAGTGCCGAAACCAATCCCTTCGGGGAACTCAGCACGATGAATTAACTGATGCCAGGTCTGCTTTAACTGTCTGAACCACGCTGTCAATGATCTCCCTCGCAATTCTTTTGCTCACTCCTACCCTCTGGAGACGATCGACGAGCGGCTCCGTAACAATTCGCTCTTTAACCAGTTCGCCACCTCTGGTGTACAAACTGAAATTCTGATAATAACTGCTCCTGATGAAGTCCAGTTGGTGATTGCATTTGCCGCAGGTTCCCTGGAAATAGAGCACCTCTTCCGGCACCAATCTCTTCAACTGGCACAGCCCATCTTGACTCTGAAACTCTGAAACCTCTTCATTGCACACAGAACATGGGTAAGTAAAATCTACATAGTCAAACTCTTTCACTGTCAAAATTCCGTCTAAATCAAGGTGTTTGAAACTGTAACCTGACTCCGTAACCGGAAAATGTTTTTGTGTAAAGATTTGTAAGCTCTCGACGCCGACATCTGAGGCAGAAAAGAACATACCGCATCTGCCTGAGAGTTTTCCTCGATCTGAGTTTAGATCCGCAAACATTTCGAAACAAGTATCGGGCAGAACGAGACAAATGAATCAGGAGCGATGGCGGGGCTCAATACGTCAAGACGATGGATAACTCCGCGCATTATGCTGATGATGACCCCCATGCTGAAGCGTGAAACGAGACCCGATTGATATCGCTATGGCCAATGCCCGGTCACCGATTCTCTCCTCATAGCCTGCCATACACTTCCACGAATCTTCCGGATCTGACGAGTCGTCGTTGGACATCGGAGTGATTTGATGAGCTTTCTGTTTGTCACGAATGATTACTTTACTGTGTAAGTTGATTCCGTCCTCGATGTCCACTCGAAACCGATCAAAGCGTTAAATTTACCAGTCTGATTAAGTTTTCCCGCTACTCTGGTCAGGCGTTGTCACTACCAAGAAATGTTAATCTCATCCCGAGAGCGAGCTTACGAAATATTACAATCGAACATATTCTAGTTACATGCAGTCGTCATTTTTCTTTGTTTTGAGCTTAAAGTGAAACCCGTTATGCCGGTTATCCTAACTTCCGGCTACAGCAACGGGCCACCCAGGACACCATCATGACAACGCAGACATGTCTTGTCAGCACAGCGTGCAAAAGCAGGCGAGCGTTTGAGTGCGTCAGTTGCCTGAGTAAGTGTCTCGCTGGCATCCAGAAGACGCCAGCGACTTTCGCCTGCATACATTTCGGTTGGAGATAAAACCTGCTCGAATCGATCGAATCCATTCGAGCAACCCCCAGTGGCACAAGCGATAACCTTCCCCGCTGAGTTTTTGGCCCAGCGGCGAAACAGAATTCGTCCCGCATTACGCTCTGCAAGATGTAACAGTGTCATACTGGTATACCCAACACCCATCAGTAGTACGCCTCCCCCCAGTTCAATGATTTTCTCGAGAGGCCCGTAGACGTCTTCCGGGGTTTGGGTGCTGATGATGTCGTCCGCGCAGGGACCAATCGCGGCAAAGGAGTTTAATGGGTGATTGCCTCTTTTTCTGCCTTGTCGTTCCAGTACCGCAGCAGGAAAGGCTCCCATTTCCCGGAGGCTAAGTTCGTTTTCTGAGGCCCTAAAAACAAGATCGTGTTCGGACCGTTTATGCACATCATCGTTCTTATCCAGATAGTTCCAGCCATTCTGCTGTGGCCGATCGTGGGCAGGGGGCGGCTGTTCAAGCCTGTAGGTGAACGTTGGCACGACGAGTGTACATCCTGCGTCGAGTAACTGATCAGCGATCGACTCCGCTTTCGTTTTTAGATCACCAAAGGACCGCATAGAGGCGTGAATGCAAAGCGGCTTGTTCGCCAGTTTATTAAAAATATCCATACGCACAGTGTACTTGGTTCTTCAGGCATAGTTACCGGTCAAGATTACACCATTCATCCGTGACCGATTTTTAACCTCTGGCACCTCTAGTTATACCGAATACTATGTTTCTGGGTTAGGGCTGATGTGAAGATTGAATTTGAGACCGGAGAACTTTGGAACTACAAAGCTTTGCCACTAATCTATAGGTTATTACATTGTTCGATGATGAGCCGTTGATGTCTGCACAGCTCGAAACGATCCAGGCTGACGAGAGTGACGAGCTGACTCCTTTCAAAGCCTGGATGATTCGGATAAATTGGCAATCTGGTCAGGTTTCACTTTATAGTCACTCCTCCATCCTCACCGAGCGGCGCGATGAACCATTTCAACTACCTTGACTCACCCTATCTTGTTCGAGAAGACATAAAAATGGCGCATCGCGAGTATTGGACTACGCTTGCATCCCCTGGTTCCTGGTGGACCGGTAAAGAAAGAACAGCGATTGCCCGTGAAGTGAGGAACGCAACGTCCTGCGGCTTCTGCCAGGAAAGGAAACAAGCCTTGTCACCTTACAGTTTTAGCGGTGAGCATCATCATAGTGAAAACAGTCCCGACAAAGCCGAGCTGTCCTCGCTTGCCATTGACGCTGTGCATCGGATCGTCACAGACCAGAACCGAATCACCCAGGCTTACGTCGAGGCGAACTCTGATGCTGGATTCACAGAGGAGCAATATGTGGAACTGGCGGGGATAGTTGTTGCAGTGTTTAGTATTGATGAATTCAACCGTGGGCTGGGGCTCGAACTTGAGCCACTGCCTTCACCTTCAGAAGGAGAACCGACCCACTATCGCCCTTCCCAGGCCATACGGGGAACCGGGTTCGTTTCAATGATACCCCCGGATGGTGCCACGGGTGCCGAGTCTGATCTATGGGATGGTCGAACGGCGAATGTTCTGCGCGCCCTGACCCTGGTACCCGATGCGCTTCGTGACTGGACCCGGCTCGCTGCCGCGCAATATCTGTCGATGGAAGGCATGGCAAACATGATCGGCCAGGATGATCGCAGTATCAATCGAATGCAGATGGAACTGATCGCGGGTCGCGTATCGTCATACAACGAGTGTTTTTACTGAACCAGTGCACATGCATCCATGCTCCGTGTGAGCGCCAAAGTTACAGAGACCACCATTGATATCAATATGATTAACGGTGAAAGAAAAGAGGGTGTTTCAAATCTCGAATATGGCGAGGAACTCATGAAGTTTGCTGAGACCCTGTCATCAAGAAACGAAATCGATCTCGCAGCGGCAAGGAAGCAACTGTTATTCGTTGCAGGACCCGAAGTGCTGGTCGACGCTGCAGGTGTTGCCGCCAATTTTCAACGCATGGTGCGCATCGCAGATGCTATGGGCATTCCGGTAGACACAAAGGAAAGTGAACTTAGTAACAAAATACGCCAGGACCTGGATCTGTACCGGTTCGCCAGCGCTGAAAATTCTGCTTGATTTGATGTTACCGGTGAACAGCTCTCAGGTTAGTCCAGGGAAATTGCAGCGCGTGGACAGACGCTAACAGCGCGCTTCACTTTCTCCTCAAACTCGGCGGGAACAACATCGACAAGGGTATAAGACCGGTCATCATCCCGAACCTCAAAAACCTCCGGCACCTCGTCCATACAGCGAGCGTGGCCTTCACAAAGACTGTGATCGATAGTAACTTTCATCGTATCTCCTTTAGGCCGCTTTTGCCCTGACCATCATGCGCTTAATGCCACCAACATGCAGGCTGCCCTGGACAAACTCAGGTTCACTCACAAGCTCAAGTTTGGAGAGTAGAGGTAGTAATGCATGGAACATGGATCGCAACTCCCAGCGCGCCAGGTGCGCACCAAGACAGAAGTGTTCCCCGAAACCGCCAAATGCGAAGTGATCATTTGGATTGCGTTCAACATCGAATTTGTAAGGGTCACTGAATACATCTTCATCCCTGTTTGCCGAGGGGTACCACATGACAACTGATTCACCTTTGCGAATAACCTGCCCCCTGATTTCCACGTCCTCCATGACGGTTCGCTGAAACTGGATGACCACAGAGGTCCATCGAAGTATCTCCTCGACCGCGGAAGGGATAAGTTCAGGCTGACCAACCAGATGCTCCAACTGTTCCGGATGATCCAGCAGGGCTTTTATACCCCCTGTGGTTGAGTTTCTTGTGGTCTCATTTCCAGCGGCCACCAGCAGGGTAAAAAAAGACGAAATCTCTTTTGGACTGAGACGATTGCCATCAATATCAGCTTCCATAAGCGCACTGAGAAGATCCTTGCCAAGACCCTCCTGCAGTCGCTTCTGCACAAGTCTTTCATTGTAACGACGCCATTCGCCACTGCTGCGACGCAGGGTCTGTTCCTGGGATTCGCCGGGCAACCTGAATTCGGGATCTGCTGCACCCACTAATGCCTCGGTCCAGGAGAAAATCTGATCCCAATCTTCCGACGGAATCCCCGCCATCTCGCAAATAGCAGCCACAGGAAGTTTCGCCGCGAGTTCGTGCACAACATCGACCAGTCCCCCGGTACCTTTGCTGGCGAATTCATCGACGACAACCTCGGCAAACCGACTTACATAATTATCCGCCATCTGGGCGAAATGACTTTCAAGTGCACGCATCGTTCGAGGCGTAAAATGTCGTGAAACAGCACTGCGATACTGTCGATGTTCCGGCGGATCCATGAATATAAAATCCGGTGGGTCCTCCTGTGAACCCCCGTAGCGTTGTGCGTTGCGAATTCTGGCTCGTTGTCCGATTTTCAGGGATGTAGTATCTGCCAATCGCAGCAGCTGGGTATTGGAAAAAATACCCGGATTGCGGGAAATAAACCCTACATCCTCATGTTTCGTGATGGCCCAGAAAGGTTCATACCGTGGCCGCTGATACCAGTAAACCGGCTTCTCACGACGCAGCAGATCCCAGGCGGCCCAGGGATAACCGTGTTTGACGTAAAGATCAGTGTCGGTAATGTTGAGGTTTTCAAGCGTCAAATGTTCATTATCATTGTACAAGTCACTGCTCCAAATGATGTCCCCAGGGCAATGTAACATGTTAGGAGGCTAATCGAGAATAAAAACCGTAGCTCGACCAGCCTCCTTGTGCCGCGAGACAAGACCAATCTGTGTAAATACTCGCCTATGATCGGGTGGGTGATGTTATGGTAGGTCGGTCTTTGAGATTTTGATGGAATCCCGGATGCAGGAAGTAATAAGGCCTGATGGCAGTGTTGTCACCTATGAAGTGTCGGGCTCCGGCGCGCCCGTTCTATTGCTAGCTCCCAGCGGTATCAGCAGCGCTGCCACTGAATGGGGTGGATATTTCATAGATCCCCGGATTCTAGCTGATGATTTTACTGTAATTAGCATGGATCAGCGCTATGCCGGTGCGGGGAGAGCGCCATTGGAACCTTTCTCCCATGAGTCGGTTTTCGCTGATCAACTTGCCGTCCTTGACGCACTGGAGTTCCCTGACGCTGCAGTCATCGGAGCAGATTTTTATTGTGCCAGTGCACTCAAATTTGCCTGCGATGCGCCAGCCAGAACACGTGCAACCGTTTTAGTCGAACCCATGGGACTCGATGATAGCAATTCAATGGATGTCTACTACGGGATGTTCAATGAAACCATTCGGATGGCGCGGGCTGAAGGGTTGGATGGGGTTATTAGGGCGGCAGCAAACAATCCTGCTTTTGCCGACAACCCCGCGGCAGGGCCCTGGTGCCAGCGTCTGTGCCGTGAACCAGGCTTTTCGGCAGCGCTGCGTTCCCTGGGTAGAGAAGGCTACATCACATTGATTGTGGATTTCAGGGACGGTGCTTTCCCCTGGGGTAAACGCTATTTTTCAGTCAATGAACTGGCAGCCAACGGAACCTCTGTGCCCATATTGATGGCACCAGGTAATGATGAATTGCATCCTCCCGGACTCGCAGCCCGACTTAATGAGAACGGAGTAAACGCCAGCATCTGTGGAGCAAGTAGAGACAACCCGGATGACCTTATCGACGAAATCCGTCAGTTTCTGCGCCGCCACACTTCTCAGACCACCTGATTACGTCCCTGACGCTTGGCTCGATACAAAGCATCGTCTGCACGTTTAAGAATTCTTTGAAAGTCGTCTTGTTTGTCACTTTCCGCCACTCCAATGCTAATCGTGAAACTCAGCGACCCCGTTGGGGCTTTAATCACAATATCACTAACGGCGATACGGAGCCTTTCGGCAACATTGGATGCACCTGCTTTGCCTGTTTCAGGCAATATAACGGCAAACTCTTCACCACCAAGACGACCCAGCGTATCTTCGGCTCGTAGCTCGCCATCCATGACCTCTACAGTTTTTATCAAAGCATCATCACCAATACCATGTCCGTGGGTATCGTTTACGGATTTAAAATGATCAATATCGATCATCAAGACAGAGACGGTACGAATGTAGCGTTTACTTCTGTGGACTTCCTTACGCCCCGTTTCCATTAAATGGCCGTGATTAAATGCACCTGTTAACGAGTCAGTCCTGGCCAGGTGCTCCAATTTTTGGGCTGTGGCTTGTTGATTTAAGACGTTCAACACCCGAGCTTGCACAATGCGTTCTGAAATAGGTTTACGAATAAAATCAACAGCACCGATTTCAAGTCCCTGTTCCTCACTTTCGTTGGTATCAAGTGCGGTGATGAAGATAACGGCGATATGTTCAGTGGCCGGGTCTGCTTTTAGAAGCTTGCAAACTTCATATCCATCCATACCCGGCATATTCACGTCGAGTAGAATCAGATCTGGGATCACAACGGATGCTTTCTGTAACGCTTCCGCACCGTTTTCAATCTGTTCAACAATGCAATATTCGCCTAGCATCAGCGACACTATCTTACGAATTGACAAGTCATCATCGACGATAAACACCGTTGGTCTATGCACGACTTTCAACACGCGGATTCTCCCTGGTCACCAGCGTTAATTCACCCCACCACAGACCGTGTTAGCCTGCATCATCGCTAATAAGTATAGCCGGTCCCTTTATCTTTTTCTCTAGCGTAACGGCCACGTTTTCGTTCTCCAGATGGTAGTTAGTCCGCAACAGATTATTTAAATAGCCCAAAATTATACCCCGCCGCTGTATCGAGTATGAGAATTGGTTCACAAGACAAAGTTAAAACGGAATGGGATATATTTTTCACACTCGTATCCCTTGGGTTTGATAGACTCAACAGTACAAAAGCTGGATAGCATGGTAGGAAGAAGAGATGAGAGTCAAAAAGATTAATCATACCGGGATCAGCGTCAGCGATATGGGCCTTTCGCTGACATTCTATCGGGATTTACTCGGGCTTGATGTGATATTCGATTCGAATGTGAAAGCCAATCCACGCTTAAGCAAGGTGGTTGGAATGGATGATGCTCGTGGCCGTGTGGTTTGGCTACGTGTTGCGGAAAGCATGATTGAACTCTGGCAATGGGACTATCCAAAAGGGCGATCATTACCTGCCGACTACAAGCCCGCGGATCGTGGCGTGACTCATTTCGGTCTCGAGGTCGAAGATGTTGATGACCTTTGTAACCGGGTTAAGGAAGCGGGTTATCATATCAACACGACTCCCCAGGACCTTGGTTTACACAAGACTACCTATATCAAGGGTCCTGATAACGAAATTATCGAGATTCTGGAAGATCGAGCAACGGATGAGCGGCTTCGGGAACTGACTGAACAGTCCCCCCGTCAACAATCCTAAGATCAGACCGGGTTTCGCATGGTTTGACCCATTAGCACCAACGTTCTTCAACATTTGCCCAGCACACGAGAACATTGAAATGTCGTTAGAAAAGATACCGGTTATCGATACTAAAGCTACCCTACGGGTGCGCCAACCGCTGGAAAAAGCCTGGACCTTACCCCCTGAAGCCTATACCTCTGCCGATATATTTAAGGCAGAAACAGACGCTGTATTCAAAAAGGACTGGATCTGCGTTGCTCGACAGGAACAGGTCGCCGAACCAGGCGACTTTGTGTGTTTCGATTTACCCGGTCAGCCCCTTGTTATTGTCCGGGACAGGTCTGGTGAACTCCAGGCCCTATCCAGAATTTGTCTACACCGGGCTATGCCCCTGGTTGAGGATTCAGGCAACACTAATCGCTTTACCTGTCCCTACCATAGTTGGACATATGAGCTTGATGGCAGTTTGAGAAGTGCGCCCTTGATGGATGGTGTCGAGGACTTCGACCCGAAAAAGTGCCAACTTCCTCAATTTCAGCTGGAAGTCTGGCAAGGTTTCATTTTTGTTAATCAGAACGAAGACGCAAGACCGCTTGCGCCCCAGCTGGCAAAATTCTCAAGGCTGATTCAGAACTATGATCTCGATAAACTTGAAGTTTTCCATACCCTTGATTTCCCAAGCCCTTACAACTGGAAAATTCTCACCGAGAACTTTGTCGAGGCATACCACCATATTGGGATTCACAGAAACACATTCCAGCCTGTATACCCGGCGAAAGACTCGTTTGCTGAAGACAATGAAGGCAAACCCTGGGTGATGTTGAGGATGCCGGGACTTCACGACGAAAATGGAACCAACGTCTTTCCAAAACTCGATGACATCCAGAAAGATGAGTTGTTTGCAGCCTGTGTGTTTCCGACACTGCTGTTTGCCGCGTCGGCGAGTGGGGCGTTCTGGTATCAGCTTGAGCCTTATTCGAACGACCAAATGAATTTGAAAATACATGCCCTGGGATATCCAGAGGTTGTGCAGGCATTGGATGATGAAAGCCGGGCTGGTTTGGAAGCCGCGGTGAGCATGATCCACCACGAAGATATCGAAGCAAACGAGGGTGTATGGAAAGGAATGCATGGCAGTACTACACAGCAGGGCCGCCTGAGCATCCTTGAGAAGCCAATCTGGCAGTTGAATCAATTATGGTTGGACAGGATGGGTGGTTAGGTGGCACGGGGGGTTGTGTTCTGCAACTTTAGTTCTTGCTTGATTTGGCAAGACTGTGGGTTCAATCTTCTCAAAAATCGTCAATAAGAATAAACCATGGAACGACCTTATCCTGCGTATAACGGTGACGAACCCTATATCTTCGTGAGCTATGCGCACGAAGATGACACTATTGTTTTTCCAGAAATCAGGTGGCTACAGGAACACGGATTCAACATCTGGTAGGACGAAGGTATAAGTCCAGGACGACGCTGGTCGGAAGAATTGGCCAAATCACTCGAAGACGCCAGTCTTCTTTTGTTTCTGTGTACACCGCATTCCATAGATTCAGCAAACTGCCTCGACGAAATTAATTTCGCACTCGATGGCGACAAACCAACTGTATCAGTACATCTTCAAAACGCAGAGCTCACGCCGGGATTGAAGCTTCGCCTGAGCTCACATCAGGCCATTTTGAAGTATGAACTTGGTGAAAAAGAATACCGTGCAAAGCTGGTGTCCGGTATCGGTTCCTACATCACGACTGCTCCGGATGTTACATTGGAATTAACTTCTGCCGATGCAAAACGTCAGTCAGTTGCCAAGGCAGGACGCGGCATCGCTCTGCTGGCGCTTCTAGTGTTAGTGATTGGTCTGTTCTTTTTATGGTCAGGCAGGGAACCTGGAACTTCGGAGCTATCACTGCCCGGCAAAGGCGTGGATCAGAATCCAGCTCAAATATCAATCGTTGTTGTATCCCAACCGGTGCCAGGTTTTTCGGATCGTGCGGCAATTGCCGTTCTCCCCTTCATCAACATGTCTGATGACCCAAAGCAGGACTATTTTGCGGATGGAATAACGGAAGACCTTTATATTGGTCTTCAGTCATTCCAGAGTTTCCCCATTATCGCCACGACATCCACTTATGAGTATAAAAACTCAACCTCTGGTGTGAGGCAGATCGCTGAAACACTCGGTGTAGGCTACCTCATCAAAGGGAGCGTGAGAAAAGGAGCAGAGCGTGTGCGTATAAACGTGCAACTCATCAGCCATCAAGGGCAGCAGTTGTGGGCAGAGAAATTTGACTTTGATTTTGCTGACACGCTAATGGTTCAGGATGAGCTGATTCAGCAAGTCCTTCTGGCGATTGAACCCAAGCTGGTGATTACAGAAGCAGATCGCGCACGGCATGTTCGTACACAGGACATGGAAGCGTGGGATTACTACTTGCAAGCCGTACCGAATGTGTTTGCACCTTTTGCATACACCAATCTGAATGGTGAACCGGTGACGGAAGAGCAGCTTCAGGAAGCAAAAAAATTGGTGGAAAAAGCGCTTGCTCTGGATCCAAATTTCGCTGCTGGTTATCGATTACTTAATCATATCTATGCCACCTACGCTTTCCAATTCAGACAGTTTGTGACTGACGAAGTGGCGAGCGCTGCCATCAAAACTGCCTTGGCGTATGGCGAAACAGCCCAGCAGCTTAGCCCGTTTGAGCCATCCGTCTGCTCCTGCCAGTCCGCACTTCTGTTAATGATTGGAAAAATCGATACGGCACGCCGGTTACAGGAAGAAGGCATCAGAGAAAATCCTTCTAACGCCTATGTACACGTGATGATGGCAAAAATACTGCAGGTTGCTGGTGAGAATGAACATGCGTTGGTAGAGATTAATCTGGGCAAACGGCTAAGTCCTCGTGATCTGGGCATGGCCCAATTCTTACAGTATGAAGCTACAATCCACCAGGCGATGGGAGAATTCGAGAAATCGGTAGAGCTGTCAGAAAAAGCCTTGTTGTTATCTCGTTCAAGTTACGAAGCTTCATTTACTAAGATCCTGTCGCTGTATGCAGCCGGAGATGTCGATGCCGCCCGTGATTCGGTAATGAAACTTCATAAGGATACCGGACCAGGTTTTCAGCCAGTTTCAGCCTGGGCCTATGAGCCTTTTCCGAAAGCAGTTGCTGCACGAATCACACTGGACAGTGGGGAAGACCTCAGTGTAATGACTCTGAACCAGGGAATTAAAGCGATATTTGATCAGCTGGGGTGGCAGGAAAAAGACCTTTCAAGATGAAGAAAAATGGTAGGTATTCCCTGGAGCACCCTTTTGGTCGAAGGTGTCTCCAATTTCTGTTAAGGCTTTATTTCGCAGATTCCTTATTTGCCGCCTTCTGTAAGTCAGGGGCATTGTGAGACTGCATCGCTGATTGCGCCGTGACCTCCTCGGCCATTGCCGCTGCGGCTTTTTCGTTTTCCATAATCTTGGAAACCACTGCTTCACCCGCGCGATCAAATACTTCACGATGTTCGATGACATATTTTTGCGATTCACGGTAGCTTTTCAGGTAACCATTAATTTCAGGTACTACATATCGTGCCACGAGATCCCAGCTGTTGAAGGTATCCTTTGGATTCGCCCAGTCGTGAACAAAACCGATCACTGTGCCGAACCCACCAGTCAGGTCAATCATTTTTGTAATGGATTCGATCAGGTCATCCGGTGTACCGATAACCGCGGCAGCTTGCTCGGCGTAGGCCATTTCTTCAACCGCAGAATCCGGTGTTTCGAACGCTGTTGCACCCGGACGCATCAGCGTGCCAACGGTGTATTCGTTATGCCACCGGTGCAACCCATCTTTTGCCTGCTCTTTTGCTTTTGCCCTGGTTTCGGCCAGGTGCCAGGACATGACGATTCGCCAGTCTTTTCGACTAACAGTGTTACCGTGTTTTGCCGCTGAATCTTCCGCAAAGCTCCATTGAGTTGGCAATGCCTGAAGACCGGCTGTTGACATGGAACCAATTGAAAGAACACCCGTTCGATGTTTTCCAGCCAGGGTCATACCAGAAGGGCTGATCATCGACGCAACCGCAAAAGGCAGATCTTCCTGGAGTGGCAACAATTGCAGTTTTGCATCTCTCATCGTGAACCATTCACACTCGTAGTCGAATCTGTCCTCACCGCTCATGAGCCTGCGTATGACACCAATGGCTTCATCTTGCCGATCACGTTGTGTCATTGGATCGATCCCCAGGGTGTAAGCATCCGATGGCAAAGCACCTGGTCCTGACCCAAATATCGCGCGACCCCCGGTCATATGGTCAAGCTGCACCATTCTCTGGGCAACATTGAACGGATGGTGATACGGAAGCGAAACGACACCGGTTCCAAGATTGATTCGATGGCTGCGTTGCCCTGCCGCTGCAAGAAACATTTCGGGCGATGCTATCATTTCCCAACCCGTCGAATGGTGCTCACCGCACCAGAATTCGTTGAAACCCAGCTTGTCCAGATGTTCAACGAAATCCAGGTCACGCTGGAATTGCAGCATGGGGTGTTCGCCAATCGGATGATGGGGCGCGAGGAAGGCACCGAAGTTGAGATGGGTCATGTGGGTATCCCGTTCTGGATAATATGGTTATGGTAAAAAAATGTATACTATCAGAAGTTGAAATTGGTATCAGAAACTGAAAGAACGCGCAGCAAAACCCGGGACAGTTTACTTAAATGCGTAAATCCCGTGACAGTTTACTTAAACGGAGAATTCATCATGAGTGACACTTATAGCGGCAGCTGTTTTTGCGGCGCAGTTGAAATTGAACTTAACGGTGCACCGGCGGCCATGGGTTATTGCCATTGCAACGACTGTTCAGAATGGGCAGCGGCACCGCTTAACGCATTCAGCCTCTGGCCACCAGAGAGCGTCAAAGTGACCAAGGGTGAAGACAATATCGGCACATTCAATAAGACCGAGAACAGTGCTCGAAAATTCTGCAACACTTGCGGTGGCCATATTATGACCGACCATCCCGGGATGAATCTCGTTGATGTTTACCCGAATGTCGTCCCGGATTTCACTCACGAACCGACCTTACATGTGTTCTATAATGAAAAGACCGTGTCGGTCAAAGATGGCTTGCCAAAGTACAATGACATGCCCACGGATTTCGGCGGGTCCGGGGAAACCCTGCCTGAGTAACAGTCAAGCGAGTGTAGAAACCTGTTAGTGGAGTGTCTGCATTGATGACATTCCACTAAGACTCTGGCCTGCCTTTCATCATCCTTAGGGGATTGTAAGTGAGCGTTATGTCGCCTTTCTGATTAACCACACTGTTTTCAGTGCGAACTAACGCTCTATTACCTTTCGAGGCTGGCTTGATCTGCACCACTTTGCACTCCACATGAATTGTATCGCCCGCAAACGTCGCTGCCTTGATGTTAATCTCACAGTTCAGAAAGGCGATACCTGTTCGGGAGATGGTCGCCGGAACAACAAGCCCTTCAGCCATGGAAAATACCAGGGCACCCGGAACCAGCCTTCCGGTGAAATCCGTATGGTTTTCAAGATAATCCAGAGAAGTAAAGAGCTCCTCTGTCAGGCCGGAGACACCAACAAAGTTCAGGATATCTGTTTCAGAAATGGTTCGACCGAGCGTCTGAAACTCGTACCCTTCGTGCCAGTCCTGATAGTAAAAACCGTGACCCAGTGTTTCCATGTGTTTCCTCTCAACGATGCCAGCAGTGAGACCTGCTGATCATTTTTTGATCAATTAAGTAAACTGTCCCGCAAGTTAAAACTGCTCCGCAGGTTAGCGGAAAACGTCAGTGAACCGGATGTTATCATTGGTAAGCCCGCTTTCAACAACGGAAAGACCGCCGCTTTTGATCATCCATTCCAAGCGGTGATCCCGGTATTCCCGTTTGAATAGTCCGGCCGCAACCGCAGCTTTGAGATCGTCCAGATTGGTGTTAGAACCATCGAAGGCAACCGCCTCGGCAGCTTCACGGCAGTGCCGGACGCTATCTCGCTGGTTGGATCGGGCGAGCCAGTCTGCCAACCTGCCTTGTGGCCCGAACCCGAAACCAACCGCGCCGTTGACAAAGGGTACAACAGCGAGATCTCCCCAGCCAAATTCACTACCGTTGAACCACAACCTGTCACCTAGTTGATCAGTTAGCCAACGGTACCATCCCTGGATTTGATTCGATGCATTATTTTCAATCCTGTCCGCAAGATCTCCTTCAGCACGACCGAAGTAGCGAACTTCTGACAAACCCCAGGTAATCGCTTCGAAGTGCGTATCCATCGTATCTTCCAGCATCCTGACCCTGGCACGATCCTGGGCTTGAGTAGGCAACAGTGCCGGTTCCGGCCAGCGATCTTCGATATATTCCAGAATCACCGTGGAGTCAAACACTCGAACATTATCACCTTCCACCAGCGCAGGCACTTCGCCTCGTGGGCTAGCGCGAATGAACTCATCAACGATTGCACCACTGCCTATACCTTCAGGCAATGGGGCATCAAACGGCACACCCTTCTCAAGCAATGCAATCTTGACCTTCTGCCCGTAGGGTGACAGAGGATGATCGTATACAATCAATGCTGTATCACTGATGGTTGTCTCCTTGATTTGATGACATCGATTCAACGCCATAATACCTGTTATAAATCGTGATGTAAGTTTGACGTGACAGTTGGCGTCGACACCATGAAATGAAGCTTACATTGTGAGTTATAGTGTTGTTTATCAAATCATAGGAGGATATGGTTAATGAACATTCTGGAATCCCTGTTGGCAAAATCAACCCCTGTGGTCGCCCCTTATGTGTGTGACGGGCTGCAAGCACGTATCGCGGAACAAGCCGGGTTTGAAGCGGTTTACATGACAGGTTTTGGTACTGCCGCCTCACGCGGTTTACCCGATGTCGGATTGCTATCAGTCACGGAAATGATCAACTCCGTACAAGTCCTGGCGGATTCCGTAGATGTGCCAGTGATATGTGACGCTGACACCGGTTACGGTAATGCACTCAATGTTCAACGTACGGTCAGGGCCTACGAGAGAGCCGGTGCATCGGCACTACATATAGAAGATCAGGTGTGGCCAAAACGGTGTGGGTTCCTTACGGGCAAAGAAGTTATCCCATTGTCAGAGATGTTGAGTAAAGTCAAAGCAGCTGTTGACGCCAGTAGCGACATGCTCATCATTGCCCGTACCGATGCGCTTGCTCCCGAGGGCTGGGATTCGGTCGTGGAAAGAGTCAACAGTTTCCACGAGGCAGGCGCTGACCTGGTATTTGTCGATGGCATTCGCACTCGACAGAACCTTAACGACTATATTCAAAAAACCTCTGATATACCCAAACTGTACAATGGCATACTGGACGTGCCGAAAGATGCGAACATCAGGTTGATTATTGAACCCACCACCATGTTGACAATATTTGTGGAGATGCAACGCGTCTTTAGGGCCGTGAAGCAAGGCACAGCGACCCCCATTGACGGTTCTGAATTTATCGAGATGACAAACTTACTCGGCGTGACCGAGGCACTCGCTGTTGCCGATCAGTACGCGGTGGAGTAACGTTTTAAAACCATGAACACCCGTAATCAAACCCTGCTGGACAAAATCTGGGACCCGCATGTGGTATCAGACTTGGGTGGCGGTTACCAGCTCCTGCATGTAGATCGTCATCTGTTGCATGATCTGGGTGGACCAATGAGTCTGCGTGCAATCGAGAAACGCGACTTGAAAGTCAGGAACCCCAACCTTACGTTTGCGGTTCCAGACCACTGCGTATCCACCGCACCCAATCGTGACGAAAATTCCACGGAACTGGGTCGTCGGCTTATTCCGACACTGCGTTCCCGATGCGAAGTTGAAGGAATCACCTATTTCGACATCCATGATAAAGAACAGGGAATTGTCCATGTGGTTGGGCCAGAACTCGGCCTGACCGTGCCTGGCGTGACCCTGGTTTGCGGAGATAGCCATACTTGCACCCACGGGGCATTCGGCGCACTGGCGTGGGGTATTGGGACCTCCGAGGTTAACCATGTACTGGCAACCCAGTGTGTGATAGAGAAAAAACCTGGAAAGCTTCGCATTACTTTTACAGGCAAGGCGCCCCTGGGCGTCACAGCCAAAGACATGATTCTTTACGTGATTGGCAAGCACGGTGCCACCCTGGGCATCGGTTGTGGCGTCGAATTCGCAGGTGATGCGGTGCAAAGTCTTTCTATGGAAGAACGCATGACCCTGTGTAACCTGTCTATAGAACTGGGGTCGAAAATAGGTCAAATCTCTCCCGATGATACTACTTACGAGTACGTTAAGGACCGTGAGTTTGGGCCTGTTGGTAAACATTGGGATCTGGCGCTTAAATATTGGCAGTCTTTACCCTCGGGTCCTGCTGCCCGGTTCGACAGGGAAATACAGATTGAAACCCCGGAGATAGCGCCGCAAATTACCTGGGGTACCAGTCCTGAACACACCATCGGCATTAACGATGCCGTGCCCGACCCCAACGACGCACCAGACAGTACCACCGCAGCAGCCTGGCGAGCGGCACTTGACTACATTGGACTCTCGCCGAACCAGCCCATCAAGGGCACGCCCATCCAGCGCGTATTCATCGGTTCCTGCACCAATAGCCGGTTGTCAGACCTGCAGGCAGCAGCTGACATCGCCCGGCGCGGCCAAGTTGCTGAAACCGTGACAGCCTGGGTGGTACCTGGTTCACAACGTGTTAAACGTGAGGCTGAATCATTGGGGTTGCATAAGATATTCAAGACAGCCGGATTCGAATGGCGTGAACCCGGGTGTTCCCAGTGTGTGGCAACGAACAGCGAATACGTTGCACCGTTTGAACGGTGCGTTTCAACCTCAAACCGAAACTTTGTCGGCCGCCAGGGACCGGATGCCCGGACCCATCTTGCCAGCCCCGCAATGGCCGCATTCGCCGCTATTACAGGCGTGATATCGGATATCAGGGAGATTACCTGATGCAGAAACTCGAAACAATCCTGAGTACAGCCGTTCCGATCATGAATGCCAATATAGACACGGATGTGATCACGCCAATGAATCGCATGACCAGCCGTTCAGAAAAACCCCTGTCTTATTTTGCTTTTGAGCCCCTGCGTTACCTTGATGGTGACGCTGACGCAGGAGAGCTCAATCCGGATTTCCCGCTCAATCAGGATAAGTACCGGGGTGCCCGAATAATGATCTGTGGTGAAAACTTTGGTTGTGGAAGTTCCCGCGAATCAGCACCAGCCGTCATAGCGGGTTTGGGTTTTCGCTGCATCATTGGCTCAAGCTTTGGGGATATTTTCTTCAACAATTGTTTTCAGCAGGGGATTTTGCCGATCCAGCTAAACCTCGAAACAGTAAACAGGCTCAAGTCCATTGCGGAAACCGGTGCAGAACTCTGTGTTGATTTACAAAAGCAGGAAATCGTAATGCCTGACGATGACATTTTCCAATTTCATATTAATGCGCTGCGCAGGAAGTCGTTACTTGAAGGACTCGACGATATCGGCATTACGATGCAACAGGACAATCTCATCTCTGACTGGCAGGATAAGGACCGCAAGCTTCGACCCTGGATTTACTTTGAATCTGCACCCTAACAGGCTGCCAAAACCCCCCTGTTTAAGGTGCCGCCCGGGATTGCACTTCCCGGAAGACTCTCAGGAAGTTGCCACCCCAGATTTTTTCAATATCCTGCTGACTGTATCCACGCTCTAACAGGGCCACGGTCACATTCATCGCCTCGCTGGCATCGTCAAACCCGGTAATGCCACTGCCGTGATTAAAATCCGTGCCTATGCCCACGTGATCGATACCAATACGATCAACAATATAGTCAATGTGGTTAAGCAGGTCATCGATACTCCCTGGCCCCAATAACTCGCTGACGTTATTAAGAAAAATCTGTTGTGCCTGCTCGTCTTTAATCTCCCAGTACAGTTCAAACGGGTAGTAATAATCCTCTTTGACACCTGCAGTACGACGGGCGACACGAATCTGTGCGTCCAGTTCCAGGTTAGTCGAATCGAAAAGATATCCCCTGAAAGGCGCGACATGAATAACACCATCTATCTGTCCGATGCGGTCGATCTCTTCGTTCGATAAATTACGGCTGACGTCGGAGAGTTGCCGCACGTTGGAATGACTCGCAATAACCGGCGCAATCGACAGGTCCAGTACTTGCAGCGTCGCAGCCTTGGAAAGTTGCGAGACATCAACTATGCCCCCCAGTTCATTAATCCGCTTGATGGCCTGCCTGCCTAACCCTGACAGTCCGCCGTGTTCCTCCTCGGGTTCGTGTGCACTTATCTCGCCTATGTAGATGGGCCGGGATGAATCCGCAAAATCGTTGTGGCCCATATGAGTCAGGGCGAATACTCTGACCCCTGCAGCATAAAATTCGTCTAATCCAGACACATCTGTACCCAGGATTCTGGCATTCTGAAAACCGAGGATCAGTGCACCCTTGCCATCGGCATGAGCCTGAACGAGCTCATCGGCAGAATGCGCCAAAATCACATTGTTGGCAGGATCCTCAGTCATCGCAATAACTGCGGCAAGCTCCTCATTCGCCCTGGCACGAGCCTGCGCATAGCCTTCTGCATTTCTTGGCCCCGGCCCAACCGCGATGGCCATGACAACCGCATCAACGCCACCTGCCCGCATCTTTCCCGGTGCTACTTTCGACAAGCCATCGGTGCCTGCATATCGGGATTCCTTACCGGGAATCTCGATATCTGCATGTGCATCCAGAACGAATGCCCTGGCGTGAATGGACTGTGCGCTTTCCTGCGCCGGTGTTTCAGCAATGGTTCGGCCGTTCGATGGATCATCTGCTGGCTGCGAACACGCGCCAATTGTTAACGTCGCCGCGAAGAACAGCGATCGATGTATATGGCTCGGAGTCGGCATAAAGAGTATTTCCGGCTTGGGGTGAAGTGGCAGAGTAAACCTTCTCGTAACGGGGCACAAACAGCTTATCGGCGATTTTTTTTGCCCCTCTGCAACGCCCTGCGATCAAAAACTTCCTGACAGGTAACCTGAAACTGATGCCAGAGTTTTTCCGCATCTTCTCTGGGTAAAGGGTTAACACCCTTCCACTGCAGCTGAAGGATTTTTATTTCTTCCGCGGCTTGCTTCATATCCACTGAAGCTGACAAGCGCTGCGCCTCTTTAATCAGGGCCTCAGCTTTCTGGCGATTCTGGTTTCTTTGGTTGTCCAAGCCGTCAAAATACGACGACCGCCGATCAAAAAAAGACTGCGTGACAGTTTGAAACTCACGCCACAATTTTTCCGAGTCATGTTGCGGCAAAGGGTTCACCGTTTTCCAATCCTGACGCAGATTCTTAATCGCTTCCCCGGTTTTTTTCCAATCGCTGGATCCGGCAAGTTTTATTGCCTTACTAATGAGTCGCTCTGCTTTCTTCTTGTTGGCCAGCCGTAATTTGTCCTGCTGCACAAAATGTTTACCCCTGGCATCAAAAAACAGTTGTGTTGCTGTTTGAAATCGCAACCATAGCTTTTCACTGTCTTGCCTCGATATTGACTTCAGCTGCTGCCATTCCAGTTGCAGTTGCTTGATCGAATCTGCGGTTTTTTTCCAATCCGTCAGGGGTGCCAGTTTTTCCGCCTGTCGGCATAATTTCAGAGCCTGGTTACGAGTCACGCGCTGTTCAGCAACACAGCACGAATAACACAACTGATGTGAGCTGGTATCAAAAAACGAAACCCTGCAGTTCGAACAGCATTTACTTTGTACTTTTGAATCTTCCAGAAGACCTTTTTGTTCTACATGTTGTTCCCATGCTTCAATACCCCGTTCATAGGTCACTCCACTCTTCTCGGTAATTTTGTGGCTATGGGGAATGTTAAAGGGAAACGACTTGAACGTGATGGTTGAGTCATAGACCGCCATCGAAATTCTCGCGATTTCTATTTTGTATTCATTGACCTGTTTTAGTCTGCCGTCCTTCAGTGTATGAACAATCACCAGGTACTGACCTTGCTTTTTTACAGACTGACCGGCAACGGTCCATTGCGTGTCAGGTGAAACAGCGTCCACCTCAATTTTACCAACCATAGGATTCCTTTACCGCTAGTGGCTGGTGTTACGAGCAAACATACATCCGTAACGCGCCGCCAAAAATAACCTGATTGATTAAGGCTAGCATTACGCTTTGAATTGGCAATAGATTGAAGTGGAATTGACGACGAGCATCACTATTCGAGTGCCGAGCTGCAACTGCCCTGGATTTCAGAGGTGAAACATCAGTTTGTCATATATTGCTGACGTGCCTCGGCGCTGATGAATTTTTCCTGTTCATAAAGGTAACTGTGGATACCCACCATCCGGGCAATATCCTCAAAACTCCGGTTCTGGAATTCTCCCTCGCGATTAGCGATGTTCTCGGATTCCGTCGGGTCAGCAATCAGGTCGAAAACCTGACCCTTGCCTTCTGCCAGAGAATACAAAAACTTCAGATGGCCCTGGCGCAAACCGTAGTAGCTGAGGTGAAACGGGTTGTTGAAATATACTTTGCGGTCAGCCTTTTTACGCAACAACGAGGTGCCGATCCCGTGGTTAAGTCCCGATAGACCGAATATGTCCATAACGGTGGGCAGCAGGTCAACCTGACTGCCAAGGTCATCGATTACCGTCGCCTGAACCCGGTCGTCTGCAAGAATCAGCAGTGGAATACGCAGGTTCTCCTCGTACAGATAGCTGATCAACATATGGTTATCATAATGTTCACCCATCGGGGTGGCGGTGTCGGCCATGATGAAGACAATGGTATTTTTTGCCAGACCCCGTTCCCGCAGCAACTTAACAAAGAGGCCAAGGGTATGGTCGCTGTAATTGAATGAACGGAGATAATTGGCATATTCAAGAGCCGGATCAACATTCTTGAACTCCGGCGGCTCGTACCACCCTGGGACATCCCAGGGATGATGATTGGAAACGGTAAACATGGTTAAAAATGCCGGACCCTTACTATCCTGTTCCGCCAGCCAATCGACGGCATATTGCATTAGGTATTCATCGTGCAGTCCCCAGCTGCTCGACTCTTCAATATCGGGATACGCGGCAAGAATGTCCAGACCGCCGTAGATGACATCGTAGTAATGACTACCAAAGAACTCGGATTTTCCCTCGAAATCCAGCGAACCGTTGTGAAAAAAGCCATTTATGTAGCCGTTTTTCTTGAACATCTCAGGTAGCCCGAGCAACGGAAGACCAGACTGATTAGACTGCACTGCCAGTTCGGAAAATTTCGGCAAAACGCCAAACAAACTGGAAATCACCGCCCGCGTCGTTTGAACACCGGTAGCGTAGAAATTCTTAAACAGCACACCTTCACCAGCCAGACGATCAAACTCCGGGCTTGCCTGGTGGAGACCACCCAGCACGCCCACATCTTTAGCCCGGTAGGATTCCAGAAACAGGAATACCAGATGGGGATTTTCCGATGGAGCAACTTTGATATCAAAGGCCCTCTCTCCCGCAAACCCTGTAGTGTTCTTCAGTAGAGGGTAGTCGCTATCGACAACCTCAAACTGTTCCTGTGGCGTCACGGGAATGACATATTGTGGAGGTTCAATGTCCCCGATTGGATTCGTTTCCAAAGACTGCCAGAGACGATACTGACTTTTGACCAGCGCATTGGCATAGGTTTCAGAGAGGCTTTTGTTCTGGATAGCATAAAAGAAAGCAGCCAGCCCTATAAGCGGTACCGCGATGATCGTGATTCTTTGTGGCTGGTAAACATATTCGCTGTCGCGATACCTGCCAAACAGCCAGACACTTGCGACGACGACCACAACAATGCCGAAAAGCCATGCAACAGGATTCAATGATTGCGCAGAGCTTAAAAACGGCGCCGGGTCTGCAAGAAACATCAGATGGCTGAAACTCATACGGATACCAAGTCTCAGGTAAAGAAAGAAATCAACGATAAAATAAATGTTACTGGCCAGAAGCAAGCCAAGGCTAATCCCAAAAAATCCCCGGTGGGTCAGATTTAACACCCGACAAATAAGCAGCGACACCAGCACCATTTGTGCCCCGACTCCGATATCCTGGACAAAGCCGGACACAAGCACGCTGAGCGGGGCTGTTCCTGAGCCAGCTCCGGAAAAAAAGATTATCAGTCGAAATACAAAAGGTAGAACAACCCACAGGCTGATTAAAACGAGTAGCGATTTTGTGTGAACAATTGTGCTATCGGGCGCAGACGGCTCAGGTTTGTGAAACGGTTTGTGAAACATACGCGGATGTTACGCGACATTTACCCGACGTAAAAGAACAAACAGACGGCTCTCGTTGTGACCTGATATCGACCCCTGCTGCTTAACCGTTAGTCAGCATATTCCACCACTTCAGCCGTGATCCACTTGATAGTGACCTGGATTCGGTATGGCATGCCGCATATGCCATACTGGCCAGAACCCGTTTTTAACGTCATTTAACAGCGACCTATGAGTTCATTGATGAAACGAGTGTTAACCCCTGTGGATCAGGAACTGACGACGAAGATCCTGTGGTGCCTCGCTGGCTTGCTGGTCCTGGCTATTTACAGTTCGATGTTCTTACCGATATTCCCGAATTCAGCTGGGCAATTGGGAACTGACTGGGGGTTGAACGTATTTCCAAAGTGGCTTGCCACAGCCTACTGGTTCGAGACAAACGGCTTCTTCTCAATCCCTCATTTTACGCCCGCTATTTGCGGCGGAGTACCATTGTTGGCAGATCCTCAGTCGATGGTGTATTCGCTACCACAACTGTATTTCTATTTTTTCGACGGGATTATCGCGATTCATCTGACGGTGATGACCTTCGCCGCTTTGGGTTACTTCGGCATGTACCTGCTGCTACGCAACCGGTTTGACTGTTGTCGTGCAGCAGCCTTTTTTGGAAGTGTCATATTTCTCTTCAACAGTTTTTTCATCGAGCGCATGGCTATCGGACATGCCACCTTCCATTCTTTTATGCTGGTTCCGTTGATTGCATACACCTGTCTATCACGGAGCCTGAGGTTAGCAGCCGCCGGTGGAGGGCTTTTGTTCGCCTATATGGTTTTATCCGGCGGCGCCGTCATTGTTCCTGTCGCAGCGGCGGCCGTGTTTGCTCTCGGGCTGCTTCGCTGCCTCAAGCTTCACTCGCTAAAACTTCGCTGCCAAAGAGAAGACAGCATTAAACGCTTCTTCGGCGCTTTCATCATGGCGGCCCTGGCGGGCATCGCTATCGCCGCGGTGAAACTGGTACCTGCACTTGCATACATGGCTGAATTCCCCAGGGATGGTTATCTCTTACCTGGATTCCCAGGTCTCCGGGAAACTGCACAAACAGCTTTCACCTTACTCTTCTTCGACTCGAGCCTGACAGAAGCCATGGCAAGTCTGGTCAATGTACAGTGGCTATTGGGTACTCATGAGTTTCAATACGGTGTTAGCCCTGTTCCCCTGCTTATCATACTGGTTGCGACGGTTCCCTGGGTATCTCATTACGCCCGTTCGCGAACCTTGCCGTCTCTTGATCCTGCCACAACAGGTATTGCGGCTCTGTTCTTGGTCACGCTGGCTATTCCACTGGTTCTAAATATGTACGGGCCAACCTGGAATGCATTTCTGAAGACAATCCCATTTATCAAAAACAGCACGACCCAGTTGCGCTGGTTTGCTCTGTACATTCCCATTATCGCAGTAACAGCAGCTATTGCACTTAACGGATTGAAGGCCCGATCTTCAATAAAAACAACGATCACCGGATTGGCCGTCCTGGCAATTCTAGTGTTTAACATTCTGGACATTGACGACTACCCGATTGCACAACCCTACAATCCAAGCGATATATTGGCGGCAAATGCCGCGTTACAAGCCGGGGGATCAGTTCCGAAGATCCGAGAAATTACCATGTACACAAACCAGCAGGACCGGGCTGGCGGCGTGGTGGAACGAAACGGTGACCTTGCCCATGGCGGCAGTCAGTTGATCTGCTCAGAACCCCTGTTTGGCTACCAGTTGGAATTTTTTCGATTAGGACCACTGACACCCGGCGCTATTACTCAAGTGACAGGGGGCTACCTTAATATCAAAAACCCTGCCTGTTATCTTTACCCGGCAGAAAATAGCTGCCAGCCAGGGGATCACTTCACCGAAGATCAGATCGAGGAGGCAAAGCAATTCGCCAGCTATAAACCCTTTCAATGGAAGCAACCGATTCGCCAACGCATCGCCGGATATCTTTCGTTGATCAGTCTGGTCGCCTGCCTGTGCATCCTGATTTTATCAATCAAAGGATTGGTGACTAAAACAGGTGAGTAATTCTGCGCCAAATTTAAGGATTTCTTCCGTCATCTGTGTTTAACATTGATTAGCGCTTGCGAACCTCGCGCAGATTGGCATCATGGGTGCCGTTTCAGTATTCAATGTATCAGTAGTAGAGAAATCAGGAGATTCGATCAGTGGAATTTGAAGAAGTAGTAAGAGGCCGCCGCAGCATTCGTGGGTACCGACCAGATGCTGTGCCACAGACAGTCATCGAGGATGTTATCGAGCTTGCGACGCGCTCGCCGTCTTCGATGAACACGCAGCCATGGCACTTTTACGTCATCACTGGTGAACCCCTGGACCGGATTCGCAAAGGCAATACAGAGCTTAACGTTGCCGGTGTTAAACCATCACGAGAGATCCGTTCCCATGGCGCGTATGTGGGAGACCACCGGCAGCGACAAATTGATATCGCGGTACAGCTCTTTCAGGCCATGGGTATAGAGCGACACGATGCCGAACGACGTCAGGACTGGGTATTACGCGGCTTCCGTCAGTTTGATGCACCACTTTGCATTGTCGTGACTTTTGACAGGGAACTACAGGATGGTGATATTGCACAGTTCGACTGCGGCGCAGTAGTCAACGGACTGGTGCAGGCTGCCTGGTCAAAAGGGCTCGGCGCTGTCGTTAACAGCCAGGGCATTATGCAATCCCCGGTAGTTCGGGAACACGCGGGTATACCGGACGACCAGGTTATTATGATTTGTGTCGCAATGGGCTATCCTGATGACGATTTTGCCGCCAATACCGTGGTTTCGCACCGCAGGCCCGTAGCAGAAGTTGCGTCGTTCGTTGGCTTTAATAAGGAATGAATCACGAGTCCATCGGTGAATTCAACCGCGCGCACTCTGCCATAAAACGAACGGCCTCTTCGTTACCGGAAATGGTTAGCCCCGAGATGCCAGAATCTTCCCAGTCCCTGAAGCGACGCCTGATCCGGTCTTTTGGACCAATCAGTGCGCCTTCATCGACAAATTCATCGGGTACGGCGGCGATCGCTTCAGCCTTTTTCTTCGCCAGATAAAGTTCCTGAATTCTGGCTGCTGCATCTGCATAACCTCGACGGATCATCATTTCATTGTGAAAGTTCTTGGTTTTGTGACCCATACCCCCAACATACAATGCGATGCCCGGCTTCTGGCGGTCCAGGGCAGCCTGTATATCGTCAGTTACCTCTACGCGCGTGCCGACCTGGCGTTCGAATTGATCGTTGCTTTTACCTGCGCGGGCCAATCCTTCGTTGATCCAGGGTTCGTAGACCTCTTTTGATTCCGGCACAAAGCCCAGCGGCAGCCAGCCATCGGCTATTTCAGCAGTCAGCCGTACCGTTGACTCCATGCCAGTACCGAGCCAAACAGGGATATCCGGGTTCATATGTAAAATAGATTTCAGCGGTTTACCGATACCCAACGCGCCTTCGCCGGTATACGGCAGGCTGATTTCCTTTCCATCGTGGGTGACGGGCTCCTCCCTTGCCCAGATCTTTTTCATAATCTGAACATAGTCTTTTATTCGATAGTAGGGTCGCCCCCAGGGCTGCCCATACCAGCCTTCAACAATTTGCGGACCGCTGACGCCAAGACCACAGATAACCCGGTTGCCCCCGGCCAGCGCATCCAGGGTCGCAAATGCCATGGCAGCATTGGCTGGTGTACGACCGGCTAACTGAATCACACCGGTACCAAGACGAATGCGATCCGTATGGGCAGCGATGTAGGCAAGTGGTGTAATTGCATCGGAACCATAAGCCTCGGCCGTCCATACCGAATCGTATCCGAGTCGTTCTGCCAGTTGTACTCGCTCCAGCGGAATTTTCAGTTCCGCACCGCTGTATCCCAGGGACAATCCAAGTTTCATATCATTCTCCGAACCGTTTCAACCTTATACTCAAGTATAGGGTCTGACCTGCACAGAAAACAAACCCAATGCTGACACTGTCAATCGGGCCCAATTCATCGCTACCCCTTTAGAAGACAGCGATTATCCCCTATCATCCTCCGCACAAATATTCTCGAATGTCCCTTCACATAACGATCATTAAAAGGACGATACAAGATGCTCAAGCCCTACTCGGTACTCGATTTTACCGATGAGCGAGGCGAGATTGGTGCCATGCTGCTTGGCGATCTCGGTGCTGAGGTGATTCGCGTCGAGCCGCCTGGAGGCTCGGCTGCACGGGTCTGCGAGCCACTGTTAAAAGACGCGCCGGATGAGCTGAAAAGCCTGCAATTCCAGGCATTCAACCGTAACAAACGTTCCATCGTCCTCGATCCCGCGGTAGAGGAAGACGTGGCATGCCTTGAAGAACTGATTCGGCGCACCGACTTTATCTTTGAATCAGCCCCAGGACGGGTACTCGAAAGCTACCACATTGATTTCGAGCAGGCGAAACAATTGAACCCCCATATCGTCTATGTCCGCATCTCTCCATTCGGGGACAGTGGACCCTATTCAAACTATCTTGGCAACGATCTGGTTGTGGCTGCCCTGGGTGGGCCTGTTTCTCTTCAGGGCAACCTGAACCGACCACCGATAAGAATCAGCGTACCCCAGGTGTGGAGACACGCAGGCACTGAGGCCGCCGCGGGGGCGCTGGTTGCCCATGCAAAAATGCGACGTTCAGGTCAGCCTCAATTCGTCGATGTATCAGCTCAATGCACGATGACCTGGACGATGCTCAACGGGATGAATGCCAAGGCAATCCAGGGTTTTGAGTTTGAAAGAAGTGACTCGGCAATGAGTAACGGCGCGGTTCGAATTGAATTGGTACACCGAACAGTCGACGGATTTATCGTCGCACTACCCATGTCGAAAGTGATTAAGGGTTGCATGTCCTGGATGATTGCTGACGGTGTGATTGATGAATCCTACAAAGACATCGACTGGCAGACCTATGACCTTAATATCAGGGATCCGGATGCCAAATCCCCAAACGTTGGCGAAATGATGGAAGTCTTACGGCGCTTCTTCGCACTACACACCAAGTTGGAACTCTATGAATTCGGAGTGGCCAACGGCATCACGCTTGCGCCGGTAAATACACTGGAGGAGTTACTGGCACTTGAGCACATCAAAATTCGGGACTATTGGCAAGAATTGGAACTACCGGGTGGAGGTAATGTGTCTGCCCCGGGAATGTGGGCAAAAACGTCCTCGTCTGCGCCCCTTTCTGTTCGACGCGGGGCTCCCGGTTTAAACGAGCATGGGGCTGAAATTCGCGCTGAACTTGAGCAACCCGGACCGGTTAAGCATCAACCGCTTTCCGACGACAAGGAGACCCACGACGAGGATGCGCTTCCTTTCGCCGGAATCAAGGTCACAGATTTCGCCTGGGTAGGTGTGGGTCCGATTTCATCAAAGTACCTCGCGGATCATGGTGCAGATGTGGTCCGTGTCGAATCTGAAAGTCGACCTGATGTATTGCGTGGCGGCGTTCCATTCGCCAACGCTGAGCCCGGGTTGAATCGATCCCAGTTCTATGGCGACTTCAACACCTCCAAGCAGAGTATCTCGCTTGATATGAAATCCACCCATGCGATTGAAATTGCGCGTCAATTGATCAGTGGTTCAGATGTGCTGATCGAGAGTTTTGCCCCCGGTGCGATAACCCGAATGGGCCTCGGCTACGAGGAGGTCTGCAAGTTAAACCCGGGTATTATCATGATCAGTACCTGCCTCATGGGTCAGACCGGTCCAGCCGCCGGACTTGCAGGCTACGGCTATCATGCTGCGGCAATAGCCGGTTTTTATGAGATTACGGGTTATACTGATGAACCGCCCAGCGGCCCATGGGTAGCCTACACTGACACTATTGCACCCAGATTTGTTTCGATTCTTTTAGCGGCGGCACTGGATCATCGTCGCCGTACCGGCGAGGGATGTTATATTGACGTTGCCCAGATAGAGACGGCGCTGCACTATCTCGCGCCGGAGCTTCTCGATCTGCAGGTGAGCGGAAGTTCACCTTCACGCATCGCCAATCGCTCGGTGTATGCAGCCCCGCAGGGATGTTATCCATGTGACGGCCCGGATAGCTGGTGCGCCATCGCGGTTGATACGGACGAGCAATGGCATCTGTTGTGTCGTGAGATCGGCAAGGAGGCATGGGTCTCAAACCCGAAAATGGCAACGAGCGTTGAACGTCGCCAGACCCATGATGAAATTGATGCGGCCATTAGTGCCTGGACCAAAGGACAATTGTCGGGCGATGTGATGCAACGATTACAGGCAATCGGCGTACCAGCAGGCGTTGTTCAGCGGAGCGGTGATCTGATCAAAGACCCGCAATACGCATACCGTAACTTCTACCGCTACTTCGACCATCCCGAGATGGGTCATATCCCCTATGCAGGGCACCAATACACGATTCAGGGGTACAATAATGGTCCACGTGGACCTGCACCCTTGCTTGGTGAACACAGTTTCGAAATTTTGAGTCAAAGACTCAAAATGGAAGATACGGATATTGCCAAAGCCTATGCATCAGGCGTGATTACCTGATCACTTCGCCGCCGCGAGCCGGTTTGATTACATCGTCAATCAACATGCTGGGTTAAACATCCTCTCGCCACAAAACGCCGTCGGAGACGAACTTTGAAATCGTTTCAATATCAAACCCTCTTTCCAGCATAAGCTCTTCATTGTGCTGACCAGCAAGCGGTGGTGCACCCAGATCCTGCCCGCCACCATCAAATAACACCAGACGGCCATGACGCCTGTATGGCCCCCAGCGCGGATGATCAGTTTCCACCGTCAGCCCCAGTGCTTCCGCTTGGGCATCCTGCAGCCAGAACTCGTTCGGGCGCATGGCATCAGCCCTGACACAGCCGATTCCCAGCGGTGCAAGCAGGTCTTCCCAGAACCCTGCGTTTTTTGTCACAAACAGATCAGCTAATGTATCGCCTAAATCCGTGCCAGCAGCGGCCAGTGACGCATCCGCAGGCGCTTCAATATCAGCACCTCGTAGTGCATTGACAAAACCCGCGCGTTCCTTTTCACTGGTCAAAGCAAGAAACACCCACTGACCCTCGTCACACTCGTAAAGCCGGTAGGTTGCTGATAGCCCGAGCAGCTCCGCGTCCGCCATTGCCCGATCGGGCTTACCGGGGTAAGACAGAAAGTCATCATGATTTGCATAGGCGTTAGCACCAAACATGTCGATTAGAATCTGCTGTCCCTGGCCAGTTCTCTGCCTCGCAACCAGACCCAACACAACTGAAGTGGCGACAACCACTGCGGTATTTGGATCCGGGTTAACCTCGTTGGCATGCATCAGTCTGCGCGTCCAAAGGCGCAAATTATCTATGTCCTGCAAGTCCTTTGGCACCCGCCCACCCATCTGGAACAGGACACCGCCAATTGCTGCGCCAGGAATCGGGTGGGTGCTGGGTCGCTGGGCACCGGGACCATCTGGTCCATAGCCATTACATTGCAGGTAAATAATCCCAGGATTAATGCCCTCGACATCGTCATACCCAATGCCTAGCCGTTCGGGCACGCCAGGCCGAAAATTGTGAATAAGAACATCTGCGTCACTGATGAGCCCAAGTACAATTTCCCGACCGGCTTTTGATTTCAGGTCAACGCTGATACTACGTTTACCTGCATTAACTCGAGCAGAACCGATACCTGCCCCTAAACCGCGATAAGGGTCGCCGCCAATCTGTTCAACCTTGATGACCTCCGCACCCATATCAGCGAGGAATGAAGCACCCAGTGGCGCTGCTATGATAGTCGCGAGTTCTACCACCTTGATACCTTTTAAGGGCAGTTCTTTCCCTGTTTGACGCGTTGGCGCACCGCGCGGTGATTCACGCCATTGATCCAGTAACCCTGCCGCAGGCTTCGCATCCGGGCCCGGATTTGCCGGTGTTCGCGTCAACCGGGCGACTGGCCCAAGCTGAACGCCATCATCCGGGCGGTTGACAACATGTCCGTTGGCAACAATATCAGGGTCACTAAGCGCTTCGAAAGACGTCTGGTGCTGTGTTGCCACGACACCACCATCCGCGACGAAATCCGTCATCCAGTCTGCGGCACTGCGCTCCTGGATCCGCAACAACATCCGATTGCGGAATGTTTCATGCTTCTCTGCGGGTAACAGCATCTGGACCGGGTTGTAATCCGGGTCTGCAAGGACATCTATCAGATTAGTAACCAGCAGGAAATTGTCGAACAGGTGAGGCAGGAGATTACCAAACTGCATCCAGCGACCGTCGCCTGCCTGTGCAGGATGATAGTAAAGGCTCGGTGCAGGCAACTCGTTTGAAGCCGGGGCACTGCCTGGGAGCAGCCCTGGAAACAGATCCGGGAACTGTACGCCTATCATTGCCCCCTGTTCATAGGTCAACAGGCCCTGCATTATGCTGGTTTCAACCAGGCGACCTTCACCGTCGTCTCCCCGATGAAGCAGTGCAGCAAGGATACCGGTAGCGGCAGATTGAGCACAGGCGTGGGTACCCACCTGCAAGGCTGAATACACCGGGCCCTGGCGATCTACCAGGCCGGAAAACAACCGCATTCTGCCCGTGCATGCAGCAACAATATGCTCATAACCCGGGTAATCTGCGCGTGGACCTTTGCTGCCAAAACCACTGATATGACAATAAATGAGATGGGGATAGCGATGATGCAGGCTGTCATAGTCGAGCCCCTTTCGCTTCATTGCGCTGGCCCGCCAGTTGCACACAAATACATCTGCTGCGGCACAAAGTTCGAGTAGCGTTTCAAGGCCGGTTTCGGTTCCAAGATCGAGACTGCAGGTTTGTTTCCCACGGCGCCACATTCGTGATGCAGGCAATTCCCTGAACCGATCTCCACCCGGCGGTTCGACCGTAAGCACTTCTGCAGCAAAATCCGCAAGGATCATGGTCGCAATACCACCTGCCGGACCTGTTGTCAGGTCAAGTACACGAACCCCCTCTACTGCGCCAGACATACATCTCTCCAATAAATTCTGCGGACACGTATTGCCGCTATTTTAGTCTGGTAATCCAAGCACCCGTTTGGCAATGATATTACGTTGAATCTCGTTACTGCCACTGTATATAGACGCGGCACGAGAAAAGAAAAACCTTTTGGTCATTTCTATCTCTGCACTGCTGAAGTTGTCATCTACCCCAAACGCCCTTGAACCATGTAACCGGGTTAACAGGTCGCTGTAGTCCTGTTCCAGTTCGGTGCTCACCACCTTGAAAATCGAAGTGGCTGGTCCGGGTGTCGCGCCATCCATGGACTCAACCACAACCCGTCGCTGGGTTAAGTGTAAAGCCACTGAATCCATCTCGTATTTAAGTATTTCGTCTCTTGTCACGGGGTTGGCAATTTTGCCATCAACCTCGCCCAGAAAAGACCTGGCCACACTGGCCAGACTGGATGATTTCTCACTGGCACCGCCTGACACCAGTGACTCCATACCAGAGCGTTCATGCTGCAGAAGTCTCTTACCCACCGCCCAGCCGCGATTTAACTCACCCACCAGGTCACTACGCACGGCCAATGCGTTGTCGAAGAATGTCTCGTTGAACGTCGACTCACCGCTTATCAACCTGATTGGGATCACCTTGACCCCTGTCTGATCCATCGGCAGCAACATGAAACTGATACCCTCATGCTTGGGTGCCTGTTTATCGGTGCGAACAAGAATAAACATCCAGTCCGCGTTGTGGGCACCCGATGTCCAGATTTTCTGACCGTTAATGACATAGTTGTCACCTTCCAACACGGCCTGGGTCTGCAAGCTAGCGAGATCAGAACCGGATCCAGGTTCGCTGTAGCCCTGGCACCACTCCACCTCTGCCCGGGCTATTTTTGGCAGATGCCTCTGTTTTTGTTCTTCCGTCCCGAATTCAAGCAACGTGGGGCCAATCATTGACGTACCAAAACTGGACAACGCGGGTCGCGCCTCGATGCGCTGCATTTCTTCGATGAGGATAACGAATTCAGCGGTCGATAGACCTCCACCACCATACTCTTTGGGCCAATTGGGAACAGTCCAGCCTTTTGCAACCATACGTTCCAGCCACAGTCGGGTGTCTGGATCCTTGATCTTTATTTTGGTACTACCGTTGGAAACCTCTCCCGGGCCGCGTGCCCCGGGTGGACAGTTCTGTTCCAGCCAGGCCCTAGTCTCTTCACGAAAGGTCTCTTCACGAAAGGTCTCTTGCCGAAATGTGTCCTGTGACATGCCAGTTGGTTCCCTGGAAAATGGAAAGAATCTACGCTATCAAAAGAACGGGGAAGCAGCAAATGTGATCGGTGAAATTCGCGACCTACTGCACAACACCCGATGCAATGGCGTCTGCAATTTCTTTATCATTCATGCCCAGCATTTCTTTCAATATTTCTGTGTTGTGTTCACCCAGCATTGGCGCATAGCTATATGGTCCTGCCTCGTAGCCGGGAATGCGGAACTGATTACCCGCATAGGGCACCTGCCCCATCTCCGGGTGCTCAAATACCTTGCGAAACTGACGATGGGCAAACTGCGGATCACGGCTCAGATCACTACTTCGCTGAACTGCACCGGCTGGTACACCCTGACTGGTCAGTTCATCCATAACCGCCTGAGGGGAGCGGGATTTGGTCCAGCGGGAGAGTTGCTCATCAATAAAATCATGATTGGCAAGGCGGCCTGATACATCCTCGAAGGCCGGATCTTTCATCCATTGCGGCTCACCGAGAACACCAGCCAATGTACGCCATTGTTCATCAGTGTCGACGCCAATTGCACACCACTGATCTTCGCCAGCGCAGGGATAGATACCCTGAGGTGCGGCATCTCTTGCGCGATTACCAAGGCGGGTTGCACTGTAGCCGTTGGTTTGAGTTTCAATAATCTCGGGAGCCAGAAACTGTATTGCCATCTCGAACTGTGCCGCATCAATATGCTGGCCTTGCCCTGTTCTGCGCCGATGATCGATGGCACCGGTAATCATTGCTGCAATAAAATGCGGCGCAATAACATCAGTATAGGCCAGCCACGGCCCATGTGGCGGCAAATCACTGTAACCCGTCACCTCGTAAAATCCCGCCATTCCACCGGCGTGATAGCCAAACCCGGCTACCTCTGATGCGGGACCGGTCTGCCCCATCAAACTCGTGCTTAACATGATCAGCTCTGGATTAAGCTCACGGCAGGCGGCGTAATGAATACCCAGCCTTTGCGTCGCGCCTGGCGCCCAGTTTTCAACCAGGATGTCGGCTTTGGCAATCAGTTTTTTTAGAATATCGAGCGCAGCCGGTTGTTTCAAATTCAATTGGATGCATTTCTTACCGGCGTTGAATTCACCATAAAAATGTGACTTGTTCCAGCCGGGTTCACTGCCGCGGATCGGGCCCAGAAATCGCAGACCGTCCGGCCTCAGTTCCGACTCCACTTTGATCACCGTCGCGCCATGGTCCGAAAGATAACGCACTGACGCCGGGCCTGCGATAACCCAGGTGAGGTCAATCACCAGCAAGCCATCAAATGGTCTATCGCTCTCTGATTGATGACTGTCACCGTCTTTCTGAACGACAGTCGCTGGAGCGCGGGGCTTGTCGGCCAGTTCATCGAGTATCTCTTTTGTATGCTCACCCGGGTTCGGTGCCGCAAGTCGAATAGACATCGGTGTCTTGCTCAGGCGCGCAAATATTCCGGGGGTGCGAACCTTGCCTCCGGCGGGTATGTCTATCGTCGTCCACGCATCCCTGGCGGCCAGCTGGTCAAATTCCAGCAGATCAGCGACGGTATTGACAGGAGCAAGGGTAACACCCGCCTCCAGGCCCCATTGAAAAAGTTCGGATTTTGTATGCAGTAGAAAGAACCTGGAAAGTGTTTCCCGAATCTGCTCTGCAGTAATCAGTGTTTCTTCCCCCAGCAGCAATCGCTCACCCAGGGTTGTCCAGTCCTCTTCAAGCCAACTCGCATCTGCCAAACCGTCTCCAATGAGATGCCCGAGCAAGGGTTCAACCACTGGCCCGATCGGCAGGGCCACCAGATATCCGTCAGCACAGGGGAATACCGGATCAATTTGCCGGGTCCCCATTTGAACAACAGACCCCATCCGTTCAAAGTCAAAACCCTGGATCTCGAATGCGTTCATGGCATTCATGGTTGTCCATGTCGCCGTACACTGTGCCGAAAGATCCACAAACTGAGCCTCGTGGGTAACCAACATCCGCGCATGGGCGATGAGCGCAGCGGCGGCGGCCTCGGCACCCACGTGTCGCCATATCTGCGGCACAGTAACCCTGACCGGCGCACGATCAGGTGAACCCTGTAACGATGCTTGCCCACCCATCGCAGACAGTGTTAAGTCGTTGGCAACGCGTTCGGCGGCTGGCCCGTCAGCCCCATATGGCGTGATCAGGACGTGGATGATGTTAGGGTTTGCAGCTTTCAACTCTGCAAACCCGATTCCATACTGCTCAAGCATACCCGGGTAAGCCGATTCAAGAACAAAATCTGCCCCGGACACCAGTGCTTTTAAAACATCACGATCCACGCCGGTAATCAGATCGAGCACGATTGAGCGTTTATTTCGATTAAAAGCCAGGAACTGCAAATTGGCCTGTGACCCCGGATTGCCGCGTCCCGAAGATCCGCCGGGAGGTTCAATTTTGATAACATCCGCGCCAAGGTCACCGAGTATCATAGCGGCGAGTTCACCTCGGTGGTCGGTCAGGTCGAGTACACGATAGGGGCTTAGCATAGCCTCTATCATGCCATAAGCATTGGGGGTGTTGACAAGTCAAAGCGGTAAGTTTGAAAACAACCCAACTCGCGGCACAAGTTACATGACCATCTGAGCCAGGAGATTCAATCAGGCAAATTGTCTTTCCCGTTTTCCCGCGCCTCAGTCGCGTCCCGCTTGCAATATTTGTCCAGGGCTCATTGAACAAATCTGCATCTGTTAGGGTTTATTCGTACGTCAGTGTTTCATGACCGATGCGAGTGAAACGTTCAACGAGTTCCATATTCGGACTCAAAGCGATCCACCAGCTGTGTTTCTGATTAAAATATTTAGTGGAAACAATCAGAGTGTCATTGTGCCAATGGCCACGGGACTCACCGAGCCAGGGACGCAAAACCCTTTCAGAATGCTCACGCCGGTCTACTGGAATAATACGCGCGTCGTGAATCATTTCATTATGAATTACGACATGATCCGGTGTCTGAATGATTCTGATATTGTTGTTGTATGGCAGGGGGATAATTGGCACCACCGGGGCTGCAATCCCAGACACCTTGTATATCAGGGTCACCGCATGCGGTTGCCTTGACTTGATGACCCATCGGCGCGGTGCAGCCGGAAAGAATTAGAACAAAAAGAAGAATCGATACGGCATGAAGAGAGATCATTATATCATCCGGAATTCGAACCATTCGTGAACATCATTTTCCAGATATCCGGGTTGATATCCACAGGTTAATGCCTGACCAATATTGCCCCACTACCCCACTACATTGCCTCACTGCTACTCTACGGCCTGAAATAGCCCCAACCTCTTGGTTCGAGAGATTGAGTTATGTTTCAATGGAGATCATATCTGCAACGGAGTTCATTATGAGCGTTTGGAAAGGCGTCTTGTCCGCATTAGTGGTGATGGTTACCATCATTGCAATTTACCTGTTCTCGACGGTGCGCTCACTGGAGGTCGAGAAACTTAATGACGATCTGTATGTATTGTTTGGCATGGGTGGCAATGTGGCTGTACTGAACACCGATGAGGGGACAGTGATTGTCGATACGATGACCTTTCAACTGCAGGGCAGTCGCATTCGGCAAGTCGCCGAAGAACTTACCGGCAAACCTGTTATCGCCATTATAAACAGTCACTACCATCTTGATCATACCCATGGAAACCCCGCTTTTGATCCGGGTGTGCGAGTGATTTCCACGGAGAGGACACTGCACCATTTGAAACAAACAGATATGGAATTCTTCAGTGAGGCGCTGCATACACTTCCGAACGAGACATTCTCTGCATCCTATCGACTATCATTTGGTAACAAACACTTGCAACTCCTGTCACCGGGCCGTGGTCATACCGACGGAGACCTTGTGGTGCTGTTCGAAGAAGAACAGGTAATTCATATGGGCGACCTGTTGTTCAACGGTCATTATCCCAATATCGATCTGGAAGCCGGTGGTTCTGTCATGGAATGGACAGATAGCCTGGAGAACACGCTGCTGCTCTCCTTTAACGTCGTGATTCCAGGTCATGGACCTGTGACTGATCGTGCCGGTATTAAACAGTTCCAGCGTTTTATGACGCAGCTAAAAGATATCGGCCAGCAGTCAGCCAAAGATTCGATGTCCCTTGAATCAGTTCTGGCTACAGAGGCATTGACTGAGGATGCGACTTACGAGGAGATAAAGATGGTCGTGCCCATTGGGCTTAATCGAGAATTTGTATTAACCCGTGCCTGGGAAGAGGCCAACGGCAAATTTACTGTCAGGCAATAACTCTTAGTCAGGCTGTAGCGCTATCCTAAAGTTGCAACTGTTCCTACATTTTGACATTGTGACAATCTTGTAATTTTTAAGGAGCAAAGGTGCATGGCGAATCTCACAGGCGGCGACGCTGTTTATCAAACGCTGTTGGCAGCGGGCGTTGATCATGTTTTCGGGATTGTCAGTGTGCATAATATTCCGATTTATGACGCTATCCTTCGCGGTGGAAAAATCAGGACGATTGATGTTCGCCACGAGCAGGGTGCCCTCCATGCCGCTGACGGTTACTCACGCGCAACCGGTAAACTTGGGGTCGCGATAACCAGTACCGGACCCGGCGCTGCCAATGGTATGACGGGTTTGTTCGAAGCCGGTTTCTCCTCTTCCCGGGTCCTGATGATTACCGGACAAACTGAAACGGGACACTATGGCAAAGGCAAGGGTGTTCTGCATGAGGCAGAAAACCAGTTGGCCATGCTACGCTCAGTCACACGGGTAACAGAGAGTCCCCGACGGGTCACAGAGATTCCAGAGCTCCTGGGCCGGGTTATACGGGATATCATGACCGGCAGACCCCAGCCCGGCGCTATCGAAATCCCTGTAGATCTACAGTATGCACAAGCAGATTTCGATATAGAGGCGTCGATTAGCGGTGATCTTGTGACACCGGATTCTTCCAGCATATCCCAAGCTGCCTCAGTCATAGCAGATTCAAAGAAACGGGTGATTTTGGCCGGTGGTGGCGTGATCAGGTCCGAAGCTACTGAGGAACTTATTAAACTCGCTGAAGCCCTGGATGCACCTGTTTATACAACTGTTAATGGCAGGGGCGCGATCCCGGAAGATCATCCTCTGTCTATGGGGACATTTTTACTACCCGCCGCAGCCGAGGTCGCCAAAGGGGATCTGATGATAGCCGTAGGCACCCGTTTTCAGGGAGGATCCACTGCGAATTTCTCATTTCAGCCGCCTGCAAAGCTTATTCATATTGATGCCGACAACCATATGTTGAACCTGAATTACGCCGCGGACGTTGCCGTGGTCGGCGATGCCAGGTCGTCTTTGTCTGCGATATGTGATCACATGAATGCAGAGGCGGGAGATTCGGACTTCAAGGCAACGCTTGAGCAAAGCGCCAAAGACGCACGGGCGGCAGTTCGAGAGCGCATGGGACCGGATTTTGAACTAATCATGGACTGCATCAGAGACAACCTGCCTCGACTGGGTAATATCGTCAGGGATGCAACCATTCCAGCTTACGTCTGGGGAAATACCCTGATTCCCATTTTTGAACCTCGCACGTCAATTCATTCGACATCTGCCGCGATCGGACCGGGATTGCCGCTGGCAATTGGAGCAAGCCTGGGTAGCGGCGAGAAATCTGTGGTAATCCAGGGTGATGGCGGTTTCATGCTGAATATCGCGGAACTGGCAACAGCCGCACAATACTCGGTTCCCGTTGTCATTTGCGTATTCAACGACAAGGGCTATGGTGTGCTGAGGCGAATTCAGTCATCAAGGTTTGAAGGCAGAAACACCGGCGTTAACCTGTCCACCCCTGATTTCGCAAAGGTTGCCCAAGGCATGGGAATCAAGGGGGTTTCTGTACAGGGTTCTGATGGATTCGAGACCGCGTTTAAAGAAGCCATGGCTCATGAGGGACCTGTGTTACTGGATATTGACCAGTCGACGCTGCAATCCATGAAGCTGCCTTTTTAAAGCGGGCTGTCGATATGACATCACTGAAATTGAGCTTTAATCTGAAGCTAGCTTTTGGCATCGGGCAGGCTGCAGAAGGCCTTAAGAACGCGGCATTCGGAACATTCCTTATTTTCTACTATAACCAGGTGCTTGGCATGTCCGGCGCTCTGGCAGGAACAGCGGTTGGGCTCGCCGTCATTGTTGATGCCTTTACGGACCCGTTGGCTGGATCCCTCTCGGACAACTGGCGCTCAAGGTTCGGCAGAAGACACCCCTTCATGTACGCCTCGATAATACCCCTGTCGGTATCGTTTTACTTTTTGTTCAATCCCCTGGTGACTTCCGAATTTGCGTTGTTTATCTGGCTGGTTATTTTTACCAATGCAACCCGAACCGCCATGTCGCTGTATCACGTGCCACATATCGCGCTGGGTGCTGAGATGACAGAGGACTACGACGAACGTTCGAAACTCGTTGGCTACCGTATGTTCTTCAGCTACGTTGGCGTGTTGTTTGTCTTCGTCGCGGGATTCGGCTTCTTTTTTGTACCCACCGAGGAATTCAGAAACGGGCAACTCAACGCAGAGGCTTATCCACCCTTTGCGCTGTTGTTGGCAGTACTCATCGCCATCACCATTTTCTGGAGCGCCTGGGGAACACGTTCAATCATTCCATTTCTGCCTAAGGTGCCGGAACAACCTAAAATTTCTCTGGCCGGGGTCCTGGTTCGGGTAGTCAAAGACCTGTTTGTGGCCATGAGCAGCCGCTCTTTTCGCTGGCTGTTTTCCGGGGTTCTCATCGTTTTCATCATGGTCGGTGTCAACGGCGCACTTGACCTGTACATCTTCACCTATTTTTGGGAACTCGAACGAGCCACGGTGCTGATGGTTATCATCTCTTACCCCATCGGCGTGTTGGTCGGTGCGTTCTTTGCACCATTTATCTTCGCCCGCTGGGGTAAAAAAGCCGGTCTGCTTTTTGGCGCTATCTCCTGGCCCTTCTGGCAAACATTGCCGATTGCATTGCGCCTGACCGGTTACTTCCCAGCAAATAGCGATGATCTGCTGGTTCCACTCCTGGTCGGCATGAAACTGATACAAGGTGCCTGTACTGTTCAGGCAAATATCGCATTTGGCTCCATGGTTGCAGATATTGTCGATGAACATGAGTACGAACATGGTAAGCGCCAGGAAGGCATTTTCTTTGCTGCGAGTTCTTTCTCAGCCAAGGCGACGTCCGGGGTTGGTAACATCATTGCCGGATTCGCGCTGGATATTATCAATTGGCCGAGAGGCGCTCATATCAAAACCGCCGCCGATGTGCCCCCCGAAACAATCGTTAGCCTGGGTATGATTTACGGTCCGCTGGTTGCCAGTTTCGGGTTCCTATCGATATGGTGTTATACGCACCACAAGCTGACCCGGGAGCGGCATGAGGAGATACTTGAGGTACTGGCCACCAGACGAGCTGAATCATCAGGTTAGTGTGAGCGAAACGTCGGTCAACTTGGGAAAGGGTTTTGGTCGGTTGGTGTAGACTCTCTTACCGCACCCGCGAGGTACTCCTGGAGCGTTCGTGGTTTTCGACGCAACACATCTTCGACGATATCAGAATTCACATTTCCCATGCCTTCATTAAAAGCACGATTGAACTGCAGCAGGATTTGAATATGCCAGTCCGGCATACCCGACTTTTTCAAGCCGGATTCCACATCGATATACTGTTGAGGTTGAAATGTCACCGATTGACCCAGAATTTCGCCTAACATCCTGGCGATCTCAGCATAGCTATGAGCTGTTGAACCACACAATGTCACTGATTCACCGACCAGATGATTTCTGTTTGTCAGCAGGTGAGCCGAGACTGAAGCAATATCCGCTACATCAATCATATTGATAGGATGTTCTGTAACCGCCGACCGAATCACACCGGTCGCTCTTGCGCTGTTTGTTAAAAAGCTGAGATTCTGCATGAAAAACAGGGGACGCAAGAACGTATAAGACAATCCGGACGCCTTGATTTCCGCTTCCGTTTGCGCGTGCCAACGGCCACTGTCGATGGTTGAATCCAAAGACGTACCAAGGCCAGATATTTTGACCAGATAAACATCCCCTTGACTTTTTGCTGCGTGGACCAGGTTACCCTGAAGTTCACATTGTTGAGGATGGACCGGGGAGACAAGCAAAGCAGCAGTAACATCCTGCATGGCTAACTTCAGGCAATTTCTATCCCCCAGATCACCTTCAACATACTCCACACTCTTACCGAAAATCCGCCTGGCTTTTGCCATGTCTCTAACCAGCACCCTCGGTTTTATCTCCAGGTGCCTGGTAAGTTCCCTCACGACATCCCGACCGATACGTCCAGTTGCGCCGGTAACTAATATCTGTGACACCATCATCTCGTCCTGAACAATCTGAAACAATCTGGTCAAACAATCTGGGACAGTTTACTTATCTCCCCGGAACAAGCAGGCATATCAGTAAACTGTCCCGGGAATATCTATGGGACATCGGAAGGGTGGTCGAATAGGTAGGGCTCGAGTGTTCTTTGTGCTTCGACGCGATATTTATGCCACTGGCCTCCACCGTAGTAAGCCAGGCTGCCGGGCTCCGCGTCTCCATGTCCATTGTAGTAGGATATACAATCCCGCAGCGGGCGGGTAATGGTATCAGCAACCGTGCAGTGTTTAGCATACTCGTTTTCAGGTTCCTTTCTGACATCGACAATCTCGGCACCCCGGTCCCGCATTGTTTTCAACATCCATATAATGTAGTCGCCGTGCTCCTCAATGGCATTGGTGAAATTAAAGCTGCCACCACCACCCTGGGGGCCGGAGACGATAAACAAATTTGGAAAGCCATTGCTGTGAAGGCCAAGAAACGTCTTGGTTCCCTCAGACTGCCACTTTTGATGCAGGGATTGCCCGTCACGACCCACGATCATGTTAAATGTTGATGTCGCCATCCACTGGAATCCCGTTGCGTAAATCAGCACGTCAAGAGGATACTCAGTACCTTCATGGACAACGCCAGTCTCGCTTATCTTGCTGACGCCTCGAGGTGCAGTGTCTACCAGTGTCACATGTGGTTTGTTAAACGCGGGCAGATATTCATCGTGAAATGTCGGTCGTTTGCAGCCATAGGGGTAGTATGGTTTCAAGGCTGCAGCGGTTTTTGGATCCTCGACTATGGCGTCAACCCTGGCACGGATTTGTTCCATAATGCGAAAATTGGTTTCCAGCTGTTTCTGAATCAGCTCCTCTGGCGACAGGGGGCTGGCGTGCACTTTTCGCACTTTGAAGTCGTCGACTTTACCCGCCAGATAGTCGTCGTTCGCCTTCATCGCTGTTCGGCCCGCTGAAATTTTCGCAAACCTGGCCCGTCTGGCCTTGGCCCAACCGGGCTCCCGGGCCCAGGTCTCAATTTCCTCTTGCGTTGTTGCGCGCTGATCACGAACATCGATGGACGAAGGCGTACGTTGAAAGACGTACAGCTCTTTGACAAACTTGGTGAGTTCAGGAATTGCCTGTACCGCCGTCGCCCCGGTACCAATAATACCGACGGTTTTATCTTTTAGATCGATGTTGTAGTCCCATCGGGATGTGTGGAATGCGTCACCCTTAAAGGTTTCCATTCCCTCAATTCGGGCCAGCTTTGGCGTCGTCAATATTCCATTTGCGAGGACCACGAACCTTGCACGCATCTTGTCGCCACGATCCGTCAGCACTGTCCATCGTCCGGCTTTCTCATCCCATCGCGTTTCTTCAACAGTCGTATGAAAGAGGCAGTGGTCATAGAAGTCGAATTTCTCTGCCATGTTCTGACAATACTCCATGATTTCGAAACCGGCAGCGAATTTCATCGACGGAATGTAGCCCATCTCTTCGAGTAACGGCAGGTAACTGTATGCCTCTACGTCACAGGCTATTCCAGGATATCGATTCCAGTACCAGGTACCGCCGACGTCACCGCCTTTCTCACAGAATCGCACGTCATTAAACCCCGCTTCGCGAAGTTTGTACCACAGCAACAATCCGGCAAAACCTGCACCTACTACAAGAATTTCACACTCATCAGTGAGGGCGTCCCTTTGCACGGGGTCCGCTGAGTACACATCTTCCAGATATTTACTGAACTCGCCTTCCATGGCCATATAGTCGGCTGCGCCTCTCCTTGCTTCTTTGAACTCGCGATATTTTGCTTGTTCTTCCGCATTGAAAACCGCTCCCGGAGGCGCGGGTGGCAGGGTCTTTAACGACTCATCTGCCACAATTGAATAACCCTTGCCAGCAATTTTATCGGTTGCCTTCGAGGCGCGGGTGTTGAAGATTTTTAGCCCACTCGCTGGGTCTATTTGGATCGGCATGGCTTGATTCTCCAATTTCTTCTGTTCGAGGACCTGGGCCCCCGGAGTAGTTTTCGTCGTTATGGTAACCAAAATAATCTTAGATGTAACCTCACCCCTCCTGTTTGAACTCGCACAGGTCGCTTGGAAGCAGTTGAATCTGGACCTCGATCGCGTAGTATTGCGAATCTGATCTAGTAGTCCTTCAAGGACTACTAACCTCATGAAGCCAAGGATAGAACCATGGATCACCCAGGCACGAGATTGTGCACCACACTACTGTTCGTACTCGCTGTAGCGAGCAATAGCCCAGTAAGCCATAGCGCGGCGAGTGAATCTGAAACAGAACACGCGACACGGATCGACAGTGTTGCAACCTACATTGATCGCAGCTATGGATTTTCAATCAAACTGGCAAGGGATTTCCATCTCTCCAGTGAAGAACAGGACGTGCTCTTTTTCCGGTCCCGGGAACGCAAAGGTACCGTGATCATCAGACCCAGACCAGGTTTATCGGTGTCCTCGATCCAGGCAGCAATGCGCAACGGATTCGATTCTGAAGCGATCAAGCTGACGCCCACCGGCCCCCCTGTCACCCTCAACCTCAGCAACGGTCAGGGACTTTCCAGAGAAGTGGGCGGCACGATCAATGGTGTTGAAGTACAAGGTACACTTGCCGGGGTTATTGGGGGTAATCAGCAGGGCTATATGATCCTGGTCGGGACTATCAAAGGAAGCTGGGTAGGTTTCAAAACAAGCGCCCTGGCCATGTTAAACAGCCTGACCATCAGACCTGTCGAATTCGGATACGCACACGAGCGATGGCAGAAACGCCTGCAGGGTTATCGGCTCGTCTTTGTGCAGGGCTATGGTAGTTATATCTGGGGGGGTGCCCAGGTTTCCGAGTATCACTTTTGCAGTGACGGCACCTTCAGGCAACGGACGGATACGACAAACACCTACAGCACGGGTTTGCGGCGATCAACCTACGGCACCACCAGCAAGGGCAAGGGTACCTGGGGAATTCAGCTGGTGCAGAATGACCCATATTTGAAAATAGTGACTAAAAATGGCTCACAAGCAACTTTTCCTGTCGCCGACAGGGAAGGTTACATTTTTCTCGGAGATATACCTTACCAACTTGCACAAAATCAACTCTGCCAATAGCTCATTCTGGGATTCAGGTTCCCCTCGGCCGGAAAATTGTATGGTGGCGAATAGTCGCAAGTTCGCCCATATCATCGCTGACGATTCCATCAAGTACCTGGTACCAGTGATCATTCCGATCATAAGCATCAACGATTTGGGCACCCACTGTAATCATATGATCCGACCTTGCCTCACGCCGGTGCTGGATTTGGCTGCGTACGTGAATCGTAGGGCCATAGGTAAAATTGTGACGCGTCAACGGTGCCATCCGTGCCGCAAGAAAGTAGGGATGCACAAAACCAGGCTCGACCTTCGTCTGCAAATAGCGCTCCGTTGTTAAACCAAGATCCTCGTCGACCATATTTCTGGCCGCGTCGGCACTGACAAAAACAGCCAGTGGACGTAGTGGCTGCCAAAGAGGCACATGCTCAAGATCATAACCCGGTAACAGGTCGAGTGCGTCTAACCCAGGTGATGATACAGGCGGCTTAAGATCGCCAAGCCATGGCGCCTCATCCAGACCTGCGGTGCCATCCAGCACGACTCTTTCGTCACCTTCATTACCCGCTCTGCAGGTAACAGCCCAGGTTTTACCATCTCGTTTGACGACGGTTCGCAGGGCGTCCCCCGCATAGAGCGGTCGCTTTAAACTGTAATCAACCCAGCCCCTGTCAAGCCATTGTTCGCCAAGAGCGCGGGCAATAGTTGCCGCAGCCCAACCATAGGTTCTTACACCAGCGACTAACGCGCCTGCATATCCAGCCGCATCAGCACCTGCCGCGTCGTGTATGGGATTAGGCACACCCTTCGGTGGAGGGTCAGCGGTGGCGACCACAGTATCAACAAACTGATCCAAGAATTTACCCCAATCTTATCCAATGAAAGATTCTTCAGTTCTGGCGTAAAAAATAACCAGGCTTGCATGATATCCTCCACTTATCCTATAACAAAGACAATTAACCCGGAACCAGAGGTAGCTGAAATGCAAACATGCACCTGGGCACCCACCACCTTTGCAGGAACAAAGGTGGTCAAAGATCAACATTCAACAAGAGAAACAGCAAGAGAAATGCCAACCGGTGATCAGTTGACCCAACTGGTGGCGACCTACGTCGCAAGACTGGAAGACCTGGGTTTGTCGCACATCCTGATTGCACAACGCTGGTGGGGCAACGCGAAAGAAATCGAGGGCTCTTCCCTGGATTGCCTTGCAATGACCAGCTATATAGCGGCCTGCACGTCCTCAATTCAAATGGTTACGGCGATTCATCCCGGGTTTTTCCATCCCAGCGTCATCGCTAAGTGGGCTGCCACGCTTGACAACCTTACGAAGGGGCGCTGGAGTATCAATGTGACCAGTGGCTGGAACATGGAAGAGTTTTCCATGTACGGCATCGACCCATTGACGCATGACGAGCGTTACAAGCGATCATCCGAATTTATCGATGTGTTGCGTGGCGCCTGGCAACACCCGGTTTTTGACTACCAGGGCGAGTACTACCAGGTGAAGAACCTGGTTATGCAGCCTAGACCTACCGGTCCCCTCGAGGTTTTTCAGGGTGGCCAATCTGACGCTGCCATCCGAATGGCTTGTCACCACTCAGACTGGATGTTCCTGAACGGCGGCTCGTTGGATAAGATTCAGGGCATCATCAAAAGGGTACGTTCTGTCGCAGAAGAGGAAGGACGGTGCCCCAGATTTGCGGTGTACGGAATCCCGATCTGTCGGGAAACAGACGCAGAGGCCTATGCCGTCATCGACAACATGATCAGCAATATGGATCCCGCTGTGCTGGCAAAACGCAAGGAACGCGTCAGTGGTGCCGAGGGTATGTGGGCGAATGCCGACAAGCTGGGCATGCTGGATACCAACGAAGGGTACTCGACAGGGTTGATCGGGGCACCAGACACAATACTCGAACAGATCCGGCAACTAAATGCGGCGGGCGTTGATATGCTGCATCTGGCTCTTGGTGACAAGCTTTTCGAGCAAGAGGTATTGCCCCTCATCCACGCAATCTAGTGTCCTGCCCCGTAAAGATGGCAATCTGTGATATCTTATTTGTTTTTATACATGGGGACTTTGGCCTATGGATATTCTAGAAGGCATTCGCGTCCTCGACTTCGGGCGCTATATTGCGGGTCCGTTCTGTGGTGCACTTCTGGCAGATCTCGGCGCAGATGTAATCCGGATCGAGAAGGTGAACGGCAGCGAAGATCGTTACATCACTCCGGTGAACCCGGGCCATCCTGATGGCGAAGTCGGTTCAACCTTCCTGCAATTGAATCGAAACAAGCGCGGCATGACCCTGAACCCAAAGAAACCCGGATCTGAGATCATCAAACAGCGCCTGATTAAGTCGGCCGATGTCGTGCTTGCGAATATGCCTCAATCCGGCTTAAGGGATATTGGTATTGACTACCAGTCCCTGACGCTGATAAAGCCGAACATTATTCTCGCCAGCAGTTCAGCATTTGGTACAACCGGACCCTTTGCTGACCGGGTCGGATTCGATGGCGTTGCACAGGCCATGTCCAGCAACCTGCACCTGACGGGAGAGACAGACCAACCGACTCGAAACTATCACCCCTATGTGGACTTTACGACGGGTTCACTGAACACCATCGCAATTCTGGCTGCCATCATGCACCGCAATCAGACCGGAGAAGGTCAGGAAGTACAGGGTGCGCTATTGGCATCGGCGCTTACCGTCGCCGGGGGAACCCTGATAGAACAGGCTGTCACTGGCGTAGACCGTGTCGCTTCAGGCAATCGCGGCCAGACTGCGGCACCGTCAGACACCTTTAAAACCAATGATGGCTGGCTCCTGGTCAGTGTTGTTGGCCAACCTTTATTCGAGCGATGGGCCAAACTCATGGGCGAAGATCACTGGCTGACCGATCCACGTTTTGCCACCGATGCAAGCCGTGGTGACCACAGTGAAATAATCAGTGAACGCATGCAGGTCTGGACGTCGGAACGCTCCAGCGAAGAAGTACTGGACGCCCTCGATAACGCCCGTATTCCCTGTGGCGAAGTGTTAACCCCACAACAGGCATTGCATCACCCGCAAGTTGAGGCCATGCACTATCTGGATGAGGTCGAATACCCTGGTGTGCCGGGAACCTATCCCTTACCCAGACTCCCTATTGAATTCAGCAAGATCAAAAGAGAAAAACCCCGCCGACCGCCTTTATTGAGTGAACACACCGACGATATTCTCGGTGAGCTTGGATTCTCAGACAACGAAATCAGCAGCTTTCGGGAAGAGCGAATCGTGTGATCGACCAGGTAACCTTACATAAGCTATACAAGCCGTAACCGTCATTGTTATTCTAGGCTGGTGACAAGACTTAATATTAAAACAGGGAAATCCCATGGCTGAATACATCCCCCCGGCGTTGGACTGGGTACGCAAGCAAGTTGAGTTGTATGAAGGTAGCGGCGGCAAGGAGGGTTCGACTTTGCTGGATACCGGCATGCCCTGCATTATCGTAACCCATATTGGTAACAAAACAGGAGCAACCCGAAAAATTCCACTCATGCGGGTCAAAGTCGAGAACAGTTATGTGTTAATTGGCTCCATGGGCGGGCAACCAAAGAATCCTGTCTGGGTCTACAATCTCAGAGCCAGGCCTGTGGTTGAAATACGTGACAAAACCGAGGTGACCAAAATGCAGGTTCGTGAGGTCACAAACGACCCGGAACGGCAGCGTTTGTGGGACGCAAGCGCAGAAGCCTACCCGCCCTACAATGACTATCAGGCAAAAACATCTCGCAGAATCCCTGTGTTTATTGCAGAACCAGCCTGACCTTCATCTCGCTGATCCGCTTGCATGCGGCCACACCCGCCGCATGCAGAATGATTTTACCTGGCAGCCACAGGAACGGTGCCCACAACATCGTCAATGACGAGCTCCACGAGTTGGTCTGACGTCAGTCCGGCAATACCAGTCAACACCTCCTCAACATGTTCACCGAGTAATGGCGCCCGCTGATCCGGTACAGGTTCCGCAAAGCGAAAGCGGTAAGGCTGGTTGGGGTAGTGCTTGACTCCAAGACCGGGTCGATCCTGGGCAAGAAAGCTACCCCGGGCTTTAAGTTGCGGGTCATCGAGTAGTTCCGGTCCGCGCATCACGGCACCTGCAGGTACGCCCATACCCTGCAACTGGTTCATCAGGTCGATATGATTATATGATCGGGTCCACGCGTTTATGACCGCGTCGATTTCCCGTCGATGTTTCAGACGGGCTGAACAATCCTGATATGCATTTAACACCTCCTGTTTATCCATCGCGCTTGCTATCACAGAGCGGAGCGCTCGCCAGTGTGCTTCGGTTTTGCAGGTAATCGCGATCCAGGAATCCCCACTGCATTGATAGACACCCTGGGGTGCATAGCTTCGATGGTTATTACCTGTGCGACCAGGGTCTTTATTCGCCAGAGACCAGCCTGTCATCACATCACCGATATAAAGATTGCAGGCCTCAAGCTGGCTGAGGTTAATATGTTGACCTTCGCCGGTTTTGTTTCTGTGGTGCAAAGCTGCCAGTAATGCATTGGCACCCATGACACCGGAAAACAGATCTCCTCCTGTCATGCCCGTAAACAACGGTTCGTCATCTTCATAACCTGTCAGGTGGGCAATGCCGGACATCTGCTCCGTGGACATGCCGAAAGCCACATAGTCACGCCAGGATGTCTCCTGACCAAAACCGGAGAGAGACAACATAATTAATCCGGGGTTTATGTTCCGCAGGACTTCATAAGACAAACCAAAATTTTCCATAACTCGAGGGGTGTAATTTTCAATCAGCACATCGGCATTCTTGACCATCTCCTTGATGACGTCACTACCACGCGGGTCTTTAAGATTCAGAGTGATATCACGTTTTTTTCGATTAACCCAGTTGAAATAGGGAGAGGCTTCCCAGGTTGGCACATCGCCCGGTTGGCCTGCGGTGGCGGAACCTCGCCAGCCATCTATGCGTTGAATAGACTCGACCTTAATCACATCGGCCCCGGCATCAGCGGCTATCTGGGCGGCGACCGGTCCGGCAAAAAACATCGACAGATCCAGTATCCTGAGACCTTTAAGGGGTGATGTATGTTCTGTCACCTTAATCGCGCGGGCTTCCGGTTTCGCCCCCAGCTCAGACATGACCTCTTCCGTATGTTCACCCAGTAAAGGCGGCCGATAAGGTTGTGGCGCGGTCACGGCTGACTTAAACGGTATACCGGGAACTCTTACCTCACCGGCTACAGGATGGTCCAATGCAACGAAGAACTGCCGCTCAAGGTGCGGCGCCAGTTCAAAGATCTCTTTCATATTCGGCACGAGCCCAAACGGTACCCGGGCGGCTTCTGCTTCATGAAACAACTGTTCAGCGGTCCTGCCTTTCAAAGCGGCAGAGAAGGCCGCACGCACCTCCTCTATTTTTTCATTAGGATTCGTCCAGGTAAGATCTTGATAACGTGGATCGGTCGCGATATCACCACGGCCAAGAAAATCACAGAGCATTTGCCATTGCGCCAGGGTCAGCGCATTCAGGCCAATATAACCTGCTTCTGTGGGTAATATGAAAGCGGCTCCCGCGCCCGAGCCAATACTGGAGTACCTGGTGGGTAGCAGCCCGCGATACTCATACAACAGAGTCGGTAACTGTGCGCCAGTGAGCACCGCCTCCTGGGCGCTGACATCGATATGCTCGCCATGGCCATGACGCTCACGCCCAAAAATTGCCATCTGTGTAGCTGTCGCAGCAAAGGCACCGGTAAGCGTTTCGGTAATCGCCCCGCCCGCCTGCAAGGGCTCCCGATCCGGGGTACCGCAAAAATTTGCCCAGCCACCGACGGCGCAGTTAATCAGGTGTGAGGATTCGTATCCTGACTTCGGGCCGAAAGACCCGAAGCCGGATATTGTCGTCAGGATACAGGCCGCATTCCATTGCCTGAACTGGTCATAACCCAGACCCTTTTTTTCCAGCGACTCAATAGATTCCGAGGCGATAACAACATCATAGTATGCAACCAATTTGGCAAGCTGCTGGCGTCCTGCATCCGTATCAAGGTCCAGCACGATACTTCGCTTGCTTGTGTTGAAATAAAAGAACGTCGCGCTTTCTTCGATACTGCGGGTGTCATCTGGAAACGGGCCCTGATAGCGCGTTTCGTCCCCGGCGGGGCTTTCGACCTTGACGACATTTGCCCCCAGGTCACCGAGCAGTTTGGAACAAAACGGCCCGGCGATGCCTGCTGATATGTCAAGGATATTAAGTTCACTGAGGGGTTCGTCGGGTCGCGTTTTCATTCCATGCTCCCAGGGTTCCCATACTGGTTTTCAATACATATTGAAAATTCTCGCCTCATCGATATCAAGCCCGACCTTAAAACTATGACTGAATCTACCTCCGAAGATGACATCAACTTCGGTGGATAGCCTGGATTCACGATACAGGAAGATGATCTTGTTAAGCAACCCAAGATCAAGGGGGTTGGGCAGCCTGATATCATCCAGGGTAGGTCTTTGGTCGCTTCTGTCGCCAATGCCACGGTCAATCTGAGAAAGAAATATGATGATACATCCTACCTCTTTTGCGAATGCCTTGAACTTTTCAATCTGTTCCTGCAGTGGCGGGTTTGTTCTTTTCTCGTCCAGTATCTGCAGGTAGTCGACAACAATCAGAGAACCGGGTCTTACCTGATTCTTTGTTACAGAGATAATGTAGTCCGCACAGATGTCATTCGAGTAATCAAGTTCATACCCATCATTTTGGCCGATGGCGTGGCTATAGGTCGCCATTCTTTTAATCATTTCATTCTGGCGCTCTACCAGCGTAAAGCAAAAGCTTTTCGGCCTTGCTTCCTCTATTGCCTGAACGAACAACCCATAGGTAAAAGTAGATTTTCCCATTGATGGTCTGGCACCGATAAGTACCAGATCGCCGTCATTCAAGAAACCTAGTACTTCGCTGTACTTTTGAGGGAAGACCTCTTCACTCTTTGAGATCAACAAAGACCATGAATCGTATCCTTCTTGTCTGGCGATCTGATCCAGGGCAATTGATAACGATATACCTTGAGCTTTCTTTAATTCTTTTGCGCGGCTTTTGAGAATATAAACAGGTGATGACAATTTCATCTGAAACCTCCAATATAAGGCTTAAGAAACATTCCCTTCTTCTGCTAAAACCTTAATTTAGTGGTCAGATGCTAAAAAATTTGATCTACTCTGCACTCTGGTGCTTCCCCAATGAAGGGGGGAGGCGTGAATATGACACCTTCAGACAGATTAGATTTTCAGAAGATTTTTATCAAGGAAAATCTTCAAACGAATTTCTTTTTGGAACCAAATATGTTTCTAGCTGCGGAATTCATTGATCAGTTCCATGAAAACGGATATGTGGTCATTCCCGATTTGCTTACTGGCGAAGAACTCAGCCACTTCCAGTTAATCGTCAGAAATGCGGTCCGAATCCGCAAGCAAAAAGACAAACGCAGCCTGGCTGAAAAATCCTCTTACGAGCAATCATTTACCCAGTGTATGAACCTGTGGGAGGACTTTCCCGACGTTCGACCGCTGACTTTTCACCCTCGGGTTGCACAAGCTGCAGCAGCGCTCATTGGTGCCGATGCCGTGCGCCTGTGGCACGACCAGGCATTGTTCAAGCAAGCCGGTGGGAGAATTACAGACACGCACCAGGACCTGCCTTACTGGCCCCTGTCGGAAACGGACGCACTGACTGCCTGGATTCCATTCGACGGTTCTTCACGGGATTCAGGTTGTATGGGATTTATCCCGGGTTCTCACCGGATCGGCGTGCGAAAACTGGTCAACATATTCCGCGCAGGCTCGGAGGATCTTGATGAGCAGGCAAAAGATATGCGCATTTCTGAACCGGTATATGTCGAGGTACCAAGAGGTTCAGTGTCTTTTCATCATGGATTGACTGCCCACAACGCAAAACCCAACAACAGTGATAAGCCGCGGGAAGTACATACGATGATCTTCTTCCGTGACGGCATGACTCGAAACGAAGCAGGTCAACACTATTGTGTCGACCGGGTCGGAATCAAACCTGGTGATCCGGTTCAAAGTGACGCCACGCCGATCGCCTGGCCCAGACCGGATGGAGATCTACCTGCCGGCCCCGATCCTCTTATCCTGACGCAGGCACTTAAGGACAGTGGTGCGTTTCCGGTCACCGGCCTTACTTAACTGGCCTGGAAAGCAACGCCTCACAACCGGTTCCAGCCAGGATTGAATCAACCCTTTTTTGATCCTCCTCGTCCAGCCGGGCGTACTCTATTCGCAGCCACTGCAAACACTTGCCCTGATAGGGGAACGGTTCCTGAACCCAGTGCTTACCTTCCACGACGGTTTCGACAGTGTCCAGGCCCTGTTCCAAAGCATTGGCATTCGCCAGCATCACCGGCGCATAAGTTCGTCCCACTTCTTTCAGCAGTTCCGTCAATGTTGCAGGTATGTCTTCTGCATCAATGAAGTCATCGTCCGTCACTTCTACGCCGGACAGATCTTCCATTTTACTCACCCAGGCATGGATTCTGGGAAAATCGGTAACCGTCACTTTTGACGGCGTCGGGTCAAACTGAGTGAGTTGGGTTAACTGTCCAAGGCAGCCAAAATCAGCTGAACCGGGTCGATTACCCATGATGTACGGGTATTGTTTGAGATGATTGTTGAGGCAAAACAGGAATCGCTTGTAGCTATCCTCAATGACCACCGCTGTTGTATCGTTCGAGCCAACGACATAAAGGCGTGAGATCTGTCGATCTGAAAACACCTGTTTCATGGCTGCCATAACGTCATCCGGCTGGGTTACGTCACCGTAGTGGGGCAGAACGGAACCGGCCATATCAATATCATCCTGGTAATACCAGCGATAGTGAAACATGGCCTTGGTCAACCACTCATCGCCGTAGTCTTCAAGCAGTGAGTCCACGAATGCCATCGCCGGGTCCTGCGGAATCACAGACCGCCCCGGGTATTCAGTTTCCAGTCGACGGATAATGGGAGTGCTGTCCACTTCTGCTTCCAGCGCACCTGTTTCATCGACAAAGTAGAAAACCGGAATCAACTGCACCTTCGGTTGAGGCAAGTCCTTAAACCCGTCATGGCCCCCTTGCAGGTATCGATAAGGAATACGGCGATACCTCAAAAGCGCCAGCATTTTTCTCGTATAAGGTGAACCCGGCGAACCTCGAACAGGCAAGAGCGATTGGATCATAATATGTACTCCATTTTTCTGAAACTCTTTCCGGATCCACGCAGAACCACACTGCCGAATCAGTCAAACGCGGCAAACACCTCATCATCCAGTTCCTGATACACCTCCGGTCTCTGCGGCCGAATCTGTGGCGTAAACTCGGTAATGCCAACATCCCGAAAATCCGCGACACGGTCAATCACGTACTCGGGCGAGCCTACCATAGCCCAGTCATTCTCTCCTCGAATTTCCTTCGCTTTTTTCTCATCCCGGACAATCCGAATCGGCACATGAAGTGTTTTTTGTATCTCTGCCGGATCCCTGCCGACGGCATTGCAATGCTTCTCCAGGACAGATGTCAGATGTGCAACCCGCTTTGGGCTGGCAATGACATTCATCATGTCACCATACATCGCCAGGGTCTTTAAGGTTCGCTTCTCACCAGTCCCACCCACCATAATTGGAATCGGCTTGTCGCCGCCTCCAGTCGGGGCGAAAGGAGCCTGCCTGAGCTTGTAGTACAGACCCTCATAATCGACTCGCCCACCTTCGTTGTTGAATAGCAACCTGATCAACTCGCAGGCTTCTTCCAATCGGTCCGAGCGCTCCCGCAATGAAGGGAAGTCCCATCCATAGGCTTCATGTTCGCGGATATTCCAACCAGCACCAATGCCCAGTATGACTCGCCCATGAGATACCACATCAATGGTGGCTGCCATCTTGGCCATCAGCGCCGGGTTGCGATAGGTATTACCTGATACGAGAATTCCCAGTTTCAGTTTTTTTGTGACTGCCGCAATCGAAGCCAACAGCGACCAGCCTTCGAGGGTATCTAACAATTCATGATCCATGACCTCCGCAGTCTGACTCCACGGTGGTATGAAATGGTCGTAAGCATAAACACTCGTCCATCGACCCGCTTCCATCACCTCCAGCACGGCCTTGATGTCTTCCCAGGTTGCTTTTTCGTTAACGAGTTGAGAACCAAACACAGAGCTTTCCCGAATGACATAGATAAGTTATAGAAGATAATCCCGTTGGCCTGGCGTTTGCAAATTTCGGGCGTGCGAGTCACAAGACAGACATCCATCTGATGGCAAAGGGAGGTTGGAAATGACCGATAATAGGTTATAGTACGCGACTTTTGCAAACCTATAGGTCCTCAATGACCGAGATCAGTCTCGAACATGCTATTCGCTCACGTCACTCCGTCCGTGGGTTTCTTCCCAAACCAGTGCCTCAAGAAGTACTGCTTCGTGTCTTTGAACTGGCACAGTGGGCCCCATCGGGTACAAACGTACAGCCATGGCAGGTGTATGTGGCCTCAGGGACAACTCGGGATACCATGCGAACCGAGTTCATGAGCCGTGTAAAAGCGAATCAACCCTCACAACCGGATCATCCCGACCGGGGACGTATGGGAGATCCCTGGCGCGAACGACGGCGTAACTGTGCCAGAGTGTTGTACAACGCAATGGGCATCGCCTGGGAAGACAAACCAGGACGAGCGCAGGCAAGTTTCCGGAATTTCGAAATGTTTGATGCTCCCCATATGGCCTTTCTTTGCATCAATGAGGCATTTGGCAAGCAATCGGCCGCTGACGTGGGCATGTATGCCCAGACCCTGATGCTGGCGATGACCGCCAACGGACTCGCCTCTTGTGCCCAGGGCACCATGGGACACTACCCGGATCTGGTGCGTGAGACTTTCGACATCAGTCCGGAGGTGAATGTCCTGTTTGGCATCAGTTTCGGTTACGAGGACATTGATGTACCTGCAAACAATGCACGTACCACCCGCGCTTCGCTGGAAGAGAATGTTGTGTTCCTCGGTAACTAGTCCACTAGGTCTGAGGTTGGCGTTACATATTTCCCGGTGACATGCTATACCTGTAAACTCACCCATCCAAATCAGAAAAAACTATGGACCTTGGAATTCGTGGTAAGAAAGCGATAGTCAATGGCGGTAGCGCTGGCATGGGCAAGGGCAGTGTACTCGCATTGGCCAGAGAAGGAGTTGAACTCTACGTGTCTGCACGAGGCGCAGAACGATTAGCCAGAGCATGCGAAGAAATCAGCCAGGAAACCGGAACCCAGATTACCCCTATCGTTGCTGATCACAGCAGCGATGAAGGGCGCGCAAAGATTCTGGCAGCCTGTCCCAACCCGGACATTCTCGTTGGCACCTGTTCACCGCCCCAGGTCACCGGTGACTTCAATACAATATCAATGCGGGACTGGCACGAGGCACTGGATATTACATTGCTGGGTCCTGTGCAATTCATGCAGGCTGTCATCCCGGGTATGGTCGAGAGAAACTGGGGCCGCATTGTAAATATCGGCACGGCAGCGGCGAAGTTTCCGCAGCAGATCAGGATCCTGTCCGGAGCCCCCAGGGCAGCCCTGGTGAACTATACAGTGGCCGTTTCCAAGGCTGTCGCCAAGAACAACGTCATGATTAACAACATATTGCCGGGCATGTTTCATACCGCCGGGATCGAAGACAATTTTAACGCAATGGCAGAAGCCAACGACACCAGCTACGATGAAGAAGTGGCAAGGTTTGTAAAACAGTTTCGAATACCAGCCGGTAAATTTGGTGATGCAGATGATTTAGGCGCCTTCGTAGCGCTGTTCTGCAGCCAGTTCGCAAATTACATGGTAGGCCAAAGCCTGGCCATCGATGGTGGTGTGACGAACGCGACATTTTAACACGCTGGCCTCCACGACCTGCTCCCGCACCAATTACCCGGCACACCATAAACCAGCGCTTGTTATTCAGCGTGATACAACGTATTAAGACAATGAAAACGACAAAATTACTTCTTCGAATGAAAAACTACTTTTTAACAGCCATTATAGTTGCACTTGCTGCTACGCTTTCAGCATGCAGTGAGCAAACTGTTGACCAACCGGGATCAAGATCAACCCTTACTGCGACTCAACAGCACTTGTGGTCGAACAGCTGTGCTCTGTGCCATGTAACAGGAGCCGCTGGCGCACCTCGATTCGCCGACAACAATGATTGGAAATCGAGGAAGGCGAAAGGCAAAAAAATACTGCTGCAACATACCCTGGAAGGGTTTAACAATATGCCACCACTGGGCTATTGCATGGCTTGTGAAACAGATGATTTTGCTGCACTGATTGAATTTATGGCCGGTGACTCAGCATGGGGAAACTAACGCGTCGCACATTTCTTGCCAACAGCGCGCTCGCTGCCATTTTTGGTATCGCCGAACCGGTTTTCGGGCAACCCTCTCGTAAGCCAACACCCTGGCGTAACTGGTCCGGCGGGATCGTGGCGCATCCGATCGGCAGGTTCTCACCCACAAGTGAGGAACAACTGAGTGAATTTCTTGCATCGAGCAATGGTCCATTACGACCAGTGGGCTCCGGTCATTCGTTTACGCCTTTGGTACCGACTGATGGCCATTTGCTGGTAATAGATCAACTTACCGGTTTGCTGGCCCACGACCCGGCTGAACACAAAGCAACCTTTGGCGCTGGCACTCGATTGGGCGACATGGGTGCTCCGCTGCAGGCCATCAACCAGGCCATGATAAATTTACCCGATATAGACAGGCAGACACTCGCCGGTGCCACCTCGACGGCAACACACGGCACCGGTATAGAGTTCAAGTGCCTGTCTGGTTACGTCACTGAATTGCGACTGATTGCACCCGACGGGGAGGTTCATGACATTAACGAGCAGTCAGACCCGGACCTTTTTGCGGCTGCACGCGTCAGTGTCGGTTCGTTAGGCATCATCACCCGAATGACAATGCAGAACAGGCCAGGCTATCGTCTTAAACAAACCAGTTGGGTCGACAAAACTGATAAATTGCTAAAAGATTTTGACAGCCTGGCCGCATCTCATCGGCATTTCGAACTGTTCCCGCTGACCCACTCGGACTACTCAATTGCCCTTGCGACCGACGAAACCACCGAGGAGATTAACAATCCGCCCGCATCCCCGGAAGAAGAAGCAGGATTTGACCTCGCCATGCGAGGCTGGATGAAAGTATCACCAGCACTCCGTCGACCCCTGGTCAATGGATTGGCTGAGCTGATACAACCGAGTGAGCGAGTGGATGAATCCTACAAAATTCTATCCAGTATTCGAAACAACCGCTTTAACGAAATGGAATACTCCGTTCCTTTGGAAGCCGGAGCAGATTGCCTGCAGGAAATCCTCAGAACCATCCTCGAAAAAGAGATTGATGTAGTATTTCCTCTTGAATACCGATACGTTTCCCACGACGACACCATGCTTTCTATGAGCTCCGGTGAAGAGGACCATGCGGCAATATCCATACATCGCATTGCTTCTGAGGACTATCGGCCCTATTTCGACCTGATCGAACCTATTTTCTGGAAATATGGTGGCCGACCCCACTGGGGTAAAGTGCATTCATTGGGTGCGAGCCAACTGCAAGCGCTGTACCCTCGTTTTGCAGAATTCAAAGCCATTCGCCAGCGATGGGACCCGAACGGCCGAATGCTCAATGACCACCTGCGCAAGTTGTTTGGAGCCGAATCGTGAAACGAAGATCTGTATTACTTGGCGGTGCTGGTCTCGCAGCGGTCGCGGGTGCTTCCAGACTGTTGTGGCGTCCGGCTGACACTGGCAAGCCGCACAACCCCTACTTTTCAGGATTAAACGAACTCCTGAAACAACATGGCCCCGGCAGACCGGTCATGCTGATTGACGTTGATCGAATAAATACCAATATCGACCTGATCGCCAGTTCTGTCGGCGAGCAAAAAACCTACCGGGTCGTCGTGAAGTCACTTCCATCCGTGCCGTTGCTGGAACACGTCATGAATCGGGCAAAGACCAACTCCCTGATGGTATTCCACCAGCCATTCCTGAACACTATTGCCGAAACCTTTCCTGACGCGGATACGTTGATCGGCAAGCCAATGCCTGTGTCAGCCGCCAGAACTTTCTATGCAAAAGTTGATCACGAACGGTTCGATGCAGAGAACAAGGTTCAATGGTTAATAGACACGCCGAAAAGGTTTGCCCAATACCACGCGCTAGCGCGTCAGTTGGGGATAAAAATAAGTATTAACCTGGAGATCGACGTCGGCCTGCATCGGGGCGGATTCGCAACCCCAGCGTCCATTGTCCCGTTAGTGGATACCATTAAATCTGACCCTGCCCACCTGGCACTCGCCGGATTAATGGGCTATGAACCTCACCTCACCGGCATGCAGGCGACACTTTTGCATCCTGCAGTAAGACAGGTTCTCTCGGTCTATGAGGGGTTCCTGGGACAGCTAAAGCTGGCTGGATACAACCCTGAAAAACTGACCCTGAACGGTGCCGGTAGCCATACCCTCGGCATTTACCAGGGCGACCGGACCATGAACGATTTATCAGCAGGGTCGGGGGTCGTAAAACCCACAGATTTTGATACCTATCACCTGACAGATAATCTACCCGCCGTTTTTATTGCGACACCCATATTGAAACGCTACGACGAATTAAAAATTCCCGGAGACCCGTGGTTCACAAAGCCCCTGCAAATGTGGAACCCCAATATGCGCAGGCTCTATTACATTTACGGCGGCTACTGGAAAGCCAATATGGTGTCCCCATCCGGCGTCGCTGATCCCCTGTACCGGAGCACAAACCAGAGCCCGGTCACCACTTCGACCTCGATCGATCTGCACGTGGATGATTATATGTTCCTGCGTCCCACCCAAAGTGAACATGTGATGTTGCAGTTTGGCGATCTGCTGCCATTTAAGGCAAACGAGCTTCTCGATACCTGGCCAGTCTTCCAACAAACCGGATAAACCGCAATTTGATGTTGGATACCATTGTCCAGAAGCGGTCAACGATGCTGGCAGATGACAAACACTTGGGGTAGAGTCTGGTAAGGAAGCTACGAGAAGAAGAAGCCGAGCAGCGCCACCAATTCGAGGCTCCTTGACACCCGCAAGCTCATGGATGACGACCATCGACCAACGACCAACCAATAGCTCGCAAGTTCGATTGGAATAAAAAGGAATTTTGTCATGAACCTGATAACTGGGTTGCTTGCGTACATCTCAGATCTGGTACCCAAAACACTCAAGTCTTTCCTAATCGCAGCATTCGTTCTGATTCTTGTTTTGCCTCTCATTTTCGGCAAGGCAACTGACCTGTATGACAAGTCAATTTCTGACGATGATAAACAACGAGGTGCGATCACCGGGGTTGAAGATGCATTCGGCGATAAATTTGACGAGATCTTCCCCGACGACGAAAAGTGGCCTGGCTCCCAGGGCTGGCAAAACTGGACGCCTGAAGACAGCATGTGGTTTTACACCACCACGCAGGGCTCTGATGTAGTGCCTTATGATTTTTTTATGGTCCTGGAGCAGGAGAATTCAGACACATTGTTTCGAGATAATAAAAACATTGCTTACTACCGTTATCTCCCCCTCAAAGAGACCTCGAGTAACCCAGACGGACTGCCACTGGGGTTTGTTAAAGATACCTACAAGGGAAAAGAATATGTCGGGTTTACCTGCGCTGCCTGTCACACCACGCAGATAAATTACCAGGGCGTGGGGATGCGTATCGAAGGTGGACCGGCCATGGCGGACATGTACAATTTTATGACGGCGCTGGACAAGGCTTTGACGAGCACCTGGGAAAATGACACAAAGCGCGAACGCTTCATTGCGGCCGTACTGGCCCGTAACGGCGCAGGTAAGATATTCACCGGTGGTCGTAACTTTACTTCCCGAGATGAAGTCGACGCAGCTCTGAAAACCTTCAAGATCCGGATAAAAAATTACGTTGTAATCAACCGTGCCGCGCCCGGCTACGGCTATGCACGCCTCGATGCATTCGGCAGGATTTTTAACCGTACCCTTGAGCATTTGCTCAACAGAGACGCCGTTGAAAGTGTCCTCACTGACCAGCTCGAACCCGATGAACTCAAGGAAGTACTCAAACACATGGATGATTCCGTGGTCAGCAACAAGGAGTTCGATCACCTGTTTGAAAAGCTGGTACCCATTCTTTCTGTGAAACAAATGCTGAAATTCAGAGATGCTCTGTTTAACAAACCCGATGCCCCGGTAAGTTACCCTTTCTTATGGGATATTCCCCAACACGATTACGTCCAATGGAATGGCATAGCCTCCAATGCCGGGGTAGGACCCATCGGCCGCAACAGCGGTGAAGTCGTTGGTGTTTTCGGCACCCTGGACTGGCAGGAAGAATCAGGTTTCAGCCTCTCCGCACTCATCGGTGGTCAGGGAACGGGAGATCATGTGAGCTTTCAATCTTCGATCAATGTTAGAAACCTGAAGCATATCGAAAATCACCTGGTCAGCCTGCAATCCCCGGAATGGCCCGCGGTTCTTCCTCCGATTGATAAGGACAAAGCCCGGCGCGGCAGAAGAGCTTTTCTTAAACACTGTGCTGAATGTCACCACGATATCGATCGAAGTGCAGAAGACCGTCGAGTAGTAGCGCAGATGCTCATGCTCAGTAAAGCCGGGACAGACAAAACCATGGCCAGCAACAGTGTCAACAGAGTTGGCAAAAGCGGTATTTTAAAAAACCAGTACCAGCAGGTTGATGTTGGCAGTGTACTTATTCAAGACACAGCGCCCGTCGCCGTTCTGCTCACTGCCGCCGTTACCAATGTTGTGGCCACAACCGACTTTGACAAAGGCTATATCCGTCGCTGGAGTGAGTGGATCTATCATCTGGCAACAGCATTTTTCAGCAATGAGATCAAATCCAGTATCAAGAATGGGAAATACAAACCCGATACCACGGCGAAGCCATTCGATTCCCTGCATGCCTATAAAGCGCGGCCCCTTAATGGCATTTGGGCCACCGCACCTTATTTGCACAATGGTTCGGTACCTACACTGTACGATCTTTTACTGCGTAAAAAATGACACTGCGACCCCGAACATCCCAAAAGGAAATGCGATCCGGAAGAAGGCGAGTATCGCCCGGATGAATTTCGAGTTGGCAGTCGTGAATTTAATCCAAAGGAAGTCGGCTTTATCACCACAGGTTTCGGGAGCGAGGATCTTAGCCAAAGAGACGGCACACGCTTTTTGACCACACTTCCTGGCAACAGCAATGCCGGTCATGAATACGGCGATTTAACCCGCAAGGTACGTTATGAGCTGGTTGAGTATATGAAAACGCTTTAGCCGAAAAGGACTACTCGTTCTCAGCCTGATTCCGCCCGCGAGTCTGAACACCAGCAAGCCGGGCTGCTACTTCCTCTGGCCGCGGGCCCTTGTGCAGCTGATTGATCTCGACCTCATAGGTCATTGCATCACCGAGTGCGAGATCAAAACCCCGATCTATCAGGCGCTTGGTTTTGAACATCACCTCCGGCACGGCAGAGAGCATGTCCCTGGCAAGACTGATGCATGTCGGTAAAAGTTCTTCTCTCGGCACAATGCGGTTAGCAAGCCCCCATTCATAGGCGAGTTCTGCCGACAGATAGTTGCCGGTGAGAGAAAGTTCCTTCGCCCTGTTGATACCAATGGCGCGAGACAACCGCTGGGAAAGACCCCAACCTGCTATTAAACCAATCCGGGTATGCGTATCTGCAAATTTCGTTTCCGGGGTGACAATCAACAGATCGCAGGAGAGCGAGATTTCGAGACCACCCGTCACTGCGAGTCCGTTGATTGCGCCGATGACAGGTTGTGGCAGGGTTCGCAGCAGCTGTGGTGGATCAAGTAGTTCAGAGTGAGCTTTAGGCACATCGGCACTTCCCATCTCCTTTAAATCAAGACCAGCACAAAACGCCCGGCCAGCACCGGTGAGGATGACAACACCAATCTCCCGGTCACTGCGCAGTTTGATTATTTCCTCCTGGAGTGCGTAACGCAGCTCCAGTGACAGTGCATTCAACTGCCTGGGTCTGTTAAGGGTCAGGATTGCAATGCCATCGCGTTTGTCGACGAGTAGTACGGGTTCTGTCATCTTAAAGATCTCCTGGAAAAACCAAATGTAATAGCATAATTGCAATGTGGTGATCGCAGACAAACGTCTCGAAGAAGTTGTTGCCGCAGAAATTCGTCAGTACGGTGGCAATGCAACAGTTGAGGTCACCCGCTGGTGACACGGCACTGTCTTCACCCTGGGCACCGAACTCGGCGATCGAGACGCCTCTCTGTGTGTCGAGCCAAATCATCTGTCCAAACGCACCGAGCGTTATCGAACGGCCGTTGGGGTAGTACTTCATCCCAGTGGGAGAATAAGTGCGCCCGCTCCTCAATTGAGCCGCTCAAAGCGCGCAGGTTGCGGCGCTCGTACTCGTCGCTGAATTCGACCTGTGGTCGGTGAGCCCCGTCAGCCAACTAAATTCTCCTCACGACTTTATTCTGAAGGCCACAAAGGCGTATTGATTTCGAAACCCAATGGCTCACCCCAGATATTGCGATAGGAAACATGGTGAACCGGTGTTCGAGGCGCCACTCCCCATCGACCCGTGGGATACCCCATGGTCACACAGGCTGCGAAATTCCACCCCTGGTCTTCAGGCACCTTCAGTATCTCCAGCATCTGCTTCAACTTGAACATCATGACACTCGTAATCGCCGATCCTACCCCCTCAGCCCTCGCTGCCAGCATGGCATTCCAGATCGATGGGAAAATTGATCCGCCGCTTGGATCGTGTTGGGCGAACCCAAAAAGCAGCAGCGGGTAGTCTTCAAAGTGATCAGCGAGATAAAGTGCCGATTTTTGCATCTTGGTAAATTCGATACTTTCCGGTGTGTCCGGATTTTCCTTCGCTGCATCCAGCGCAGGTTTATAGTGCGTTTCGAGCAGTGTTTGAAAACACTCGCGATAAACTGATCCCAACTGACCCTTGATGTCCGGGTCGTCTACGAGCATGAATCGCCAATTTTGGGAATTGCCACCACTGGGTGCACGCACAGCTGCATCCATAATGCGCATCTGTACTTCCTGTGGAATTGGGTCGGTTTTGACCCGGCGCATTGCCCTGGTGGTGTATAGCGCTTCATAGACATCCATCGAAATTGTTCTCCTGATCGTCGATTAACCTGTCTGGTAGATGATGCATCATCTCATTGAAGTAAACAAAGCCGCTCAGGAAATCACAAGAAGTTGACCAATTGACATCGAGCACCCACGCTTATCAGCAATTGACTGTGACTCTAAAAACGCTTCTGCAGGGTGGTGGGATAGGATCTAAATGCGACGGGGATATCTGCGGTTTTCAAGACCAGGATTTCAAAATAATCCTGGTCGTCCTGCCTTCTGATTTCCCTCCTTTGATCCGGAACAAGGGATGAAGCTCGTGGATCCCTGCGATATCTCCTACGGCGATCAGCGGTTCTCTGACGTTGCTCAAGCGGGTCAGCTCCAGGCATACTTTCGATAACACACTCGCAACCGGTCTCCGCGACCTTCATGGCAAATTTAATCGCATTGTCTTCGGACAGGCCTGTTTTAATCACAAATTCTCTGCCAGAGAATAGTTTCTTAACGGCAGGTTCCCCCAAACGAAAGAATCTGCCAAACCTTTGCTTGGTGATATCGAAACTGAACTCACCAGTCATCCTGGCGTTGAATCTAACCTGATGCAGTGTATCGGTCATTCAATCTCCCATGTAATCTTTGCGGAAACAAAGGACTTCGAATTTTACCCCATCGGCTAAGCCCGGTCATTCAGAGATACGGAGAAAACAGGACAAAATTGTAAGGGAATCATAACAACTCAGTAGCAAATTCATTTCGATCTATGCTTCCTTGCCACCAGTTCCTTCGCCATATCGACGCGAACCAGGTCATTCAGCTTTTGCGTGAGACTACAATCTGGAATATGACCCCGTTTAATCTCCATCACCGACAACTTTGCATCAGATGCTGCAATTCGGATATCTGCTGGACGTTAGGGTAACTCCGGGTCTCCGGACCATTCTTCATTCACCACCCTTATCAATGACTATCAAAGGGTTCTGTAAGTATGCGTGCCGCGAGAATTACCTGCACAATAGACCTTAAAACTCCAGGGTTCAGTACCTCATGGTACATTATGGTACAACAGGAACTATCGCAGCAAGAACAAGGAGCCGCCATGGGTTTCACCGCCTTACTCATCGCTAATCGTGGCGAAATAGCCATCCGCATAGCACGTGCCGCAGCTGACCTTGGGCTCAGGAGCGTCGCCGTATATTCTGAAGATGACGCTTCAAGTCTGCACACACGGGTCGCCGACGAGTCGTTTGCACTGAACGGCATGGGTGCCCGTGCCTACCTCGATATCGAAGCGATCATCGCCGCTGCCAAAACCACGAATTGTGATGCGATTCATCCCGGCTACGGATTCCTCTCAGAACAGGGGAGCTTTGCCCGGCGCTGTGAAGAGGAAGGCATTACATTCGTGGGGCCCGCCGTTGAACATCTGGAACTCTTCGGTGACAAGGCTCGCGCGCGCATTGCCGCCATTGAAGCAGAAGTACCCGTGCTAAAAGGAATCGATCGTGCGGTGACGATCGACGAAGCCAGGTCCTTTATGGAATCACTGGGATCGGGTGGCACAATAATCATTAAGGCCATCGCCGGTGGCGGCGGTCGTGGTACCAGTGCAGTACCAGATCCCACCGATCTCGAATCAATTTTTGCACGCTGCCAACGGGAAGCCAAAGCATCATTCGGGCTGGAGGATGTGTATGTTGAAGAATTCGTCACCAGGGCGCGCCACGTGGAAGTACAAATTCTAGGTGACCTGGATGGGAACATTGCACACCTGGGGGAACGTGAGTGCAGTATTCAGCGACGGAATCAAAAATTCCTGGAAATCGCACCTGCACCCGGTCTCGCGGAATCAATGCGCGAAGAGATCATTGCAGCGGCGGTTCGCTTCGCCACCAAAGAGTCCTACAGTAATCTCGGCACCTTTGAATTTCTGGTTAACAGCGACAGTAATGCTTCCCAGCCCTTTGTGTTTATCGAGGCGAATGCACGTTTGCAGGTTGAGCACACGGTCACCGAGGAAGTGACCGGTGTTGATCTTGTACAATCACAGATTCGCCTGGCCGCCGGTGACTCCCTGGATGAACTGGGGCTTGGTAATTCCGCTACCACAACCCCTCTCGGCTATGCGATCCAGGCCCGGGTGAATATGGAAACTTTCAAGGAGAACGGCGCCGTGCGACCTGCCAGCGGCACTTTCACAGCCTACGAAGCACCCAATGGTCCTGGTGTGCGCACTGATGGGTTCGGATACGCGGGCTACAAAACCAGCACGGCGTTCGATTCCTTGCTTGCCAAAGTCATCGTGCACTCACCGGAAGAAAATTTCAGTGTCGCTGTCGGGCGCGCTACAAGGGCATTGTCGGAATTCCGTCTGGAAGGCGTCGGTACGAACATACCCTTCCTGCAAAATATTCTGGGTCACGAAGACTTTATCAACAACCAGGTTCACACCCGTTGGGTAGATGAACATATCAAACAACTTGCCGCCCCTTCGACGACAAGAAGACGATTCATTGAAGGGGTAACACCAAACACCGCAAGCGCTAATGATAATGCCAGTAGTAGTAATGGTAACGGTACAGTCCAAACCGGATTCGCCGGTGCCAAGGTGGACACCAGTGATCCATTGGCGCTGTTTGATCACGATACCAAAGTGAAATCGGCTCAATCTAACCAGGAGGCTACTGCCTCGGAGACGGAAATCAGCGGCCCCGATGGTTCTACAGGTCTCGGCTCACCTATTCAGGGCACTATTGTTTCCATCGATGTTGGCGTCAATGATGAAGTCCGTGAAGGACAACCAGTCGCCGTGGTTGAGGCGATGAAAATGGAACATGTCATCACGGCGGACCATGACGGCATTGTCCGGGAAATCACCATGGCAGCCGGAGATGTCGTTCGGGAAGGGTTTCCAATCGTGTTTATCGAGGAAGCCTCAATCACCGGTGGCATCCAGGCCGTGGAGGAACAGCTCGACCCGGACTTTATTCGCCCGGACCTTGAAGAGACCTACAATCGCCATGCATTAACCCTGGACGAGAACCGTTCGGAAGCTGTCGCCAAGCGTCATGCCCGCGGCTATCGTATGCCCCGGGTAAATATCGATGAGCTGATGGACGAAGGTTCGTTTAAGGAGTACTGGCCATTAATCGTCGCCCGCCAGCATCGCCGCTATGATATGGAAACCCTCCGCAAACAAACCCCCGCCGATGGACTCCTGGCCGGTATAGGCACCATCAACGCTGACCTGTTTGGCGAAGAGCAGGCCCAGGCAATGATCGTCCACTACGATTACACGGTGTTGGCCGGAACCCAGGGTGGACGCAACCACTACAAGCAGGATCGCATGTTCGAACTGGCCAGGCGATTTCGAATACCACTGGTTCTGTTTGGCGAGGGCGGTGGTGGCCGGCCCGGCGACGATGCAACCGGTCCCGGGGTTGCATTCGATACCTACACCTTTACTCAATTTTCAAAACTGAGTGGCCTGATACCTTTGGTCACCGTTGTCAACGGCCGGACATTCGCCGGGAACACCGCACTGGTCGCCTGCTGTGATGTCATTATTGCCACAGAGGGCACCACCCTGGCCATGGGTGGACCCGCCATGATCGAAGGTGGTGGCCTGGGTATTTATACCCCCGAAGAGGTTGGCCCCATGTCATTCCAGGTCCCTAACGGTGTGGTGGATATTCTGGTTAAGGATGAGGCAGAGGCTGTCCAGGTAGCGAAAAAATACCTGTCTTATTTCCAGGGAACAATCAGCGACTGGAAAGCCCCTGACCAGCGTCGCCTCCGCCATATTGTGCCTGAAAACAGGCTGCGTCTGTATGACATGCGGGAGATTATCGACACCATTGCCGACAAGGATTCGGTGCTCGAAATCAGAGAGAAATTTGGCATCGGCGTAATTACGGCGTTTATCCGGGTGGAAGGCAGGCCAATGGCTGTTATCGCCAACAATCCACATCATCTGGCCGGTGCCATCGACTCTGACGGTGCCGACAAGGGTGCACGATTTATTCAGCTCTGTGACGCGTTCGATATCCCTATTCTGTCCCTGATGGATTGCCCGGGCATGATGGTTGGCCCGGAAGTAGAAGCCACGGCACTGGTTCGACACTGTGTGCGCATGTTCAATGCAGGTGCTAACCTCACGACGCCATTGTTTGGGGTAGTTGTCAGAAAAGCCTATGGGCTGGGGGTACAGGCTATGTGCGGTGCAAGTTCCAGGGTCGGATTCTTCACCGTTGCCTGGCCTACCGCAGAATTTGCCGGAATGAATATCGAAGGATCCGTGAAACTCGGATTCCGTAAAGAACTGGCCGCGATAGAGGACCCGGAGGAACGTAAGAGAGAATTCGAGACTCGCGTTGCACGATCCTACGAAGGTGCGAAGGCAATCAACGCAGGAGTGGGCGGAGGCATTGACGATGTCATTGATCCTGCGGACACTCGCAGTTGGATCGCCAGCAGCCTGAAACGATTACCGCCGGTACCGGCTAGAACAGAGAAGAAGTATCCATTTATTGATACCTGGTAATCATTGTCGCTTATTTGTGACATCATCCCATGCCAGCAAGCGGGTTCGATCCAATGCCACGACCTGGATCAAACGTTGGGTAAATACATATGCGGTACAGACGTTGTTTAGAAAGTGAGACAACGATAGCATTGGATAGCATCAAAAAAACTATCAGCTTAAGCAGACAGGAATGGGAAACCCATGCAGATAATAAAATCTAAACTGGATACTCGCTCAGAGGAGTATCAGAAGAATCGGGCTGAAATGCTCGACGAGCTAGAATACATTGAGGGTTTACACATCGACGCCGCTCAGGGCGGCGGTAAGGAAGCCATGGACCGATTGCGTTCCCGCAACAAACTGCCATTGCGCAAACGTATCTCACTGGTTCTGGACCGGGATTCGCCATTCTTCGAAATCAGCCCGCTCGCAGCGTACAACTCCAGTGTCAAGATTGGTTCAGGTTTTATCGTTGGCATTGGCGTTATTGCCGACACGGAATGTGTCATTCTCGGCCACGACCCTTCAGTCCGGGCAGGTGCTTTCAACGCCTGGAACAGCAAGAAGCTGATGCGGGGGTTAGAGATCGCCCGGGTCAACCGGCTACCCTACGTACAGTTCGTTGAATCCGCGGGCGCTGACCTGCGAGGTAATGCGGCTGGCGGCGGAGGCGGCCCGAAGGACGACGGACCGCCACCCAGGATCAAGACCCGTTCCACGACATCCCACTTTGGGGAATCTGGCAGGCTTTTCTATGAGATCACCGAACTGTCACAGATGCGCATCCCCACCATCTCGGTGGTGTTCGGCGCATCCGCAGCGGGTGGCGCCTATCAGCCGGGGATGAGTGATTACAATATTTTCATCAAGAAGCAATCGAAAGTGTTTCTTGGCAGCCCACCCCTGGTGAAGATGGCCACTGGTGAGGATGCCAACGCCGAGGATCTCGGCGGTGCCGAAATGCATACACAAATCTCTGGTCTTGGTGACTACCTGGCAGAAGATGAGCACGATGGCATCCGCATGTGTCGTGAGGTGGTAGCACACCTCAACTGGCGGAAATTAGGCCCTGGACCAACTTTGCCGCCAGACGAGCCCGTCTACGACCCGGATGAGCTGCTGGGCATTGTATCCCGCGACCTGAAGTCACCGTTTGACATGAGGGAGGTCATCGCCCGTATTGTCGATGGTTCACGTTTTGAAGATTTTAAACCGCTCTATGGACCCACACTAGTTTGCGGCTGGGCATCCGTTGATGGCTACCCGGTCGGCATTCTCGGTAACAATGGGCCACTGATGTCGGAATCTGCAGAAAAAGCCACGCAGTTTATCCAGCTCTGCAACCAGATCGATGTACCGCTGGTGTTCCTGCATAACATCACGGGCTACATCGTCGGCACCGATTTTGAACAGGGTGGCATTACCAAAAATGGCTCGAAAATGATAAATGCTGTCGCAAACTCAACCGTGCCGCATATCTCCGTTATCCCTGCGGCCTCTTACGGCGCAGGCAACTACGGTATGAGTGGCCGGGCCTACGGTACCCGCTTCACCTTTATCTGGCCTACCGCCAAGATTGCCGTCATGGGTCCGAAGCAAATGGCGGGAGTTATGACCATCGTCGGAAGAGAATCGGCAGAACGCCGCGGCCAGGTCTTCGATGAAGAAGCCGATGCGGTACGCGTCGCAGCGGTTGAAGCCGCAGCTGAGGAGGGCTCACTTGCCTTGTTAGCCACTGCTGCAATTTCTGACGACGGCCTGATCGATCCACGCGACACACGAGAGCATATTTCCATTGCGCTGTCTGCCTGTCACAACAACAAAATAGAAGGCGCCAAAGGTTTCGGCGTCTGGCGGATGTAATCATGTCAAAACATATTGAACGTATACTCATCGTCAACCGGGGCGAAATTGCGCGCCGAATCATAAGAACAGCCCACAACATGGGCATTGGCACCGTGGCCATCTATGCAGATGGTGATGTTGGCGAACCCTTTGTTGCCGAAGCAGACCAGGCCGTTGCCCTGGGTGGTACCAGTTCGCTGGAAACTTATCTCGACCAGGACAAGGTGCTGGCTGCTGCAAAACGGACCGGCGCCGACGCTATTCACCCGGGTTATGGATTCCTGTCTGAAAACACGACATTTGCGGCGGCTGTCAAAGATGCGGGCATGATCTGGATTGGACCGAACTCAGATGCCATCTCCCAGATGGGGGACAAGCTCTCATCTAAAAAACTGATGACCGAAGCAGGCGTCCCCACATTGCCATCAGCCGAAGTCGAAACAGGTGCTGATGTTCAGATGCTTGCCAGCGATATTGGCTATCCATTGCTGGTCAAGGCGTCTGCAGGTGGTGGCGGCAAAGGTATGCGGGTGGTTGAATCCGAAGCGGAACTTGAAGCCGCGGTGGAAGGTGCCAGACGTGAAGCGGGCGCCGCCTTTGGCGATGACACCATCTTTCTGGAACGCTGGTTATCCTCTTCACGGCACGTCGAAATCCAGGTGCTGGGGGATGAACAGGGAAATGCTGTACACTGTTTTGAGCGTGAATGTTCCATTCAGCGCCGACACCAGAAAATCATTGAAGAAGCGCCCTCTTCCGCCGTGACACCAGAGTTACGGGAGAAAATGGGTGCAGCGGCCGTTGCTGCAGCCAATTCGATTGGTTACACCTCCGCCGGTACTGTCGAATTCCTGCTGGATGGTGACGATTTCTGGTTCCTGGAAATGAACACACGATTACAGGTCGAACACCCGGTTACCGAGGAAATCACCGGCCTTGATCTGGTCCGTGAACAGATACTGGTTGCCCAGGGTGAAAGTTTAAGCTTTGCACAAGAAGATCTGTCTATCAACGGACACGCCATCGAAGCCCGAATTTACGGTGAGGATCCGGCCAAGGATTTTCTGCCGACGGCCGGTCCGGTATTGTTATTTGAACGCTCAAAAGTGGCTGATGCCAGGTTCGATTCCGGTATCGAGACCGGTAGTGTTGTGGGTATTGAATTCGATCCGATGCTAGCGAAGGTCATCGTCCATGCACCGACCCGTGCAGAGGCCGCACTACGGCTGGCAAGAGTACTGGAAACAACCCGTATCCAAGGCTTGACCACTAACCGCGACTTCCTGGTTGCTGTATTGCGAACCCAGGCTTTTCTTGACGGTGACACAACTACTGACTTTATCGAACGCATCAATCCACCGCGTGGAAAGACTCCCGATCGTGGTGAGTTGATTGAAGGAGCAATCGCCGCGGCGATGGTTGCCCAGGGAGATCGGCGGGCAGAATCGAAAACATGGCACCGAATCCCCAGTGGTTGGCGAAATTCCGTGATGCCACCAGAGCTGGTCGAATTTACCATTGATGATGAAGAGATTACGCTCGAGTACCAGAGCAGAAGAAACGGCAGTTTTGTTGCCATGGTTGATGATCTTGAACTGGTTGTGTTTATCAAGTCCAGACAGGGCCAGCAGATTTCACTGGAAATTGACGGCCGATTGCTGGCGTTTACCGTGACGGCTGACGGTGATCGCTGGTTGACCCACGGTCCCGGAGGCCAGGTTGAACTGATCGAGTTGCCAAGATTCCCGGATCTAGACCGCGCCGGGCTGGCGGGTAGCCTGACTGCTCCCATGCCGGGGAATGTCGTCGAGACTTATGTCTCGGAAGGTGATGAGGTGGAAGAAGGGCAATTGCTGCTGATTCTGGAAGGCATGAAGATGGAACACCGCATCACTGCGCCACACGCAGGCTCGGTGCGTGAAATTCGAGTCGCCAAGGGCGATCAGGTCACCAACGGTGAAGTACTGGTTGTGCTTGCGGAGGATGAGGAAGAATAGCCTAGCAGGCTGCAAGCTTATCGAGGGGTATTTGTAGTCAACCTGCAATCAAGTTGGGTCGCTCCTGCTCGATATAGGGCCGGAGCTCCTGCAGAGTTTCGCTGAGCGCGTTTACCGCCTTGTCAATTTCTGCTTCTCCCATGGCGGTACTGGTGCAATACATCAGGCGGGTCGCAGACATGATTCCGTGCCGGAGCATCGTCAGGTGCAGCAATCCCGCAATATGCCCTGCCGCGATAATCCCGTCTATGGAGCAACGCGCATCCGTTATTTCATCGTCCGTCAGATGGATGTTGGTTAAGGAACCCATCCCCAGAGCCTGACCTCGAATACCCGAGCTGGTGAAAACATCGTTAAATCCATCCCGCAACCTGGCCCCCAACAGGTTAATTCGTTCCACCTCACCTTCCCCGTAATTCTGCATAGCAGCAAGACCGGCAGCCATGGTCAGGGCATTACCGCTAAAAGTGCTGGCGTGCATGATGGGTTGTTCCTGCGCTGGACTAAAGAGCTGGAGTAGCTCCCGCTTGCCGCCCAGGGCACCGATTGGCAAACCGCCACCAATGATTTTGCCCATACAGGTCAGGTCCGGACTGATGTTATGAATTGCCTGCGCACCACCGGCACTCAAACGCAGAGTAATGACCTCATCAAAAATCAAAACAACCCCCCTCGCCTGTGTTTCATCGCGAAGTGTCTGCAGGAATTCCGTACTCGCAGGGATCATCCCCATCGACCCCAGTACCGGCTCAACAATGAGCGCAGCCAGATCATCAGCATGCCGGGCAATCAGATCTTTCGCCAGCTCCGGTTGGTTGTAGGGACAGATAATCGTATCTGCCAGAACACTCTCGGGAAAGCTCTTATCAACTGCAAGCGAAACCGGCGCATCCAGCGGCCCACATGCGTTAGGCATTGGCACGAGGGATACTTCTGCCAGCTCAAAGCTGCCGTGATAGCCGCCTTCCATTTTCATTATTTTCTGCCTGCCGGTAGCAGCACGGGCGCACCGAATCGCCATCTGGGTACCTTCGGTGCCGGAACTGGTAAACCGCATCTGCTCAATTGATGGTATTCGCTCGACAATCAACTCAGCAAGCTGCACCTGCCCGACGCTGGGTGCCGCATAAGCGGAGCCAATGGTTGCCTGCTCCTGTATTGCATCAACGACTCGGGGATGGGCATGGCCATGAATCAGCGAAGTAAAATTGTTCATAAAGTCAACGATCTGGTTACCGTCCAGATCCGTTAACAGGCAACCTTTTGCCTTCTGCATCGCCAGTGGATAAGGACCATAGTGGGCACTCGCGCGGGTATCACCGCCAGGGAAGACCTGTTGCGCCTGTTCAGCCCATTTTTCTGAGGTCGGACTAAAACGTCGATAGGCCGTCGTTAGCGGGTGCTCTGTCTGCATGAGTCAACTCCAGTACAATCGATTCGAGTACATTAGCGTAGTACTTCAAGGTTAAAGAAACCATTCACTCAATTTGTTCCACACGGTATAAACCGCAAACGAAATATAGGTTGCGCCGCCGATACTTACCATAACAATATTGTAAAGCTTCGGCTGTGCACTCTTTGGCAGATACCTGATATTCATGTAGAGCAGCATTGGCACGTAGGCGGCCATTGCGAATCCGCCGAGCATCGCGCCGATAAAGAAGAAATCCAGCACAGTGATATCGTAAGTTTCGAAAAGCCAGGTGGATGCAACACCCAGCGATCCCAGGCCTATGGCAAAACAGAGATAGAGTCGATTGGCCGCAAATCTGCTCGGATACTTGAAATTGCTGTGCAGCAGATCAACCCAAAGCCGGATACCCCCATCGAGCCCCGCCAATACACTGCTGAAAAAGACGGCTATGCCAATGATGAGAAACAGGTAGCGTCCAAACTGCCCCATCGAAGATTCAAGTATTTGCGCCAGGTCCCAGATGATTTGGCTCTCTGCCGGGACAATACCGGCGGGAAACAACACCACAAAGGCGCCAAACATAAACAGGAACATGGTTACGGTATTGGCGATCCAGAAGAAGATGATGCTGTCGAGCTGGACAAACCTGAACCAGTCGTTGAATCGCCGTGCATTGGCCTCGTTGTCCGGATACAGGAAGCCGGTTTCACTGTTACCACGCTGTGCTTCCCGTAGCGGGTTCATCAGCGCGGGAATATTTTTGCCCATGCCAATGCCCTTGTCCCGCAGATAATACGCATAGAACAGATTGCCGAGTCCGCCAATACCCGCGAACACGAAGGCACCAAAAAACCTGTGAAAGGTGAATTCTTCATCGAGATGAATGGTGCCGACATTGAGCATCCCGGATAACATTTCTTTAACATCATTCCAGGTGCCAACACTGATAGCCACAAACAACACGCCACCAATAATCAGCGCTACCATCGCCATGATGGACTTCTCAACCGCGGTGTAAATTCTTTTCGGGCCAAACAGGATGACGAGCGCGATAACAATGACCAGTGCGGTCCAGAGCCAGTCACCACCGGGACCATCAATGCCAAAAATCAGGATCCTGAGAGAAGTACCCACGGCACGACCCATACCCGGGAGAAACGCGCCAACAAGCATCAAGGTCATAAAGAAATAGACCCAGAATTTGGACATGCGTGCAAAGCCGGTAAATGCGCTCTCACCCGTTGCAACTGCCCAGCGCCCAACTTCAATGTTGATGAATAACTGCAGGAATACTCCGAGCGCCGCAGCCCACATCATCTCGGTGCCAAACTTGGCGGTGATCCACGGCCACAGGATCAATTCACCGGAACCCAGAGCAAGACCGATCATGATGGCACCCGGTCCCGTCAGTTTCCAGAAACTCTCGGTTCTATCGGGTAGATCGGCGCTCTGTAAATCCGGTATCGGAACGGTCATTAACTACTACCCATCCTTAATAGTTCTTGCCCGGAAATAGAACTGTGAGTGTTATGCCTCGGCGGCCTGGGCGGCCCCGCCCTTCCTTCGATATAATACATGAGCAGGAACTAACTCGCTGTTTTCATCACAATAACCGCGACGTAGTAAATGTGTTCGTATATAAACAAAAAATTTAAGATGGCCATGCTTGGCACATATTTAGTTTCCGTACGGACACCAATTAGCGAATCTCTTCCTTATGTTACTGAATGCTGGCCACTGCTCGTTTCGCCATCTCTTTCACCAGGGCTGCACGGTACGCCGGGCTGGCGTGCAGATCGGAATTAAACTCGTCTGGAAGCACATTGATACTATTCAACGCACTGGCGCTAAAGTCACCAGCCAGCGCCTGTTCCATATCGCTGTTGCGAAAAACACTTGCTCCAGCCCCTGTCACGGCGACTCTCACCTCTCCATTGCCTTCGCTCACAAACACACCGACAATGGCGTAACGTGACGCCGGATTATCAAACTTCTGGTATGCGGAACGTGAGACGCCGGGAAAGCGAACGGAACGGATCATCTCACCCTCCTGCAGTGCGGTTTCGAACAGATCAACAAAAAAATCATCAGCCGCAATCTGCCGTTGGTCCGTCACTATGGTGGCACCGGAACCCAATAAACCCGCCGGATAGTCGGCACTTGGATCATTATTGGCTACCGAGCCGCCAATGGTGCCCCGGTACCTTACCTGCGTATCTCCGATTTTGGCAGCCAGTTGCGCCAGCCCCGATGAAAAATCTGCAACCATACTCGAAGCCGCAACCTCACCATGGGTTGTCATGGCACCAATCACCAGTTCATCACCATCAATTGATATTCCAACAAGATCTTCAATACCAGCAAGGTCTATTAAATCTGTGGGTGATACCAGCCTCTGTTTCATCGTCGGTAACAGGGTGTGCCCACCCGCAATGAAGTAGGGATCCTCGCAATCGGCATAAAGGGATTTGGCTTGTTCGAGTGTCGCGGGTTTGTGGTAGTTAAATGCGTACATTACTGACCCTCCTGCGCAGAGATGATCTGCCATATTTTGTACGGCGTTGCTGGCATGTCCATATCCAAAATACCCAGCGCATCGGTTATCGCGTTAATAACCGCCGGTGGCGATCCAATCGCACCCGCCTCACCACAACCTTTAACCCCGAGCGGATTGTGAGTACAGGCTGTTTCTGTCAGGTCCACATCAAAGTTCGGAAAGTCATCGGCCCTCGGCATGCAATAATCCATATATGAACCGCTCAGTAACTGGCCATTTTCATCGTAGACGCAATTTTCCAGCATCGCCTGGCCAATACCCTGGACAAGTCCGCCATGCACCTGTCCTTCGACAATCATCGGATTGATAATCTTCCCGAAGTCATCAACCGCGGTGAATTTTTCGATGCTGGTCACACCTGTCGCCGGATCGATTTCTACTTCACAGATATAACAACCCGCCGGGTAGGTGAAGTTCTGCGGGTCGTAAAAAGCCTTTTCGGCTAATCCCGGTTCAAGGTCATCCGGGTAGTCATGGGGAACATAAGCGGCAAAAGCAATTTCCTGAAATGTCTTGGCGGCATTACTATTTTTGACTTTAAACTCCGGTGCCTTAAATTCAATTTCTTCTTCACTGACACCCAGCAGATGTGCAGCTATTTTCAAGCCCTTGGCAATGATCTTGTCTGAGGCACGATCAAGTGCTGACCCGCCCACCGCCAAAGACCTGGAACCATATGTGCCCATGCCCATATCCATGCGCCCCGTATCTCCATGCACAACTTCAACATCATCAATATCGATACCAAATCGATCTGCGACAATTTGCGCAAATGTTGTTTCATGTCCCTGCCCATGGCTGTGTGCGCCAGTGAGTACCGTGACAGAGCCCGTGGCGTTGACTCGAACTTCGCCGGATTCCCACAGGCCAACACCAGCCCCAAGCTCACCGACCATTTTTGAAGGGGCTATTCCACAAGCCTCGATGTAACAGGAGTAACCCAGGCCTCGCAGCTTTCCCCTTGCCTGCGAGTCTGCGCGGCGTGCATCAAAATCACTGACAGCTGCCATTTCCATCGCCCGGTCCAGTGAAGCTTCGTAATTGCCAATATCGTACTCGAGCGCGACAGGGGTCTGGTAGGGGAAGTCTTCCGGCTGAATAAAATTCTTCCGGCGTATCTCGGAGGGGTCCATCGACAGTGACCTCGCCGCTTTTTCAACCAGCCGTTCAAGGATGTAAGTGGCCTCTGGGCGCCCGGCACCTCGATACGCATCGACGGGTGCTGTGTTGGTAAATATGGAATCTACCTCAACATAAACGTTAGGGGTTTTATACTGGCCTGCCAGCAAAGTGCCATATAGGTAGGTAGGTACCGCGGAGGCAAAGAGAGACAAATACGCGCCAACATTGGCAATGGTTTTGATTCTCAATCCCTCAAAGGTGCCATCTGCGGATAAAGCCAATTCGCCATGAGTATGATGATCCCGGCCATGAGCGTCGGTGAGAAAGGACTCAGAGCGATCTGCAGTCCACTTGACGGGCCGCGCGATCTTGGAGGCGGCCCACAAACAAGCAGTTTCTTCTGAATAGACATAAATCTTTGACCCGAAACCACCGCCGACATCCGGTGCTATCACGCGCAACTTATGTTCCGGCGCTATCTGTACAAAGGCAGTGAGAACCAGACGAGCAACATGAGGGTTCTGGCTCGTGGTGTACAAGGTGTAGTCCTGGTTACCACGACTGTAGTCGCCAATCGCCGCCCTGGGTTCCATTGCATTAGGTATCAGGCGATTATTGTATATATCCATGCTGACAATATGATCAGCGCTTTCAAATACCTTGTCAGTCGCTTCTTTTTCACCCAGTTCCCAATTGAAGCTCCTGTTGCCCGGTATCTCATCGTAAAGTTGAATGTCTGATACAGCAGCTTCCCTGGCATTGGTTAATACAGGTAACTCCTCATAGTCGACTTCAACCAGTTCAGCCGCATCTTTTGCCTGACGTTTTGATTCAGCTAGAACAATCGCAAGTGGTTCACCGACATAGTTCACCTTGTCATTGGCGAGAACTGGATGGGCAGGCTGTTTCATTTCGCTACCATCGGCCGATAACACCATCCAGCCGCAGGGCAATGCACCCAAACCATCTTCAGCTAACTGTTGGCCGGTGAGAATGTCAACCACGCCTTCCGATTGCAGCGCTTTCCTCAGGTCAATGCCTTTAATCCCGGCCCTGGCCATGGGCGAACGGACGAAATAAGCATAGGTCTGATTAGGCAGATTAATATCGTCGGTGTAGCTACCCTCACCGGTAATTAGGCGGAAGTCCTCTTTTCGTAAAACTCTTTTACCTACGGTTGTTTCCTGCTCGCTCATATCAGGCCTCCATTTCTTTTGCGGCAGTTTCGACCGCCTTAACAATGTTCTGGTAGCCGGTGCAGCGACAGATATTGCCTTCAAGACCCTTGCGAATACTTGCATTAGTCAGGTCGTCGGAGTGATTAACCAGATCGATAGCAGACATGATCATGCCCGGTGTACAGAAACCACACTGCAAGCCGTGGCATTGTCTGAACGCTGCCTGCATGGGATGAAGATTATCCCGGTCACCAATACCTTCAATCGTGACAACTTTCGACCCATCTGCCTGTACGGCTAACATAGTGCATGACTTAATCGCATTGCCATCAAGGTGAACCGTACACGCGCCACACTGGCTGGTATCACAACCAACATGGGTCCCGGTGAGATTCAGGTTATCGCGAATGAAATCAACCAGCAGGGTATCAGGTGAAACCTCGGCAGACACCGGTTTGCCGTTTACTGTAAGTGCTATGGCAATGGACACATCAAACTCCTTTTCATGCTTGGCGTTAATGGTGGGTGGAGTACCATCTCACTTTTAGTTATGCCTTTCAAGGAGTGAATCAGCCAGGGTCGACTGCGCCAGTTCCTCCTAACCAGCCTCACTTAATTGCTGTGTGAAGCGCTCGAAAAAGTCCCTGGCGAGTTTGCGCGCGGCGACATCGACGAGCCGCGAACCAATCTGCGCCAGCTTACCACCCACAGCCGCATCAACCACATAGTGCATCGTCGTGACCAGATAGCCTTCAACGGTCTTTTCTTCCAGGGTAACCCGTGCCCCACCCCTGGCGAATCCGGCAACACCGCCTTTACCACTGCCGACAAGATAATAGGACTCTGGCGGATTCAGATCCTCGAGATTGATGCTGCCCGTGAACCTCGCTTTAACAGGCCCCACCTTCGCGATCAGAGCCAGTTCAAATTGATTCTCACCGGTCTGCCGCATCGACTCACAGCCCGGGATGCAAAGCTGCAGTACTGCCGGGTCGTTTAGCGCAGTCCAGACCTTGTCCCGAGCAAACGGCAGTTCTTTTGACTCTTTTAATTCCACAACACTCCCCGACCTATTTTGACTTTAACTGTCATTAATCCTAATCCGGCAAGTACCAAATGGGCGAACCCCAGGCCTTTTCCTGAATACTCTGGACCGCATCGGGAAATTCATCGCACCGCCCCTGGGTCTGGCACATTACCGTCGACCACCTGCGCGTTGGCGCCTGCTGAACCCTTGCATACCAGAACGCAGGTGAATCAACTGAAAACGCCGGATCCCGCCACGTCTGGCAAACCGACATATCCCCCTCACTATTTTCCCAGACTTTGATAACAGACTCTTTCAGTTCACCCTCATGCAACTCACCCTTGATAATTTCAACGCTTACGATCGGTACTCGGTCTGCCTGGGTTAACACCATAAACTGTGGCGGATGGCGCGCCTCGCTGAATTCGCTGCCCATGGTGAGGGTGGTGTCAGCTGAGTTGCCCCTTTGGCAGGTTAGTGATTCACCGCCAACCGAACCGCTGAATTTCAGCCCAATGCGAGGTCCGCTGGTACCGTACACTTCTCGCCTTTTCAACGCTGCAAACAGGCTTTGCCGGGTGTTTTCTTCCGACCATACAGCCACCAGTCCGCCCGGATTCATGTTCAGTCGGGACATTGATTTTTCCAGGCTACCGACTCCAAATACCGAGCCCTGCCATTTCTCCTCTGCAACAAATCCGGGGGTTGCAGAGTGATTATCCGTGGAAGCAACAATACCCAACTGTAACGGGTTCCGTTGTTTTTCCCCGGACCGCCGGTAGGCTATAAGCCCACGTAAAAGCAACTGACGCACATAGGTGCCGCGCATTTTCTGCCACGCCTCTTGGGTATAATCTTCTCTTGATTGGGGACGAGAGTGTTTAGTCAAACTAATCTCAAAATCGCAGTCTGATTCGTCTGTCAGGCCGAATGCGGCCAGGCATTCACTGTTACCTTTTTCCTGGTGTATTTCGACCAGCCGTTCGTACTGGCTCCGCAGCTGCAACGCGAGCTCACTCTGTGTTTCTACATCAAAAGAAACACCATCCCCCATATTGGTATTGTGCGGGATCGCAATAACATCACAATCATCTTCCGGCTTACATTGTTTCTGCAGCTCCATCCACAGATCTTCAACGTCAGGGTAACGCATGTAGTCGATAGCTTGCGCCGTGACATTGTCGCTGGCAAAAATAATGTTTCGATGGCTGTGGCTGAAATCCGGAGTTGCGGACCACTCGTAGCCAACAAACGAGGTAAATTCGCAGGGCTGATTGGCCTCGTTGGCATGATCCTGAACCCGCTGCCATTGACTGTTCCCGGCCTTCTCACAACCCGTAGGATCGGCGGCACATAAGGCGTTTGGTCGAGGAACGGGTCCCGTGATCGTCGGGATGACATATTCCGCAAATACCTTCGAACCCTCGCTGGTGGAATTGTATTCGACCATGGTCTTGCAGTAGGGATCATTTTTCCAGGTCGGCGGGGTGCAAATGTACATCAGGTCAAACCATTCAGCATGGTCTGTAATGGCCACAAAATCGAGAGGTCGGTCCAATCGAGCAACACCGGCACCCGGTAAATCCAGGGGCTCACCACGGGCGAACCGATAGGCATCAACCGGCGTAAATTTAGTACCAAAACCCCAGGCGTCAAGCGAGTAGCTGCTATGCACATGCAGATCACCCCAGTAGACGTTTTTCACACCCTCCTGGTACCTCGGGCAATGCTCTTCAGCCTGTGCCGTAAAGCAACAACTCACTATCAGCCATATGATCAAAATGCCTCGGAACATGGATTTCGGTCTATCGTCCATGGATGTTCTGCGTCTTTTTGTTTACTTAGAATTCACGACTAAAACATTTTTTTCACCATCCCGCCAGTCGCGACTACCATCCTCGATGATCGACCGTAACGTCAGTTGACGGATTGTGCCTATATTCTCATCTACGCTATCATCTCAAAGAAAAAATAGAGATCGTCACAATCGGTCCAAGACGGACTGTCTATGAAGAGACCTATAGAATCATTATGCGGCGGCAATAAATTAGAAAGTCACAACAAGTGCATACCAATCGCTTCCGGTTGCCAACATGCAACTTTTTATAAGCAGAGAATGAACCATGGCATTCAAGAAAATCTACGACAAGGCAATTGCGCAGAAGGGCGAGGACGAGCTCGCTGCGTCGTTGCCACAACCTAAATCAGCGAAAGCTTTGCAGTCGATGCCAGACGCTGAATTTCTGGGTGAAATGACCAAGTGCATTTTCAGATCTGGATTCGTCTGGAAGATCGTTGAGAACAAATGGACAAACTTCGAAAACGTATTTGCCGCGTTTAACCCCAGGGCGGTTGCTAATTTCAGTGACGAGCGACTTGAAACCATCGCCCAGAACAAGTCGATTATCCGGAACCTCACCAAGATCAAGGCAACCAGGGACAACGCTTCCTTTGTGCTGGATATCGCCGCCCAACATCAGTCTTTCGGCAGTTTTCTCAGTGCCTGGCCGGAGGATGACCTGGTCGGGTTGCTGCTCTATCTGAAAAAATCCGGCAGTCGGCTCGGTGGTCATACGGGACAATATTTTCTGCGGTTTGCAGGTAAGGATACATTCATCTTCAGCAAAGACGTCGTCCGGGTTTTAATTTCAGAAGGTATCGTTGATAAAGAACCAACGAGCAAGTCCGGTCTGGCTGCTGTCCAGAGCGCGTTCAACAACTGGCGAGACGAGACCGGACTACCCTACTGCCAATTAAGCAGAATAATGGCAGCGTCCATTCCAGCCTGATCAAATCCTGGTCGATTCCACGCGAAGAGTTTCACCGAACAAGTCTGTGCGGATTGGCTGGTCGGGGTGTACGCTTTCCGTTCCTGGTTAGATCGAGGCAAATTCCAGAATGCGACGGTCATTCGTACTGGTCTGGTAGAGTCTGCGACCCACGAGGAGGCACACCAGCGACAAGCCCAGGGCCATGCCACTCCAAAAGCCAAAAACACCGTAGGCCGGCCCAAAATAACCAAACCCGAGTATCATGCCCAGGGGCAGTGACAATACCCAGTAACCAACAAACGAGTAGATCATTGAAACCCGGGTGTCCTTGTAGCCTCGCAATGCGCCGACCATAGTAGCCTGGGTGCAATCAACAATCTGATAGAGGGCGACAATAATCAGCAAACTGGACGCAATGCCAAACACAGCAGGATCGTTGGAGTATATTCCCGGGATCAGATTTCGACCCAGTATCAATATGCTGCTGGCAAATAGCGCATAGCCGAGAGACACCAGGAAAGCCGTTTTGGCGACCTGCCGCGCACGGGTGAAATCCCGCGTTCCTACATAGAATCCAACCCGGATACTGGCCGCAGACCCCAGAGACATGGGAATGACGTAGGTGGCCCAGTTAATGTTTCCGGCAATACTGTGAGCCGCCAGTGCCGTTACCCCAAGAGAGCCAACCAGAAAACCAATAATAGAGAACACCCCCATTTCAAGGAAAACCGTAAGGCCAATAGGTAACCCCACCCTGACGATACTCCTGATGTTCTCGAAATGAAGCCACTCAAAGTGATCAATCAGACCTGTTTCACGAAACCAGGGTCTAAACAGTAAGGTGATGATGACAACCAGCTCGAACCACATCGTGATTGCTGTCGCCCAGCCGCAACCTTCACCACCCATTGCCGGAATGCCAAATTTGCCGTAGATAAAAATATAATTCAGAAAACCATTAATTACGAGCGCTGAACCCGCGATCAGCATGGGTTCAACAGTATGACCCAATCCTTCGCAGGCATATCGCAACGTCACATAGAGCATCACCCCTGGTACACCCCAGGCGACAGCATCCAGGTATCGCTCACCAATATCGGCGGCGTCTGCATCAACCTTAAACCATTCGAAGACTGGCGAGGCATTAATGATGATCACTATTGTTATACCGGCAGAAAACAACGCGAGCCAGAGTCCCTGTCGAACGAGCGGGCCTATCTGTTTGATGTTTTTCTCACCCCGATGGTGAGCCGCCATCGGCGTCAGGGCCATATTCAAGCCAGACATCAGCATGAATACCGGCCACAGCACATTGCCGCCCAGGGCAACCCCGGCAAGATCCACAGAGGCATAATGGCCCGCCATGGCTGTGTCCAGGAACCCCATAGCCATAATGAAGAATTGGGTTGCCACCATCGGCATGCCCAACTTGCTTAACTGACGAAATTCAGACCAAAACATAACTTCGATTATGACATCTATTATTCTGAGTGTACGCTGTCATCATAGACCACGGAAGCTACTGTAAAAATGAGAACAATCCTGAAAATCCTTGCCTTCTTAACTGCCCTTGTCGCTTTTACCCTGGCAGTCATGTGGTGGAAGCCCGTGCTTGCCAGCAGGCTGATCTGGCCACTGATCGAAAACAATCTACTGGCAGACGAGTTTCTGGGCATCACTGCACAGGGAGAAATAAGAGGCAACCTATACACAATCAAATCCACTGGCGCCTCCACGGCTTCCGTCGTCGAGGCTGCGAAGCGCCTGATTGGTGTTCTAAGCACGCAACAGCAAGAAGAAATACTATTTGCAGTTGATGACCTCGAATGGCGTCGTTGGGCGAACATTCACATTTCCACACGCCAGGGTGTGGGGCTCCTGGAAATGGACGAGGCCCAGACTGGGGCAGCAATGAACCTGTTGGCGACAAGCCTGAGTATTCGAGGTTTTGAAACAGCCCGGAATATCATGAAACTGGAGGGCCATCTTGCAGACCTGATGGATGATCACAATCAGTATGGCGAAAAACGCTACTGGTTCACCATTATGGGAGAACCTTCAGCCTCAGAACCCTGGGGCTGGCAGATTGACGGTCATCATCTGATTATCAATTACTTCGTCCTTGGCGACCAGGTAGTGATGACACCCCTTTTTATGGGATCTGAACCACCGGAAGCCAAAACCGGTCGCTATGCCGGGACTTCCATACTCAGCGAAGAGCTCAACGCGGGTCTTGCGCTGATTAATTCCCTCGACAACCAACAGAGGTCAATAGCAATCATCGAAAGTTCAAAGACCGCTAATAACAATCGTGGCGAGTTGTTTCAGGATAACGCCGTTGTACCCTATGCCGGAATTGGCTTTGGAGAATTAAACCCGTTACAAGCCGAATTAGCGAACGCCGCCATCCAGCTTTATATCGGCAAGCTTGATGACCGGCATGCCGGGGTGAAGATGGATGAGATCAGGCAACACTGGAACGAAACCCGGTTCGCCTGGGTAGGCGGCACCGATCCCGAAAGTGTTTTCTACTACCGAATTCATAGCCCCGTCGTCATGATCGAATACGATCATCAAATGCCCGTGGCGCTATCCGGACCCAGCGTACCGACCCGCGCACATGTTCACACTGTCGTTCGGACGCCAAACGGTAATGATTATGGAAAAGACCTGCTGCGCCTGCATCTTCAACAACACCCGATACCCACCCCCACCAGGTTGAGCAGCAAGAGGTAAAAAGCAACAATCGCTGCAAGTACCTGGCGTGGTACCAGTTCCTGAACCGTTGAAAAGGTGGGACCGTAGAAGGCGCCCAACTGAAAGTAACCAATCTTGGGGTACCAATCGGTAGGCAATATTAGTCGGCGCAAATTCTGAGATTCAAGGCATCGTTAAGCCCCTTTTCAACCAAATCCAACTTTCATCCCGGATAGCCAAAAGTCAACTTTCTGGATACGGGCTTACATGACATTGTTCAATTTTCATCCTGAACCAGTCGAAAGTATCTGAAGGTAGGTTGTTCGTCCATCGTAGCAGAAAGAGATTCACCGTACCGTGCTTTGCAAACCGACAACTCATCCTGCGTCTCCAATAACAATCCGCCGGACCTGAAAATGTAGGCCCTGCCTAACCTGATAAGCCACATATCTAAAGTTTCAATTGCCTCATCCAGCAAGCTGATTCCCTCTCCGTAGTTTTGCTCCAAACAGAGCTGGAATCCATGCAGAAGTTTTAGATAGGCACGACTATGGATGTTCACTTTCTGTTTCAACATTCTTTCGATAGATGGTGTGGGATCTGCTCCACAGAAAATGCTCAAAATGATCGCGGAAGCCAGAGTAGCAACGGAGGAGGATGTCTCCAGGGCTTTTTCAACTATACTGTGTATTCCTGTATTACTGTTTTTTCGTACGGCTATTTCAGCTTGCATCAACATTTTCCGTGCGAGGTATTCCCGGTTCTCAAGTTTCCTGTCGATTTCAATGCCCCGTGATAACAGTTGCTCAGCCGCATTGAGTTCATTCAAAGCTATGGAAAGATCCGCCATGCCTTGCAACATGACCGAGTCAGATTGCTCTGATATTCCCATTCCAAGTTTATAACCGTTTTTTGCATCAAGGTAATCTCCCTTCTGAGCAGAAACCAGAGCACGAATCATAAAACTGTTGTAATAAGCCTTATCATCCATCAGTACATCTTCAGCGAGAGCGTCGGCTTCTTCTAAGTCTCCGGCATAGAGTGAGTAAAAGGCTGAGTTCTGCCTACCCAGAGTCTTCATTGGATAGAGTTCGAGATCTCTCAAAGAGAGTTCCTTGGCACGGGCAAAGTCGAGGAGGTAAAAGTAACTCACCGCTAGATTGTTTATCGCGGATTCATCCAATGGTGATAGCTTAAGCATTTCTTCAAGTTCTTTTGAGGCCTTCTCGTAATCCTGATTGTAAAATGCGTAGTACAGGGCCCTTGCCATTACAGCATTACGAGGACTTTCCAAAGAGTGTGTTGAAATGGCCTTCGACATTGCATCTCGACTGTCATCGATCCGGCCAAGGTACTGGTACGCGGTGGCCAGTGCTCGATAAGCTTCAAGAAACTGTGGGTCGTGCTGAATTGCTTCAAGGCAAATCTTCTTCACGTTTGCGTAGTCATTTGCTGCGGCAAATTTGAAGGAAAGCCAGTATTTGTGCAAACTCACCAGGTTTCTTGAGTCAAGGTACTCAATCATCTCGTTAGCTAGTTTTGGTGGTGATCCCTGTAAAACAGTACTAGCGTCGAGCACCAAACGGCCGACGAGAGAAGCTGACAATTCATCGTCATGAACTGAAATTGTCCACTCGGATAACTCCTCGCCATGGATATGAAGTGTCACGATTAATCCTTCGCCTTCTCCTCTGGAAAGTTCTACGTAAAGAAATCCATCAAGACCTTCCTCTCGAACAAGCGTAGCAAGTTGCTCGACATCCAGAACCCTTGTTGATCTACCTCTGAAGTCGGATGCGTAAATAAACAGATCTTCGAGGTATGGCAGAGCAAGGCTAAGAGCTGTAAAGATAGCGGTTGAAAATTCTTCGGAAATACCTGGGTCCGCTTTGGTCTTTCCTAAGACCCAGGATCTCTGTGTTGAAACTGGTATTGTTGACGTTCGGTACTGGGCTAGTATCGAACTAATAGAAGGTAACAAGGCACTCAGCGATTTGCCTGAACTATTGTCATTCTTCCAGTCGACCAGGGAAACTGCTTGTTTTTGACGAAACAATAATGGTGGCTTTACATGGTCAAGGAGAACTGGGACAAGTACATTGCGCTCCCGGTGGCGTCAATCGCATAATCCAGCAATGCCTCCTCATTCACAGGGTTCGCCACTCGCGACAGCGCTCGAACCTTTGAGTAGGATAACGTACCATCTGCAAACGCTTCAGAACACAGTGGCAGATTGAACAACTCCATCGCGACCCGCACTTTCTCCCGAGCTGTGCTCATGGTTATGCCACATTTCAGATTCAGCCACTCGGCACAATTGTTCAGGTTCCACGCCTTCCAACCCTGGCGAATATCGAATTCACGGCCAAGCACCATAAACTCGGACTCCGATGCGTTAATGCGAGGGCCTGGCCTTTTCAATGATATAACTTTGATATCTGTATATATATTAATGAGGGGCATGTCGCCTCTCATGTTCTACTGGGATCATATAGTCTAAATAGGAATGTCGCCGTTGTCTGTTGTAGACGACTTGATTTTCTTCGGTAGTAGGTCCAGCCTATGAACGTCATCGCAGCCGGGTCGTCAGCCCTATCTAATAGAGACTCGGCTGACCACGCGCAATACTCAAGCGTGAGTCCAATTTGGTGAGGTAGACAGTATGGCAATTGATTACCGGCTAGCCGCTAATGGCGCAGAAAATTTCGATCGTTGGGTTCGAATCATGATGGCGCCATTCGTGGATCCTATTCTTCAGCGAGTGAATCTTGAAGAGGGTAAATCGGTTCTCGATATCGGTTGTGGCACAGGATTTTTCACAAGGGCGGCTCGCAAGGAGGTTGGCCGAACGGGCAAGGTTATTGGTCTGGACCCTAACGGTGGAATGCTAGAGGTTGCAGCTGCCCTCTCTGCGGGCGATGAGTTGTCTATCGAGTGGTGTGAAGCCTCTGTCGAAGACATGCCGCTAGATAATTTAAAATTCGACGCCGTTATTTCAACCCAGACCATCATGTTTTTCCCTGACCTTGAGAAAGGTATCAGGAAAATCTGTGCCGTCATGGCATCAAAAGGTCGCGTGTCAGTTTCGTTTTTTGCGGGTCCGATGGATCGTAGTCCTTACATGGCTGCTTACACGAACAGGTTAGAAGAAATTTTACCTGGCACCACAGATCTTGTTCGTCACGCCTACAGATTAGATGGGGAAGAAGTTGCTACGATATTCCGCAATTCTGGTCTCAAAGCCGTCAAAGCAGAAATCCTGGAGTTTCCGGTTTCTCTCCCTCCAGTAATCAATTTCCTGCCATTGCACATTGCATATTTACCTGTGGCGCCTGATTTCGCCGCGCTGGATAAAAGCATTCAGGAGTCATTTTATACCAGCGTTGCCAGCGATTTGGCTGGCTTTGTTCAGCCGCAAAGGAACCTATTGGTCCCACTGGCATTGCATGTGGTATCTGGTCAGCACGGTGCAACTGAATTGCCGGAATTATGAACTACCGGCCAATAACGGAAGTTTAAGGCAGGGGCAATAGAAAATCGATCCAACACTTCTAATTACATTTTTCCTCGGTTTAGTCCCTACTTTCTTCTTTGTCGCAACTGGTGGCGCTGGACTTATCACGACGCCATCTCTGATTATGATGGGCCTGAGTCCGCAGGCAGCAATTGCAACAGACTTATTTGCAATGTTTGGTGGGCGACTTGGAGGTTTGATCGGCCTGCGTAATTTTCCGGGAGCGAATTCGCGGCTTTCCTGGGGCCTGGCGTCAACTGCAGCTCTGGGAGCATTAGGTGGCACCGTAATCTTGATTTCGGTTGATGAGTCGATAATGAAGAAAATGCTCGGCATTTTTTTGTTGCTAATTCTAACTGTAATTCTATTTAGACCTGAGATTGGAGTGGATTCTCGACAACCATCAAAGGCACGCAGGTACCTAGGATATCTAGTATTTTATCTTGTCGGCACATGGGGCGGTTTTGTCGGCGCGGGATTTGCGACTTTAGGAAGCACTTCACTACTGCTCATTTTTCGGAAGACATTTATTGAAAGTGCCACGGTGATGATGGTGGTGGGACTTGCCGTTGGATTCGTCACGTTTCTTGCATTTTGGTCGCAACAGCTCATTGATTGGCCAATAGGGATCAGCCTCTTGTTGGGTAAATCAATTGGGGGATATCTTGGGGCTCGCTTCGCTCTAAAGCTTGGCGATAAGTGGATTCGAGGTGGGTTCATCCTAATTGTGTTGACTGCAAGTGTGATGTTATTAACAACTGGGTAAGTCTCTTTTTGGTCCTCGACGGCGAATAACCTGGCTTTATTTCTACCCAAGATTTATGCCGCTATGGAGGTAGCTGCGAAAGTACCAGGACGGGCCTCCATCCGGCCAATAGCAGTCATTAGAGACTTGCAAATAACAGGGAGAGTATGCAGAAATACATCCGATTATATCCGGATTAGTTAGCAAATTTTCTCTCTACTATATTGTTATACATCATTAGAAGTGACATAGAGAATGGATTGGAATGCAGTTGGCGCAATCGCCGAATTATTAAGTGCTATAGCAGTAATAGTATCGATCCTATACCTGGCGGTTCAGGTCCAGCAGGGTGCGTCTGATGTTCGTGCAAGCATCATCCACTCACTACATGCTAACGAAATCGAAATCCAATCGAAACCATCGACGAATGTCATTCTTGCCAGAGCTGTTGAGAAAATCCATACAGATCAAATGCTAACCGATGACGAGAGAGCCCAGTTTTCAATGTATTTCTATGTGGCATTTATTAATTTTGAGCAGGTGTATCTTGAATACAAACGACTCAAAGTAGAGCCCGGACTAAGCGTCTGCTTTCACCAAAAGTGGTAGTGCTGTCCTCTCACGGCGGTATAAGCGGTTCGAATCCCCTAGGGAGTACCAAATATAACAGAAGGTTAGCTGGAGAATCCGGCTAGCCTCTTTTTCGTACTGCTAATCTACAGCTAGTCGTTTTGCGCAACTAGATGCTTCCTTGCCCGGACGTTACTTGATGACCGCTTTTCCCGAGTCGGAGTTTCGTTTAACTCAAACGTTCGCGCACGCGTTTGACATACTCGTCACGCTCCTTGCCGGACAGGCTTTCGATCTTGTCAATGAGTTTGTTCATCAACGCAGGTACTTCATAAAAGTGCCACGAATGCGCGTTACACAATGCATGTATTGACGCAAGCGTCAGCCCGGTTTCATGGTCGTGATGCAGGTGAATGGGATTTTTCAGAAACCCTTCTTTGCGTCCCGGCGAGTCGTCCCACTCAATATCGTCGGCTGAGTCGCGAACAAAACTGTTCGGTTCATCATCCAGCTTCTCAAAGCAATACAAGCACCGACCACCAAAGCTTCTGGTGTATTCATCACGCAACTCGCGCTTTTTTTTCCAATTCAGCTTGTCGTAATTTTGAGGAATCAGGCCGCCATGTGGATGCCTAATGTGCATTGTCGTCCCATCCATGTTCGTCATGTATTGGAGCGGCGACAGCGGATAGATAACGTCAATCCAACGGCGTACCGTTCGAGCAGTGACGCCGAACTCGCGACCAACAGATGCCATCGTTCGGTTTTCATCCTTAACGAGTGCTACCGCACGACGGTGGCGTGATGTTATTTCCTTCATAGTTGTGTCTCCAGTGCCGCTACATACTCGAAAGCGAACCTTAATGAACTAGCAACGATTGCTTGGTGGATTATCGCGATGTCTGCTTTCACCGAAAGTGGCCTCTCAGATCCAGCCTTTGAGGAAACAATGCCTCGTAACTTCTCAAACTCCAACATGAACCCAGGTTTTGCCTTGGCATGGAAGCACTGGTTCCTGTTGGGCTTCCGCAAGTTCGAAGTGTTTGCATAGTGTTTTGAGTTTCATGCCTAGTCCTTGTGTTGTGAGTCGTCTTTATGTGTTTTGTCTTCTTGACTTAGAACGAGATCGATGTAGTCCTCGAGTAACCAAAGACTTTGTTCGTCGATCAGTTCACGCTGTCTTCGTTTTAGCCTTTCAATAGCAATGTTCACGACAACGCCGGACATCTAGGATTACTCTTCATTACGGAGCCTGATAATGACATCAAAGGACCGTGCTCCCTAGTCTCGACGAGCCAAAATGTAGTCAGGTAAATATTGGGGTGTGAATGAGCTAGAATTGCACGCAGGCGCACTTAGGATCCTTATCTAATGTCTGCTATGGGTACACTGCGGCTAGATTCGGGATCCTCATACCTCTTTCCGTCGTGTCAGCAATGGAATAGTAAGCGGCGTTTCCTTCCAGAAATCCTTGAAGCTTTGCGGAGACAGTTCAGTATACCTGACAGTATGTTGGATGTTCTTATGGCCCATGTAATGTTGAATTGCCCGGGTATCCTTGCCATCGTTGGCCAATTTACGACCGGCTGAGTGGCGCAACATGTGAGGCATTATCTGGTTATGACAAGACCCCAGCATGGGGCGAAGACAGGAGGAAGAAACTGGTTAAGCGGCGTAGGAGACGTCGCACCCTTTACGGCGGTGGGGCGAGTGGTATTGGTGGAGAGGAGTACCCACCCAGGAAAGGCACCCGTCTCAACTCAGCGCGGATTAAATGTAGATGTACCCAGGCAGATAGTAGTCAAACCTAATGCTGTTCCTCAGAGCCCCCCAAATCGATTTCTTCACCAAGTTTCGACGCCAGCTGGATCAGCGCATTTTCCAGGGCATCTACCCGGGACTCCAGTTTGTTAATCTGCTGATCCCTGTTAATCGCAGGTGCTCGCTGCACAACATCCGTTTCCTCTGGTGTAGATTCAATCTCACCGAAGAACAGGTGGGTATATTCGTGATCCATGCGGCCGGATTGACGAGGTAACCGGACGACCACAGGACCGCCTTCACGGTCCATCAACGCTTTCAGGCAATCGGTCACTTGCTGGTTCTCTTCAAAACCGCCATCAAAACTGTGCAGCCGACCACTGCGGCTTCGCAATTCTCCCGGTGTCTGCGGCCCCCGCAGTAACAACAGGCAAACAATTGCGTATTCAGCCTGGTCGAACTGACACTCGGCGAGCAGGGTGTTGCATAGTCGTTGGGTGTACTTTTCGACATTGTTCTTAAAACCTTCTTCGATGCTCACGAGGTGTTTGTCCTTGAGCTGGCGACCTGTTCTCTGCACATCGCCCGTTTGCAAGGACATGACCGGAGAGCGACTTGATTTTTGATTACAGGCATTGGTCAGCGCATTTAAGGTCAATGGATATTGATCCGGCGTCGTCACCGCTTTCTCCATCAGACAACCGATAATCCTTGCCTCTTCAGGTGTAAGTTGGATGTTCATACAAGCGCGAATCCGTTTCTAAAAGTGAGGAATGTCGTTACCAGGGTCGACTCGTTTGGCTCAAACAGCATCGAGAATGACGTCCGCCTGATCCTTTGGAACATAGAAATAGGAACCCGGCCTGAAATCATATCCCAGGTCACCCAGCAAACGACGCTGCCTTGCCGTACCCTGCTGTGACTCTACCGGAATTACACCATGATCATAGGAACGCACCCAGAGCTGGCAATAGTTATAAAGCAGAACTTTTCGTGCCTTACCTGAAAGATTTTTTGCCGGGCCGTGCCAGAGGGAATGTGGAAACAGGTAGACATCCCCGGCTTTACCCATCAACTGTACGGCACCCGGTGAATAGGGTGTGGTTATCTGTTGGTGAATATGATCAGGTATTTGATTCACATGGCTCCCCGGGAACACAGTCAAGTTGCCACTGTCTTTTTCCTGCACGTCACTGAGCAGATACATGGCTTTCATCGCAATAGGTGGGCTGTCTTCTGCGACTCGGATTCTTCTCAGACTTTCACCGCCATCAGTATGGGTATAACCAGGGAACTTCTCGGTGGACGGTCTCGAGATCGCCTGGGTCATGCTGAGTATAATGTTTGGGCCCATAATGTCGACTATGTAGTCAAATACGGGCGCCTGATCAATTAAGTCAATAAATACCTGGTGGTATCGCAGCAGGTCTCGCCGATCCATGAACCCCTGTGGATCTGTATCTGGCGCATGATCCATCCACTTGTAGTGACCAATGGGTAACTCAGGATTCCTGTCCGGTTCGTAGCCGGGTGCCTGACGGAACCGGTCCATTTCACCAATAAAAAACTCAACCTGGCCCGGATCAAACACCTGTTCGAGGTGTAAGTATCCGTCAGTCTGCCATTGGACTCGTTGTTGCTCAGTTAGCTGCAGCATATTCAGCTCCCGGTTACCTGGTGGTTAGATGGTCAGTAACCCATTTTTGAGCTACTGATTTATTAGTCGTTTACCTCGACTGGCCGCGCGGATTCGCAATGATCTGGTCAATGGCCGCCTGGGTATGCCTCTTGATATCATTGTCTACATCGAGTGCCATCACCTTCTTGAAAATAGGCAAATACTCCAGTTGTGGGTTGGAATACAAGGGTGAAAGGTCCGGGTAGATATCATCGGTTGAAGGTTTCTCCTGGTCCAGCAGAATCCTGAGGCGCATAATTCGACCCAGTTGTTCCAGTTCGCCCGCATAGACACCTTTTGCATCCTTAAACCACTGGTCAAATCGACTCTGCAGATTAGCCGCCTGTTCGTCCCAGGCATCCAGTTGCGCCTGGGCCTTCGTGGTGACGTCCTTGTTTTCCCGATAGAGGATAAAAGCACCAATCCCGAACAAAATACCCACAAAACCGATAACGATACCGCTCACCCAGGAAATGGCGTCGATGTAGTTGCCGATATCACCGTCCCTTTGATCAAGCCGGGTCAGAATTGATGCATTCTGCGTTTCAAGCTCATTTATGTGACTTTCGATCCTGGATTCAAGTTTTTGATTTTCCAGTTGCAATTGGCTTTTCGTGACAGCATTAAGCAATTCAAGCTGTCGGGAAAGGTCCTGATCATTCTCTGCCATAGCCGGAAAAGCCAGCAGCATGAGCCCACAAAATATGTACAGGTATTTCATTGTAGTCCGTTCCAGGCTCCTAGGGAATACGCTTGATCAGCTCGCTCGCGGTGCTGTCGAATGGTTTTGAAACCATTTCGACGTTGTTTTCTGTGGCGAAGTCAATCTGCATGTCATGGAAGTTTTTCGCCGATATGATAATCACCGGTAGATCAGGATACTTTTTTCGGATTTTCAGATACAGCAACTCGCCGGTTTCGAAGTGCACGTCTTCCTCCTGTAAATAACTGCCCCTGGCCATCATAATATCGAGGATAATCGCGTCAAACCGATTCATGGAGTCAAGGTTTTCAATCACATCGTCAGGGCCTGTGTAAACAACACAGGTGTGACCCTCATACTCAATAAAGGTTTTGAGATCATCGATTAAAAACCGGTCATCCTCTACTAACAAGACGTTACTCATGCCTCTTATCCGGTACTCGTGCAGGAACTCTAATGGTGAAAGTGACCGGATTGCTTAATGAAGTCAAGTGAAGATTGCCGTTGCCTTCGGCCATGATCCGGTGCGCCAGGTGCAGACCAATGCCGGTGCCACCGATGCCATGCCTGACCGCCTCGCTCCCCCGTACACCCTTTTCAAACAAGCGCTCCTTCTCTCCCTCATGAATGGGCAAACCATAGTTGCTGACCGTGATATTGAAGTAATCGCCAGATACCTCGTACCCACCGGACACTGTAATAGGCTTTCGGGTACCAATGGAATACTTGCCTGCATTGTCAATCAAGGTGTTAAAAACAATGTTAAGCAGGGTTTTGTCACCATACACACGGCAGGATTGCAGTCCGGTCGCGTTTAACTGTATATCGATATCATACTGTTTTCGAAGATAGGCTCTGGTGATATTAATCACCGGGTAAATAATGTCGCGCAGAACAGACAGTGTTTCAAAATTCCGGCGAGTCACTATCTGGTTGAAGTTAAACGTTTTAGCAATAAATTCCAATCGGTCGCCCATAACCTGAATATCATCCAGCTGTTTCATTACTTTTTCCAGGACATCCCCGGTCAACTCCTTGTTGGCCAGTGTCCGTTTGATAATTTCCGGTGCCATCGTGAACTTCGAAATCGGCGTCCTGATCTCATGCAGGAACACCTTGTTGAAATCACTCATTTCATCAATGCTGGCATTCGTTTTTGATAACTTGTCTTCAGTTTCAACAAACAGGGTTTCGATCCTGATCAGGTTGGCAAGGTTCGAGCAAAGGGACAGCAGGTTCATAAAATCATCGGTACTGAAGTTGACAATGGACTTATTGCCTTGCTTATCCAGCTCATACTTGTTGCGAACCCGGAGTACACCAAAACACTGCCCGGAGCTGGCAAGGGGTGACCCGATCCAGTTCTGGGGCGGGTGAACTGTTGTTTCGTTGTAACCTTCATTGTTCGGGTCGTCAGTCATCAGGTCATAGGAGAAGGCCATTTCTCCCTTTCCAAAGACTTCTGCCGTCGGCACGCCACTACTGACTTCATATGAGTACTCAATCACCGGTTCACCATGAATCTTCTCGTCACAGGTTGCCCTGAGTTCCAACCTCTTGCTCGATTTATCAGCAAGGAATATCGAACAAGCCTCGACCTGAAAGTTTGCACTCACCTGGCAGGCAATCCCATAAAGGAACTCATTCAGTTGCCCAATTTTATATGTCTCGATGAACTGCTGGTTAATCTGGTTCATCCCCTGATGTTCCTGCTGGCGCACCTGCAGGTACTTGGTTTCAATCGAGTTGCGTATTTCCAATTGGTTTTTTAGTTGTAGCGAAAAACCCTCATGTCGTGAATAGAACGTTAAAACGCCAATGGTTCCGTCATAACCCAGGGTCAATTTCATTCGGTTAACTGTTTTGATATCGAGGGTTTCGCCCAGAGTAACCCTGTTCTCGTTCGGTGCCCGGCATTCGGTTTGATAGTCCGGCATCAACGCAAGGTTTAAAGCACTGTTCTCACCTTCGAAGATGATGCTACGCGGATAAGTAAACGATGATGTGGAGCAGGTAAACACCCTGGTAAATCTGTTGTAGACCCAGAGTGCGTAATGATCAAAGAAAAAGTAGCCAGCCCAGGCATTTATGTATTCATCAAGAGATGTGTCAGTGGCGTAGAGCGCATCGATTAACCTTTCCCTTCGAGTAAGCTCGAATTCAGTAACGCGATGCCTGGCTTCAACCGTCGCCGCATTAAACTTACGGCTCTTGAACATGGGCCCGCCATCCGAGAGTAACAACAGGTAATTCTCACCTTCCCCGACTCGGTACCGCGACCCTGAAAAATTGATCTGTTGACCAAATATGCCATCCAGCACTTCACGACTGCAGGTTTTGGATTCCAGGACAGGTCTGATTGAGTCAGCAGAGAAAAACAGGTAACCACCTGTAGCGCCTGGGTCGGCTTCACCGTTACTACTGAGCAGCAGGTAGTATCCGCTGATTTTACTAAAGACGAACACATTGATCACAGTGCAGTTTCATGTTGGAAATCGTTGGGCTTCGGGCACCTGTGTCGGCCTCTCTTCGAACAGGATCATGGCTTATTTTACTTCACCTGCAGAGCGTACGCCACCAGCACAACTCTCAGGACATTCATTCATTGGCTGGTAGTCACTCGAAACTACTAACAAACCTCCCCTGTCGCAAGGCTAACCATAAAGCCAACCATGAGTGACTCTACTTAAAATCAAAGCCCTCATAGTCTTTGTCTGCAACTTCAGCAAGTCGTTGCCGGTATTTTGGTGCGCCACCAAAGTAGACCATGTACCTTAGTTTGTCGTGGCCATCGACATTGGAATTGTAACCCGTAAACCAGGATTTGGTGGTACTGATCAGGGAACCGTCGTACATGCTCTTAACATGCTCGATCCACTCCGCTTCAGCCTGAGCCGAAGCCTCAACCTGACGGTAATCATGGAGTTGCATGTACTTGATAAGGTCCGTGGTCCAGTCGACCACTTCTTCTATACCCGGCGGAAAATTTGTCGATACAGAGGCACCCTGGGGTCCAGCAAGCGTGACAAGATTCGGAAAGCCTGCTGTCTGTAACCCGAGCAGCGTGATCGGGCCGTCATCCCACTTGTCCCGCAACTTTTGGCCCTCTGCCCCGGTGAAATCGATTCGGTCAAAAGCACCTGTGATAGCATCAAACCCCGTCGCGTAGATAATCAGATCAAATTCGTATTCAGCTTCCGACGTCCTGATGCCCTGTTTTGTCACACACTCAATGGGTGTTTCGTTGATGTCCACCAGGTGCACATTGTCGCGATTGTATGCCTCGTAGTACCTCGTTTCGAGCGGCACTCTGCGGGTACCGAAGCCATGATCCCTGGGGATCAGCTTTTCCGCTGTGGCTGCATCATTTACCCGTTGGCGAATTTTCTCGGCGATGAATTCTGAGTACTCCGCATTGGCCGCTGGGTCCACCAACACATCGCGAAAATTACCCAGCCAGACACCAAAACCGCGTGAGTTGTACAACATCTCCCAGAATTCAAGCCGATCTGCTTCAGAAATCTCACTATACTCACGCCTGTCCGGGCCATGCAGAAATCCACCGGGCGTTTCCTTACAGCGTTTGAAGATTTCATCATAGGATGATTTGATTCTTGTCAGCGTGTCGGGGTCTATAGGTCCATTGTGTAACGGCGCACACCAGTTTGGGCGACGCTGGAATATCGTGAGTGACCCTACCTTGTCGGCGATTTCCGATATGACCTGTACGCCGGTCGCACCTGTGCCAACAACCGCGACTTTCTTTCCTGCAAGGCTTACGGTTTGCTGGGGCCAGTAGTAAGTATGGAAAGACTCGCCTTTAAAATCTTCAACACCTTCAATTCTCGGCATGGTCGCGGCAGATAACATGCCAATAGCTGTTACTAAAAAACGAGTCTCCAGTACGCGACCGTCATCAGTTTCCAGGTGCCAGCCCTGCAACCCCTCATCGAAAGACGCGGCTTTGACTCTGCAACCAAATTGCATGTGGCCGCGCAGTTCAAACTTGTCGACTACATAGTTTAGGTAGCGCAATGTTTCCGGCTGACCTGAAAAATGTTCACTCCAGTCCCACTCCTGCAAAATTTCCTTAGAAAAGGAATAACCATAAGTATAGCTCTCCGAGTCGAACCGGGCACCAGGATACCGATTCCAGTACCAGGTTCCGCCAGGTCCTGCACCCGTTTCAAGTAGCGTGACTTTAACCCCCAGTTCAAGCATTCGATGCAACATGTAGATGCCACAGACGCCTGCGCCGACAATGATTACGTCGTACTCAGGGTTTTCGTCCTGGGTTGACCCGGATTTCGAAGCCATAACTGTTACTCGTCTTATCGAAATTTTCTAGTGAGCCAGGGAATACATTCACCAGATGATTTTCACATATTGTATCGGCTACCGCCGCCCTAATACTGCTGAATTGATGATCAGGGTCAAGGGATCGTGAGTATCTACAATGGCCGAAATATTTTATGAGGGCAAATTTTAAGTGGGCAATTTTAAGTGGCTAACATGCCGTCTTAATTACCCACATCCAAATCTCAAGGAAGATTGAATTTCTGGTTAAGACATATTGCAACATTTACGACTAAAAATGGAGTTTTGTCAGGCATCAAAAATCAGCTGACACTTCGTCGGCGAACTCGACTCTTCCATCACATCCTCTCCACAAGCAGGCAATCAGCTTCTAATATTTCAACGTTAACATCTCGCGAATCCAGCGAAGGAGATTGATGATGCACCCAGCAGAACTTCGACCAGGAAAGTTGCTCATTACTTTTTTAATACTCCTCTCCAGCAGCAGTTACTTTACCGCCACGTTCGCGGACCAGCAAGGCAACTCATTCTCTTCAGGGGATGACGAGATCAATCACGCCATGAACGACTTCCACCAAGCCTGGGACCAGGAGGACTTCACGACAGCCGTAACTGGTGCACAACGGCTTGTTGGGCTGATCGAGCAAAGCCGGTACCGGCAGTCAAAATACCATGTGGCGGCGCTCCACAATCTCGCTAACGCCCAGCAGGCTTTGGGCTGGTTCAGGAAATCCGAAAAAAACTACAAGCTTAGCATTGAAATTATCGAACGAAATCAGGGTAGCTACGCTGCCGACCTGCCTGTTGTGCTCAACAGCCTGGGGGCCCTCTATTATGACAGTGCGGACTTTGATCTGGCCAAAGACATGTTTAGCAGAGCACAGCACATTTCTCATCGAACCGATGGTGTTTACACGCTGAAACAGTTGAATTCTGTTGACTGGATCACCCGGACCAATCTCAAAACCTCCAGGTCAAGAGATGCAGACAGGCAACAGCGATTTTATTACATTGTCAACGTGCAGAATTATGGCGAAGACGATCCCCGCATGTTACCCATCATGCAGAAAATGGCTGACTGGTTCCGTCGCACAGGACAGTTCAAGAGCGCGGTGAAACTGTACAAAAAAGCACTGGCTGTGATTACCAAGAACGACCTGGGAGAGAATGAGAAACTGAAGCCACTCAGGGGTATCTCGTCAGTGGCCTACCTTGAGGACAAATGCTGCGGCGAAAAGCCACTGGGAGAAGTTCTCCAGATTATCACCAGGGATCCCGCGTCCGATCACGCAGACGAGCTGGATGCCCTCGTACACCTGGCCGACATGCACATGATCAGGAAAAAGAGAGGCAAGGCGGAGCATTATTACCAGCGGGCATGGGATCGTATGGGAAGTGAAAACCCCCTGGTCAGTGAAGTTTTCGGCAGCCCGGAACTACTGGGGGTTGGTCGCCTTGAAGACATCTATAACGCCTACTACCAGACCGTTGAAGGGCGACGCCCCCAATCAAATGTCATCGTCTATCGCCTGCCCAGAGATGAGTCAACCATCAGCCTGGCTTCAAGCGTACCCAAAGCACCACCCGCATCAATTATTGGAGAACCACTTTCCCTGTGCCACTCCAGAGCACTTGAGCTGGCGCACGCTGATGATCTGGAGGAGTACTTCGTTGACGTCCGCTTTTCAGTGAACAGTTCCGGGAGAGTGTCAAATGTTTCTTTGGTCGACAGCAATGCACCGAAACGATTGCAACGCTATGTGACTAACACACTGCGCTTTTCTCGATATCGCCCAACCCTGGTAGATGGGAAAGTTGTCGATACCGATAACATCAAACTGCGCCAGACATTCTTAAAGGACCATGCTATGGGTAACTTGAACCGGATCAGTGCTGATGTAAGAGAAAAAGTTGCCCTGGGTTGCCAGCTGCTGGCAATGGCGAGTTAGATTGTTCAGCACGGCCAGTTTACCTGTTTGGATTAACCCACACCTTTGTTGTTCCCCAGTGCCTCTCACGGAAATATGTGGCGGATATGCCAACCATCTATGAACGTAGAATAGAAATATATAGCGAACAATTCGATAAAATGGCGAATTTCTAAAAAATATTGAGGAGATTTTCTGTTTCGGAATCACCCGTGTCATTCAACAAATTAACAACACAAAATGTGACCCGGTCGCTTTGCTGGTTTTCATGCACTATGAACCGGACCCGGAAATGGTCAGGTTGGCAGTCTGGGGCTACCTGGAACGTCGTCGCAGTTCAGCTGATGAACCTTTGATTGCCAATCAGGACATATTATCGATTCTGGCGAAGCGAAACGTGGTGAATCGCGGTGCAGCGTTTGCCGGATTGATCTCTTTTGGGGATCGTCGACTATGTTCCGCCGCACGTTCCATTGGTGATTCAATTTCACCCGCAGAAGCAATGGATTTTTCGAAAGCCGTTACCGGCCCCCAGTTTGCTAACCCGGTGTATCGAGCAACTTTGGAATTCTGTCTCATCTGGCTGGCTGACCTGGCGACTCGAGAAAAATATGACGTATTGGCACACATCGCCTCTGCAGTCTCATCAATGGTGAACAGCAAATCGGCGCGGATGATTCAGGACATCCAGTTTAATTTCGGTCCCTATGGATTTGTGAGCAAACAAAGCCTGCCACAGCTTTCACTGGATGATATGTTGTCTGAATTCAAACCATTGCTCGAATTGTTAACCCGGCACAATGTTCCGGCACTCACCGAGTTAATCCGTACTCTTCAGATACCAGGTTACAAAAAGCCTGAAAATTTTATCGCGCGACGTCTGGTTCCAACAAGAAGGCATACCCTGGAGCGCCGTTTCAGTCAACGCAGGCAGAGAAATGTTGCCCCGCAGATTAAACGTCGGGTTGAGGAACGCAGATCTGTTACCAGAAGAATGTCTCTTCGCCGCTAAGATTCGCTGTTCGGGTTCGCTGTCAGGAATAGTCTCGCAATACCACTCTCGCGGTCACCGTTATCACCACTTGACCGAAGCTACGATTAGATCACAGCTGCCATCGTTTTACTTTGGCGAAATACCCGGGCTTTGCCGCGGTGTGCGTCCCATATTTCTGTCACCTTGCCAATGATTACTTCAAAACCATCACGCTGCTGCAGGTAAGTCAGAATCGGGTGTATTTCGTAACAATAACTTTCGAAGGTTTTTGTTTTCAGAATCTTGGTTCCCTTGAATCCCACGTACTCGATCTCGGAGATATCCTCGATTTCACCAGTTTCATCATTATCAACCATCAACATCAGTGCCAAAGCAATATCGTAAACCTCACCCTTACAATAGTTCTGACTAAGCTCGATCAGCCAGTCGAGACAAAATTCCACGGTTGATGAGCGTAACTCGGGAAGATGCACTCTCGAGAAGTTTTTGACGTCACTCGCGGTGAGCGTCTGGCGTGCTGCACGTACCACGGCATTGATTCTTCGATCTCCGAGGGACAGCAGACCAGCGAGAACCGCACCTCGATTAGCCGTATCGCAATCTCCAAGCACAGCAACAAGATCGTCTACCGCTGCGAACTCTTCCCCGATGTCACAGTTTCGGTTGATGAGATATTCCCGGGTAGCTTCGCAAACCAATCGCGAGTTTGGTTCAAAACTGACAAACACCAGCAGGCACTTTGTTGGCAGAGAGCCTGATAAAACTTCCTCCAGGACATCATTATACAATGTCTCACGTTCCGGCACTGTCAGGGGAGTTGAGAAGTTGTAGTATTTGCCCCGGCTGACTCCGTCCTCCCAATCCTGATACTTAAAATGTCGCGACTTGGAATGTTGAAGCCCGCTATGTATTAGCACCGAAGCCATAGTATGCCACCAGAGACCTTACGAATATTTGTTGAAGTATATGCGTGGTTCTCTGGCCTGAATCTGAACCAGTTCACACTTTGATAAGAAAGTTGACCACAAAAAGATCTGATTCAATTTTTTTGACAATTCTGCACAGTTGGGAAATGACAGGTGAATCTGGTAGTTTCCTGGTTTGACCTTTATAGTTCACAGAATTTACTTAGTATATTGAGAGAATGCAGAGCCTTATTAGTGTCAGTGCGATACTAGGTTTTATTGTTTATCTGATTGTTGCGATCGAGTATTCGCTGATTCTTCGCAAGAGCGGGGTATTTTTCTTCCTGCTTTCCTGTCTTCTGCGGTTTGGAGTCTCGGATTCTGGCTACTCGATACGCCTTCTGCACTCTTTACCCTGGATCTTGTCTATATCCTGGCCTGGTCAAGCTGCTTACTGCTGATATTCAACCAGCGCCAGCAACTGGGGGTTTTTTCGCTACGCTGGGGTCTTGTTTGGTTAATCCCTGCGCTTGCCCTGACCGGTGTAGTCTATTCCCTCATTGTCGTTACCCAAAAAGTCCAGTTTGGCTTTTACCTGTACCTGCTGTGCTGCATCGGCTCTTTGTTGATAACAGAACTACATATCCGTAACAGCGATGGTCTGGTCAGAACCATCAGTCTTGGTATCGGGGCCATGTTTCTGTTCAATCTGTACCTGTACTCCAAATCACTTATCGTCGGTCTTGTTCCGGTGGATGTTGCCCAGGCGCGTGTTCTGGCCAGTACGTCTGTTGGGCTGATTTTATCTCTCATGCCCCTCACAATTGCCAGGGATAAAAATCATCCCATCAAGCTAAGTCCTTCCCACCCGGTGGTATTTACAACAACCAGCCTGGTGCTGGCTGCAACAACCTTGCTGCTCGTTTCGATCGTGGATTATCTGTTCACCATCGGGAACGCTGAATCCGCCGCTGTGATACAGCCGTTTTTCCTTTTTCTGGGTGTATTGTTCATCGGATTCAATCTGGCGTCGGCTTCCCGAAGAGCAAAGATTCGCGTTTGGGCCTTTAAGAATTTCTTTCAAACCAAGTACAACTACAACGATGAGTGGCGACACCTCAGCGAAAGACTGGCTCGTAAGTCGAGCAATGAACACTATGGTGATATTGCTATTCGAGCAGTACTCCCCATATACAATGGCACTGGTGGTGTCTTTTATCTTTTCAAGAATGATGATAAAGGCGGCAGCTACTCTCCCGAAACCAAAATTATCATCGACGATGACCTGGAACCCATCAACGACTGGGACAGCCCGGCCTTTTTTAACCGAATGCTTATCAACAACTGGATTTTTGTTCCCCTGGCAACTGACCCCGGCCTGGCCAAGTTTAATGACCTGTTGCCTGGCCAACTCAGAGACCTGGACTCGACCTTAATTATTCTGCCCCTGATTAACAATGCGAAACTGCTCGGCTTTCTGGCGATCACCGCCGAGATGGATCAGGTCGACAGGTTCGATTGGGAGGACATTGATCTGCTGCGGATGGTCGGCAAGCAAATTACCAATTTTGTCGGTAATCAGATCCTGTCCGAGGAATTGGTTGTAATCCGGCAGTTTCAAGCCTATCACCAGTTCACAACTTTCGTTATGCATGACCTGAAAAATCTGATTGCCCAACAGGCACTGGTGGTCGAAAACGCCGGGCGGTTTGCCGACAATCCCGAATTTATTGCGGATGCCATCAAGACCATCGACAACTCCGTTAAAAAGATGGACCAGTTGTTGCTCACCATCAATCAAAACAGGGTGCTTGTGCTGGAACAGTCACATCAACACCCGGTTTCACCTATTGAGGTGTTCGAATCTGTACTCACCAAGTGTCATGGCAGGGAGCCCAACCCGGTACTACACCAGGAAGGTGAACTGCTGCTGGTTGATGCAGATTCTGACAACCTGCTGATGGCATTTACACACCTGATCACCAACGCGCAGGAAGCCTGTGATTCAAGTGGCAACATCGACATCTACCTGAAACGCACAAACAGCTTTAATTCTTTCAGATCTCGAATTTTTGAAGCAGATTCCATAACCAGCACAACTGCGCCCAACCTGGACAGGAATTTTTCACTGAGCTCCAAACGGCGTAAATTGTCAGGGGGTATTTTGTAGAGTATTGCCTTGCCGACGGCTTCTTTAGAAGGGCCAGTTTTCATACCTTTTCGTTGGGCACTCGTGTCACTCTGGTTGTCCATGATGATACGGAGTGCAAACTGTTTTAGATGATCAATTTTTTCCGAAACCTGAGTGTATTGTCTTTCATGCAGCAGACCTTCCAGCTCGGCGACCGGACCTTTAACAAACTCATTGAACCCCAGCGCGTCAGCCTCGCCTTTAAGCCAACTGCTGGCACTGGCTACTTCCGGATAGTTATGGTCTTCGCAAGCGGCCTGCATCCTGATCAATTGCTGGCTCATGCTAACGACGAATCGGTCTAACATGCTCCGCATCACAGGGCTACTTGATGCACTTTCAAGCTTGGTCTGGATGGGTGTTTCGCTCGACAGGGCCAAATCCTTAACGGGTTCGACCTTTTCCGATCTGGCTTGGTTCAGATCGGCTGCTGCCGCGGCTATGGCTTTTTCGGGTGCGGCTGCGGTGGGTTCAGCTTTTATGGGCGCAGCTTTTACGGGTTTGACCTCTTCCAGCCTGATTTCTCCGGCTTCAGCATCTACCGACCTGACAGATTCTGGATCTTTCGATGTGGCAAGAACTGTGGGTATAGCAACCTCTCGCTGAGTATCCCGTTGTTTTCGTTGTTTTCGTTGTTCACTTTTGGACGATTGATCAGTCGCCGCTTGTGATAGTTGTGTAGTCAGCAGTGCTATTTTCTCACTGGCCTGTTGTTCTTTTCGCAATCCCTCTGCTGCTGCCTGTGCGGTTTTTTGTCTTAGAACCCCAAGTTCTTCGCGAAGCACTTCGAGCCGCGCATTCGACTCTAACTCAACTTCACCTTTAGCCCTGGCGACAGTCTCAACTTCTTCTTTTACGCGAGTCGGTTCCTTTGCCAACAAGTTTCGACGTGATTGGCCATCTTCTTCCACCCGGGATCGTGCAGTTACTTCCGCCTCGAGTTTTTCCCTGACAGATTCAAGTTCTACACATTGCGTTCGGAATTGGTCGCCTGAAGCTTTTTCTGCACGCTGCCGGATCAGATTTTCCTGGTCCACCAACCCGTTTACCCGTTCCAGCTCTCCCGCTAGTTCCCTGATTTTCTGGTTGGCAGCGTTTACCTGCTCTACCCTGGCATTTTCCTGTGATCGGAGTTTTTGAGTAGCCAGGTCCAGTTCATCCTTCAACTCAACAATTTTCTCAGATTTCTGAATCCCGGCCCGCTGTTTTTGTTGTGATTCCTGTTGATAGCGTTCTTCCACTATATCCAGTTGATCCGACAATACTTGAACTCTTTCATTCGCGCTTCGTTCAGCCTGTTCCCTGGCGCTGGTTTCTTCCAGTACTAAATCTTGTGTACGTCTAAGCTCAGCAGTTATTTTGTCTGCCTTGCCCTGGGATTCGTCCTCTATCGCTGCTCGCGCGTCAACTTCTGCCTGGACGCGGGCCAGTGCAACACCGAGTTCAGCAGACAAATGTTCTGTCCTGGATTCCGTGTCTTCTCTGGACTGGGTTTCGTTTTGCGCTACCGACTGTAATTCAGTTAACTCTGCCGATAGTTCTTCTATCCGAGTTTGCGCTTCCTCAACGTACTGTCTGCGCTCTGCTGCCTCTTTGCATGCCTTTTGCTTTGCTTCCGATAATGAGGCGGTTAGCTCAGTCTCTCTTTCCGCACTTTCAGATTCTGCTGTTTGCCTCGCCGATACTTCTGACTCAATTTTTGTCTCCGCGGCAGCCAGCGCAACACGCTGTGATTGTGATAACGCTTCTGCCTGTTGCAAGGCAGCTTTTCGTGATGCGAGGACAGCTTTTGCTTTTTTCAACTGGGAAGAAGCGGCTTCAAGCTGGGAAGACATTTTTTCGGTTCGTTTGCTAGATTCGTCCCTGGACTCAATAAGTTCAGAAACCGTGCTCCCATCGGGCAACAGGAGGGGGAGCTCAACTGCACGGGTTCGAATTATCAAAGTAAATTCAGACCTGTCTAACTCAGTTTGGACGTCGAGACTGCCACCCAGTGCTTCAGCCAGGCGCTGCCCAATGGCTAATCGGAGTTTTACAATGGTATTCTCACTGGCTGCCTTAGCTTCGGCAACTGACTCCGGGTCTGGTTGACTGAATTGGGAGACAAGCTCCTGTGCGGACTTACCCTCGCCTGCATCAGCAACCGTAATTGTTAAAAAGGGATCTTCGAATCGGCCACTGACGCGGATAGCACCTGAATCGGTAGCGTCTATTGCCCGACCAACCATAGACAACAGTATTCTGCGCAACTTAACCGAATCAGATTCAATCAGATTGGGAACATTGTTTTCCGGATCCCAGCTTACTGTGACGTCTTTATCGTTAGCCGTCTCAAAAAACCCATCAACCACTTCATTAACGACGGAACCAGGGTCAAATTGACTATTTCGAACGTCGAGCAAACCTGATTCCAGACGAGATAGCTCAACGATGTCGTCAACTATATTCAGCGTATCTGCATTGATGAACGAGATCGTTTGCAGCAACTCTTGATCAAGCACGCTGCCCTGGTCTGCACCCTTGACCATAAGGTCAGCTATATTCAACAAGGCTGATATTGGTTTCTCAAAATTACCGCCAGCACCATCGACCAGGCCACGCTTTGCAAGATTCTCGGCTTGAACTTCTGCCCGCAAAATTTGCAACTGCTGTTCTTTCTTTTCCAGTTCCGTTACATCCGTGAAACTGACCAACACACCCGCAACGGTTTTGTTTTCACCCATGACTGGCGAAGAATTCGTAACCAGCGAAAGATTTTCATCATCGGCCGTTGTGAGTCGTACCCCGAGGTTCATCTGCGGTACGCCATCCATCAAAACCGAGCTCCACGGATAGTCATTTTCAGTCAAGAGGGTATTGTCTCGCCCTGCAAAGGGGATAGTACTGACATGATTACCTGTGAGTTCTCCCCGGGATCGTTTTGCCACGGCGGTAAACGCCGGGTTTGCCAGTACGATATTCAGATCGCCATCGAGTACCAATAATCCCTCGACAACCGAGTTGAGCGCAGAAGGCATGATGTTAGGGAAGTCGTCCGAAATTCCGTCGGATGATTGCTGCCGACGGAACCAGAAGTAAACACCAGCGGCCCCAAGTGCCAGCACCAGGACTCCGAGGAGTAGTAAAATCAGCAGATTTGATTCAGGCACTGCCTGTTCTGTCGAACTGGATACTTCCGAAATCTCTGGCTCCGGTTCCGCGGCCGGAACTGGCGATGCTAATTCTGTTTCGTTATTGATATTAGATTCTTCAGTTAATGTGAAATCAGTTAAATCACCTAAATCAGATTCCCAGGATTCATCGGCTGAGCCTGAGTACTTGGGTCTATCAGCTGATTCATAACCGTCGATGGGCATTGGATTCTGATCTGTAGTAAACCTCTCCTTTTCATCCTGCTGAGTTTCTTTTTCAGGGAGAGTTTCTTCTTCACAGAGAGTTTCTTCTTCGAGGAAAGATTCTTCTTCGAGGAGAGATTCTTCTTCGAAGAGAGTTTCTTCGTCAGATAGAAAGCCAAATCGCGTTTCAACCTCTGAATCCATTCGTGGCTCGATGATCTGGACGGAATCGCTGACAACTGCATTCACAGCACTAAGCGCTTCATAGCTGATATCGACGGGGTCGATGTCGAGCCATCCCTCGAACTTGCCCCTGGTTCTTTCGAAAACTACAAAATCAAACCCCAACTTATTGAGCGCACCTGTTCGCACATCAGCTGACCGCCGGGCACCGTACACCCCTGCAGAAACACGACCATCGTAGTCACCGACCTCAACAAAAACGATGTCAGCAACACCGCTGTCTTTTAACTCCCGAATGAGCTGCTTTCCATCGAGGACACTACCCAGTTGCTGGCTCGTGACAATAAATCCAAGTGATTCGCTGACTTGCAATACCCTGACTTCGTAGAAAAGATCGTAATCGCCAAGTATCGGATAGACCATGTCCATTTCAGCTTGACTCTCGAATGGGCCAATTAGCGTTCCGGAAGAAGTTGGGGGGGCAGCAAAAGCGTTAAAAAAAGTTGTGCATAGGAATAGCCCAAAGCAAAGTTGCTTTGACATTAAGGACGCACAACCATCACGACCTGAAAACATCTCGTCTATCCCCTGGAATTTGACCCAGAAAGAATATCCCACCTTGATGGTTGAACCGATACCAGTTTGAACTCCAACTTGTCCCGCCAATCAAATCTGGTAGTTGTTTTTTGATTTCTGGAGTCCCGGTTTTGAGACCGGGTTCACATTGTTGGTGGAACTCGTAACCGAGGTTTTTTCACCATTACAGACACGGATGGAAATCGTCAGATGAATCGATTGACGACGGCTGTCAATTCGCTTGCTCAAGAACTCGAATATTGTTACCCGACGAACGGTTGTTTATGCTTCGCGACATGTCGGTAACACTTGCTGAGAACGATTTGAACGGCTCTTTTAAGTTTGGATCGAGCGCCGATCAGGAGCGTCAACTATTTTGGTGGCAAGCCGAAAGCACCGACTGATGTTAACTTCACACCTCTGACAGAGGGTGAGTACCCACTTTGTTTTTCAAGGAACGGGTCAATCAGAAGATGACAAAGATCAGTTTGGGGTTGTCCAACGAACGGTGGTATATACATCGCGAATAACCGTCCAAATATCGTTATTCCCTACCAAACGAGTCAGTTTTGGCCAAAAAGAGGTTGGAACCTGGCCAGATGAGTCTGTTTTTACAGTAAGTTAGACTGACAATCTCCAGTTAAACCTAATGCTAATCTTGTGAGCCTGACGCTATTTGCCAGAAGAAACTTGACGCCAGGACCTCAGATGGAGAAACCCTGGTTTCCACCACGTTCCGGGTCAACGACGATCGCGTTGCTACGCTTAACCCTTGCGGGCTTTACTGTCGCTACCAGATAACTTTCCTGCGGTCGTGCGCGTTGAGATTGATGCACATCGTTGGGTAAAACGACGCTCGCGAAAAATATCAAGGATTCTCAATACCCGAATGGCCGCTATCTAAACTGGGATTCTGATGAGGGCAGGCAAGATAAATTAAACAAGCGATGGAGTACTGAAATTGATCTGCTTATTTTTTGATGAACTCCATAAGTATCCTCGCTTGAAAAGATGGATAAAAGGGATCTACGATATATCTCCCGCTGAGGCATTCAATCGCTTGATGACAATTGTTGGTTTTCCCGAGCCTGTTCTGGATGGCGATGAAAGGGAAGTTCGCAGGTGGAGAAGGGAGCCTCTCCAACGCAACCGTTACGAGCTTTGCTAAGTCAGGGACAAGGAGGGACGGGAGGTTGATTTCCTGATTTTAAAAGAAGGCATCGTGGAGGAACTCATCGAAATCGAATTTTCAGATGAACAGATCTCAAAATCCCTATTGTATTACTCAGAACGTATAAAGCCTAAGAGGAGCCACGCAAATTGTCGCCAACCTAAAACGCTCATAAAGTAAAGGAAGAATAACCGCAATCGACACGATTTCCTACTTTAGCGTGTGTTTCGGTTGAGCTTGCGGGCCGGTGAACAACATAGGGTCAGGTCTTGACCCACACAGACAATTCAAGCACAATTGTATTGTCCCATTGATACAGATTGCTTCAAAACGTGGCCCTATCCGTTGTCGTTGACTACAGTTCCATGATTGTGCACCTGTCGTGTTCAGATATAGTCGCTGCGCAAGAACTGATGGACTATGAACGGGAGAAGGTGGGCGAGGATTACCAAGGGTTTCATTGTTTTGCTGACTTCCGCGAATGTCTGTTGGACGTGGAATATTCTGAACTCCTGGTGTTAGCCGTTCATGCAGGATCTGCCGCGACCTCTCCCACTTATGGCGCTCGAACTGCTATCCTTGTTGCCGACAGGATGCAGGCAGAAATGATGGAGTTTTATCGCGAGGCGCACCACGAAGTCTGTGATCCACGGGTGCGGGAAATAGCCATATTTAGGGATATGGAAGCTGCCAATGCCTGGGTTATGAATCGCTCGCCTGTACAACTTACCCTCGTGCCAATGCTTGCCAAAGGTATGGCTCAGAGCCAGTAAAATTTACCGTCAGGCCAGACTGTGATCCACCGTATGGGGTGCCTGGGTTCTCACCTCGTGACCATGAATTTCACCATTTTTTATTTCCGCAAAAGTCCTGTCTACGACCTCACGTCCACCCTCACCTGCATGGTAAATGTTACCCAGAAAGTACAAGGTGCGAACCGCGGCTCCGGTGAAAACAAAAACAGTGTCAACGAAGGTATTGTTACTAAACGTTGGTGATCGATCACCGTCGTATACCAGTTCGCAGTTGACAAAAGTGCAGTTCTTGAAGGTCTTTTCATGTAGTTCAATGCGTTCATTTTCAAACGTTTGATCGTGGTAATTCATGCGAAGCTCCCTGCCGATTGATGATTAGTACAACCCGCTAAAAGTGTAACCCATCAATGAAAAATTGCACGACATTAAAGTGGCACGAAGTGCGGGCCAGGGGGCCATGCTGCTCATCCGGCAATTCTGGCCTCTGGTCAGAATTCAGTGAACATGTTCAAGTAATTTATCTGACGGTATGTGTAAATGATTGATTACAAATTGTTTTCGTTGATTTTCATAAGTGGAAAAAAGTTGATTTTCAATCACATGGATGACGTTTAAGCAGCGGCTTTAATGAACTCGCGACAATCATTAAATGATGGACCACGAATTTGAATTGCAAAAATAACCATTACCGAACGAACCTTTTACAGGTAATTGTTGTGCTGATCGTAGCCCTTTGTTCCACAGGGAGCCTTGCTGCGGGTGGTGAATCTGTCGTACTTACCAAGACTTACTCCGGAAACATCGATTACCTGGCTACGGGTAACAGCTTTCGCACCTCGAATACCCCGGGGGAGCAGTGTTTTTTCTCCAGCCCAATGGAATCAACCGTAGTCGTCAATATCCCCATCGGTGTCACAATACTGGATGCCTTTCTCTATTTTGCCGGTTCGGGTCGAATCGATAATTTACACGGCGCAGGCTCAACCCTTGATCTTGTTGACCAAACTAATCTCAAACTCAACGGCGTCTCAATTCCTACCAGCGCCGGTTCTAACGGCAGAGACTTCGCCCATGTAATTTTCACCGCGGGCGGGAATGCAGACTTTTTTGGTGCACGGCGCGATGTGTCCGACATCGTGACCAGTAGCGGTGCGTACACACTGTCAGGTCTGGTCGTCGATCTGCACAGTGACGGTCGACCAAATGGATCACCTGCCTGGTCTACTTGAAGGGCGCCTGGTCTCTCGTCGTTGTTTACGAAGACCCCACTGTCAGCCAAATCAGGGTCATCAATATTTTTGACGGCTTTAAGGATTTTTATAGCAGCAACTTTGCCCTGAACCCCAGAAACTTTGTCGTCGATGTGGGTGCAACCGGCAAGATGACACATATGAGTTTCGAGGGGGATGCTGACAGAACAGGCACAGAATCTTTTGAGGTCAGCGCCGGTGGTGATCCTTCGGTCCCCAAGACCAACGCAATGAATCCGTTGGACAATCAATACAACAGTACGGTTACCGGCCCGGACGTATTTGACTCCAATACCACCTATGGGTTTGATCTTGACACTTACGACATTACCAGCGAACTCGCCGGACATGACGGTGAGTATGAGATCACCACCAGCTATGTCACAGGTACTGACCTGGTCATTTTGATGGCAGAAGTAATTTCCGTGGACAATAAAGCCTTGGCTGATATTGAAGTCACCCTGAACGATATCGGACTGTTTGAATCCAACACTTCAAATTCCGCTCAATACGTTATTTCTGTACAAAACAACGGGGGTGGCACCGACAGTTCATCCGGGACGAATATTGATATCTCTAACATCAGTGTCCCTGCAGGGGGTAGCACGACAATCATATATACGGTCAACGTGGTGGCAGGCGTGCAATCAGGCGATCTGATCGACCACACAATATCAGTCGACAACGCCGGAACCGCCGTAGCAGACATTGCCGCCTCCGTGTTAATCGACCCTTATGATGCACCGGCTGGTAACAAACTGATCTATGCCGACAATCTCTCTACTTCGAAGGTCTTCGACAGAACTGTTCCAGTTAGTGATACCACATTTTCACTATCAAGCCAGGGTGGCAATACCGCACTGAGTCTATCGCCAGTGCTGCAATCTGATTTATACCTGGCAGCCGGGAACATAGAAGCCTCGGTATGGGTAAGTCGTGGTGCGAGTTTCGCGGGTCAGCGGACCATCGTGGCAACACTGGGCTACACAGGTGCATCGTCGGGAACCATTGATTCGGACACTGTGACCATTACCTTGCAGGATAGCGCAGCGGGCGCCCAATACGTTCCATTCGTTTTTACCCTTGGTTCACCCCTGACCATTTCAGCCAACAGTTCAATTACATTAACCATAACCAACAATACGGCTATCTCAGGTGAAACCATTACCGTGCACAGCTTCAAGGATCTTACCTATCCAACCCGTGTCGCCTTAAACGCTACCACGCCGCTGAACATTGAAGCCATTGAGGTGTTGAACAATGACCTCGACCTGGGCGGTACAGTCATAACCACTGCCGGTCCCACAGACACGATCTGGGTCAGGGCGACTGTACAGGATCCATTTGGTTCTGCAGACATCAGCTCGGCGACATTAACTGTTACTGACCCGTTAACGACCGTCACCTTGTCTGCCGCAATCATGTCCGTACCAACAACGCAACCCGCCTCCGGTGCTCAAAAATACTTCCAGTTGAGCCATACCCTGACTTCCGTTCTGGGTGACTGGGATCTTTCAGTGACTGCAAACGAGGGATCTGAAGGGACTGTTTCCGCAACAAGCAACACCCTGTTTGATGTCAACAATAACTCGCCGGATCTAACGACATCGTACAAAACGGTTGCCAATGCGACGACCGGAGACAACGCCGACACTAACGAAGGCGATACATTGCACTACACCATTGAGTTGATTGAGAGTACCGGCACGACCGCCACTAGCGTCGATGTCACCGACAATATTCCGGCCAACACCACATTCGTCTCCGGTACGCTGATGATTGATTCGGTCGTCCAGGCAGACCCTGGTGACCCTATCAGTCTGACCGGGCTCACGGTTCCCGGGCTCGGCTCGATGACCATTGAGTTTGATGTCACGATAGATACTCCAACATCGGTTGGCACGATCATTTCAAACTCCGTTAATATTGCAAACCCGAATGGCGCAGTGACGAGCATTGATGTAGACGCCGAAGACCTGGTCATCACGGGTGCACCAGCGTCAGGGACCAAGTCGTTATATTTAAAAGACCTGGATCAGGTCTCCCCTATACTGACCCGTTTACAGCCGCAGGTGGTCGATGCCACAGATTTCATTTTCCTTGACACGGCCGGTAACATAGCCGATACAGTGAGCCTTGATTTAACACCAGTACTCGCCAAGGAAATCACCCTCGATTCTAGTACAGGTCCCATCGCTGTTACTTTGCGCATGAGACGAGGCAACAATAATGATGGCAACCGTTTAACAAAAGTCGACCTGGGATACCACAACGGAGGTTCAGTTACCACAATCGGTTCAGTGTCTACGAGAGCTAACCTGAACAATACGATTCAAACCTACAATTTCAGTGTGTCTCTGGCGTCTACGACAGTGATCCCGGCGGGTAACCAGATTCGCCTGACTGTCACCAACTTACAGAACAGGCCGGCCGAGCTGTACAGTTTCGACAGTGCCGGTAACCGTTCAACTGTGGATATTGTGCCGGACTCGGTGATTAACGTGGATTCAATGACGTTCTGGACCGGCACCATGGGCGCAGGCACCCAGGTCACGAACCCGGATCCAAATGGTGTGGATGTGGATATTTACGCAAAGATCGTTGTCAGTGATCCGTTCGGTGAGGCGGATATACAGGCACCGGACGCTGCCACAAATCCAACGACGGTGCTCATAACAGACCCGGACGGCAATGCAGTACTGGACGCCTCAACCTCCTGTACCGCGCCCTGTTATGCCTACGACGGGGAAGATACGACCAACGACCCTGCGAATGATGCGACCCGCACGTTTTACTATATCGTGCGAATTGATTCTGACCCTCCGGCTACCCGTGGTACCTGGACCGTGACGGTCACTGCGAACGAGGGCCTGGAAACTGGTCTGGTCAGCCATGTTGCGGCAAACACCTTTACGACGCTGACGCAATCGAATTTATCGACATCCACCAAATCTGCCATCAACGTTGTAGGTGATGTTGATCCCAGCGATACCCTGACCTATGAAATCACTCTGATTAACACCGGCGGTCAGGATGCTGACAATGTCGTCTTTTCCGATACGTTGCAGTCGAGCCCTGTGGCCCTGACTTTTAGCAGCGCCTCAACAACCTGTACCGATGAAGTACCTGCCGCCCTGCCCAATCCATCTCACGCCGGGGGCGTTGTTTCGCTATCCAATATTTCCCTCACCTCGGGTGGGAGCTGTAAAATTACCATCGTGGTCACCGTCGGTGCCGGTACTCCAGGCGACCTCATCGATAACAGCGCCACAATTACCAACCCTGTTGGGTCCGGTGCTACACCATCGGCAACAACGCTGTTGCTGTCAGAATCCCAGATTCCGGTCGCGGGCAGCAAACAATTGTACCTGGAGGGCATTGGCGGGGGTTCAACACTGACCAGGACCCAGCCAACGTCTGGCAGCAGTATAATTCTAAATCCCACAAATACTACAGAATCCCTGACCTTTAGTGCCACCACACGCGCGATGACGTTGAGTAGCGGGCCAATTGACATAAACCTGAATCTGGGGAGTGACAACACAAGAAATGGCAGGAACCGCAATATGACGGTTGAGTTGTTTGTGGACGCAAACGATGGCAATGGTCCGGTCAGTATTGACTCGCAAACTAAAAACGTCCGGCTGCAAAACCCGGAAACACTGCATACCTTCAATCTGACCAACGCTGCAGACCTGACTTTGCTCGTTGGCACAACCTTTCAGCTGGCTGTGACAAACAACGAAGGCAATAACAACAAAAGGGCAGACCTTGTCCAGGTAACGAGTGCACCTTTTTCTGAAGCCGTTATTCCGGTGACGGGTTCAATCGAAGTGACGGAGTTGAAGTTTTATGATCGCAGCGGCACGGACGAGACGGGAAACCCGGGATGTTCTCCTGTCTGTGGATCTGAAGTAACCCCCCCAACCTACCTTGAGAGCGGCAGCACCATCTGGACCCGGGGCACCATAGCAGATGCATTTGGTTCATTCGATGTGAATACCGGCTGCGATGGGGTGACTGTCATTAACTGCCCGACAATCACTATCACGGATCCACTTTTCGCCGATAAAACACCTGTGTCTCCCGCTAATGAATTAACCTACCTGCAGGCACCTGATACATCATCCCGCCAGTATGAATTCGAAGTCGACCCCTTCGGGCTTGGACTGGATGGTGTATGGCAGATCGAGGTTCTGGGCACAGAAGGTGTTGAAGGTGCAATGATGGATTCGGCGGTTGCAACGTTTGAGAGATTCAGCCCACCGGTCCTGACCATCGTCAAAACGGCGATTGGTACTACTTTACCAGGCCAGATCGTGACCTATAACAACAACGTGACCAACACCGGTGCAAGTATTGCAAAAACGATCATCCTGACTAACACCATCGGTAGTTTTCTTCAGCTGGAGCTCGTTGAGTCGGGAGGTAGCTGGACTGCCGTATCTTCCTTGAGCGCCGCGTTTAGCATCAATATTGAAGAGTTCGATTCTGGTGGAGACACATTCACTTATGATCCTGTCACGGGTTGCGGCGCCGCGATCCCGGCGAACTCACCTTGTTACGATCCGGTCATAGTAAAATGGCGGATCGAACTTAATGAAACTTTGCCTGTGAGTGGCAACATCATAGAAGAATATCGGGCAATGATCGAATAACAGCCCTGACGTCAATCCCCCGCGGGCCAACAATAATTACTGTATATACAACCAGTATACGCAGTAGTATGATGTTTACCGAGCACACGTAAAGCACACGCAAAGCACACGCAAAGCATATAGTGCGACAGGTAAACCGTTGAAACTGTATATTGCCGAGAAACCAGGGCTGGGTCGCGCCATCGCAGACGTGTTACCCAGACCCCATCGCAAGGAAGAGGGATGTATCCGGGTCGGCAACGGTGACTATGTCAGCTGGTGTATTGGCCACCTGCTCGAGCAAGCCGAACCAAAAGCCTACGACCCGGCTTACCAACAGTGGCGTGAAGAACATCTGCCAATCATCCCACAGGATTGGAAACTACAACCCAAACCAAAAACCCGTAAACAGTTGACGATACTTCGCAAACTGATAAAGCAGTCTGACGAGATAATCCATGCTGGCGATCCGGATCGCGAGGGCCAGCTGCTGGTGGACCAGGTGATCGACTACCTTGGAGTCAAAGGCAGAAAACGAGACGCCGTACAACGCTGTCTCATCAATGATTTAAATCCGGCTGCCGTGAGGCGAGCACTGGCACAACTGAGAAGTAACAAAGACTTTGTTCCCCTGTCCACTTCGGCCCTGGCACGCTCCCGGGCAGATTGGCTCTACGGTATTAACATGACCCGGGCTTACACCCTGCAGGGGCGCAAGGTCGGCTTCGATGGCCTCTTGTCGGTAGGACGGGTGCAGACCCCTGTGCTGGGTCTGGTCACGCGCCGGGATCAGGAAATCGACAATTTTATCTCCCGGCCATTTTATGAAGTCCTTGCCCATCTCACATCAGAACCGGCGACCGGCCGACACAAATTCGTCGCCAAATGGCAACCGAGTACTGCCTGCGAACCCTATATGGATTCAGACGGCCATGTGCTTTCTAAAAAGCTGGCACAGAATGTGGTTGATCGCATCACCGACAAACCAGCCCGTGTTAGTAAAGTAACCGTCAAGCATAAAACCCAGGCACCACCCCTGCCTTATAACCTCTCCGCTTTGCAAATCGATGCCGCTAACCGATTTTCCATGAGTGCACAGCAGGTATTGGACACCTGCCAGCGTCTCTATGAACGGCACAAGCTGGTTACCTATCCCAGGTCCGATAATCGATATTTGCCGATGGAACATTTTCCCCTCGCTGGCAACGTTGTCAAAGCCATTGGCAGAAACAGTGAATCATTGCGTACTTTTGCCGAAGAGGCGAACACGGGACTAAAAAGCAAAGCCTGGGATGATAAAAAAGTCAGTGCTCACCATGCGATTATTCCTACCGAGAAAACAGGCCAGTCCGGTGACTTATCAAAACAACTCTCAAAACAAGAGCTACAAATCTATGAGCTCATTGCACGCCAGTTTCTATGCCAGTTTTATGTCAAACATGAGTATGTCGAAACCCGCCTGGAAATAGAGATCGAAGGCGGGCTCTTTGTTGCCAATGCCCGCGAATCCAAAGTAGAAGGCTGGAAACAACTGTTCCCTGCTTCGAAGCCTAAGACAGGAAAAGATAAGCCCGGAAAAGACAAAGAATTACAAACCGGTTTACCCACCCTGAAAAAGGGCGATCTGTTGCATTGTCAACGAGGGGAATTGCTTGAGAAACAAACCCAGCCGCCAGCGCATTTTACCGACGCCACATTGTTAGCTGCCATGACCGGGATAGCGCGTTTCGTAAAAGACCTGCAAATCAAAAAGATCCTTAAGGAAACCGATGGCCTGGGTACCGAGGCGACACGGGCAGGTATTATTGAACTGCTGTTCAAACGACATTTTCTTACCCGCAAGGGAAAACAGATTCATGCCACGGCAACGGGTCGAGCACTGATCCAGAGTTTACCAGAGAGCGCTACCCTGCCTGATATGACCGCACAGTGGGAGTCGGTACTGGATGCCATCAGCAAAAATCAGTCAAACTACGCTGTTTTTATGCAACCGTTGAAGGCATCACTCCATGCCTTGATTACCCAGAGTAAATCCGCAATGCCGAATGAACTCAAAGGCATGAAAACCGGCAAGGCTCACTTCAGGAAGCGACGGCGTAAATCAAAATCAGAACAAAGTAGTTAACCCTGATCTGAAACTAAATTTCAAGCTTCTACAAGCGTCACCACTATATTTCCTCTTACTTTACAGCCTCAATAGGTAAGCAAACCTTTTGAGAGTGAAGAGTGCGGTATGTCTTTATCAGGACATGTTGCGGGGACGCCGAGTCATGGATGCAAAACTTGAGTGCACTGCGCTACGGGTCCAGATAAAGACATTCCGTACTCGTAGCGACCAGACCAAGGTTTATTCCTGTCAGGAAGGTGTAAAAACTACACTCACAACAATTTCATTGCCCTTATGTATCAGCTCTTAACTGCTCGGACCTTAGCCTTCTTGGTGTTCGTTTGCAGTTCAGAGACAGCTTCAGTCAGCTTCTCCAGTTGCGCACAGATCTGGCTCAATGTCGCACTATCAGCCTGGGAGGCTTCGGCAGCGCGAGTTGCGCCGGTAGCGCACCGCGCTTTCGCACAGAGATAAGCTTCCCTCAGAATTCTGCCACTATCACGCTCCTCAGCTATAAATCGGCCCAATAATGCTCCGGTTTGTGGATCAATGGTCTTGTCGGCCAGTAATTTTAGCAATCCATCCTCATCATTTTCATCAGGCGTTTTGTCATAGCCGAGTTTTTGAAACTTCTCGAGGTCAGAAGCATCGGAACAGGCTAATGTCATGGTTTTCTCGAAGTTTGAATCGGGTTTTTCTATTAACCCATAGCCCAGTTCACACATTCTCTTCTCGAAGGTCGCCGCATGTTCTGCTTCACGCAGGGCAACGGTTTTTAACATCAGGCTGATATCCGGGTCAGGGCTTATCTCTGACCATGCATTTAAAAATTCAAACCCACGGCGTTCACCATTAACGATTGCATTCAGGGCGCCGAGGTAGCTGGGTTTATCTGACATGGAAGAATTCCTTTGGGTTTTACGCATTTCCCTCGAACCGCATGAAGGGTGGACCTGCGAGTGTCCCATACAGATAGCAGGTTAAGCAAGTTGCATATTGGAACAGGTCTGCCGCTCTATGTCAGAATAAGGGGGCTTTTTATCCTACACTATTAGTCCTGGATAATGGTGACAAGACCATCACAGAGTGGGGATAATAATATGGGCGGCAATTCCATCAAAATCGGAGAAGGGCGGTATCGCGAATCCTTTGGTCGTTATCTGGAAGAGTTCAAAGTCGGGGATGTGTATGAACACCGCCCGGGAAGAACTATTTCAGAGGCAGATAACACCTGGTTCACCCTGTTAACCATGAACCAGCATCCAATTCACTTCGATGCGGAATACGCCAGACACTCCGAATTTGGCAAACCCATTGTCAACAGCGCACTGACACTGGCAATTGTTGCCGGTATGAGTGTTTCTGATGTCAGCCAAAAGGCGATTGCCAATCTCGGCTGGACAGATATAGAAATGCCTAACCCGGTGTTCCCTGGTGATACGCTGTATGCAGAATCTCAGGTCTTGTCGATACGAGAGTCCAAATCCAGACCGACCCAGGGCATCGTATCGGTAAAAACCCGCGCCCATAACCAGAAGAGAGAACTGGTGATGGAGTATATCCGCAACATCCTGGTGCCCAGGCGAGGTCACGGTGTGGATGATCTGCTCGTGAAGCAGGGGCATAAAAAGTAAGAAGTAAGAAGTAAGAAGTAAGAAGTAAGAAGTAAGAAGTAAGAAGTAAGACAAACAATAACACCTGACAGAGAAAATTGACTATGGCAGAGGAAATTCCTACCCGTACAGGCGACGCATTTAACTCGGATGATGAAACCCAGATTCTGGATGCAATAGCAAAATGGCTTGATCGCGACGTAAAAGACAAGGTACTTGCACTGGATCATGCTGACGAGTATCCCCATGAGATGGTCGAGCAGATGAAGTCACTGGGCTTGTTTGGCGCCACCATTAGCCGCGCCTATGGCGGTCTGGGCTTACCGAGTTCAACCTACGCAAAAATTGTCGCAGCGGTTGCCGAGGTCTGGATGTCCTTAACCGGTATATTCAATTCCCATCTCATCATGGCGGCTGCCGTTGAGCGGTTTGGCACAACAGAACAAAAAACAAGACTTCTCCCCAAGTTTGCCACTGGCGAAATACGTGGCGGGCTTGCCCTGACAGAACCAAATTGTGGTACTGATCTGCAGGCGATTCGAACCCGGGCTACCAGGGACGGTGACAGCTATGTGATCAACGGCACCAAGACCTGGATTTCAAACGGCATTGAAGGCAACTGCGTCGCATTGCTGGTAAAAACCGACACCGAAATTCAACCGCGACATCGTGGTATGAGTTTGTTCATCGCGGAAAAGGGACCCGGGTTTACCGTGGGTAGAAAACTCAAAAAACTCGGTTACAAGGGTATCGATTCAGCCGAACTGATGTTTGAGGATTATCGGATTGCAGCCGATAACCTGATCGGTGAGGAAGAGGGTCATGGCTTTCATCATACGGTCGGCGGCCTCGAACTCGGGCGTATCAATGTTGCTGCCAGGGGCGTGGGTGTCGCTAACGCGGCACTAAAAGCCGCAACCTCCTACGCGCAAATACGTGAGACCATGGGCAAACCCATCGGCCAGCACCAGGCGATCCAGACGAAACTCGGGGATATGGCGACCCGGTGCCAGGCTGCGCGATTACTGGTGGAAGACGCCGCTCGCGCATACGATCGCAGCGAGCGATGCGATATGGAAGCAGGTATGGCTAAATTGTTCGCGTCCGAAGCGGCGATGGAAAATGCCTCGGAGTGTATGCGGATACATGGTGCCTACGGCTATTCAAAAGAACTGCATGTCGAACGATACTATCGTGATGCACCGTTGATGTGCATCGGTGAGGGGACCAATGAAATGCAGCGTATTATTATTGCCAGGCAGTTGATGCAGCGGAATCCTGTCTGATGAAACTCGAGGGCATTAAAGTACTGGATCTGTCGCTTTTTCTACCGGGACCCCTGTTGACGCAAATGATGGCGGACCATGGTGCCGAGGTAACTAAGCTGGAGCCGATCAACGGGGGTGAACCCAATCGCGGGATTGGCCAGAAACGAGACGATGAATCCGTCTATTTCACCAACACCCATCGTGGCAAAAAAAGTGTTCAGGTGAATCTGAAGACGGACCAGGGACGGGAGCTGGCGCTTCGACTCGCCGCCAGGTGTGATGTCGTGGTTGAGGCGTTTCGTCCTGGTGTCATTGACCGCCTGGGTATGGATTATGATTCGGTCAAGGCGCGCAACCCCGGCGTTGTTTACGCCTCCTTGTCCGCATTTGGACAAACCGGGCCTTATGTAAAAAAACCTGCCCATGATCTCGCCACCGAAGCCTACGCCGGTGTGCTTAGCGTCAATCTCGGCTTCGACGGTAAACCTGCCATGCCTGCCATCCCCAGCGCCGATATGCTGACATCTATGATGGGTCTCTCAGCAATTCTGATGGCACTATTGCGCCGCAAGGATACACACGAGGGTGACTACATTGACCTGGCGATGATGGATTCGCTGATGGCTTGCCTACCCAATAACATGGGCGCTGTTTTTGCGGAGAAAAAACCACCTATTGTCAAAGATGAACGAACCTGGGGTGGTTATGCGATGTACAACATTTATGAAACCCGGGACAACAAGTACATCGTACTCGGCGCATCAGAGATACATTTCGCCGAAGTACTTTTGACAAAACTGCAACGACCGGACCTGATCCCCTTTTGTGAACCGCCACCCGGACCCTCGCAGAAACCGGTAAAGCAATTTTTTACTGAAACATTTCTAACCAGATCACAGGCTGAATGGGTAGACTGGTTTGATGGAATGAACGTTGCTTTTGCTCCGGTGAACAATTTGAGACAAGCTGCTGACGACCCACAAATCAGGGCGAGAAAAATGATTGTCGAGGACAAGTCTGGCAGGGAACATATCGGCATCCCGATAAAATTCAGGTCAGAACCTGGCGTGATCAACTTTGAAGCCCCGGCACTGGGCGCAGACAATGTCGAGATGGCGCTGCTCGTCGGTTTTGATGCGGAAGAGATAGAGTTGATGAGGAACAACCAGGTTTTTGGCCATTCTTAAACTGCGCGGTTGTGATACTTACTATGACCTTCTTTTCATAGAAAACACAAAGGAAGACAGATGGCTGACTGGATCAGTGCAGAAGATATTAAAACCCTGATCAAACCCGGTGATATGGTCTATGTCGGCGGCAGCACCAACGAACCCACAGGGCTGCTTGATCAACTCGCGAACACCGACAACCTGCACTTTATCCAACAACCCATTGCGGCGGTCAACAAGCGTGACCTGTCAGAATCTGGCAACGACTGTACCCAGGAAACCTACTTTATGACGCCTTACCTGAAGGTAGGTTTGTCAGCCAACCGGGTCAGGTTCATCCCCATGCAAATGCGCGCCATTTACAATCACATCGCCAACCGGTCCATTGACGCTGCATTGCTGTTGGCAGCCAGGGATATTAACGGCGAGCTGAGGTTCGGGCTCAACAATGACTATGTGAGCGCGGCACTGAGCGGTAGCAAGATTGCAATTGTGGAAGTGTCCGATGCCTTCGTCGCACCCCTCGGCTCACTGTTGGTGGGTGAACAGGCGGACTATCTGTTCGCCAGTCACACACCGGCAACCACCTTTCCTGATGTAGCGATCGATCCGGTTTCAGAAAAAATTGGCAGGCTTGTGGCCGACCTTATTCGCGATGGAGACTGCATTCAAACCGGCATCGGCGCTGTTCCCGCAGCTATCCTGGGTGGCTTGAGGGACAAAAATGACGTTGGATTACATTCCGGTATCATCGATGATGGTGCAATGAAGCTGGTGAAAGCCGGTAATATGAACGGCCGCTGCAAAAACATCGACCAGGGCAGGCATATCACCGGTATGGCACTCGGCAGCGATGATCTGATCACGTGGCTCATGGAGGCGCACTCGGTCCAGTTCAGGTCCGCGGATTACACCCACGAGATCAGTATCATTCAGCAACTGGATAACTTCGTGTCGATAAATTCTGCCGTTGAGGTTGACCTTTACGGCCAGGTAAACGCAGAAGTGGTTAAAGGCCAGCAGATCTCAGGCACCGGCGGATCGGTGGATTTTATGCGTGCCGCCAAATCATCCAAAGGCGGCCGTTCCATAGTCGCCCTGTCAGCCACAGCGCGGAAAGGGGCGATTTCCCGCATCGTCAGGAATGTCGAAATGGTCACAGCACTCAGGACGGATGTGGACCTGGTAGTCACCGAATACGGTGTCGCGAATCTAAAATCTGCTTCCCTTGCCGAGCGAGCCGAAGCACTAATCCAAATAGCTCATCCGGACTTTAGAGACCCGTTGAGGTCAGTCTCGTAAACAAACAGTCTCGTAAATTATTCGGGTGCCATCTTGCTTAATTTATTTAATCAATCACTTGATTGATAATCAACTAGTTGATTGTTATTCAACTAAGTGGTTGAATGTTCCCGTGCTAGAAAAAACCAAATACTTGTGAGTGTTCATTCACTCGATGCTGAAACCCTGAATCGTGTGTTCGCCGGGATTGCTGATCCCGTACGCCGGGAGATTCTTGAAATGCTCGATGGCGAAGAGCTACTCGTGAGTGAAATTGCAAACCAGTTTGATATCTCCCTGCAAGCCGTTTCCAAGCATATTCAGGTATTGGTCAGGGCTGGATTGATCGCCCAGCAACGGACAGGTCGAGTCAGCCTTTGCCGACTCGACGCAGGGCCGATCGCCGGAGCCGCAGTCTGGATTAATCAGTATTCAAAATACTGGCAGAGCCAGTTTGATACCCTGGTAGCCTTTTTACCTGAGATGGACACCGACAGTAATGACAATGACAACAAACCTGAATCGTAGAAAGGAGAGATTACGATGACTTACAAAGCTACAATGGAAGAAATCAGCAACAAGCGCAAAGAATTGCTGGCTGTACGCAAGAGTATTCGTGATCTGCAGGACTCGATCGAGCCAGAGCCGGTATCTGATTACATATTCAGCACCTGTGGCGAAGACGTGTCTTTGGCTTCACTGTTTGGGGACAGGGACACGTTGTTTGTCATCCACAACATGGGTAAATCCTGCACCAGCTGCACCATGTGGGCAGACGGACTGAATGGCGTCCTCAGCCACCTGGAGAATCGAGCCGCCTTTGTCGTTGCATCACCCGATCATCCTGCAGTCCAAAAAGAGTTTGGCGAAAGTCGTGACTGGAAATTCCGGATGGTTTCACATGCCGGAACCAGTTTTGCGGACGATATGGGTTACCTCGGTACCTATAATGACAAACCAAGCTTTTGGCCTGGTGTCTCGGTGTTTATGAGAAAAGGAGATGAAATCGTTCGAGTCTCTGATACCGAGTTTGGAAGCGGTGATGACTTCAACCCCGCATTGAACCTGTTTGAGCTGATTCCTGGCGGCAGTGGCGACTGGGATCCACAGTATTCCTATGGTTAGACAGGCGGTGGCTAAACGGGGCGTTGGCTAAACAGGGTAACTACCGCCGCGTCAGGAAACCTATGGGAGAGACAAGTACTGGTTTTCAAAAACCTGGCCTGCTAAAAAACATCGGCCCTGGCGCAATAGTGACCGCCGCATTCATTGGCCCTGGCACGGTGACAGCCTGTACGCTCGCCGGAGCCAATTTCGGCTACACCCTTCTGTGGGTTCTCGTCTTCGCCACAGTCACCACCATTATCTTGCAGGAAATGGCAGTTCGACTTGGCGTCACCACGGGAAAGGGGCTTGGTGAGAATCTCAGACTCACCTTTGAAACCTCCATTTTTAAATGGCCTGTGTTCATAGTGATTGTCACGGCACTTTATCTCGGCAACGCCGCCTACGAAGGAGGGAATCTTTCCGGCGCGGCACTGGGAATCCAGGCCATTGCCGGGGAAGATCCTCTGGTCTTTCAAGTCGCAGTCATTTCGCTTTTCGCCACCGGGGCAATTTGTCTCTGGTATGGCAGCTACAGGCAACTGGAAAAACTCCTGATTGGTTTGATTTTGGTCATGGCCATGGCCTTTATTTTCAGCTTTTTGATGGTACGACCCAACCTGTCGTCCCTGATTGACGGCATCACCCGACCGTCCGTACCAGAAGGAAGCCTGCTGACAATTATTGCCCTGATAGGAACAACCGTTGTTCCTTACAATCTTTTCCTCCATGCCACCGCGGCAAAAAACCGCTGGTCCGGACCCCGGGATTTATCGGCGGCCAGGGCTGATACCGTCATATCAATCGGGCTCGGCGGATTAATTATGATCGCAATCACCGGCGCTGCCGCGGCGAGTGTTTTTGGTACCGGGCTGGCAATTTCAACTGCAGGCGATCTGGCTATCCAGCTTGAACCCCTGTTTGGCTCTTTGGCCAAATTCATGCTCGGCCTTGGTCTTTTTGCGGCTGGAATGACAAGCACCATTACTGCGCCCCTGGCGACAGCTTACGCTGTTTGTGAGATATTCAGTTTTGATAGTACAGTAACATCGACAAGATTCAGGTTTATCACATTAAGTGTACTGGTTGCTGGTGCGTTGCTGGCCTTAACAGGTGTAAAACCCATCACCATTATCTTGTTCGCTCAGTTCGCCAACGGGTTGCTACTGCCCTTCGTTGCTATTTTTCTGTTGATCGCTATGAACCGAAGTGACGTTTTGGGTAAATACTCAAATGGCATTATTGCCAACAGTTTTGGTGCGATTGTGATTCTGATTACCGCCGGGTTGGGGCTTCGTTTGATTCTGAGAACACTCGCTTATATGTAGACACACTTCTCGTAAACATCTCGTCGATAGCATTTAGATTGGAAAACACGGCGCCCCCAGGAAAAGGACTCCCCCTCAACTCAACGCGTTTTGATCAAAGTGAAGCCAGATGCAAGCACATCGGTAAGGGATGCACCAATCACATTGCTCGTGCATACTCTCTGGCAAATAAATACTCAGAACAGGAGAACGCAAGATGGGACCACTTAATGGTGTCAAGGTTATCGAACTTCAGGGGATTGGACCCGGTCCGTATTGCGGCATGATGCTCGCGGACATGGGCGCAGATATCATACGGATCGACCGTTCAGCGTCCGCAGGCAGACCAGCAAACAAGAACGATATTTTAGCCCGGGGCAGGCGCAGTATTGCCGTGGATCTAAAGAACCCCGAGGGCGTTGCTACTGTTCTTAAACTGGTTGATGACTCTGATATCCTGATCGAGGGGTTCCGGCCAGGGGTTACCGAAAGGCTTGGGCTTGGTCCGGATGTCTGTCTTGCCCGAAACGAGAAGCTCATCTATGGCCGAATGACCGGTTGGGGCCAAAACGGTACGATGTCGCAGGTTGCAGGTCACGATATCAATTACATCTCATTGTCCGGAGCCCTGCATGCCATTGGAAACGAAGGTGGACGCCCGGTGCCACCCCTTAACCTGGTAGGAGATTTTGGTGGTGGCGGCATGCTCCTGGCTTTTGGTGTTGTCGCCGCTCTGCACGAACGAAACGTCAGTGGTAAGGGCCAGGTTATTGATGCTGCAATGACCGAAGGGTCAGCACTGTTGATGAATGCGGTATTTGGGCTTATGAATGGCGGCGGCTGGACTGAGAACCGGGGCACGAACTTTCTTGATGGTGGCGCGCACTTCTACAATACCTACGAGACCAGCGATGGCAAACATGTCTCTGTCGGCTCAATCGAACCACAGTTCTACGCCATATTGTTAGAGAAATCAGGTCTTGGCGAGGCTGACGAGCTTCCCCATCAAATGTCGAAAGACGACTGGCCCGGATTGCAGGGGCAGCTAAGAGAAATCTTCAAATCCAGAACCCGGGACGAGTGGGACGAGATCATGCTGGGTACTGATATCTGCTACTCACCTGTACTTAGTTTTGAGGAGGCACGAAGCCACCCTCACAATGTCGAACGACAATCCTTCGTCGAACAGGACGGGGTACACCAGGCGGCACCGGCCCCAAAATTCTCCAGAACACCGCCAGAACTACCGTCAACTTCGGTGGCGCCAGGCTCCCAAAGCCGTGAGATTTTAGCAGGGAGCAGCTTTTCCGAAGAAGATATCAACGCACTTCTCGAATCGGGTGCGGTTGTCCAGGCTTAGGAGGCTGAACAAGCGCTAGAGGATCTTCCAGCCCGGTACTTGAATCCTTGAATAATCCGGCTCTGCGACGTCTGTTGTGGGTTTCCCGTCCAGGGCCAGTTCAAGTTTATCCAGGCAGGCATGCCAGCCACCTAATACCGAGACTGCGAACTGCTGCCTGGTTCTTAGCCCGTCGAAGTGAAGAATATCGCTGAACCGAAGCAGACAACCGGCATTATTGGACTCCAACTCGTATCGCATGGAACCCATTTGCAGCACATTTGGCGGATCACACTCTGTAAGGATACCCTCCACATGAGCAGGGCCCTCACCTTCCCCGCCAAAATAGATCTGAAATGACCCGCCCTTCTTTCGTTCCACCGTTATTCCTGGAAACCATCGGGCCAGCGCATCCGGATCAGTGATCAGGTAAATATAGGAAAATCAAATAATATGAAAGTCAGATCCGTACTGAACGAGTCCCAGTCGCGCTGCAACAGCCTGAGAAACCCGGTTTTCGCTGGATGTACTGTAAAGCGGCAATGCGCCCGTGGCTTCTACCGCGATTGCCCAGGCCGAAACTGCCGACAGGGCATATCCTTTATGGCGATGCGATACGTGAGTTTCCACACCGGCTTCATGAGCCTCGGCCGTGATCCTCACACTGGCGCAGACTGCCACAGCTTTGTTGTCAGCGACCACGGCGGCAAATGGTTGCTGGTGCGGAACATCCGCCAGCCAATCGGCCATGCTGTTGCTTAAAACTGCGGCATTCTCTTCATGGAGGTAGATGGCATCACCGGCATATCCCACACTCTCAATTTCAGCAGTACCCCGGGGAAACCAGTAGGCGGGACCATGCCAGGCCTGCTCGACAGGCCCTTGCGCAGACAGGATCTCAACATACGTAGATTCATGGCGCGGCGGGCCAATCAGTGTTTCAGGCTCATCCGCACACAAGGATTCTATCGCTTCGCAGACATCGATCGGGACGTCATCCCGAAACCGCCAGATGTTGCCGTCACGAGTCCTGCCTAGGAAAAACCGCACAGGTACTCTTGGCTGCCAGTCATTGACGGAAACCAGGCGAAGGTTTGAGTCATGCCTGCACAAGGCATGAATATGTAATTGCATCAACCCCCTGTTTGAATAATGATTTTCCCCCGCCATCAGTCGCAATATCGGCTACTGGCCAGGCCGGGTCGGTATCGAAGGTGCCTGCGGCTGCTTAACAGGCGTGTAGTTTTCAAGTTGCTGCAGCACTTCCTCAATCGCACGATCCAGTTGCATGTCTATGCCTTTATTCACCGCGTCGGGTTCCAGTTCAACTTCGATGTCCGGCGCCACACCCTCATTTTCAATACGCCAGGTACCATCAGTGCTGAAAAAACGGAAAAATGGCACTACCAGCGATCCACCATCAATCAGACCTGGATTCGCAGAAATACCGATCAACCCGCCCCAGGTCCTGGTGCCAATCAGTTTTCCTAACCCCAGGTGCCGAAAAGCATAAGGCAAAAAGTCGCCGCCAGATCCTGCATCCTGATTGATTAACATAACCTTGGGGCCGTAAATCGCGCCGCCGGGGGTCTCGAAAATCATCGCATTGCGATCCTTCCAGCTACCCAGGTAGCCACGGTTCAGTACATCAATGACATAGTTTGCTGCTTGCCCACCGTTGTTTTTTCGCTCATCAATGATCAGTGCCTGCTTGTCAATCTGGGCGAAAAACATGCGATTAAAATAGGTGAATCCACCTGCCGCGGTATCTGGCAGGTAAACATAACCAACCCGGCCATCGGTTTTATCTTCAACGGTTTGCCGGTTTTCTTCGATCCAGTTCCACTGACGTAACAAAAATTCGTTGCGGATCGGTTCAACAACCACCTCCCGGCTACCAGCCATTTTCGGCTGGTCGTTGACGGAGAGGGTAACCTGCTTGTCGACAGTTTGTGCCAGCATCGAGAATATATTGACGTCGTGATCGATGGGGTGACCATTGACAGCCAGAATATAATCCCCTTGTTTTATGCCTATGCCCGGTGGTGCCAGAGGCGCTTTCAGAAAAGGATTCCAGCGTTCACCGGTATAGATTTTTTTAACCCGGTAATGGTCCTTTTCAATCCGTAAATCGGCACCCAGCAAGCCTATGGCAACAGAGCTTTCCCGATGGATATCACCGCCGCGAATACGGTTGTGACCGACCTGAAATTCAGCAATCATTTCCACCAACAACAAGTTCAAGTCTTCCCGTGTTGTCACATGTGGCAGAAGTGGTTGGTAGCGTTTACGAATCGCCTCCCAATCCAGACCATGGAGATTTTCAGCATAGAAGAATTCTTTCTCCATTCGCCAGACTTCATCAAAAATCTGCCTCCATTCCTGACGTGGGTCGATGTAGGCTTTAACATCACTGACATCCAGGGATTCCGGTTTTATCTTTTCGGCAATTTCTGCGATGAACAAACCACCATCGGACCCGAGGATAAGTAGATTCTTGCCATCATGACTCATGATGTAATTAGCGATATTTTCCTTCACCAGTGTGACTTCTTTCTCTTTAATATCAAACCGGTTAAGTTTGTTGACGGCCCGCCGTTCACTCGCTGGCAGTTCATTGCTGGCCCCGGGCTGCCTTCTTTCGAGATAATATAAAGAGCCATCATCTGCCACACTAAGATCCGTGTAGAACCTCTCTGCGATGGGTAATGAAACGATGCGTCGCTCGATTCCTTCCAGATCAATAACGACGTTTACCGGCTCGTCCTGATCTTTACCATTCCCGGATTCATCATCTGAGTCCGCTTCTGTAGAATTTTCGTCAGCTTCATCAGACTCGGCGTCCTCATCACCTTCATCGCCGCTTTCCGGGAGTAATGGTGATTTGCCATCGTTCGCCAGTACCACGGTGTAGATGGCATTGCGTAACGGTTTCTCACGCGTGGTCATATCCAGGCCAACCTGCAGCGGACCAGCATTGGTGGACGCCATGAAGTAAAGGTATTGCCCGTCGCGACTGAAGGCAGGTGAGGACGCCCAGCTCAGTCCATCGGTGAGCGGGACACTGCGCTCAGTTGCGAACTCGTACAGCACCAATCGGCCAAAATAGTTAGCGCCTGATTGGGTGTAGACGAGCCATTTGCCATCCGGGCTTAGTGAAACCTCCGCACCGCTGCGCCGTACGTTGGTTCGAATTAACTTGCTCTGATTCTCAGCTAAATTGATGACGTAAAGGTTCAGATGGTTGTCCTGGTAGACAATCCGCTCAGCGTTAGTTCCCCATTTCAGCAGGGAGTAATAGGCAGGGCCGAGATCGAACGTCTGCACCTCACCAAGCCCGGTCTGATCGACGACAACCAACCGATGTACTGAACCCTTGTCGCTAATGTAAGCAATTCGGTCACCTTTGGGCGACCAGATGGCGTTGCTCTCCCTGACATCCCCGGATGTCGTGATGTTACGCGTAGAGCCCTTCTTGACCGGAACCGTGAAGACCTCACCCCTTGCAGTCAGCAATGCCCGTTTGCCCGTTGGAGACAGTCCGATACTTTGAATTGTTGAGCTTGCATTTTTCCACGCCGGGCGTGTCTGGGGGGAATCCGGATTAATGAAAACTTTGACATCTTTGCTGCGCTGCGTATCAAGGTCAAATATTTTTAACCGGCCCCCCACTTCATAAATAATCCTGTCGTTGCCGGTATCGGCGGACTTTACGTCCCACACATCCTCCCGGGTTAACTGAGTGATCCGTTTGCTGGATGTGTTGTAGGAAAACAGATTGGCTGCCTGGTTGTCGCGATCGGAAATAAAATAAACATTGCCGGACAACCACATGGGATTAGAATCTGAGGCATTTTCGTGGGGAATTTTTTCCACCTTCTGATTATCAGGATTGATGATCCAAATCGGCGGCGTCGCGCCTCCCCGGTGCAACCGCCAGCCACTACTGCCTGCATGGGCACGCCAGTAAGGCCTGTAGGCAATCCGTTTTCCATTGGTTGACCAGCTGCCTTCGACGGCAACCGCGTCCATTATCTTTTCCGGAAAGCCACCCTTTTTTGACACCTGAAATAACTGGTTACTGCGACCGTTGCGCATTTCCCGCGCCGAGGAAAATAATATGGTCTTACCATTGCGGCTCCAGTCATTGACAGTGTCGGCTCCGGGATGCCAAGTCAATCGAGTGGCCTGGCCACCTGATACAGAAACCACGTAGACATCGATATTGTTCTCATAACGTGCCGAATAAGCCAACCATTTACCATCAGGAGAAAATTTTGGGTTCGATTCAACCGCCGGGTGTGATGTGAGACGCCGTGGCTGTGAACCGTCAAGATTGGCTAACCAGATATCACCGCCGTATACAAAGGAAATGAGTTTTTCAGAAAGTGCGGGCTGTCTTAGCAGTAGGGTCTGTTGCTGTGCGAATACCGAAACACTGAGTAGCACCAAGAGTGTGCAACCGTACAGCTTTCTAGCCAACGATGCAAAAAGGCAATTTCTAAACATACTTACTCCAGATCAGGATAGTGAGAATAAAACAGCTATTTCTGCCAAGGTCAACGGCGCAAGATGCTTATCTCCATAATCAATCGGTTGCTGTATTCTTGTCTAACCACAAACAATAAGGAACGAATATGGAATTCGGCGCACAGGTTGGTTGCTACAGAAACACCTGGGATAGTATAAGAACGGTTGTTGGCCTTATGGAACAAGGGCGTTGGAACAGCGTCTGGTTTGCTGACCACTATTTACCGCCACCGGGCCGAAAAGAAGAAGAACACCTCACCGCCCATGAGGGTTTCACCGTCATCGCCGCTGTTGCCGGGTTTACTGAAAGGCTAAAGTTAGGTCACCTCGTTCTGGGCAACACCTACCGCAATCCGGGGCTCACTGCAAAGATGGCTGCGACGGTTGACCAGATTTCCCACGGCCGGTTCTGTCTGAGTATCGGCGCTGCGTGGTTCAAACGCGAACACGAGGCCTATGGGTGGGATTTTCCCTCTATGAAGGAGCGCCAGGATCGACTCGAGGAAGCCTGCGCTTTACTGCGAGCACTCATCAGGTCCGATGAGCCTGTCACTCATTCGGGAAAATACTACCAGATTGATGACGCGCCACTCTCTCCTGGCAGCTACGACAAGCCCATTCCTATCATGGTTGGCGGAACGGGGGAGAAAAGAACCCTGCGGACACTCGCCATGTATGGAGATGTAATGAACCTTGACGGTTGGGCTGGCGGACCGATGACGGCCGAATATTTTCAATACAAGTGCAACATTCTGGATCAACATTGTGAAACTGTCGGCCGCGACCCAGCGGAGATCAAACGTACGGTTCTGATGCCTTCCCTTGTTTCCGACGACAAGGCTGCAGTTGACGCCATGATTTCAGGGCGTCGACTGGGAGAAGGCACCGCTGCAGGCTCCAGGAACTACGTCATCGACCGGATCGGTGAGATCATTGAAGCAGGAGCAGAGGAAGTGATGATCGGCGGACTGGACACAAATAACTCCGAGCTGTTCGAGGAATTCGATCGGGAGATTCTTAGCGCTTTCGATTAGACGACAGGGCTCAGAGTGTAACAGCACTGACTTAACACCACGATGATAATATCATATTTCATTTTCAGTCGACCTCATACACTGAGGGAACAGCTATCATAAATTTGCAGGCGATCGAAGTCGTTGACCGGCGTCAAACTCCACCGGGACGAAACCAATAGTGGTAGCATGGTTTTTGGGTAATAGTTAATCATGGGGCGCAGTGGTGGAACTGGATTCAATTCGAAGAGAATATCGGAGCGGGCAACTGTCAAGAGCAGACCTGCTCGACTCGCCATTCGATCAGTTCGAAAAATGGCTGCAGTTTGCCGTTGATACTGAAATTCAGGACCCAACCGCCATGTGCCTGGCTACCGTTGACGAGGATGGTCGGCCCTCACAAAGAACAGTGCTCCTTAAACAACTCGATGCCACCGGCCTGACATTTTTTACCAACCTCGAGAGTAGAAAAGCGCTCGACATAAAAGGTAACGCGGCGGTTTCCCTGCACTTTACCTGGCTGCAATTGAACAGACAGGTCGCCGTTGAGGGCCTGGCTGAGAAGTTACCACTGACTTCTGTACTCAAGTACTTCATCAGTCGACCCAGGGAAAGTCAATTCGCAGCCTGGGCATCGCCGCAAAGCCGGCCGGTGGATTCACGATCAATTTTGGACAGCGAGTTTTCACGGATGCGACAAAAGTTCAGCCAGGGAGATGTACCGCTTCCATCATTCTGGGGTGGGTACAGGATCATTCCCCAGCAATGGGAGTTTTGGCAAGGGAGTGTAAATCGCCTGCATGATCGTTTTCAGTACCGTAAATCGGCCGAAGGTCAATGGGCAATTGCGCGCCTGGCACCCTGACCGGTCGGATCGCAATTCGTCATGTCATGATAAGCAAATACAAGATGTAGAAGGTAGTCGAAAATGAGTAAGTTGCAATACCTGTTTGAGAAAAACAAGTTGTGGGCCAGGGAAACCACCGATAGAGATCCCGACTTTTTTTCAAACCTGTCAAAACAACAGGCTCCTCAATACCTTTGGATTGGATGTTCCGATAGCAGGGTACCGGCGAACCAGATTGTTAAACTTCCACCTGGCGAGGTTTTTGTGCATCGTAACCTTGCCAATGTCGTGGTCCATACTGATCTGAACTGTCTCTCAGTTATCCAGTTCGCCGTTGAAGTTTTACATGTTAAACACATTATTGTTTGCGGCCATTATGGCTGCGGGGGTATCGAGGCGGCCGTCGATGACATTGAACACGGATTGATCGACAACTGGTTGCGGCATGTTAAGGATGTCAGTCGTTTTAACGCTGATAAATTGAAAGACCTTCCGCACGACGAAAAAATAGATCTGCTCTGCGAGCTGAACGTGAAAGAACAGGTGACCAACGTCTGCAACTCGACGATTGTCCAGAATGCCTGGAAAGCCGGTGCAGAACTTTCTGTACATGGTTGGATCTACAGCATCAACAACGGAATCCTGAAAGACCTGGAAAAGTCAATCGCCTCAAAAGCTGAACTCGACGATGCAATGGGATAACGCAATTCAGCAATGATGTAATGGTTTAGGCGCAAGTCCCTAATTGGATTAACCATTCAACATCGCCATACCTTGCTCGTTGTATCGAGTGCCTCGGACCTGGTCAGCAAGCAGGTCCAGTAGAGACATATCCACCGGGTCCAGTGTTAAGTCCATCGAAGCGACATTGGTTTTCAGGTTGGTCAGGCGTGTGGTGCCTGCAATAGGCAGAACGTTGTCCTGTTTGCCCATGACCCAGGCAAGGGCGACCTCAGCAGCCGTTACACCTTTTGCCTCTGCCATTTTTGTCAACTGCTCGACCAGGGCGAGATTGGCGGCATAGGCCTCGCCGCTAAAGCGCGGTTGCATGACACCCCTGAAGTCAGTATCTGCAAGCTCAGTTTCTGTTTTGAAGCTACCGGTCAACATACCGCGCCCGAGAGGCGAATAGGCAACCAGGGTGGTGCCGGATTCAATACAGGCAGGGATCACCTCAGCCTCAATATCCCGACTGAAGATGGAGTATTCGGATTGAACAGCCGCGACGGGGTGGACGGCGCATGCCCGCCTGAGTGTAGCTGCGGAGACCTCTGACAAGCCAATAGCACCGATTTTACCTTCCTGGACGAGTTCGGCCATCGCGGCAACGGTCTCTTCGATGGCTGTTTTGGGGTCAGCGCGATGTAAATAGTAAAGATCAATATGGTCTGTTTGCAGGCGCTTCAGTGAAGCCTCTACCGCCCGGCGACAGTTCTTCCTCGAACCATCAAGCCCTATTCTTTCACCGGTCACCGGGTCACGTAACGGGCCGAATTTGGTTGCAATCTTCACCTTGTCGCGACGATCGCTGAATGCCAGGCCCAACAGTGTTTCGTTTGCAGAACCAACGCCGTAAGATTCTGCGGTGTCAAAGTGATCCACACCCATCTCTATCGCCTCATGGAGCAGTTTGATAGCGTCATTGGTGTCAGTGGGTGGACCATAGAATTCTGATAGTCCCATACAGCCGAGCCCGATCTGAGTAACTTTGATATCGGTGCTGCCAATTGTTTTTTGGTTCATACGTTCTTCATATCTGTGAATTACTGTCTGGGACAAAAAGGGAATTAGAGCTTTACCACAAAGGGTAACACCATTAACGCCAGTGCTACTGCAATCAGGAGAATGACATCTTCAATCAAATAGGGGATGGCAAACAAAGAGATCCCGGTAAAAAACGAGACCGGATTCTTTTGTCTTCTGCCATAGATGAAGTACCCGATGCCAATACCGCCGAACAGTGTCCCCCAGATAAGCACAGATGAATCTTCCATAACTACGAACTTATCAGCCTCCCTGAATACGGGGTATCAAAAACACTTCCGCATCAGGAGGAATCTCGACGCTCCAGTTGTCACGATAAATTTCACCATCAATGGCAACCGCAATACCAGCGTCGAGATGCTGATCCATCAACGGATACCGCTCCACTAACCGGGTCATCAGTTCACGGATGGTTCGCGCTTCGATCTCCAACGTATCTGCATCATCGGCTGCTGCGCGAAATTTCCCGGTAAGCTTAACCTGCGGCATGAGTCACAGCTAACTATTTTGTTCCTCAAGTGCTTTGAGAATTCTGGGCGGCGACATGGGTATATGGTCCATGCGCACGCCGACGGCATTCGAGACAGCATTGCCGATGGCTGCGAGCGGCGGGACAATCGAAGTCTCACCCACACCGCGCACCCCATAGGGATGAGTCGGGTTTGGGATCTCAAGAATCTTGGTATCGATGAACGGCAGATCCGAACAAACGGGTATACGATAATCGAGAAACCCTGCATTTTGCAGGCGACCATCATCACCGTAAATGTACTCCTCGTTAAGTGCCCAACCAATACCCTGTGCCGCACCACCCTGAAACTGTCCTTCGACATAGTCCGGATGGATCGCCTTACCGGCATCCTGAACAACGGTGTAGCGAATGACCTTGGTTGCGCCGGTTTCCGGGTCCACTTCAACATCGCAAATATGGCTGGCGAAAGACACACCGGCGTTATCGGCAACCACTTCGTTGTGGCCAGCGATGGGCCCCCCCGTATTAGGTGACTTGGCGGCTATTTCCTTTAACGAAAGTGTTGGCAGGTTACCGTGTTTTTTACCAACGGCTTTAGCCTGACCGTCTTCCCAGATCACGTCGTCCAAAGGGATTTCCCACATGTCTGCTGCCCTGCTACGCATCACTTCAATCGCGTCGCGTGCCGCGAATATTGTTGCCATACCAGAAGAGAAGGTGCCACGACTGCCTTCAGTCATATCGTTGTGGCCGAGGGAAGCCGTGTCCGCAACATTGGCTTTGACCTGCTCGTAAGGGATACCGAGTTCCTCTGCGGCAATAAGGCAGAGAGATGCGCGTGAACCACCCACGTCGACGGTACCCACAGTCAACGTCACACTGCCATCAAGCCCGATGTTGAGATCAGTACAGGTCTGCCCACCAAAATTAAACCAGAAACCACAAGCCATACCCCGACCCTGATTCTTTCCGAGCCTGGCTCGCATATGCGGGTGATTTTTGACCGCTTCCAATGTCGGCCCAATGCCAATCGGGCCATAGGTTGGCCCATAGGAAGCAAGGGTGCCTTCTTTTGCGGCGTTCTTGATGCGGAAATCCACCGGATTCATGCCAATCTTTTCAGCCACCAGATCCATGGTGCTCTCTACTCCAAAGGCAGCCATAGGTGCAGATGGCGCACGATAGGCAGCAACCTTGGGACGATTACAGAGCACATCGTAACCCACCGACTTCACGTTCTTCAGATCGTAGCAGGCGAATGATGTCATCGCGCCGAGCATGCCCCAAATAGCCGGGAAAGCACCGTTTTGATAGCGCAACACAGCGCTTGCGGCGGTAATGGTACCGTCTTTTTTGGCGCCGATTTTTATGTCCACAGAAGTGGAACAGGTAGGTCCTGTGGCCTTAAAAACTTCATCTCTATCCATGACCACTTTAACCGGTCGATTAGCCTTGCGGGACAAGGCCAGTGCTACTGGTTCTACCCATACATGGGTCTTGCCGCCAAAACCTCCACCAATTTCAGATGCAGTCACCTTGAGTTTGGCCATGTCCATGCCAAGCAATTGCGCACAGTTAATGCGGAAACCAAAGTGGCCCTGAGTCGTGACCCACAATTCGCCTGAACCATCGGGGCTGACGCTCGCCAGGCAAGCATGGGGCTCAATATAACCCTGGTGAGTCTGCTCGGTTTTGTAGCTTTTCTCGACGATCACATCTGCCTCGGCAAACCCTTTGTCTACGTCTCCGTGACCAAACTGGTTTACCTGGGACACATTGGATGGAAGACCGTCGGTAGCTACATATTCCTGCACAATAGGTGCATCGGGCTTCATCGCCTCATCCACATCGGTCACATGGGGCAGTACCTGGTAAGTAACCTTAATCAGCTTGAGGGCTCTTTTTGCCGTCTGCCGGTCGATGGCAGCAACCGCGGCTACTGCGTGGCCATCGTACAACGCACGATCACGCGCCATGCAGTTTTCCAGAATATCGAGCAAGCCGCGATTTCCATCGGTCAGATCCGGCAAGTCTGCGCTGGTAACAACGGCTTTGACGCCTTTGAGCTTTTCAGCCCTGGATGTATCAATTTTCTTGATCCTGGCATGCGCATGTGGCGAGCGAAGAAACAATCCCACGAGTTGACCGGGTGCATAGGCATCTGCCCCGTATCTGGCCCGGCCAGTAACCTTGTCGATTCCATCAGGTCGATTGACCCGCGTCCCGACTACTTTAAACTCCTGATCTGTGTAACTGGTGTCGTGTCCCATTTCAGATTCCTATCTCTAATATTTGCATGATGATGCTGTTTTTTTACCTTTTTCTGCGCATTTCTTTAGCAGAAGCCTGCACGGCACGGACTATCTTGTCGTAGCCGGTACAACGGCATAGATTCCCCGCCAGGGCATAGCGAATTTCTTCTTCCGTTGGATTTGAGTTGCGATCCAACAGCGCTTTGGCGGCCACCAGAAATCCGGGGGTACAGATGCCACATTGCAGGGCTGCATGTTCGATGAAGTTTTTCTGCAGGGGATGCAACTTATTACCATCTGCCATTCCCTCGATCGTGGTGATTTCCCGACCGTTAGCTTCTACTCCCAGAACGAGGCACGAGCAGACCAGGCGACCATCGAGGGTAATACTACAAGCACCGCAATCACCTGTGCCGCAACCCTCTTTTACCCCGGTTAGCCCAACCCGGTCACGCAATGAGTCGAGTAATGTTTCATCCTGCGGACAGGCGAAGTCCACGGCATCGCCGTTAATTGTAGTGGATACGAGTACACCAGCCATTAGGCACCTCCTGCACGTTGATAAGCTATTTTTGCGGCGCGCCGACCAAGAACACCCGCAACTTTGGTTCGATATTCGATAGTGCCGCGTTTGTCATCGATAGGATTACACGCGGCGGAGCACGCGGCAGCCAGTTTCTCCAAAGCCGCATCGTCAAGTTTTGTTCCGATGATTGCCCTGGCGGCTGCGGGTACCAGCACCGCTGTAGGCGCGACGGCTCCCAGCACGATACGGGCGGTTTTTACCACACCTCTTTCCAGGGTTAGATTTACACCGGCACTGACAACAGCGATATCCATTTCCGTGCGCGGAATAAACCTTAAATACGCATCGCCAGACCGCGCCGGTCGTTTCGGCAGTGTAATAGCTTCGATGACTTCCCCTTTTGCGAGGGACGTCTGGCCGGGACCCGTGACTATTTTTTCTACCGCTACAGTCCTGCGTCCATTTTTACCGACAACCACAGCCTTGGCGCGCGCCGCAATCATCGCCGGTACGCTGTCGGCAGCCGGTGAACCGTTGCACAGATTGCCAACCATCGTACAACGACCCTGTATCTGGTCTGAACCAATAAGATTGGTCGCTTCAACGACACCAGGCCAGGTTTTTTTGAGCCTTTTATTCTCGCCCATTTCAGCACCGGTTACTGATGCGCCGATCCTGGTGCCGGATGCGCTGGTGGTAATGGTCTGCATCGCCTGAATGTGCTTTATATCCACCATCAGGTCCGGCTCGATCAAGCCAGTCTTCATTTGGACTATAAGATCGGTACCACCAGCGAGGATGTAGGCCTTGCCCTTCTCCTTCGCCAGAAGCGCCGCCGCTTCTTTGGTACTGGTTGGTGCTTCATATCTCATTAGTAATCATGCTCCTGGTTAACAATGCCTTTGGACTCAGCGTTTGAGCCACGCTACGAGCCACGCTTTTTCGTGAGCGGTAGCATGCCTTATTGTCGCGCTGTACTACAACTTTTTTTCTTGTTCAGTCATAACCGGCGGGGTGTGCGTGGTTTAAGTTTGTTATAACAGATACCACCGGGGATCCACCAACCGGCAATTTTTCGCACCACGGGACTGGGATCTTCGTTATGCGCTTTTTGCAATGCGACAAGCGCATCCGTACTTCGATGCACACTTGGCCCGAGCATACCTGCCGCCATTTGACGAACACCTTTGCTTGGATCTTGCTGCAACATTCTGATTGCCATCGGAACAGTATCGCCTTCTCCCGGACGACACACGCCTTGTTTGCATCGGTCGCAGGCTAGTGTATGTATTGCCCAGGCGCGTACACTTGAATCAGAGTGGGTGAGGTTTTCGATCAGCTCCGGCACTGCCGCTTCAATCATAAAGTGGTCGAGTACCATACAGCACCCCACCCGAACATCCGGGTTGTCATCCTTGAGCCCTGCACGAAGTGCAGAAGCAGTATCGAATCCACCAGCCATCAGGCAGCGCAATGCTTCTTTTTTCCGATGTTTAATGGCCAGGCAATTTACCAGCTCGGTGTAATCAGTGCGGGACGTGCCTGCCAAGTTTGACGTATGGGCCATGGCTGCTGATTCTAGATCCCTTCTCGCAACAATGGAACAAGAAGGGAAGTTATTACAGGCTCATCATCAGAAAACCGGTAAACGCTGCATTGTTCGGCGAGAGCGAGGGATCTACCTGGGCTTTCATATCATTGATGGCGGTTCGAAATGCCTCATAAAACTCCCACGATGGCCGGGGTTTGTAGACCAGGTGATCGAGCTCCAGTTTCTGGATGATGCCTTTGGCCGTGGTCGGTTTCACAAACACTTCCGTCATCGGGCGAAAATAAACCAGGAAAATTGTAATCAGGCTCCATTTCGCCACCCTGCCATCGGTGAACAGGTCCAACACCTCATTGAATCCCCTTTCCTGTTTACCATGCAGCATTTTCTTGAAGCCCTTGCTTAAAGCTTCCCTCTCCGCCATATCCAAGGCATTAACGAAATCGCGAAACTTCGGCTTCTCAAACATCGAGACCATGGAAGACCGGGACACAATCTTTACCAGATTTTCCAGCAGCATCCCCCGATCCTTAAATCGGCTTTTAGCCAGGACCTCCGCCGTAAATTCTGACATCTTGTCTACTCTGTGTTTTTTACCAACGGCGACCATATCAGGATGGTCAAACCCACCGGGATACTGGAGAAGGAAGTTCGCTTCCGCTAATCGTAATTTTTCCAGGTTCACCTTAAAACTCGATTGTGACTGGTTTTCATCTACTCGTCCTGCCACCAGGCAAGCCTGGCATCCGGGTTCACAACAACACCATCATTCAAAACGTCAATCGGGTCACGCCCGTCAACTCCAAGGCCAAAGCGATGATAACCCAACAGGCGCTGTAATAGTTTTGGCATCTTCATGACGACTTCTCTCGGCACCGAGAGAAGCTGAATTTCCTGGGGTCTCAGGTAAGCGACAGCATGACTCATAAAAAAGCCCATCCTCTCACGATCCGTCGTCGTATTCGCACCACCCCCATGCCATAAGCCCCCGGCCCACATCAGCATACTGCCTGAGGGCATCGTTATCTGCAGGGTTTCAATCTCCTGGTCGACTGGTTTGTCCCATTTATGACTGTAAGGGACGATGTGAGTGGCTCCATTTTCAATATCAAAATCATCCATCGCAATCAGGCCATTACATAGAAAATGTGGATGGGGCCGCGGGATAGGCCACAGTCCATCATCCTGGTGCAGAAACTGTTTCGTTTCACCGGGTAATGTATTGAACAGGGTTGTCACATTAACCTGCACACGCTTGCCGATAACACCTTTCACAATTCCTCTTAATCGCTCATCCAGGAACAGGTAATCCACGGCACGCGTCTTTGCCAGCAAATTGTGCGCCCTCAAAGTCCTGCCGGTATCGGTGCCAATGGCGCGCATTTCCGTGATGGGTACCTCGGTCATAAAAGCGTGACGAATCCGCGCGATCTCATCCTGGGAGATAAAGTCCGGAATAACCGTGTAGCCCTGCTCCTCGATTTCAGCAACCCGAGATGTGATATTCAGATCATTTATCACCAGGTCACCAGTCTCCGTAATTTCATCCATTCTTAATAAACACCATCAGTTCAAAGTAAACCTGTCAGGTAGAAATGCCTCGTAGGTTGCCGTAACTTCCTCAGGCGTCGCACCGCCAAGGGGTGCAATGATATGGGTATGTACACCTCCCTCGGCATCCTCGAAAATCCTCTGCTGAACCTCCTGTTCGTTACCAATAATAATAATCTCATCAATTAAATCATCGGTGAGTGCCGTTGTCGTCTTGTTGCGATCCTTTTCAGCCCAACCTTCACTGATTGTAGCCGCGACACCCTCGTACCCCGCCCATGCCAGGAACCGGTTATACACGGGCGTTGCATAATAGGGTGCATGGGATGCACGGAACAGGTTGCGTGCCCGCTCCTTGTCATCTGTCACCAGCACCATCGCCCGGTTAACAATTTCAACATCCGCTGCATCCTTACCAGCCCGTTCAGCGCCAATTTGCACATGCTCCATCATTCGAGGCAATGCACCTTTTGGCCACAGATTAAAAATCACCCCGTCACCCGTTTCTGCGGCCATTTCGATCATCTTTGAACGCAACGCCGCAATATAGATTGGCGGCGGGTTTTGCAACGGTGCCTGGCGGTAACCACGGCTGGCCAGTGTTGTTAGATCAAAATTTGATTTTTCACCGGCTAGCATCGAACGTACCATGAGGGTTGTTTCCTTCACCCGGGTCACAGGTTTGTCGAGTGGGATGCCATTGAACTGACTCATAATGGTATGGCTGGAAGATCCCAAACCCAGTACGAACCGGTTCGGGAGTAACTGGCCGATAACGTTAGCCGATGCAGCCAGAACCGCAGGCGTTCGCGTGTAGACTGGCGTCACTGCCACACCAATTCTGATACTTTTCGTGTAATGAGCCACCGCCGCGATTTGAGTCAGTGTATCCGGCGCACCAGAATCACTGAACCAGGCATCCGGGTAGCCGTTTTCTTCTGCCCACACCAATCGTTGAATCGTATCTGTCAAATGCGGCCCGGCTGGCAATGTGACGGCTAGTCGTTTTTTTAACGTCATTTCTCTGTCCTGCCAATCAACACGAGGGTTAAATAAACCATACCTGATGTCATCTTGTCGATAGTGCTATAGCTGGTTCGCGCATTGCAACGATTACATTGAGTCTGCATACTCGGCAGGCAGAAACAAAGAAATAATTCAGGGGTAATCCACGATGAACTCAATGTCCCATAAGCCAGTCGTTGCTGGCATCTTTTTCGTACTTATTGCCCTGGCGGGATGCTCGGGAAAAGTGACCGATGGGATCAAGGAAAAAGTAGTAGAGGCTGTCGTCGCCTCACGATTCGGTGGCAATCGACTCGAAATGCCTGCTGATATTATTGTCGCTAACCCGACAGCAAATGCAGAGCGCAATGCTTACTTCGGTGACCTCCATGTTCATACCAACTACTCATTCGATGCGTTCGCCTTTGGTACCATCGCGACACCATATGATGCCTATCGATACGCAATCGGCGAGGTTATCAAACACCCGGCCGGTTTCGACGTCCAGTTGCGACAACCGCTGGATTTTTATGCGGTAACTGATCACGCCATGTTCCTGGGTGCGCTAAAAGCAGCCGCTGACACATCCACTGAATTCTCAAAACTTGAGTTTGTCACAGATCTGCACAACCTCAATGCGGCCTCAAACCTGAACACCCAGAGTGTACCTCAACGTATTCGTGCGTTTAGCATCTTCCTGCCAGGCATCCTGTCCGGTATTGGCGATGGTGATGTCGATGTTGAAATGATCAACGACATTGCCCGGGATGCCTGGTCTGACACCATCAAAGCAGCGGAAGCGTTTAACAAACCCGGTGAGTTCACCACCTTCGTGGCTTATGAGTTCACCACGTCCAGCAATGATCGCGGCAACCTGCACAGGAATGTTTTTTTTCGCGGCGCCGACAAACTCCCGGCGATGCCTTTCTCCCGATTCCACAGCCAGAACCCGGAGGGACTGTGGGACTGGATGGACGATCTTCGGGAACAGGGAATAGAAAGCCTGGCGATACCGCACAATTCGAACGGCTCCAATGGCCAGATGTTCAAGCTAGTGGACTGGGCCGGAGACCCAATGGACGAAACCTACGCCTTGCAACGAATTCGCAACGAACCATTGATTGAAATTACCCAGGTCAAAGGCACTTCTGAAACACACCCTGCCTTGTCTGAAACGGACGAGTGGGCTAATTTTGAGATCATGCCATATCGTATCGCCACGACACTGGCGAGTGAACCCAGTGGATCCTATGCGCGTGAGGCTCTGCTCAATGGCCTGTCGTTTCAAGACAGAGGGATCACCAACCCATACAAATTTGGCTTTATTGCTGCTTCGGACACCCATACCGCTGCCACAACTGACAATGAAGCAGATTACTTTTCCAAGGCTGGATTACTTGACTCCAACGGAATCCAAAGAGGTTCTGTTCCCATGCCCGACGAGGCTGTGGATCAGATTCGTGGAAATGCGCCTGATCAGTTGGGTACAAATGTCAAAGAAATTGATGGCAGTTACTATCGATCGGGTGCCTTCGAAACCTGGGGAGCTTCCGGGTTAGCCGCCGTCTGGGCCGAGGAAAATACCCGCGATGCCATCTACAACGCCTTTCGCCGCAAAGAAACATTTGCCACATCGGGTCCGCGGATACGACTTAGATTCTTTGCAGGCTACGGGTTCAATCAAGATATTCTGTCTGACAAGGATATGGTGATGCAGGCATATGCGTCAGGCGTTTCGATGGGCTCAGATCTTTTGGCTAAGAATGACCATGTACCGAGCTTTATCGTCTGGGGGACGCGTGATCCTGTATCTGCGAGTCTGCAAAGAGTTCAAGTTGTCAAAGGATGGACCATTAACGGTGAACATCATGAAAGGGTTTACGATGTTGCCTGCTCTGACGATGGCAAGATAGATCCGGCCACCCACCGTTGCCCGGACAATGGCGCCAGTGTGGATTTAACGGATTGTTCGATTACATCTGGAACTGGCGCGGCAGAACTCAAGACAACCTGGACAGATCCTGATTTTGATTCATCCAAACGTGCCTTCTACTATGCCCGGGTGCTGGAAAACCCAACCTGCCGCTGGTCTACCTGGGACGCAATTCGGGCTGGAACATCCCCAAGACCTGATCTGGCGCCTACTATTCAGGAACGGGCCTGGTCATCACCCATTTGGTTTGTTCCGAATCGCACCCCTGAATCCTAGCAGGCTGCCAAAGAACCTCTGATTAGAATGTCGCATATCGTGATCAATCCGCGTCGAGAAGTGTCACTAACCTCCGATTAAGGTCGATATGCCGCACCACTATTTCCGCCATGTCGGTGTGAGGGCGGAATCTCCACATCAAGCGCGAATTTAGCTGTTGCGAATCCAGGGCTGCTTTATCTCCCACAGATCGATAGGATGCAGGGGGCCAATCGGACAGTAGTGTTCTTCTTTTGTAAGAATCTCGGTAAGTCGCGAAAATAAATCGTGAAAGGCACGCATTTCAGCTGCTCAGGAATAATCCAAGGATCAACGCGGTCCAAATAATTTACGCGACGTGATTGCCTTCCATCAGGTCAGCTAACAGCAGCAGATCTGCTACCAGGAAAAGGCACAGAAGGCTGAAGCCAAGGCGTACAATTCTGTCTATCGGTGCGGGTTTCGTCAGGGTGCCGGGTTCATCCAGCTTAAGGTCAGTTGTTGCCAGATGAATTCTCCTTCTGCACTGGAGGACACGCGACGTCTCCATAAGAACAGTAAACACAGCAATCACCTTTTTTTGCCCTGAGTAACGCATGACAATTTTTGCAGTCATAGAAAAACTGACAGGCATCCGTTTGCATAAGGTCATAGGACCTGTGGCTGCACTCCGGGCAGGTTAGTGTCGAGTAACGTTTAAAGGATTCTGTTGTGCCCATGGGTCGTCGTTTGCCACAGAAAACCATAACGTATATCCTGTAGTAACTACAGCTTCAAGA
>DUAT01000018.1 GCA_012960755.1 Gammaproteobacteria bacterium
CCGTTTGTTAAGGTGTAGTCGGAAGGCAAAAGGAACCGGTTCGACATGACAAAAAGAAAACAATATTCAAGTGAGTAGGTAATCCCCCCAGATAACAGAGGTACTCAAAAGTAGGATTTTCCAATAGAGTTAGACAAGGGAGAACCTACATGAAACGATCTAAATTTACCGAGAGTCAGATTTTTGCAATTCTTAAAGAAGGTGAATCTGGTGTCCCGATAGCGGAACTCGCCCGAAAACATGGCATGAGCGAGGCTACTTTTTACAATTGGCGCGCAAAATATGGCGGCATGGACGCGTCTATGATGAAGCGAATGAAGGAACTGGAAGACGAGAATCGCCGCCTGAAAAAGATGTATGCCGAGGAAAAGCTCAAGGCCGAGATCATCCAGGAAGCCATGGAAAAAAAGTGGTGAGGCCATCTCACCGAAAAGAGATGGCTGTTAAAGTAATCAAAGCACGTGGTATCAGTATTCGCTTGGCATGCAGGATTTTTGGTATCAGTGAGACCTGTTATCGTTACCAGGCGAAATTATCCGGTGACAATGCACTCATTGCAGATTGGTTGCTTCGACTCACCACAACTAACCGTACCTGGGGTTTTGGCCTGTGTTACCTTTATCTTCGCAACGTCAAGGGTTTCAGGTACAACCACAAGCGGGTATACCGCATTTACAGGGAGTTAGAACTGAATCTCCGCATCAAGCCCAGGAGACGTTTGAAACGTGACAAGCCCGATCCGCTGGCAGTGCCTCGCCAGGTTAATAAGATGTGGTCGATGGACTTCATGCATGACAATCTGGCAGATGGCAGCAGTTTTAGAACCTTCAATGTGCTAGATGACTACAACCGTGAGGGCCTGGGTATCGAGGTTGACAAATCACTTCCCGCATTGCGAGTGATAAGGACCCTTGAAAGGGTTATCGAATGGCGGGGCAAACCTGATTCGATTCGATGTGACAATGGACCGGAGTACTTAAGCGAGTTGTTAGTTTCATGGGCACAGAAGGAAGACATTGCCTTACACTACATTCAACCGGGTAAACCTCAACAAAATGCGTACATCGAACGGTTTAATAGAACGGTACGACATGAGTGGCTGGATCAACATCTATTTGAAGATTTGGAACAAGCTCGAGAGACTGCCACAAGGTGGCTTTGGCGTTACAACAACGATCGACCTAATATGGCTATAGGAGGCATCACACCGATACAGAAATTGAAACACGCAGCATAAGATTCCCTACTTTTGAAAAGCGTTATTAATGGGGGGATTACCCGGCGATTGGTCACAATTTCTGTCAGTCGGGTGTATGAGGCTATGAGGATTAATGATCTGATAAAGTGACTCAATTGGCCTCTAATTTGGACATACCCAGAGTGACGCTCCTCTGATTCATCAGTTTGAACATTTTGACATTGTTCTAGTCAATTGAAGATCGAAAATACTCTATCTTGTATCTTCATGAGCCTCTCGCACCTCTTCAGTTTGTGGAAGAATTCAGAAGCAACGATGTGCTACATCGCAAATCGGTATTATTTTGGCAAAAAGAGTTTCAGGACAGGAACTGGCTAAGCCAGGCTTAGTTGATTAATAGAGATCCTCTTAAGTTTTCCAGTTTCGGGAATCTCAAATAGCAGCTCAGGAACGATCCTCAACAAACCACTGATAGGCATTCTTTATCCCATCCTCCAGCCCAATACTTGAGTTCCAGCCCAGATTCGAAAGTCGTGACACATTCAGCAGCTTTCTCGATGTTCCATCTGGTTTTGTAGTATCAAACTTCAGTACACCCTGGAAACCGGTGACTTTCGCCACCGTCTCGGCCAACTCCCTGATCGTACAGTCAATACCAGTCCCTACGTTGATATGACTCAACCTGGGTTCCGTGTTTTCTTCATATACGGCTTTGTCCAATTCCATAACGAAGACGGAGGCTGCTGCCATATCGTCAACATGCAGGAATTCCCTCATTGCATTGCCTGTTCCCCAGACAACAACTTCACTTGCGTCGGTTTCAACGGCTTCGTGGAAACGTCTGATCAAAGCCGGAAGCACGTGTGAGTTCTTTGGGTGAAAGTTATCATTGGGACCATATAGGTTTGTTGGCATGACACTCCGGTAATCCCGACCGTATTGTCGGTTGTATGATTCACACAATTTAATTCCGGCTATCTTGGCGATGGCATAGGGTTCGTTGGTTGACTCCAAAACTGCTGTAAGAAGCGCGGACTCCTGCATAGGTTGATCAACTGATTTCGGGTAAATACACGAGGAACCCAGGAAAAGTAACTTCTCAATGTCTGCCTGGTGGGCAGCATTGATTATGTTGCACTCTATGATGAGGTTCTGATAAATGAATTCCGCCGGGAAGGTGCTGTTGGCATAGATCCCCCCAACCTTCGCTGCTGCCAGGTAAATCTGGTCGACTTTGTTTTCCAGAAAGAAGGAATCCACGGCTGCTTGATTCGTCAAGTCCAGTTCGGATCGAGTCCTCAATATGATCTCGGCGCTGTCCTTGTTCTTCAATTGCCTGACGATGGCTGAACCGACCATTCCGTTGTGACCGGCAACAAATATCTTCTGCATATCGAATTACTCTTTTGTCAGGTTAACTTCAAAACCATGGGATTTGAGTAAAGCGTGTCTCTTTGCTTTTTCCAGGTCAGACGCAACCATCTCCTGGCACATTTCCTCCACGGTTATTTCAGGTTCCCAGCCAAGTTTGGCTTTTGCCCTGGATGGATCACCAAGAAGCGTGTCGACCTCGGCAGGACGAAAGTACCTGGGATCGATTTTTAAGATGACATCTCCTGGTTTAACACCAGGTGTGTCGTTGCTTTTTACTTCGGTGACCGTGGCAATCTCGTCAATCCCCGATCTTGAAAACTCCAGCTCAATTCCAAGATATGAGGCTGTCAGTTTAACGAATTCCCTGACGGTGATTTGTTTACCGGTTGCGATAACGAAATCTTCAGCTTTTTCCTGTTGCAGCATCAACCATTGCATGCGGACATAGTCTCTTGCATGTCCCCAGTCCCGTAACGAATCCAGGTTGCCCATGTAAAGACACTGTTCCAGTCCTTGTGAAATGCTTGTGAGTCCCCGGGTAATTTTTCGGGTAACAAAAGTCTCACCTCTTCTGGGTGATTCATGATTAAACAAGATGCCGTTACAGGCGTACATACCGTAAGACTCCCGGTAGTTCACGGTAATCCAGTAAGCATACAGTTTGGCTACAGCATATGGTGAGCGGGGATAAAAAGGTGTTGTTTCCTTCTGGGGTGTTTCCTGAACAAGACCATATAATTCCGATGATGATGCCTGGTAGTAGCGTGTCTTCTCTTCCAGACCCAGCAAGCGTATCGCTTCCAGTAGTCGAAGCGCACCGAGGGCATCGGTATCGGCCGTGTATTCAGGTGATTCAAAGCTGACGGCGACATGTGACTGGGCGCCTAAGTTGTAAACCTCATCTGGTTGTACATCCTGAATGATCCGGGTCAGATTTGAAGAATCTGTTAAATCGCCATAGTGTAAGTGGAACCTTGAATCCTCTACATGAGGGTCCTTGTAAATGTGATCAATGCGATCCGTATTTAACGATGAGGATCGACGCTTAATCCCGTGAACCGCATAGCCTTTGCCCAGCAACAATTCAGCAAGGTACGAACCATCTTGTCCAGTAATGCCGGTAATGAGTGCTGTTTTCATTGGTGCTCGTGTAGTGAATTATTTGAGGTTAAGTAGAGGAGAATATCTGAAGATTATACTCAAAGCTATTAATCAATCTTCTTCGATATGTGATCAATTTCTCAGGCCAAGGATCTGTAGTTAACGGGTCGTACTAGTTCCTTTTTTGTCTGCCAAGCAGATTACCCAAACCGGTCCAAAATTCCACAATTGGCTGTTTTTTATTTGATGCCTCCAGTTTTAGAGCGGATAATTCGTGATTGAGCATTTCATTGTGAGTCCGATACTTTTCAAGTTCGCTGTACATTCGGAGCACATGTCTGGAGAAATATTTCTTCTGCACCAAATCTCTTTCTTTTTCATGGATATCTTTCCACTCCAGGCTTGAACCAATGCCATTGGTATTAAACCTGGAAATCGTCCGGGGAAAGTAATGGGTAGAGACCTCTTCAACTATAATTGTCTTTACAAAAAAATCATAGTCAGCAACAACTCTCAGGTTTTCATCGAATAAGCCAAATCGTTCGAATAACTGTTTCTTTATAAAAGTGATCGGATGCCAAAGCGTCCCTCTTAGCAAAAAATCAAGCGTGATCTCCGGTGGTGATCGTCCCAGCGTCTCGCTGCCATCTTGTTCCTCAATTAACATGTTACCGTATAAAATATCTTCAGTAGGGTCTGTTGAAAATATCTCCTCTAAAACCGTATCATCATGAATAGCATCTCCGCCATTAATAAACAAAAGGTAGTCACCTTTTGACGCCTCAATTCCCTTGTTCTGAGCAGCATATATGCCAGAATCAGGCTCACTCACAAAATAGGTTATATCTGCTCTAAATTCGTTGATAACATCCTGGGTTCCGTCAGTAGATCCGCCGTCGATTACAATAGACTCGAAATCTCTGAACTTTTGAGATGAAACACTTTCGAGTGTGCGACGGATGTCGCTGACTTCGTTTTTGCAAACAGTTACTACTGAGACTTTACACACTACTGATGCTCTACGTCGTGTTGATTTTCAATCAGTAGTTTGCTGAATTCGCGCGGTTTCAAGGCACGACTTGTTTCTGTAACTTTTTTCACTCCCACAACTTTTAGAACCTTTTTAATCGTGTGCCGAATAATCGCTTGACACCATTCGATTTTAAACAGTTCATGCTTTGAATATATTCCGAATTGTAGCTCATAGTTACCCAAATACCCCTTAGTACATTCAAATTGAATCCAAAATTCATTACAGTCTTCAGTGATGTTAAGAGCGAGGGTAAAAAAGTGGTCACTTCTTTCTAAGATTCGAATACTAATGTTTTCGAATTGATTCAACTGAGCTGGATGCTCGTTAAAATAGCCCAGCGAATTTATTTCACCATCATATTGCAAAGTCAGTTTATACTTTCCCCGCGAAATCTTACCTATCCGGCAGTCAAAAAGCTCATGTGAGGCTTCAGGCTCAATCAGTTCCCAGATCCCTTGAACGCGGCATTGTAGAAATTCACCGGTAACAGGAAAGAAGTACATTGGATCTGTCGTAAAAAAACTAATTCTGTTTGAGTTAGGCGCGGCCTCTCCGTTATGCTGCACCAGATCCATTGAGAAAGCTGTTTCGAGGCCAAGTCGATCTGTCATAGTAATCGAAGTTAAGTTTACCCGGCATTCTTTTCCTTCATATGGGTCCCAGCGAAGCCTGTCTATACTTTCGAAATCACTCAAATCAAACTTGAGATCAAAATGTGATGTATAGGGATTTACTATGTTAATCGATACCTGATAAGCACTGAAATCGCCGTCCGTTGCAACAAACATTGTTGAACAAACGCCGAAATCTGCTTGGGGGAAAACACCGTTAGACTTAGCTTCAATTCTCTGGAAGAGCTCGCCAATTTTGGTTACTAAAATGGCTTCTTTTTCTTCTGGGTTCTTTCCTTCGAGAGAAATCAATACGCTTTCGTAGTCACCTAATCCGTCGATTCTGGATTGAGCTTTGGCTTTCCAGTTATTTCGATAGTAACCACTGGATTTCTGCCATGAGTTTTCAATGTGGCCCCAATTGATGACCTGGTATTCATTGGACCAGGCGACCCAGTATCCCCGGAGTTTAATTTCTGCAGAAAATTTTGCATCCGCAGGGAATTTGACGAATTCGTCTCTAGTTTTCAAATTTTCAAAGCGGACTCCTGCTTCGATTATCTGCTTACGGATTAGGGAGGAGCTGCCTACATTTTGCGCAGCCACCTTGAGTTCTAACCCTTCAATCCGGATAGATTTATAAGCCTTTTCACTCCAGATCTCACCCATTTCAATCATTGGAAAAGGCGAGAAAGGTGATATCTGACCCAACGCTTTAAAACAGAAAAATGGGATCAACATATTGATGTCCCAATCCGGCAGATACTCTAGATCATTCTCGGAAATCAAAATGAAGCTGCCAGTGGCCTCTTCCAAGCCGAAGTTTATTGCTTCTCCGCCTATATTTTCGTCCAAGAATATCGGTTGAATGGAACGGTGGTTTTTGGATATGAACCTGATCCATTTCGTGCAGTCCTCAGACGAATTGTTATCGATAATGAACATTTCGAATGGGCAATGGGTATTTGCAAGGAGTGACAAGACCGTTGTTCTTAGTAAGTCAAGTCGGTTCCAACTGAGTACCACGATTGATAGAAAAGGAGGATACCTTCTCAAGTTGGCATCTATCTTCTTTACTTTGTCTTTACTTGATCTAAGTAAATTTCTCATGCTGCCAATACTCCTCTCGTACCCATAGACAAAGAGTCCGATATTTACCATACCGTATTACTTTACCGGCATCTACAGATTAGATTGGTAGACAACGATTTGATGGAGTCAAACTACGGGTTTCTTGCTGACCGAAAGTGGAGACAAAGAAATTAATGTTGTATTGCTTTAGCTGGGACTGAACTTGGGGCAGGGCCGGAGTTCATGAAATTTTGATATTCTGCTGCAACGTGATCAGGATCCCCAATCTCGCGTATCGCTGCATCGTGAATCCAAATAGCGCGGTCACACAATGATTTTACTTGGCCTGGAGATTGTGTCACAAAAATAACAGTCTGTTGACCAGCAATCCTGTCGTGCATCGACTTCTCAGCTTTTTGTCTAAACTGGATGTCACCTACACTGAGCACTTCGTCTATCAGCAGAATGTCAACTTCTGAACAGGTACCCGTTGCAAATCCTAGCCGGGCTCGCATTCCTGCGGAATAAGTTCTTACCGGCTGGTAGAAAAATTCGCCAAGTTCGGCGAATTCCTGAATGCTCGGGATCAAGGCTCTTGCCTCACTTTTTTTCTTGCCTTGCAGAACCAGACTTATAATCACATTGTCTTCTCCGGTAAGATCTGCCCGAAAACCAAGCCCCAGAGTTAGCAACGATCTCGTCAGGTGCCCGGACGGTAGCAATAGTTTTCCCGGACTAGGTTCGATCAGTCCAGAGAGGATCTGTAGCAGGGAGCTCTTGCCGCTGCCATTTCTACCTAGCACACCAAAAGTTTCCCCACGATGAACTTTGAATGTGACATCTTGTAGCACTCTGTGTCTAAAGACCTTAAAAACACCTTGTCGAACCTTATACTCCAGACCGACATTTTGGAGGTCAAATACGGTATCCATGATATTAACTCTGCAGGACCTGTTGAGTCAGTTTCGAATTTAGGGAACGAAAAAGCAAATGCATAACTAGCGTAAGAGCGATAAAGAAAGTGGCGAGCAAGGTCAAGTGCAATACATCGAAAGGCTGGTTAAACATCAATACACTCCGATATGCGTTGATCAGAAACGCGAGAGGATTGAAAATCAATATCGCGTCTCTCCAATATTCACTCTGGATATCGTTTATGTCCCAAAATATTCCGGATGCGAACATCAGGAATAGCATGCCCATGTTGATAAGAATTCTGAAGTCCTGAACATAAGTAACCAGGATCGAACCTATGAGAGAAAAAGCCACCAACATGAGGTAGGTCGTTATAGTAATTGGAATTAGCCACAACCATCTGATATCTGGTTGGCTGTCAAAATATATGGCAATAACAAACAGGATTAAAAAAGTAACCCATTGTTTATACAGAACTTCTTGAATCGCGATGTAAGGAAATACTACGTTTGGAATCTCGATCGAGGCTATCAGTCCTTTATTAAGTAGTAGACTATTTGATGCCACCGTAATTGATTTCGACAGCCAGAGGTATGGTATTTTGCCGCACATTAGAAAAAAAACAAATTTCTCTGTACCGCGATCAAGCAGGAAACTGAACACAACGTAGAAAACCGCTACAAAAAGGAGTGGTTCGAGTATCCACCAGAGGTAGCTCAGATACATCCTTGATGCCTCAGTCTTTAGAGCAGCGCGAGCTTGAAGGTCTACTAGAACAAATAATTGTGATAACTTCATAAAGCGTCGACATACTCGGTGATGGTCGGAAGTTGTGCGTCCTTGTGAGAAATAAGCGGCGCACTGTCAATAGGCCAATCTATTGCAATGGTCTCATCGTTCCATCTAATCCCCGCTTCATCGTCTGGGTGATAAAAATCTGTGCACTTGTACTGAAAATCCGCCGAGTCAGACACGACAACGAAGCCGTGTGCGTAACCTGGTGGTACATAGATCTGGAGATGATTCTTTCCGGAAAGAATAACTCCGACCCATTGTCCAAAAGTCTCTGATTCTGGGTCAATATCAACCGCAACGTCAAAAACCTCACCGTCATTCACACTGATCAGTTTTCCCTGGGGTTTCGTTTTTTGGAAATGCAGACCTCGCAACACGCCCTTCGTAGAACGCGAGCAATTGTCCTGCACAAACTTCTCTTTGATACCGGCTTGCTCTGCATATCTTTTTTCATGAAAGCTCTCCAGAAAAAACCCCCGCTCATCACCAAAAATGCGTGGTTCGATAATGACAATCCCCGGCAGCTTCGTCATTTTCACCTTCACAGCGATTTATCCTGGTACTTTATGAGATCCAGCAAATATTCACCATAACCGCTTTTGAAAAGGGGCTGTGCAAGTGCGTCAAGCTGCTGATCAGTAATCCACTCTTGTCGCCATGCTATCTCCTCTGGACAGGCTATCTTTAAACTCTGCCGATGTTCCAGTGTCTGGACAAACTGCCCAGCCTCCAAGAGGGAATCATAAGTGCCTGTATCCAACCAGGCCATCCCTCTGCTGAGGACTTCCACTGACATAGTTCCCTCTTCGAGATACATGCGATTCAGGTCGGTGATTTCCAGCTCACCTCGGTTGGAGGGGGTAACTTTTTTCGCTTTTTCCGTCACTGTATGGTCGTAAAAATATAAGCCGGTGATCGCGAAGCGGGATTTTGGTTTGGATGGTTTCTCTTCAATGCTGATTGCATTTTGAGACTTGTCGAATTCGACGACTCCAAATCGTTCCGGATCTTTGACCTGATATGCGAATACTGTCGCGCCAGATTGACGATTGACTGATCTTTTCAATATGTTTGTAAAATTCTGGCCAAAGAAAATATTGTCCCCCAGGATAAGTGCGCATTCATCCCCTGCAACAAATTCTTCTCCGACAATGAATGCGTGCGCCAAACCTAACGGTTCTTCCTGAACCTTATATGAAAGCGTTAAACCCCATTGTTCACCAGAACCTAACAGCATTTCGTATCGGTCAATATCCAGCGGCGTTGAAATAATGAGTATTTCCCTGATTCCAGACAACATCAGGGTAGAGAGTGGATAATAAACCATGGGTTTATCATAAACGGGAAGTAACTGTTTAGACATCGCCAGCGTTGCCGGATGAAGCCTTGTGCCTGATCCCCCAGCAAGGATTATTCCCTTCATTTAATAACTCCGAGGCGATCTCGGTGGTAATTACCGGATTGCACATCGTCGCACCAATTCTGGTTTTTCAGATACCAGTCAATAGTCTTTTCCATACCAGATTCGAAAGTTTCTGACGGGACCCATCCTAGCTCATCTTTAATTTTTGTTGCATCGACGGCATATCGGATGTCGTGCCCGGGTCTGTCTTCTACAAATGTAATGAGATCCTCAAACCTGTTCACATTCTCTGGTTTGTCGCCAGTGACTTTTCGATCGAGAATTTTGCAGATATTCCTGACCACATCAATATTCTTAACTTCATTATGACCCCCTATATTATAGGTCTCTCCAGGTGTGCCTTTTTTAGCAACTGTGAGGAGTGCGCGAGCGTGATCCTCGACGAACAACCAATCTCTAATCTGCTCACCATTACCATATACAGGAAGTGGTTTGCCTTCGAGTGCATTCAGGATCATCAGTGGGATGAGTTTCTCAGGGAAATGATACGGACCATAATTGTTCGAGCAGTTGGTTATCACAGCCGGCAACTTGTAAGTGGCATACCAGGCCCGAACCAGGTGATCAGAAGAAGCTTTGCTTGCAGAATAGGGTGAATTAGGCGTATAGGGTGTCTCTTCAGTGAACAATCCTTCTGACCCAAGGCTGCCATAAACTTCATCGGTTGATATGTGGTGGAAACGAAACTTTGATTTTTTTTGTTCACTCAATTTTGAGCAATACTCAAGCGAACAACTTAGTAAGTTAAAGGTACCGACAACATTGGTTTGGATAAATGCGCCTGGATTTTCGATGGATCTATCTACATGGGACTCTGCAGCCAAATGCATAATGATGTCAGGCTGAAATGCATTAACAGTGGCTCGAACCTTTTCAATATCGCAGATATTCGTATCAGAAAAAGAGTATCGTTTGTCATTTTCAATGCTGGTGAGATTTTTCAGGTTACCAGCGTACGTAAGGCAATCCAGGTTCATTACCTCATCATGACTGTTAGTGATTATTTCTCTAACTACTGCAGACCCGATGAAACCAGCTCCACCTGTTACCAAAATGCGCATCTTATCTGCCTTCTTTCGCAAGACTGTGAATCATCTCACGGAGTCCTGCTTCCCAGCTACCAATACCTATCTCTGGAAAGGTTTGTACAAACAGGGAACAGTCCATAGCAGAGTATCCAGGGCGAGCGGCAGCAGTCGGATAGTCTGCCGTTAGTATCGGTTGCACAACAGGTGACTTGCGCAGGAGGTTATTCTCAACGCCCAGCCCCATGATGGTTGATGCAAACATGTGCCAGGTTGTAACGCCTGAGTCGCAGTAATTGTAGCAACCCCAGGGTAGATCATTCTCTTGCCTGTACTGATTTGTTAATTCGAGCAGGGTTCTGGCGATATGACCGGCGAAGGTCGGGCTACCAAATTGATCTGCTACGACAGAAACTTCCTCTTTCTCCAGTCCCAGGCGCAGCATGGTTTTAACGAAGTTGTTTCCCTCGATACCAAATACCCAGCTTGTGCGCAGCGTAAGGTAGCGTCTGTTTGCTGCAGCAACTAATCTCTCACCTTGAAGTTTTGTCGTACCGTAGACTCCACCGGGATCTGGATCGGCATTATCTACGTAAGGAACGGTAGCATCACCGCTAAAAATATAGTCGGTAGATATGTGAAGAATAGGGATGTTATTTTCTGCGGCGACAATCGCTAAATTTTGTGCACCCAATGCGTTAACGTTGTATGCCAGCTCCTGGTCAGTTTCAGCTTTATCTACAGCCGTGTAGGCGGCTGAGTTAATAATTATGTCAGCGGATTCCCTTGTTTGAAGGGAACGAATGGCGTCGATATCAGTAATATCCAGATCACCAAAATCAGTAGGTATTATTTGAAATCCGTAGTCCGGTGCCTTGCGACAAATTTCCCAGCCAACCTGGCCGTCACATCCGGTAAGTAATATTTTCATTGAAGCTAATACGTCAAATCTGAGAAAGATTTGGCTCCCTGACCTGGGCTCGAACCAGGGACCCAATGATTAACAGTCATTTGCTCTACCAACTGAGCTATCAGGGAACATCAAAAGGGAGCAAATTGTATAGTGACCGTAGGGTCTGGTCAACATTGTCAACGAGATGATTCTTCTACTGACAGGTCGTTGTCAGGAGTGTTCAGAGAAGGAGCTATTTCACTCTTCAGTATAAGGTACTATTCACACCTACCAATCTCGGACTGCTCAATGAAATCCACGCGCCTAGAAGTCCATTCAGACTACAAACCAGCAGGAGACCAACCCCAGGCAATTGATCTTCTGGTCGAAGGTATCGAATCAGGCCTCGCATCACAAACACTCCTGGGCGTCACTGGCTCCGGTAAGACCTACACCATCGCCAACGTCATCGAGAAAATTCAGCGCCCTACCCTGATCATGGCGCCAAATAAAACGCTGGCAGCCCAACTCTACGGTGAATTTAAAGAATATTTCCCCAAGAATTCCGTCGAATATTTCGTTTCCTACTACGATTACTACCAGCCAGAAGCTTATGTCCCAGCATCCGATACCTATATCGAAAAAGATTCCGCGATTAACGAGCACATTGAGCAAATGCGCCTCTCGGCTACCAAAGCATTGTTAGAAAGGAGCGATGCCATTGTTGTGGCATCTGTTTCTTCTATCTATGGTCTGGGTGATCCCGGCGTCTACCTGAAAATGGTCATGCATCTCGATCGAGGTGATAAGGTTGATCAGCGATGGATATTAAGAAGACTGGCGGAACTGCAATACACTCGGAACGAGATGGAATTGCACCGGGCTACTTATCGGGTCCGCGGCGATGTGATCGACGTATTCCCGGCAGAATCCGACAGGGATGCAATCCGTATTGAATTGTACGACGATGAGATCGAAAATCTGTGTTTTTTCGATCCGCTGACCGGAGAGGTGCTTCGGCGTGTGCCCAGGGCCACGATATTCCCCAAATCACACTATGTAACGCCCAGGGAAACAATGGATAAGGCGATCGATTTAATTCGTGACGAACTGAATGGCCGGCTCAAGTTTCTTAAGGATAACAACAAGCTGGTTGAGGCCCAACGTCTGGAACAGCGTACGCGCTATGACCTGGAGATGATCAAGGAGTTGGGTTACTGCAATGGCATTGAAAACTACTCCAGATTCCTGTCGGGCCGCGCGCCCGGTGAAGCGCCTCCCACCTTGTACGACTATCTTCCTGACAACGCGCTGCTGGTTCTTGATGAGTCCCATGTTGGTGTCCCTCAGTTGGGTGCGATGTATAAAGGTGATCGATCACGAAAAGAGACCCTGGTGAACTATGGCTTTCGATTGCCGTCTGCACTGGATAACCGTCCATTACGTTTTGATGAGTGGGAGCAACTCGCACCTCAAATGATCTTCGTTTCAGCAACGCCTGGACCCTATGAAGCAGAGAAGTCAGGACAGGTTGTGGATCAGGTGGTACGCCCGACGGGTCTGGTTGATCCTGTGTTGGAAATTCGGCCAGCACAAACCCAGGTCGATGATGTTTTGTCGGAAATTAGAATCAGGGTTGAGAAAGATGAACGGGTACTCATCACGACCCTCACGAAACGTATGGCAGAAGATCTGACGGACTATCTTGACGAGCACGGCGTCCGTGTTCGCTATCTCCACTCCGATGTCGATACCGTCGAAAGAATGGAAATCATTCGCGACCTGCGACTGGGTGAATTCGATGTCCTGGTGGGTATCAACCTGTTGCGTGAGGGGTTGGATCTGCCGGAAGTTTCACTGGTGGCGATTCTTGATGCCGACAAGGAAGGTTTCCTGCGTTCTGATCGTTCGCTCATCCAGACGATTGGCAGGGCCGCAAGAAACCTCCATGGTAAAGCTATTTTGTATGCCGACAAGATCACCAACTCGATGCGGCGCGCCATGGATGAAACTGATCGTCGTCGTGAAAAGCAGATGGAATACAACAAGATCAACAACATCATTCCCATTGGGATTAAGCGCGGCGTCACCGATATCCTCGAAGGCGCACGTGATAAACCCGCCAGAAGCAAATATGCATCCGGGGTTCGAGAAAAGAAGGGGCGATATCGAGGCAACGTGCTGAATCAGGCAGATCTTGAGAAGCAGATCATATCTCTGGAAAAACAAATGTTTGCACATGCCAAGAACCTGGCTTTCGAAGAAGCAGCCACCTTGCGGGATCAGATCGAGGAGCTACGAGAGCAGTTTATCCAAAGCTAGTACGTTTGGTGCGCCATCATGGTCGGCTGTTGTTAAATTTTCCGGCGTATCACCCCCGCTTCCTGGTATGTCATCAGAATTAGCCACCATCGGCTAGATTCCCAGCCCGATACTTGCTAAATTACGCGCCCTCGGAAACCTTTGCTACCCGCTCAATGTACGAGCGAGCAGGGCATTTGAGAATAGTTGTAACAGGAGCGTAGCTCAGTTGGTTAGAGCATCGCCTCGACAAGGCGAGGGTCGTCGGTTCGAATCCGACCGTTCCTACCAGATCACGGCTTTCGCGCAGCGAAAACGTGATAGCTTCGATCAGGAAGTTGAGTGATAAAGGCTGTCTGCAGGACCCGTAGGGTCTGAAGATCAGCACTCACGGCTTTACGTAGTAAAACGTGAGGGGCACTCGCGAGAATCAAGTTATAGATCGATCTATCTCACGGCTTGCGCAGCAAACGTGAGAAATCTCGAGAAAATCTAGAGGATTACGCGAGAAGTTTTAAAGAAAAGTAAGACAAACGGGACACACATTCCCCAGCCCACCCGGCCTCAGAATGCCCTAAATACAAAAACCACGCCTCACACCAACAGGTAAAAGAGGCAAAAAGCTAACCACAAGTGGCCTCTAGTAAGGGTCACCACTGAAAGCGAGGACGATATGCCAGTAATAACCCTGCCTGACGGAAGTCAGAAGCAATTCGACGCGCCTGTGTCGATTCACCAGATTGCCGAATCCATTGGCCCCGGCCTGGCCAAAGCCGCATTAGCCGGTAAGGTACACGAACAGATAGTCGATACCTCCCATGTCATTACCGAAGACACGGCTATCTCAATCATCACCAACAAAGATGAGGCGGGAATCGAGGTCTTACGACACTCTTGTGCCCATTTGATGGCACAGGCAGTGCAACAACTATTCCCCTCAGCCCAGGTAACCATTGGCCCGGTGATAGAAGATGGCTTCTATTATGATTTTGCCTATGAAAGACCCTTTACCCCGGAGGATCTTGTTGCGATTGAGAAAAAAATGCATGCCATCGTCAAGCAAGACCTGGCAGTGAGCCGATCTTTGATGTCGAGAGGCGAAGCCATCGACTTTTTCAATCAAAAAGGTGAAAGGTACAAGGTTAAAATCCTGGAAAGTATTCCCGGCGAAGAAGACTTGTCTTTTTACTCCCAGGGCGAATTTATAGATTTGTGCCGGGGGCCCCATGTCCCCAGTACCGGGAAGTTGCAGGCATTCAAGCTCACCAAGGTTGCTGGGGCTTATTGGCGCGGCGACTCTAATAACGAAATGCTGCAAAGAATTTACGGCACCGCCTGGGGTGATAAAAAATCCCTGAAGCAGTACCTGTTTCGACTCGAAGAAGCCGAGAAGCGCGACCATCGTAAGCTGGGTAAAAAGTTTGACCTGTTCCATACCCAGGAAGAAGCACCCGGCATGGTTTTCTGGCACCCGAAGGGGTGGCAGATTTACCAGGTGATTGAAAAGTATATCCGCGAAGTACAGCAGGCCAACGGCTACCAGGAAATTAAAACACCCCAATTGGTGGATATGTCTCTATGGGAGAAATCCGGTCATGCCGATAAGTTTGCGGACGATATGTTTGCGGTGAACACCGAGAATCGTCTCTACGCGATCAAGCCCATGAACTGCCCTTGCCATGTGCAGGTTTTCAACCAGGGGTTGAAAAGCTACCGTGATCTGCCGATTCGCCTCGCTGAGTTTGGCCGTTGCCATCGCAATGAACCCTCTGGAACCTTGCAGGGGCTTATGCGGGTCCGGGCCTTCGTCCAGGATGATGCGCATATATTCTGTGCCGAATCCCAGATTCAGGATGAAGTGATTGATTTCATCAAGGTACTTGAAAACGTTTACGCGGACTTTGGCTTTAACGACATCATTATCAAGTTGTCCACCCGGCCGGAGCAGCGCGTGGGTAGCGATGAAGTATGGGACAAAGCTGAAGCCACACTGGCGAAAGCTATGGTGGCCGGTGGCTTGACCTACGATATATTGCCCGGAGAAGGCGCCTTTTACGGACCTAAAATTGAGTTCTCACTCAAGGACTGCCTGGGTCGTGTCTGGCAGTGCGGGACCATGCAGGTCGATTTCTCCATGCCCGGCCGTTTGGATGCCCAGTTCGTTGCCGAGGATGGTAGTCGACAGGTTCCCGTGATGCTGCATCGAGCGATGTTGGGATCGTTTGAGCGGTTTATCGGTATTTTGATCGAGAACTATGCGGGTGAAATGCCTCCCTGGTTGGCACCGGTACAGGCTGTGGTCATGAATATTACTGACAGCCAGTCCGACTACTCAAACCAGGTGCTCAACACCTTGAAAAATAAGGGTTTTCGAGTCGATGCTGATCTGCGCAATGAGAAAATCGGTTTCAAGATCCGTGAGCACACGATTCAAAGGGTTCCTTATCTGCTGGTTGTGGGTGATCGAGAGGTCGAAGATGGTGAAATTGCCGTGCGTGCCCGTAATGGTGATGACCTGGGTAGTATGTCGGTGGAGGACTTTGCGCAACTTTTAGCAAATGAAGTCGAAAAAAAGGGAAGAATCGCCTGATTTTAGGTATACTCCTTCGCCCGGCTGATAAGGAGAAGCGGAATCAAGAAAGGCGAATCAAAAAGGTCCTCGATTAACGATGAAATTCAAGCTGCCTCGTGTCGCTTGATAGGGGCAGATGGAAGTCAGGTCGGTGTTGTACCGATGGAACAAGCGCGACAAGCAGCACAAGATGCCAAACTGGATTTGGTTTTAATTGCACCGGATGCAGACCCGGTAGTTTGTAAGATTCTGGACTACGGCAAGCATGTTTTCGAGGCCAAGAAAGATAAGGCGGCCGCGAAAAAGAAACAGCGCAAGACGCACGTCAAAGAAATGAAGTTTCGCCCAGGCACGGAAGAAGGAGATTATCAGGTAAAACTACGCAACCTGACACGTTTCCTTAACGATGGGGATAAAGCCAAGGTGACCTTGAGATTTAGAGGTCGCGAAATGGCGCACCAGGAAATTGGTATGGAGCTGCTGAAGCGGATCGAAGGAGATCTTGCAGAAATCGGCTCCGTTGAATTGCATCCAAAGATGGAAGGAAGACAATTGACCATGGTACTGGCCCCGAAAGGTAAGAAGAAAGGACAAGCTGCGATAGGTTAGTTTTTTGTCAAGGGCAAAAAACTCCCGGCAGGAACTTTTGCTTTTAAAAAGTTCTGAGAGGGTTAACTCAACTACCCGCACAGTTCAATCTTCCACCAAAAACGCACGAGCCACTCTAACAATTAGAGTCCTGGCTCGTTTATTTTTTATGAGCATTAAAATCGCGGAGTACGAAAATGCCAAAACTTAAAACAAGTAGTGGTGCAGCCAAACGGTTTAAGAAAACCGGAAAAGGCGGATATAAGCACCGACAGTCCTTCAGGAATCATATCTTGACCAAGAAGGCCACAAAACGAAAAAGACATTTGCGTTCCATGAAGCAAATTGCTGATTCAGATGTGCCTTTGATCAAACGTTTACTGGGTCACTAGCCAGTTCGTTTTGATGACAATTAATTAGTCAGGAGAATTTCCAATGCCAAGAGTAAAACGCGGTGTCACGGCACACCGTCGACACAAAAAGGTTCTAAAACAAGCCAAAGGCTATTACGGTGCTCGTTCAAGAGTTTACCGGGTCGCCAAGCAGGCAGTCACCAAAGCGGGTCAATACGCCTATCGTGACCGTAAGGTCCGCAAAAGGATGTTTCGCGCACTGTGGATTCAGCGAATCAATGCTGCTGCCCGCGAATGTGGTTTGTCCTATAGCCGTATGATCAATGGTCTCAAGTTGCAGAATATTGAGATAGATCGACGGGTGCTTGCAGATCTGGCCGTACATGAGAAGGATGCGTTTGCTGCGTTAGCCCAGAAAGCCAAGGAAGGGCAAGCCAAAGAAGTGCAAGCTGCGGCCTAGTAGTCAATCTGAACATATCCGAATGCGGAACTTGTGTGCAGCTTGTGTGTGCAGAGATAACTGGATTCTTCTGCATTCGGCTCAGATGACTTAAACAACCAACAGCCATGTCTAATCTCAAACAAATAACCGAACAAGCTCACCAGGCTGTCGAGGCTGCAGAAGATTCTGCCGCTTTGGACCTGGTACGGGTGGCTTACCTTGGCAAGAAAGGTGAACTCACTAGCCTTCTCAAAGGCCTGGGTAAACTACCCGCAGAAGAGCGACCCGCGGCCGGGGCGGAAATCAATAAAGCCAAACAATCTGTTCAGGCTGTCATCGACGCCAGAAAGGGTGTCCTGGAATCCGAGTCCATTGCTGCGAAACTCCAAGCAGATGCCCTGGATGTTAGTTTGCCCGGGCGAAATAGCGACGTCGGTGGATTGCATCCTGTAACGATGGTCTTGCAGCGCATCGAGAGCTTTTTCCGCAGCGTTGGCTACGATGTGGTCGAGGGGCCGGAAATAGAAGACGACTACCATAACTTTGAAGCCCTGAATATTCCGCAGCATCACCCTGCCAGGGCAATGCACGATACTTTTTACTTCAACCCCAATATCCTGCTGCGCACCCATACGTCTCCAGTACAGGTGCGGACCATGGAAGACCGAAAGCCTCCCTTCAGGATAATCTGCCCTGGTCGGGTCTATCGGGTTGATTCTGATCTGACTCACACGCCGATGTTTCACCAGGTCGAAGGGCTGTTAATTGACAGGGAGTCCAGCTTCGCAGACCTGAAGGGAACCATCATCGAGTTTTTGCGGGTATTCTTCGAAAAAGATCTCGAAGTCCGGTTTCGTCCATCATACTTCCCGTTTACGGAACCATCGGCGGAAGTGGATGTGCAATGTGTCCACTGCATCGGCAAGGGATGCAGGGTCTGCAGTAACACGGGATGGCTGGAAGTGATGGGTTCGGGGATGGTACATCCACGCGTGCTTGAATATTCCGGTATCGATCCGGAAGAATTCAGCGGATTCGCTTTTGGTATGGGTCCAGACAGGTTGGCCATGTTGCGATACGGGGTTGATGATTTGCGGCTCTTTTTTGAGAATGACCAGCGATTCCTGAAGCAATTTAATTGATATGCGACCTACGCCACCCTGGTTTTTGCGAAGGGTGGTGATTTTATCGAGAGAACATCATGAAATTTAGTGAAGCCTGGCTGCGCGAGTACGTCAACCCTGAGCTTACCACCCGGCAATTGGTGGATCAGTTAACGATGGCAGGATTGGAAGTGGATGGTTTTGAACCGGTCGCCAGTAAGTTCTCCAAGGTCGTGGTGGGCGAAATACTTAATGTCGAATCCCATCCAGATGCAGACAAGCTTGTGGTTTGCCGGGTCAGCTCGGGAGCCGAAGAGCATCAGGTCGTCTGTGGTGCGCCAAATGCGCGCGCAGGAATAAAGATCCCGTTTGCGCTCATTGGTGCAAAACTCGAAGATTTCAAGATTAAGAAAGCGAAACTCAGGGGCGTCGAGTCATTCGGCATGCTTTGTTCGGAGCGGGAACTGGGACTATCCGACAGGCATGAAGGATTAATGGAGCTGCCAAATGACGCCCCTGTCGGGGATGACATCCGAGAGTATCTCAAGCTGGATGATGCCATTATCGATCTGGACCTTACCCCGAATAGAAGCGATTGTCTGGGGATGGTCGGTCTGGGGCGGGAAACCGGGCTGATTAACGCTTTGGATGTACAAATGCCCGATATTGGTACCGTCGCTGCGTCAATTAATGATCAATTCCCGGTTGAGTTAAATGCGGGTGAAGCCTGCCCACGTTTTGCAGGTCGGGTTATCAAGGGTATTCGCCTGGATGCCGAAACGCCGTTATGGATGAAAGAAAAACTCAGACGAAGCGAAGTTCGCAGCATTGATCCTGTGGTCGATGTCACCAACTATGTGATGCTGGAACTGGGCCAGCCTATGCATGCTTATGACCTGGGTAAATTGTCGGGAAAGATCGCGGTTCGACAGTCGGTAAAGGGGGAGAAGGTGACGCTGCTGGATGAGTCCGAAGTTGATCTTGATGGTGAAACTTTACTCATTACGGACGATTCCGGCCCGATTGGAATTGCTGGCATTATGGGCGGTCTGTCGACCTCGGTGACGGCATCCACCACAGACATTTTCCTCGAGAGTGCATTCTTTTCACCCGCCGCGATCACCGGGCGTGCAAGATCCTATGCCATGAACACCGACGCTTCACACAGGTTCGAACGAGGTGTGGACTGGCAAGGTCAATCAATGGCTGTGGAGCGTGCCACAGAGTTGCTGCTTCAAATCTCTGGTGGGGAGGCGGGCCCAACGGTTGAAACCGTGCTTCAACAAGCGCTACCCCAGGATCCCAATGTGTCCCTCAGGTTGAATAGAGTCAAAAAGTTGCTAGGCGTCGAAATTGAAGCAAACCAGGTTGATGATATATTGACGAGACTGGGCTTTGAACATAGTCAGTCGGTCACAGCTGAAGATACAGTGTGGCAGGTGCAATCCCCCTCGCATCGGTTTGATATAGCGATAGAGGCGGACCTTATTGAAGAAATCAGTCGGGTATACGGGTACAACAACCTGCCGGTCAGAACGCCCAGAACGAGTCTGAGCATGGCGCCCATCCCCGATGGGGAATTGTTGCTCAACCGGATCAAGGATCAACTGGTTTCCCGTGGGTATTATGAGGCGATTACCTATAGTTTTGTTGACCCTGCTATTCAAGCGGTGCTGGATCCTGAGAGCGAACCCATTGGTTTGGCGAATCCATTGTCCAGTGAAATGGCTGAGATGCGTACGACCTTGTGGTCTGGCCTGGTTAAATCACTGATTTACAACATAAATCGGCAACAATCCAGGGTGCGGTTATTCGAGAGTGGTTTACGATTTTTGCAATCGCCCAACAAGCCCGAACTGGAAATGTCTGATATCAGGCAGGAACGAATGCTGGCAGGTGTCGTATTTGGCAAAAGACAACCCGAGAGCTGGGCAAACTCGACACAAGCCGTTGATTTTTTTGATATTAAGGGAGATGTGGAGTCCGTTCTAAATCTGACGGGGGCGATAGAGGAATTTGAATTTTCGAAAGGGCACCATCCTGCCCTGCATCCAGGCCAGACCGCGCAGATATCACGCAATGGAAATCTGGTGGGATATCTGGGTCTGATGGACCCCAGAACTCAAAAATCACTGGCAATCGAGCAGAATGTGTATTTATTTGAGCTAAAATTGGATGAAATCACGTCAAGACGTGTCCCCGAAGCCGACCGTTTGTCTAAATTTCCGGAAGTTCGCCGGGACATAGCGGTTATCGTCGACAATGGCGTCAGCGCCGCGGAAATCAACGCGTGTGTCCGTTCTGTGGCTAAAACCGCCTTTAAAAACCTAATGTTGTTTGACGTATATCAGGGCAAAGGCATTGATCCTAATAGAAAAAGTGTTGCTTTGGGCTTGACCTTCCAGCATCCTTCCCGCACTCTTACAGATGCTGAGATCAACGAATTCATTGATGAAATAGTTGATGTATTGGCAAACAATTTGGGTGCCACGTTAAGGAACTGAGAATGACTGCGCTGACCAAGGCCGAAATGGCGGAAAAGCTGTTTGAGGAGCTGGGGTTGAACAAGAGAGAAGCCAAGGAAGTTGTTGAGCTCTTTTTTGAAGAAGTCCGGGCCTCGCTTGAAGGCAACGAGCAGGTGAAACTGTCCGGTTTCGGAAATTTTGACCTTAGAGACAAGAGTCAGAGACCTGGACGTAATCCCAAAACCGGTGAAGAAATTCCCATTACAGCCCGTCGAGTTGTCACGTTTCGGCCAGGACAGAAACTGAAAGCCAGAGTGGAAGCATATGCTGGACCCAGACCATAACGCAGAGTTACCCCCTATACCGGGTAAGCGATACTTTACCATCGGTGAAGTCAGCGGTCTGTGCGCGGTTAAACCTCACGTGCTTCGTTATTGGGAGCAGGAGTTTCCCCAGTTAAAACCCGTTAAACGCCGTGGCAATCGCCGTTATTACCAACGCCAGGATGTGCTGATGATCCGGCAGATTCGGTCACTCTTATACGACCAGGGTTTTACTATTGGCGGAGCCCGACAGAGACTCTCTGGGGATGACCAGAAGGAAGACAACACGCAGTACAAGCAATTGATCCATCAGATGATCATTGAGCTTGAGGATGTATTGAGCGTCCTGAAATCCTAGAAATATGAAAGTGTTAATCCTGGGTTTTATTGCCAGATTACCTCGTCAATCAATAGTCGATCGGTTAGAATTCGCGCCTCCTAAATGTTAGGTTTGATTCAATCGGGGCGTAGCGCAGACTAGGCGTCCCCGTCTGGTCGCACACCACACTACGTGTGGTGCGAACCTGGAAAAACAATCAGTTTGCAAGAGGTAGTTATTCAATCGGGGCGTAGCGCAGTCTGGTAGCGCACCACACTGGGGGTGTGGTGGTCACAGGTTCAAATCCTGTCGTCCCGACCATATAAAAATAAATACTGATGACTTGGGGGGTCGTAGGATACGCCGACCGAGTTCTATTTGTGCATCACAACCACCCCATTGTCTTGTTTGCGATAGATCATCAGAGCCATCAGGATGAGATACTTCAAGCCGGGGATTTTCCAGATCCTTTTTCTAAAGGGTCCGTGCGGCAAGCGACCATAGAATATCTTCATCAGGTGTGAGGGGTGAGGGTAGGTTTTGAAACTGCAAAAACCTACCTCTTTACCGCGACGGGTAATGAGGGAAGGAGGCATGTCCCGATCACCAACGTCATATTTTTCGATAACCTCCTGGGAGTTCTCTTCATGTCCCAGGCCTGGTTCGATGGCCAATAGCACGCCACCACTCTTAAGAGCCTTATAGGCTGAGGCAATGGCAGATAGTTCGTCCTCGGAATGGTGCAGTGAAGAATAAAAAATCACGGCGTCAAATTCGTCTTGATACGTCATACTTTCAAAATCCGAACAGATGAATTCGACATCACCATTCTGGATAAAGGGCGGGTTTTTTTTCGCCAGCTCTACCGCTTCTGCAGACACATCCTGACCGATAACTTGATAACCCCGCTTAGCTAAGAAGAAGGACAACCAGCCAGTACCACAACCACATTCCAGCACTCTGGCTGGGGGCTCTGGCAGTTGGCTGAATAAAAAAGCCAGGTCAGCCAATGTCTCTGCACATTCCGGGTCAGTAAAAGGTTTTCCGATGGAATGGTTTCGTCCAGCCTCGCCTATCTGGCTGAAGTACGTGTATTCACCTTGTTTTGTCAAAATGCATTCTGCCCGTATGGATAAATAAAGCCCCTGTTGGATCATCAGCTTCCGGATCGGATAAACTGTTGGGTACTATCGAACCGGACCATGGTAATGTCAAGAATTGGAGAAAAGCACTAAATAGAAATAGACATGGAGCTCTAACTCTTATAATAAGGGGCGTATTTGAAACATTCTATTTCAATGTGTTAGGCCATAAACCATTTCTTAAACATGCAATGTCTTGTTCCGCTAATTTTATCTTCAGAAAGAAGAGCACCTCGATTTAATCATGAACTGATGGATCAAAATACATTATTTTTATTAGGGTTTTCTCTATCCTTGAGTTTTCTCTTATCTTATCTCTATCTGTTTGTAGCGATTCGATTTGGATTTTTCGCTGATGTGAATTTTCGAAGTGCGCACCAGACCCCGACACCAACAGGTTCAGGCATCGTTTTGATTGTGCTTTTTTTGATAGGTGTAGTGAGTCTTTGGCTCTTAAAACTAACAAGTAGTGAAGTCCTGCTTGTTTGCCTGGGGCCATGTCTGGTTGGAATTGTGGGTTACATTGACGATAGAGGGATGTTGACTATCCTTGTTCGTTTGCCGGTGTATATATTCGCGGCGTGTTGGTGTATCTATTGGTTAGATTTTCCCCCCATTAATGTACAGGGCGTCATTGTTAATCTGGGATATGTCGGGCTCCTTTTTGGAGCAATATCTCTACTATGGTTGCAGAATTTATTCAACTTTATGGATGGAATAGATGGTATAGCTGCGTCTGAAGTGGTTTTCGTCTGTTTTGCTGCTGTTTTGATCAGTGGTCAATCGATAGATGAATGGCATGTTGTCAGCCTGTTGACCGGATGCATTGCACTTGGGTATCTGTGGATGAATTGGCCGAGGGCGACACTGTTTATGGGTGATGCGGGGAGTAACTTTTTTGGTTTGATGTTGGGCGTACTTGCCCTAACTACAGATTTTCTTTCAGTGTGGGTTTGGATGATCCTGTTATGCCAGTTCCTCGTTGACACCTGTTTAACCATTATCGTCAGGTTGTTAAGTCATAGAAAAATCCACGAAGCCCATAGCCAACACGCTTATCAACATTTGAACCGCAGATTCGGAACACTTAGGACACTATTATTATCTATAGGGGTGAATGTGTTTTGGTTGCTTCCGATAGCTGTAGTGGCCCATCAGCTTTCGGATTTCGGATTGATTCTGTTACTATTCGCGGCCGTGCCATTAATAATAAAGGATTGGGTTTCGGGTGCGGGTCAAGAAGTGCCAAGAATTGAGTACCTGAGAACAAAATAATGGAAACAAAGCTGTCTGAAAGCTCCAAGCGTACCGTCATGATGCTTGCTGATGCCGTTCTCTTACCGCTGGCACTCTGGATATCTGTTGTTCTGCGCTACGGTGAGTTATGGAAGGATACCAGCCCATTCTGGTGGCTGTACGTCGCTGTATCAATTACGGGTGTCTTTTCGTTGCGTAAATTCGGATATTACAGAGCAGTTGTCCGGTATATCGGCCCAAGTTCGATGATACCGGTGGTGAAAGGCGTCACTGCAGCGACGATCGTTGTTTCACTGATTGCATACCTGTCCCAGGCGGTCACTTTTCCAAGGTCATCACCCATTATTTTCTGGTTCGTTTCCATTTTGTTAGTTGGTGGCAGTCGCGTTGTAGTACGTGGTTACTTTTATGGCTGGACGAACAGTTACCGGACGCGTGAGCCTGTTGCGATTTATGGGGCAGGTGATTCAGGTGCTCAGTTGGCAATAACGCTACTCAATGGGTCTGACTATGTACCGGTTGCTTTCATTGACGATAATCGGGCATTGCGAAAAAATATCATACACGGGATTCGTGTTTACGATGCTGCTCATATTGATCGTTTAGTAAATAGTTACGGTATTAAGCAGATTTTCATCGCTGTGCCATCTGCAAGCATTGAACAAAGAAGTGTTATTCTCAATCGGCTGGCAACGCTGCCGATACTAGTGAAAACCATTCCCACATTTGCTGACTTGATCACCGGTAGTGCTACGGTTAATCAGGTCATGGAAGTCGAAATAGGCGATCTGCTTGGGCGTGAAATGGTCCCGCCCGATCAGGAATTGCTGGCATCATCCACCAGATCGAAAGCCGTCATGGTCACCGGGGCCGGTGGCACGATTGGTTCTGAACTGTGTCGAAAAATACTCCAGTCCAGACCAGCCCGTTTAGTTCTTTATGATAACTCCGAGTTCGCTCTGTACAATCTTGAGAAGGAACTGAAGCCCCTGTGTGATCCGGGAACGGAGCTGTTGCTTTTGCTGGGCTCGATAATGAACCAGAAGCATCTCTCAAATGTGATGCATAATTTTGAGATTCAAACGGTATACCATGCTGCTGCTTTCAAGCATGTTCCAATGGTTGAAAGTAACGTAATTGAAGGTGTTCGTAACAACGTGGTTGGCACCTGGAATGTTGCGAATGCTGCTGAAGAGAACAAGGTAGAAGAGCTGGTTCTGATATCATCAGATAAAGCAGTTCGACCGACGAATGTAATGGGTGCGACAAAAAGGTTGGCGGAGCTAATTGTCCAGGCATTTGCAATTAAATCGAGCACAACTCGGTTTAGCATGGTTCGATTCGGGAATGTACTCCGCTCTTCCGGCTCAGTTGTGCCTTTATTTGAGAGGCAAATACTGTCAGGTGGTCCAGTAACCGTGACGCACAAAGATGCTACTCGATACTTTATGACAGCTTCTGAAGCCGCAGAGTTGGTGATTCAAGCAGGAGCCATGGCGAAGGGTGGTGATGTTTTTGTGCTTGACATGGGGGAGCCGGTGAACATCAGTGATCTTGCTATCAAAATGATACACCTGCACGGTAAAGAAGTCAGTTCTGGTGACTCGAATCAAGGCGATACTGACTCGCAAGTTAAGGTTGTCTACACAGGGTTACGTCCAGGTGAAAAACTCTACGAAGAACTTATTATAGGCCAGTCCATCTCCGGCACCCGCCATCCCAAAATAATGATGGCAGATGAAGAGGCCCTGCCTTTTGACCAGATTGTTGTCATTTGTTTAACACTCCAAGATGCCTGCGAAAATGCCGACTACACTATTGTGAAAAGTGTCCTTGAAAATTATGTGAGTGGCTACTCGATGCATTTGTCCGGTGCAGACCCTGTGATGTTGCTGGATGATGTGAGAAGGCAGCGCGCCAACAATGTAACCCCGTTTCACAAGAAAGAGGACTGATTGAATACTGTCAGCTCCAACCTCAAAGTTCTTCACGTCTATCGAACCTATTTCCCGGACACTCAAGGCGGTGGTCAGGAGGTAATGCGTCAGATCTGCCGCAACACACTACCGCTGGGAATTGAAAGCCGGGTTTTCACACCGAGCGAAATACCTGTTCCTAAGGAAGTCCTGGTCGATAAGACGACGGTGGTTAGAGTCAAACTTAATTTTGAGGTTGCGTCGTGCGGGTTTTGTTTGACAGGCTTCTCGGAGTTTAGCCGTCAAGTGGATTGGGCCGACGTAATCCACTATCATTTTCCCTGGCCCTTTGCAGATGTGCTGCATATTGCCTGTCGTGTCTCCAAGCCAACCGTCATTACATACCATTCTGATATTGTTCGACAACAGGGGTTCCTCAGATTCTACACCCCACTAATGCACAAGTTTCTTTCGTCCATCGATTGTATTGTTGCGACATCGCCGAACTATCGAGATTCCAGCCGGATATTGGAGAGATACAAAAGTAAGGTGCGGGTTGTACCTATTGGCCTGGATGAAACCTCGTATCCTGGCCTGGACCTTTCACTGATGGCTTCGTGCAAGAAACGATATGGTGAAGGTTTTTTTCTGTTTGTTGGTGTACTTCGCTACTACAAGGGGCTCCATGTGCTAATCGATGCATGCCGAAACGCAGAATTTAAAGTCGTTATTGCAGGCTCAGGGCCGCTGGAATCAGAGCTGAATGATCAGATTGAGCGACTCGAGTTAGATAATGTGGTACTTGCCGGTCAGATCTCAGATGAAGAAAAGGTTGCGTTATTGACACTCTGCAAGGGTGTGGTTTTTTCCTCTCATGTGCGCTCAGAGGCATTTGGCGTCACCCTGGTTGAAGGGGCAATGTTCAGTAAACCATTAGTGACGGCAGAAGCGGGTTCAGGGACCAGCTATGTTAATGAACACGAGAAAACTGGCCTGGTAGTTCGAGCGAACGATCCCAATGACCTGGCGAAGGCGATGAGCCGCCTGCATGAGAACGAAGATGAAGCAGCAAGGCTTGGTCTTGCTGCGCGGAAAAGGTTTGAGGCGTTGTTTACCGGTGAAAGTATGGGTGTAGGTTACAACCGGATCTACAGGAAACTGGCAGACAACGCTTGTTAGGAGTCGACGATGAGGATCGGAGTTGATGTTCGAGGATTGACTGTTCCCCTCTCAGGCATCGGAAGGTACACAAAATGTATACTCGACGAATTGACAAACTATCCTGATGTAACCTGGTTTTTATATGCCGATCGGCCAATATTACATTCCATTGAAAATCCCAATGTCGTGGTTCGACAATTCGAACAACATAACAGGCTATTTAGCCTGATAAGAACTCAATTTAGCTTCTCAAGGTGGGCCAGGGAAGACAAAATAGACATATTCTGGTCACCCAGGCACCACTTACCGCTGCTGTTGGGCTCGCGTATTAAAAAAGTTGTCACGATACATGACATGGTCTGGGTAAAGTATCCTGAAACGATGATAACCACTAATCGAATCTTGGAGTCCGTATTGATGCCTGTAAGTATCAAACTCGCAGATCAGGTCATTGCGGTATCTCATGCAACAAAGAAGGATGTGGCTGAGTACTTTAAAGGTACGTGCTCGAAAATAAATGTGATCCATGAAGCTGTGGAAAATTTTGACCCTGCAGAGGATAAACCGGAAGTCGAAACTTATTTTCTCTTTGTTGGCACCCGGGAACCCAGGAAAAATCTCAGCTCACTCATTGCCGCCTACAAAGATTACAGAGCAAAGGGAGGATCAAACAACCTGATTATCGTGGGTGCCAGAGGTTGGAAGCAGGAAGATATCGCGGCTGATAGTGTCAGTGGTTTAAAAATCATGGGTCATGTTGGGGATGAGAAGCTTGCCTCGCTATATCGATTTGCCGACGCTTTGTTGTTGCCGTCTCTGTATGAAGGATTTGGATTAACAGCCCTTGAAGCCATGCAATATGGGGTGCCTGTGATCGGGTCTGACCGCAGTGCGATTCCGGAAGTCGTCGGTCAGGGAGGTATACTGGTTGATCCCCTATCTGTGGACAGCCTTTCAAAGGCAATGCGGGATGTTTCCACGGACCGGGAACTTCAGGCAACACTCAGCAGGCACGCACTTGAGCAGGCATCGAATTTTAGCTGGCAAAAGGCCGCGAAAGAGACCATGGCGGTATTTATCCGGGTTGTGGCTTAGACTGCGTAGATAACTTTGACTTCACTTCCTGGCTGATCGCAAGGGCAACTGGCAGCCAGACCAGCAGCCAAATGAAATTGACTTTTCTCACAAGCTTGTCTCCATCGACGATGAGGCAGACAAGCCCGTACACCAGCAAAGGCATGACAAGCACAAGATCGGCATTGCTGTTGCGTACTAAAACGAAAGCCAAGCGACCTAGTAAGGCAAAAAACAAAGCCAGACCAACGAGCCCACCGTAAAATACCGTGGAAAGATAGATACTATGTGGATGGGCGAACACAAGGTGCTGATAGTGAACTTCAGGATTGGCGGCAATGCCGTATCCGAACAACAGATTATCTTGAGGCAGTCTTCGAGTCACCTCCTGCCAGATTTCAGGTCTGAAGCTGGTTGATCTCTCCAACAGGTTCTCATGGTAACCTAACATCCAGATTATGGTGAGAATGGCTAGCAGAACAAGAATTGCCAGACCGCATTGAAATAACTTGTGTTTAAACGTAGATTTTGAAGAAACGAAAATCAAGGTGAAAAATGCAGCAACAATTCCAACCCAAACGCTACGCGTTTGGGTGTAGATAATGCCGATCAGAATGATGCTCATCATTAAGACGATCAATATGCCCAGGATGCGATCTTTGCACTGCGATAGAAAAGACAGTGAGAGTACGAAGACAGTGCCATAAGAGAGGGCACTGATGACAGGGTTGCTCACACCGCCCATGGAATACATCCTGTCGTCTTCCGGCGTTTCATAACCTAAAGTTTGGAACAGGTGAATGGAATAACAAATCGAAATTGATGCAGATACAAGAAGCAGGAGCAGAAATAATTCTACTAACCTCGGAAATCTCAGCTCAAGTAATGAAAAGCTAAAGACGAATGTGATGATTAACAGAATATAAGCCAGATAAAGCCCAAGGGATTTCAAACTGGGATTGGCCGACCAGAGCGCACTGAGAGCCATGTAAATCAAAAAGCAAACGACATACAACAGTGTGGTTTTACTTTGCCTGACAACCTGGGAGAATTCCTTCGTCGTCAGCAAAGCCAGCACTGACAAACCGATCAGGTAGGAAGGGAAATAAACGACAACACTGGATTTTGCAAGAAAGTAGGTGATTGGCAGTAACAATACGGAAACCAGTAACACGTGAAAAATCACACTGCGAACATTCGATAAAAAAATGATTAGCCCCAAAAGCAGACGGTGATGTAATGATCTCTTATAATAACGTATCAGAAATGTTGCGTGAGCAATTTTTGTACATTATAAACTTTATAGAACATTTAGTTTAGAGAATAAACGTTGACAATGATTAGAAAATGCCTGTTTCCTGCCGCCGGGTATGGCACACGGTTTTTACCCGCGACGAAAGCAATGCCCAAGGAGATGCTGCCTATCGTTAACAAACCGCTTATTCAATATGGTGTTGAAGAAGCAATTGATGCGGGACTTTATCAGATTGGATTTATTTCCGGCAGAGGCAAGCGTGCTATTGAGGATCATTTTGACATTTCCTATGAATTGGAACACCAGATATCGGGAACACCCAAAGAGGCACTGCTATCACAGATTCGAGAAATAATTAGTTCATGTACCTTTTCCTATACCCGGCAGGTTGAAATGCAGGGTCTCGGACATGCCATCCTCACTGGTGAGAACCTGATAGGAGATGAACCGTTCGCTGTGCTGTTAGCTGACGATTATTGTGCCAATGGGCAAGAAGGTGTGTTGAAGCAAATGGTTAAACTGTTTGACCAGCATCAATGTACTATCGTTGCAATAGAGGAAGTGCCTGTGTCACAGACTGAGAGTTACGGCATCGTTTCCGGGCGGGAAATTGAGGATCGTCTGTATGAGGTCGATGATATGGTTGAGAAGCCGAAGCCAGAGGATGCGCCTTCAAACATGGCCATTATTGGTCGGTATATACTGACGCCTGACATTTTTGATGTGTTAAGAAACACCAAACCGGGTCGGGCTGGCGAAATTCAGATCACGGATGCGATTGCTACCCAGGCCAAGAATGGCAAGGTGTTGGCGTACAAGTTCCACGGGAAAAGGTTTGACTGTGGCAGTATTGAGGGGTTTGTCGAGGCAACAAACTTCGTATACGAGAATTACTACACCAAGGGCAGTAACTACCCGGCCCCAAAAGTATGAGAATGACAATAGTCGGGACTGGTTATGTCGGTTTAGTGACAGGTGCCTGTTTTGCTGAAATGGGTAATCACGTCACTTGTGTTGATATTGACCATGCGAAGCTGGCAAAACTTCGGGAAGGCATTGTGCCTATTCATGAACCGGGATTAGCAAAACTGCTGGAAAGGAACATGAAGGCAGGCAGGATTGACTTTTCTACAAAGTTGGAAGATTCCATCAGCCATTCTAAAGTTATCTTTATAGCGGTGGGTACGCCTCCGAAGGAAGATGGCCGTGCAGACCTTTCACATGTATTGGCGGTGGCACGGGAGATAGGGGAGAAGTTATCCAACCCGGCAGTTGTCGTCGATAAGTCTACTGTACCCGTCGGTACCGCTGATAAAGTGGCTGGTGAAATAAGGGCTGCCATGAAGAGAAAAGGCATCAAAATAGAATTCGATGTTGTGAGTAATCCTGAGTTTCTCAAAGAGGGTGCCGCGATAGAGGATTTTATGTCTCCAGATCGAATCGTAATAGGTACTGTCGTTGAGTCCAGCAAGCAGATAATGAGAGAGTTGTATGCGCCATTTTCACGCAATCATGACAAGATTCAGTTTATGGGCGTGCGCGATGCGGAAATGACCAAGTACGCTGCAAACGCGATGCTGGCGACTAAAATATCGTTCATGAACGAGATTGCACTGATGTGCGACGAATATGGTGTTGATGTTGAACAGGTGCGTAAGGGGATTGGTTCTGATCCCAGGATAGGCTACTCGTTCATCTACCCGGGTGCGGGGTACGGAGGTTCTTGCTTCCCGAAAGATGTTCGGGCGTTAATCTCCATGGCAGGTGATTGTGGGGTAGAAGCACATATTTTCAATGCAGTTGAAGCTCGCAATCAGCAGCAGAAAACAGTTCTGCTGCAAAAGATAGTGAAACGACTCGGTGAAGATCTCAGTGGAAAGACCGTAGCGATATGGGGTCTGGCGTTTAAACCGGAGACTGACGATGTACGAGAAGCCTCTGCTCTTGTGATGATTCGGGGGCTGCTTGAAAAAAATGCACGGGTTGCAGCATTTGATCCACAAGCGAAGGAAACAGCTAAAAATGAGCTCGATGATATAGCTGAAGAGATAACATTTGTTGACGAAATGTACGATGCTATCGACGGTGCCGATGTGCTTGTAGTGATGACCGAATGGAAGCAGTTCCGGCAACCCGACTTCGACCTTATTTCGAAAAAGCTGAAAGTGAAAGTTATTTTTGATGGCAGGAATATTTACGATCCTCAAAAGGTTGCAGAACATGGCTTGGAATATGTCGGGATCGGACGCGGATCCGGGAGGTAGTTTTTGGCGATTCTAGTGACCGGTGCAGCGGGGTTTATAGGGTTTCATGTCACACAGAAATTGCTTGATCGCGGTAACAGTGTCATCGGGATTGACAATCTGAATAACTACTATGACGTGTCTCTTAAACAAGCAAGATTAGAAAACATTGCCTCGCGGGATAGCAAGAAACAATTCAGTTTCAAAAAAATCGACATCGTTGATAGCGAACAACTCCAAAGCATAGCCAGAGATCATGAGGTTACAGCGATTGTTCATTTAGCTGCCCAGGCTGGGGTCAGATATTCAATCGAAAACCCCCAGGCCTATATTCAGTCAAATGTTGTCGGCTTTATGAATGTGTTGGACTTGAGTAGAACCTCAGAGGTGGAACATTTAGTCTACGCCTCTTCCAGTTCGGTCTATGGAAATAACGCGAAAGTTCCTTTTTCTACCATTGATGCTGTAGATCACCCCATATCCATGTATGCCGCCACCAAAAAATCCAATGAGCTGATGGCGCACGTATACAGCCACCTCCATAAAATTCCAACGACTGGGCTTAGATTCTTTACCGTATACGGTCCATGGGGCAGGCCGGATATGTCACCTTTTATCTTTGCTGATGCGATTTTTAACAACCGGGTGATCAAACTATTCAACCACGGCAAGCACCAAAGAGATTTTACCTATGTCGATGATATCGTTGATGGGGTTATCAGTGTTTTGGACAAACCACCTGGCAATGATGAGGAAGATTCTGCACCGTACAGCGTTTACAACATTGGCAACAACCAACCCGTTGAGCTGCTGGACTATGTCCGTGCGCTGGAAAACACCATCGGCAAACAAGCTCGCACAGAATTGGTTCCGCTACAGCCCGGCGATGTTGTCACGACCTATGCTGACATTGATGATTTACGTCATAGGTTTGGTTTCGAACCTGAAACACCCCTTGATATAGGCATAGGTAAGTTCGTGAAGTGGTATAAGGCGTATTACGGTTACCCGTAAACAGCAGTAAGTAGCTATGCTCGAAGCTGCATTGCATAATTGCTAAACTGTCCTTGATTCTTAACATAAGCAAAACTCTCTATGACACAGATTGTCCCTGTAATTCTCTCCGGTGGTTCAGGCACACGCCTATGGCCACTATCACGAGAACATTACCCGAAACAGTTATTACCATTAGTTAATGAAACAACGATGTTACAAGATACATTGCTGAGAATGGAAGGTGTTGATTCGGCTGCCCCATTGGTTATCTGTAATGATGATCATCGTTTTTTGGTAGCTGAACAGATCCATCAACTCGGCATCGAAGCATCCTCTATTGTTCTCGAGCCTTGTGGTCGAAATACCGCACCTGCGATCGGCATTGCCGCACTGTTACAAAGTGATCCAGACGCGGTGTTACTGATACTTGCGGCTGATCATGTAATCGATGATGTTGAGCAGTTTCACAGGCATGTGGAAGAAGGGAAGATTCTGGCTCAGAGTGGCTATATGGTGACATTCGGCATCGTGCCGCAAGGTCCTGAGACGGGTTATGGCTATATTCAATCCGGTGTGGCCATTGATGGTACGGCACAATCAGTTTCCAGCTTTGTTGAGAAACCTGATCAGCAAACTGCAATAAAATATCTTGCTGAAGGGAACTACTACTGGAACAGTGGCATGTTCATGTTTCGCGCAGACCGTTACCTGCAGGAACTGGCCAGGCATCAACCCGAGATGCTGAAGTCTTGTCGCCTTGCTCTGGAAAAAGCGCAAAAGGACCTGGATTTCACCCGGTTGGATAAGAAGAGTTTTAGCCAATGTCCGAGTGATTCTATCGACTATGCTGTGATGGAAAAAACCGATAAGGCGGCTGTTATCCCGATGGATGTTGGCTGGAATGATGTCGGTTCCTGGTCCTCGTTGTGGGAAGTGAGTGAAAAAGATGCAGATGGTAACCGCTTTGTGGGTGATGTCATTAGCACTAACTCGTCCAATAATTATGTTCATGCCCGTGAGAGACTGGTGACCCTTGTGGGTGTTGACGACATCGTGGTTGTCGATACAGCAGACGCGATCTTAGTCGCGAGAAAGGACAAGGTTCAGGATGTAAAAACCGTCGTCAACAGACTTAACAAACTGGAGCGAGCTGAAACCCAACTACATAGAAAAGTCTATCGACCCTGGGGTCATTATGACAGTGTCGACGGAGATGAAGGATTTCAAGTTAAGCGAATCACGGTTAACCCGGGTGCGAGCTTAAGCCTTCAAAAACACCATCACCGTGCAGAACACTGGATTGTGGTTTCCGGCAGCGCCGAAGTTACCTGTGGTGAGGATGTGTTTCTAGTCAGCAAGAACGAGTCGACTTATATTCCGATTGGCGAGAAACATCGATTAAGAAATCCCGGTAAGATTCCCCTGAAGCTTATTGAAGTACAGTCAGGCGATTACCTGAATGAAGATGATATCGTCAGATTTGACGACATATACGGCAGGGACTAGCTTTTCGACCGCCATTCTCAGAAGGCGCCACGTTCTTCGAGTATTTGAACCAGCCGTTCCACACAATCTTCAACGGAGATTTCATGTGTGGGTAAGACAACATCGGGACTTGTCGGTATGTCATATGGCAAATTGACACCCGGTATCGTTTCCAGCCCATCGACGTCAATCGCATCGTAAACTCCATCCTGATCCCTGGTTCGACAGATTTCCAGAGGTGCACTTAAATAGACTTCGATAAAGTCATTGCCAACAGAATCACGTGCCTTTTGGCGAACTTCCTGGCTTGGTGCAACAAAAGAGCAGATTGCGATAAAACCTGCCTGGTTCATTAGTTTGGCGATCTCGATACTCCGGCGAAGGTTCTCTGAGCGTGCTTCCGCACCAAAGCCAAGATCTTTGCTTGGACCCAGGCGCATATTCTGGCCATCCAGAACAAAGGCTGTGCGACCCAGGTCGAACAGCTTCCTTTCAAGCGCATAAGCGATGGTGCTTTTCCCTGAACCCGTTAACCCCGTCAGCAGTAAAGTCTTTGGTTTTTGGCCCAGTCGTATTTGACGCTCGTCAGGGGAAATTAAACTGTCACTTGATTTAAGAAGTTCGCTCCTGGCGCTCCTGTCCCAATGTGACTGGGCATCTTCGGGTACAGTGCCAATAATCATGCCTGCGCCGACCGTCACGTTAGTCAGACGGTCAATGATGATAAAGGCGCCGGTACCCGGGTTCGCCTTGTAAGCATCGAACGCGATTCGTTGAGAGAGTGTGACCTCACAGCGGCCTATTTCATTGAGACCCAGAACTTCCGCAGGCTCCTGTTCTAATGTGTTCACATCAATCTTGAAGCGGATACTGGAAATCGAACCGCTGGTTTTTTTTGTGGTTTGTTTGAATAAGTATTGTTTCCCGGGTTGCAGGGGTTGTTCATCCATCCAAACAATTTGGGCGTCGACTTTATCACCGAAGTAGGGTGCATCATTGGGGCGGATCAACATATCGCCTCGACTGATGTCGATCTCGTCTTCCATGGTCAAGGTAACGGCGAGTGGGGGATAGGCTTCTTCCAGCTCACCATCGTAGGTCACGATAGAGGCGATTGTGCTGGTCTTGCGGGAAGGTAATACCATGATCTGGTCACCTTTCCTGACGATGCCTGATGCGACGGTGCCGCAAAACCCACGGAAATCGAGATTGGGCCGATTAACGTACTGAACCGGGAACCGAAAGTTAGTGAGGTTCTTGTCGGATGAAATTTGAATGTTTTCCAGAACGGTCATTAAAGGAGCGCCTTCGTACCAGGGCATGGCATCACTTTTTTTGACGACATTGTCCCCTTTCAGTGCGGAAATTGGGAGATATCTCACCTCACCCATGTCCAGCTGACTGGAAAATTTGGCATAGTCGTTTTTAATGTGCTGGTAAACAGACTCTGAATAATCCATAAGATCCATTTTGTTGATGGCGACTATAATATGTTTGATACCGAGTAGCGTCGCAATAAATGTATGACGCTTGGTCTGGGTGAGAACGCCGTGTCGCGCGTCGATTAGGATAATTGCAAGATCACAGGTTGAGGCACCTGTCGCCATGTTGCGTGTGTACTGCTCGTGTCCAGGTGTATCTGCAATAATAAATTTTCTTTTTGCTGTTGAAAAATAACGATAGGCGACATCGATGGTAATGCCCTGTTCACGTTCCGCCTGCAGACCATCAACCAGAAGTGCCAGATCCAGGCCATCTGCAACGGTACCTATTTTTGCTGAATCTGCCTTGACGGCTTCCAGTTGATCTTCGTAAATCAGTTTCGAGTCGTGCAGCAGTCTCCCAATTAACGTACTTTTCCCATCGTCGACGCTGCCACAGGTCAGCATACGCAGCAGTTCTTTCTGCTCATGCTGTATCAGGTATTCATCTATGTTGGTTGCGATCAATTCTGATTGATGGCTCACTAGAAATACCCCTCACGCTTTTTTTGTTCCATCGAACCCGCCTGATCGCTGTCGATGAGTCGACCCTGCCGTTCTGATGTAGTCGCCAAAAGCATCTCTTGAATAATTTCCGGCAGGGTCGTCGCATTTGATTCAACTGCGCCAGTGAGGGGATAGCACCCCAGCGTGCGAAAACGCACCATTTTCATTTGTGGCTCCTCACCTTCTTCCAATGGCATGCGCTCATCATCCACCATAATCCAGGTGCCATCCCGCCAGACAACGGGGCGTTGTTTAGCCAGGTACAATGGTACGATGGGGATATTTTCCATATGGATGTACTGCCATACATCCAGCTCCGTCCAGTTGGAAATTGGAAAGACCCGTATCGACTCACCTTTATTGTGCTCACTGTTGTAGATGTTCCATAACTCCGGGCGCTGATTTTTTGGATCCCAGTGGTGATATTTGTCCCGAAAGCTATAAACGCGCTCCTTGGCTCTGGATTTCTCTTCGTCACGACGAGCACCGCCAAACACTGCATCGAACTGATACTTATTAAGCCCCTGTTTTAGACCTTCTGTTTTCATAATGTCGGTGTGTTTTGCGCTACCGTGGGTAAACGGGCCAACGCCCGCGTCTACGCCTTCCTGATTGATGTGAACTATTAACTCCAGACCCAGGTTTTTAGCGAGCTTATTGCGAAATTCGATCATCTCTCTAAACTTCCAGGTTGTATCAACATGCATCAGAGGAAATGGTGGTTTGCCAGGATAGAAGGCCTTCATTGCCAAATTCAACATCACGGAAGAATCTTTACCGATGGAGTAGAGCATGACTGGATTATCGAATTCGGCAGCGACTTCACGAATGATGTGAATACTCTCGGCTTCGAGCTCTTTTAGATGAGTTAAGCGATAGTCCGGCATAAAAATAAGGAGTCTGAACCAAGGATTGCGCAATATAAGAGATATGTACTATCCACTCAACGACTGATCTGTTGTTAGCTAATAACCTGGAAGCATGAGAAGCTGCATGATCCTTGAATCCTCACATGAGTTCCGTATATCTCTTGACTCACCTGCCTCAATCGGTACAATTCGCTCTCCCTTCAAGACGGGTGTTTAGCTCAGTTGGGAGAGCGACGGCCTTACAAGCCGTAGGTCGCAGGTTCGACCCCTGCAACACCCACCAAATTCTTATGTAGAGTTACACGGAGCGGTAGTTCAGCTGGTTAGAATATCGGCCTGTCACGCCGGGGGTCGCGGGTTCGAATCCCGTCCGCTCCGCCAATTCCACCTTTAAGTCTCTGTTTAATAAGGGATTATTTTTTCAGCGACCTATGTGTCGCGATGCTGGTGCTTCCGTCTGCATGCGGCACATCTTCCTGGATGCGCCTTAGGTTCTCTTGTAAGTCGAAGTAACTAGATAATCTGAAGAATAACCATTCGCTTAACAAATTCGCGTCATTCTGTGTTATTTCTGCGTCGGCTGGTCAATGGGTATAACGTGATAAGCCGTATTTTACTCGGGCTCAGGTCCCGTCCCATCCCTGGTATCAACAAAACGTTTTGGTGTCGTACCAATGAAAGCCCCTGATCCGTCACTGCTAAACCAACCGGTAATGTCCACGATCACATCAGTAGGTACATTGCTGAACAGACACACTGATCCATCATTGCCAATAGGTGCCACGACATTGTTGGCTACCACCTGTGTTGAAACGAAGTTCAGGTTGGATGCAAACGGACGAGACACACCGCAAGGCCAGACAGTCACAAAACCATCGATTTCGGGATTAACAATCGTGACATTCAACGCCGCCGCCGTCGCTGTGACGGGAACCTGTTGGCTCGCACCAGCTACCGTCAGGGTGATGTTGTGGATCGGCACTGACAGTTCGTCGACCGACGTTATCACACCTGTTCTACCACCTGTACCATCACGTGTATCTACCAATCTGGTCGGAGTTGTTCCTGTGAACGACTGTCCAGGGAACCAGCCTGCCAGATCCACAACGATATCGGTTGATACGAGTGAGTACAAACACACGGTACCCGCATTGCTAACGGGTGCTATTACCCCATTTGCCACGATCTGGGACTCGGTGTAGTTCACATTAGATGACTGGGGCCGTGCAACATCACAAGGCCACAGTGTAACGAACCCTGCCGCCGATGGTTGTACTACAGTTACGTTCAATGCTATTGCGCTTATCATTGAAGGGATTGTTGTTGACACACCTGCAGCATCAAGCACTGCCAGGTCGGTCACCTGGATTGTAAGGGGGCTACTTTCTTCTACCTGACCCAGTACACCACCCGTGCCATCTCTCGTGTCTACGAGTCGAGTGGGAGTCGCACCTACATAGGCGGTGCCCTCAAACCATCCTGCTATATCGACAATCAAGTCCGTCTCATGAAGAGAATAGAAGCAAACCGAGCCCGGAGTGCCTATAGACGCTATCACTCCGTTGGGAACAATATCACCGGCCACAAAGTTGACATTAGATGCGTTTGGACGCTCGACCCCACAGGGCCATACCGTGATAAAACCTGACTCTGTTGGATCTACAGCAGTGACGTTCAGCGAAACTGCCGTGGCGTTGGCAGGCACGCCCAGGAATCCACCAAAGGGGGAACTGAGCTGCTGCCCCACCACAGGGAGTTCAATCACCGCAGGTGGAGTTAAACGCACCCTGAACCTGCTGGCATCCAGTGGAAATGCATCGTCAGCATCAACAACGCCATCATTGTCGTCGTCCTCGTCACAAGCGTTACCCATGCCGTCGCCATCGGTGTTTAGCTGATCAGCATTGGAAACAGATGGACAATTGTCGGTTGAATCTGGAATGCCATCCATATCTGCATCTGGTTCGTCTTCCTCCTCTACCGCGCCTTGTGAAACCCAATCTATGACGAGTTGAATACTGCTGTCGCTCAAAGTACCCCCAAGCGGCATGCGAGCGTTTAGTCCCGTGCCTAAAATCTTTCTAACCAGATAACTGGCATCGGGATCATTGGGTTTTATATAGTCCAGGGTAGGCATTTGACCAGATGGTACATTGACGATCTGATTGAATGACTGCCCTGCGCTCAAATTCGGGGGTTGGCTGCCGTTGTGGCAACCCGATAGTGCACAGGAAGGAGTAAACACCTGGGTCTGGACATCGTCCAAATCTACGGCATTTGCCAGATTTGACACAGCAATGATGAAAACTGTCATTATAGCGTTGCTGGAAAACCTGTGACCTATGTTCATCACTCGTTCGTAACTCTTTGCACAAGGGTAGCAATTATATCACGAAAATTCGTCGTCGCCAGTCACCAGATGACCGTAACAGCCCAACTCAGAGTCAACAGCAAGATAAGATGCCCCACTACTATTTAACCAGGCCAACCCATCACGACCTTGCAACAATGCAATCGAACTTATAGATCCGGCTACAACTGCCTTATCTGCAGCGACGCTAACACTTAACAAACTATCAACGGGCCAACCGGTTCTAGGATTAATCAGATGGCTGAACCTCTTGCCTTCAATATCAAAGAACCTCTCGTAACCGCCGCTTGTCGCCAGTGCCCCACTGTGTAATTGAGTAACCGCGATGGGGTTCTCTGCTTTTGTGGGGTGTACAATTCCGATTCGCCAGGGTTTGTTGTCGGGTTGAGGACCAACAATTGAGATATCGCCTCCCAGATTGACAAGTCCATGTATGATGGACGCAGACCTGGCAAGAATAGACAAGGCGTCCGCTGCATATTCTTTTACCACACCGCCAAAGTCCAGCTCCATACCCCGTATAGATAGATACACGGTATCTGCAGTCATTTTAACCTTGGTCCAGCCAACGAGATCGAGACATTTCTCGATTTCTGTCTCCAGAGGTATGCACAGTTGCTCCTTGTTCCACACGCGTCGCAGCACACCAGAGGTGATATCGAAGAGTCCATCACTTTGTTCAAAACAGACACCTGCATAGTGCAATATCGCACGGGTTTCCTGGTCAATGGTGACTGGTTTTGTTCCCGCTGATTGATTGATGCGACCAGTGACGCTATCTGAGCGGTATCGCGAATATTTCTGTTCGAAACGTTTTGCTTCTTCGATGCACCGCATTGCGACCTGCTCCACATGCTGTCGCTTTATCCCATAGAATCTTAGTTCACATGGGCAACCCATGGCGTGAAAAGGAAATTGGTACAATTCCATCGAAAAACACTCTTATGATAAGGTCTACGCTTCCCTGGATGGGCGGCTAGAATCTGATATCGAAGCCGATAGATGCCAGGGTAAAATTGACAAGGGCAGGATGTTCAAACTCTGAATCTGACAAGCCGTATTTCTTAGCGCTGATGTAACGGTCAAAGCTAGCGGTTATCGCCCAGTTGTTGTGATTCACAATACCTTTCAAACCGAATGTAAAAGCACCATAAGTTGACAATCGGTAGTCACTGGATTGGTTGACCGTGAGCGGCAAGGTAAAATCATCAAAAGGCAAGTAGAAATCTGCCTCCCGTTGACTGTAGTAACGAACACTCGGCACAATCTGGAAACTGGCGCCAAGATTCTGGTGCCAGGCAGTTTGTAAGGTATGTGAATGTACGCCGAAGTCGTCCTCATAATAACGATAGTCGAGGTGCCATGCACCATTACTCTTTTCCGCGTACCGGCGATAGCGCAGGCTCACTGCCCATTCGGATCGTTCATCTGGTCGGACGTCACGTAATTTATAGGGATCTGCTAAATAGCCATCATGCTTCGTCAGGCTGATACCAGACTGGAGCACTGAGGTTTTGTTCAGAACCTGGGTCCAACCAATGGTGAAGGACCCGCTATGTTTGTTTTCTTTCTCAACCCGACCGAATAACAGTGCGTCAGTTGGTTCTATAACATCACTGGAATAGCTCAATCCTACCGCGAGGGTCGCCAGTTTTTGATTGAAATCCCACTCACCGGACAGTATGACTGCATCTGCTTCATAGTCGTTCTCTTGCGAATGAGACATTCCAATCCCCATATACCCATTGTCAAAGTAACGATGGGTTGTTGCGCCGATCTCTGTCCGCGATTCCCTGATCGTCGCCCCGCTCATGATCAGGGCGGGCTGGCCATCAAGTCCCTCCACAGTGCCCTGGGGCGAGGCCCCGCTCATGGTCTCACGTGATGTATTGAATGAAAAACCCCAGTTTCTACCCATTGGTGTGAGTACGTGAAACTGGTGAATGTCAATTTCATACCGCTCATCACTACCTGTCAATACTTTATGTGCTGGTATATCACCCTCCTTATAGGATGATGTCATTATCGATAGTTCTGTTTCGACGGGTTGCGTCACCGCGAATGCTGGCAGCGACAAGGCTGCACTCGTTAATGCCAGAATAGGCGAGGGTTTGCCTTTTGTTTTCATGTGCTAATTACAACCACAACCTGCACCTGCTACTTCGCTGCCGCCTGATGAGGCTTCTTTGCTAAAGTAGACCTGTCGATAAAGCGCGGAACCTAACTTGCCAACTTCGAGCTGCATTTCAGGCCTCGCCAGAGCGCCCCGTTCCCAGGGTTGAACCGATTGACAAGAACTCAACCCAAGAAGAATCATTACCAGGATCAATCTATTCATCCTGGTTTATCAATCCTTTGATATGATCACGAATCATACGCATGTCACCTTGTTTGAAGCCGGTATGAGCCAACGTGATTTTTCGGGCCCGATCAATAACAAAGGAACTGGGCATACCGGGAAGTTGATAAATTTCTGCGACCTGACCTTTCGAATCGCTAAGCACCCTGTAGTTTACTGGAAATCGACGTAAAAAGCGGACAGCATCTTGCTCTTGCTCATCCAAATTGATTGCAATCACGGCGAACTGATCTGTACCTAGTTCCGCCTGCAACTCAACGATTTGAGGTAGTGAAATTCGGCAGGGCCCACACCAGGAGGCCCAAAAATCAAGATAAATAACCTTGCCTTTAAAATCAGCGAGACCGACCTCTTGTACACCATCCAAAATCGGTAAGGAAAAAAATGGAGCGATATCGCCTTCCTTTACTGCGAAGGCGGTCATGCACCAGGAGCAAAGCACTGTGAGCAACAGGGGTTTCATTATGCCTACTTTAATGTATTAGAGAATAAGTGACTGATTACTCACTCTAGCGTACAAAACGCCCACATAAGGTTAAAGTTGCTCACCATTTAGAGTTTCTCAGCGATTGTGAGACAGGTTCTGATTTTTAGACAATGTATCTCGCCTCGTCGTTTGTCAACAAGTATCGATGTAAAAACAGACCCATTCAACACACAACATCGAACACTATAACGGATCAATAAAGTCAATGTGCCCCGACCACACGACGGCTGTACCATTCCCTTGCGAACGACCGAGGAATTTAACTTTTTTGGATAATGCGGGGCCTATTGCAATGCGAGAATTGCAGTAAGTATGAGGTTGTTTTTACTGTGGTGCCGGTCCCGTCCCATCCCGGGTATCGACAAACCGTTCCGGTGTTGTACCCACGAATGCACCTTATGCATCAGCGCTAAACCAGCCGGAAACATCAACAATCACATCGGTCGGTACGTTGCTGTAAAGACACACTGAGCCATCATTTCCGATAGGGGCGACCACGTTGTTGGCAACAATCTGACCTGCCACAAAACGTAGCTCGTCAGGCAGATGTACGGGAAGCTGCGGATAACGCCCCTCTACAACATCCCGTACTCGCCCGAGACTCAGCCCATCGAGGCCTGCT
>DUAT01000019.1:0-8678 GCA_012960755.1 Gammaproteobacteria bacterium
AGTGGTGATTTCGTCCTGGCGAATTCTGACGAGCGCGTATTTGAGTACGCTTGTCATGAGGGTAATTACGCCCTGGGTAACGTCATGCGGGGCGCCAGGCTGCTCGAGCAAAAACAACTGACGGCCAGGTAGCTACTTCTGATTTATCAAGCGTTTGGAACCGCTACCGGTCGAGTACCATTGTAGATCAGTGGAATCAGCACAATGAGCCAGGGTAAGCTCAGCGCGAGTATCCAGTTCCAACCGAGTTGCGACAGGACAAGTCCTGAACTCAATGCGGCGATTGCCTGAGGTGTGAACACCAGAAAATCATTGAAAGCCTGAACCTTGAATCGTTCCGATGTGCGATAGGTTTGCGTCAACAAGGTAGTTCCACCCAGGAACAGGAAATTCCAGCCAACACCTAACAGTACCAGCGCCCACCAATAGTGCATAAGCTGCTGGTCTACATAGGCAATGACCAGGCAGCTCACAATCAGTGCGAGTCCTGTTGATATCACTTTCGGCGCACCCAGTTTCGCAATCAGCACACCGGAAAATAACGACGGCAGAAACATTGCCATGATATGGCTCTGTATCACCCAGGTCGTATCATCAAGACTGTGATGATCTACAGTGTGCATACTGACAGGCGTTGCGGTCATCACAAAGCTCATAACCGCAAACCCAATAGCACTTGCGCCTACGGCGAGGATAAACCGGGATTGGCCAATAATTTCCAACAGGGGTCGCTGGTTTTCCGTGGATGTTTCGTTGACCAGCTTCGAATCAGGGTAGAAGCATAGTGCCAACAGGGTACAGGTTAAAAAACCCGACAATGCCAAAAAGGAACCGGAAAAATCCCCCCAGTCAACACTGTGGCGCATGCTTTGCGCCGTTTCCGGACCAATATAGGCGGCAACCACACCTGCTAACATCAGGATTGATAATGTAGGGCCAACCTTGTCTGCGGGGACCGATTCAGCCGCGGCAAAACGGTACTGTTGTATAAACGCGTTGTGGCTGCCAATCAGAAGGGTCGCCACGCAGAAGAGCGGGAAATCGCGTTCAGAGATGGCGTAAGCGGCCAGCAATCCGGCAAGAATCGCATAGCAGGCGCCGAATATAAATCCTTTCTTGCGACCCACTCGACCCATCAGCAGCGCGGCCGGAATAGTCGTCAACGCTGTACCGACAATCATCAAGGCAACGGGCAGAGTTGCAAGGTCGATCGTTGGGGCGAGATCGGCACCAACAATGCCGCCCAACAGAACCACCATAGGCGCGGCACATTGCGCAAAAACCTGTGCAACCAACAGGACAGAGAGGCTACGGTACATTCTCGTTTCCTCGAAAGCTAGGCCGCCCTTTCGAACAGCGCTGCTATCCCCTGGCCACCTCCAATGCACATGGTTTCAAGTGCGTATTTTCCTTCCCGGCGCTGTAATTCATACAACATTGTTGACATGATTCGACCACCGGTCGCGCCAATGGGATGGCCAAGGGAAATTCCGGAACCATTCACATTCAATTTGTCGGCATCATACCAACCCCAGCCTTTTAACACCGCCAGAACCTGGCAGGCGAAGGCCTCATTAAGTTCAACCAGGTCCAGATCGTGCCAACCGAATCCTAATCGCTGCATCAGTTTTGCGACGGCGGGTACGGGCCCGATGCCCATTGTCGCCGGATGACAACCGGATGCGGCCCAACCGTTGAAGTAAGCAATCGGTTCAAGACCCAGTTCTTCCAACTTGTCTTCCGCCACAACAAAACAAGCAGACGCCGCATCATTTTGCTGTGAGGCATTTGCCGCAGTGACAATACCGTCTTTCAACAATGGCTTGAGCCTGGCCATAGAATCCATGTTGGCATCACCGCGAACACCTTCGTCTCGATCAAAGACGATGGGGTCACCTTTTCTTTGGGGCACAGTGACACTTACCAGCTCTTCCGAAAATTTGCCTTCATCCCAAGCAGTCTGGGCTCTCTGATGCGATTGAACGGCATATTCATCAGCAGCTTCGCGGGTAATCTGGTACTCGGTAGCAAGATTTTCTGCCGTTTCAATCATGCCTGAAATGACCCCGAAACGGGCTTCTGGCTGGGACCGAACCCGGCCGCGTTCGAGCCGGTCATGCAGCGTCACAGAACCCGCTCTTGCACCACCACGCATCGATGTCGTGTAGTACTCAACGTTACTCATACTTTCTGCGCCCCCGGCAATCACGACATCCGCCGCACCGGTTTGAACCATCATTGCGGCATTGGCAACCGCTTGCAGACCACTCCCACAACGGCGGTCAATTTGTGTTCCGGCGACGTGCAACGGCAGGTCTGCCGCCAATGCTGACCAACGACCAATACAGGGTGCCTCACCACTGGGATAGCCCTGGGCGAAAATTACTTCTTCGATTCTCTCAGGGTCGATACCCGTCTGAGCAACCAGTTCCCTAATAACGACGGCGCCCAGGTCTTCAGCATTGAGTGTTTGCAAACTGCCCAGGTATTTACCCACGGCAGTTCTAAGGGGGTTGACGATGGCAGCTCTTCTCATGACTTAAATCTCCGTATTCCGGGTACAGGTTTTGGGGATCCTTCATTTCCCATGGTACATTGAAACCACGATCAACAGGTAATCAGCAATGGGTTTACGGAAAGACTATCTCTGGATCGGCCTTTCATACCTGGTAGCAATGCTCGTTGCCGTATTTGTATTCATCAACACATCAGCTGAAATATCCCTGGTTCGCATTCTGATCGCCGATGTCGCTGCGACCATTGTAGTATTTGGTTTTAGCCTATCGTTCAGGAATTCCAGTTTTTACGACGCCTATTGGAGTGTCGCACCGATCGTGATAGCTGTGACCTTGCTGATCCACAGCAGGGATTCCAACGTCGTTCGACAATTCATGGTAACGGGCCTGATTTTGGTCTGGGGTATCAGGCTGACTTTGAACTGGGCTTATGGCTGGCAAGGGCTTAAACATGAGGATTGGCGCTACATTAAGCTCCAGCGCCAAACAGGAATATTCTGGTGGCCGGTGAGTTTTCTAGGTGTACACCTGTTCCCGACGGTTATTGTCTTTATTGGCTGATTACAGGTCCCACAGGCATGATTCTGTTATTTGTTTTCGTCAGTATCCCAATGATTGAAAAGAAGCTGCTCGTCGATAAACCAGACTATGCAAATTACAAGAAAAATACCTGTTCGTTATTTCCATTCTCCTATTCGAATCGGTGATCCGTGGAAGGCACACACCACAAATTTACGAGCGCTGGCACACGGGGTGATTAGTTCGTCTCACTTTTTGGCCATTGTCTTCGTAATCCACTGAAGTACTCTGGCTTCAAGAAAAGGCATTGGTAGCGCACCGCCACCTAAAACCACATCGTGAAATCCACGAATGTCAAAATCTGCCCCCATCACTTCTTCTGCATGGGCCCGGTATCGAAGAATTTGCAGCATCCCGACCTTATAGGCCGTCGCCTGCGCGGGCATATTGAAGTAACGCCTGATCTCCGACCTGACGGCTGTTTCAGGTCGCGGGGAATTTTGTAACGCGTAGTCAACTGCTTGTGCTTCTGTCCACTGCTTCGAATGAATGCCAGTATCAACCACGAGTCGAATCGCTCGCCAGATTTCTCCCGACAGGCGACCAAAGTCCGTATAGCCATCCTCATAGAAACCCATCTCCTTGCCCAGAAACTCAGCATACAGACCCCAGCCCTCACTGAATGCGGTATAGCCGTGGTACGTGCGAAACCGGGGTAAATCTTCCAGTTCCTGTTGAATGGCAATCTGCATATGATGCCCGGGTAACCCTTCATGATACGCAAGATCTTCCAGACGATAATTCGCGGTCGCGCGCATATCGGCCAGGTGAACATAAAATACACCCGGCCGAGTTCCATCCCTGGTCCCCCTCGTATAATGGGCTGCGGCACCCGGTTGTTCACGGAAAGCTTCAACCCTTCTGACTTCAAGACCTCCTTTGGGTAGAATGCCAAAAAATTCCGGCAACTTTTTTTCCATCGCAGCCAGGTAGTTATTCGCCAGAGCAAGGTACCCCGCTCGCCCTTCATCGGTGTTTGGAAAATAAAACTGATCATCTTCCCGCATGAAAACAAAGAACTCATGTAAAGAACCTTCAAATCCCAGCCTGGTTTTTATTTCTTCCATCTCTGCCTGAATACGCGCTACCTCATCGAGACCTGTCTGGTGAATTTCATCAGCCGTCAATGGTAACGTCGTCATCATTGAAAGCCGGTAATCATAGAACGCTTTTCCATTTGGCAAAGCATCAGCACCTCTGGCTTCCACACCAACATTGGCAATGTCAGACTGCAACCAGGCCAGAATTTCGTCATAGGCTGGTTTCAATTTTTCAATGAGTGCACGGCGGGCGTCTTCTGTTAGCTGTATCGCCTGTTCATCTGTGATCTCTCCGGATGTTTTTAGCCCTTCAATCTTCCTGTTAACATCAGCCCACAATGCGGTGGTGCCTTCTTCGTCGAAAGGGGCCCCACGAGTGACTCGCTCAATCTGGCTGATCGCGACCTCGTAGGTAAAATAATGGCCACGAATCCCCTCGGCCGCAGACACCTGGGCACGTTGCAAATACTGTAAAAAATAGCGATTAGATTCGTTCAGGCGGGAAATATAAGCCTGCATGTCTGACAACGAGTCAACTTTATGATAATTAATCAGGTTGTTCGGCAAACTGGTATGGGGACCATTACGACCGAGGAAATAACGATGGCGAATAAACGGCAAACCCGCCTCGTCCGCCTCCAGCATATAAACCCACAGGTCCCAGGAAAGCTGCCCCTGTTCACCCAACTGACTTCTGTTGAAGCGGGATGTCATTTCCGCGACACTAGCCCTGCGCCATTCCAACACCCGGATATCCCTGGCTTCAGAAACATCATCGAGCTTGTCGTAGTCGCTTTTGTCACCGAGACGGGTTTTGGCAAGTGGGCTGAAAGCCAGGTATTCGGCGAATTCATCGTCCAGCCAGGCATTCAAACGATTCGTTTCTGTCTCAACGGGACTCCCGGGATCGGTATCTGCAGCAGTTTGGACGGGTGCCGGTTTATCCGGCGAACAGGCCGCCAGCATGAGTAACAGGAAAAGGGAAGTCAGTATTTTCATCACGTCGCTTCTATTATTATTGAATCGTGTCTGGAAATTTGCATTAATTCATACAACCATCTATGGAAACTCCATTGAGATTCCCTGACAAGGTTACACCAAAAACGCGGGTAGACAGAATAGGTCCAAACCCATGCAAACAACAAGGAATCAGCATGAAATATCTTAGCGTCGAAGAGGCCCGTAATCGGTCCGGTTTACGACTGGTGCTTACCCGAGGCGTACCAGGTCCCTGGAGTGAAGCGGCAAAAGCAATTTTTCAACTCCGCAATGTCGACTACGTGGCGGTCGAACAAAAAGGCGGCGGACGCAACCCTGAACTGATCGAATGGACAAGACACAGAAATGCTCCCATAGCCCTTTACGAAAATGAGGCACCCCGGGTTCGCTGGCTGGAATTACTGGATCTGGCGGAACGGCTCGGTTCAGGACCTTCCCTGGTGCCGGGCGCCAGATCCGACCGAATGTTCATGGTAGGTCTGATTAATGAAATCTGTGGCGATACCGGGCTGGCATGGAATGCCCGTTTGCTTATGTTAAACGCAGGATACATGGCCATTGGGCCGGAAGCCGCAGTCAAAAATCCAATGTACGCTGAGTATCAGTTCGAGGCGGATGCTGCAGAATCGATAAAAGATAAAATTGAAAGTTTTCTGGCTTATCTCGCTGACCATATTAAAGCCCAAAAGGACAAAGGTTCAGACCACCTGGTAGGCAACCAGCTAACGGCCGCTGATGTTTACTGGGCATATTTTTCCAATATGCTCGAAGCATTACCCCCGGAGCAAAATCCGATGCCGGAAGGACTACGCAAGTCCTGGGGTGTCCTGGCTGCATCGATTTCCGGCTATGACCCAATATTGATTCAACAAAGAGACAGGACTTTCGCAAATTACCTGAGCCTGCCTCTGGAGTTTTAGCTCTGGCAGCATAGTACAAGCATCCATGGGCAGGGGAAACGGGAGTTAAACCTTTTCATGATTTGGCCCGTCTAAGAGACATCAACCACATTTTGGGGGGGGGGGAGAACCGTATGCCAGTGAGTATGCCATCAATAACAACAGGGTCAGCAAAAAAAGTTTCTGCCGCACATTATTCAGGACATTTCTCAGCACCGTTCACAGCAACTAGATTCGTTGCAGTACTGGTATCTGCGCTATTGTTAGGCGGCTGTGTCATCAAGGTAGACCCTGACGATTGGGACTACGGTCACAGTTACAACGATCATCACGACTACCGGGATGGCCAGAATATCGACAAGGTTTTTGGCAGCGTCGACATAGAGCAAGGCGACTCCGTTGGCCAGATCGAATCAGTCAACGGCGGTATAACCCTGCGGGACAGCAGCACCGCTGAAGACGTACATGTGGTGAACGGTTCAGTTCGTATCCATGACGAAGTCTCTGTTTATTCCGTGGAAACAGTCAACGGTAGTATCCGGGCAGGTGAACACCTGACTGTGGAGAAAAACCTGGTCACCGTGAACGGCAGTATCAGCCTGCAAAATGGGTCCCGGGTGAAAGATGACGTAACGACGGTAAACGGCACCATTCGATTACGGTCAACCGAAGTCGGTAACAACGTCTCTACGGTTAACGGCGACATAATCCTGCAAAGCAGCCTTGTATCCGGTGATGTTGTCTTCGAAAAGAATCGCGGCTGGTTTAACAATCAAGAAGGCAGGCCAAAACTGGAAATTGATGCGAGCTCTATCGTTAAAGGCTCTGTGCACCTGTATCGCAAGGTCGATTTAAGAATCGACGAGAATGCTGAGGTTGGTGAAATTATTGAGCATTTTTGAGATACGGGCAGAAATCATGGCATGCGTTGAACTTCCCGTTCGATCGGACTAAGCTACAAGACTAAGTCCTAAAATTTAACGCCATATGCCAGATACTGTTAATATCCATGATGCCAAAACCCAGTTATCCAGGTTAATTTCACGTGTTGAGGCCGGTGAGGAAATCATTATTGCCAAAGCCGGAAAACCCGTCGCGCGCCTGATACCACTGGATTTCTATGAAGATCGAGTTCCCGGTATCGCCGAGGGAAATCTTACAGATGCCTTCTTCGAGCCGTTGCCTGATGAAGAATTAACGCATTGGGAGTGAACACTTACATACTCGATACGCATGTACTACTCTGGTGGTTGTTCAAGAGCGGGCGCCTAAGCTATCGAGCGACGGCCATCATCAGAAACAGCCGCAACTCACTACTGATAAGTACAGCCTCCGCGTGGGAAATAGGCACCAAACATCGTATTGGCAAACTGCCAGAGGCCGATTCAATCATAAACGACCTGCCCTCTTTGCTTCAGCGAGCACGAATAGCAACGATAGATATCACACTTAAAGATGCTCTCCTGGCGGGTACCCTCAAGCTCGATCACCGCGACCCTTTCGACCGCATGATCATCGCCCAGGGAAAACTCAGAGATCTGCCCATCATCACCAACGATCAAGTGTTCCATGACTCTGCAGCGGATCTGGCTTTAGAGATAATCTGGTAACAGAAATTATCTGACCGGGGCACCCAGGGTCCTGGCCACAGGTTAACGCCGCGCAAGTTCACCGAACGATATAAGCCGACTTCCATCTTCATCCCAGAGAGCAAGCCACGCGGTACCAAGGCTGTCAGTAAGACCCAGATTTCTTGCATTCTGCAGCACCGGGTTTTCCCTGTAACAACCAGGGAGTCGGTAGTTAGGAACCCGGGGGTTCAGGTGATGGATGTGATGGTAACCAATGTTACCGCTGGCCCAGTGCAGCCATCCAGGCAGGTCGTAAAACGAACTCCCCTGTAGCGTCGCATCATGATATGTCCACGTCTCATTTCGAGCCCAATAGGCATCATCAAACTGATGCTGAACATAAAACAGCCACACCGCGCCTGCTGATGACAACATAACAACAGGACCCATCACCATCAAAAACGGCACCAGCCCAAACAACCAGATCATTGTGCTGTAGTAAATTGCAATGCCAAGATTTGTACCCATGACACTAACCCAGCCATCCCGGGTGGATATTTGCTGGCCCAGTGGAAGTCGTTGCAGGATTACAAAATGGACCGGCGCGGATACCAGCAACATAAAAATCGGATTCCGATAAAAGCGATAACAGGCCCGATCAAAGGCGCTCGAACTTTCGAATTCAGCCACCGTTTTAGTCATTACATCGCCTTCACCACGCTTATCCAGATTGCCCGTGGTCTTGTGGTGCTTGGCATGTTGACGTGCCCAATACTGCAAGGGTGTGTTTACCAACACTCCAATAAAGTTGCCAAGCAAATTATTCTGCCATTTTTTTGGTAAGTAGGATCCATGCCCACAATCGTGACCGATCATAAACAATCTTAAGTAGGCTGCTGTGGCAACCAGTGACAATGCGAGTGTCAGGGCATAGTGCACTTTCAGGGAAGCGAACATCAACCCAATCACGACTGCGTATAACGTGAAAGTAGAGCCAAACTGGAAGAAAGCTAATAAGTACGACGCGTTCCCATAGGGGCGGGACGCAATAAACGAGGGGGTTTTGGTAACAGC
>DUAT01000019.1:8688-42981 GCA_012960755.1 Gammaproteobacteria bacterium
TTCAAGTTTTCGTGATTTTGATTATACCCTGAAATCAAACTTCAACTGCGGTAAGCTCAGCGGCAAAAATGTGACAGGAGTACCAAAGTGATTGATCTTACCCGGGAAGGAGAAGTATTTACTCTCACCATGAATGACGGCGAGAATCGCTGGAATACGACATTCGTCAGGGAATTCAGCGCGGCGCTGGATGAAGTCGAGGCATCGGAAGGCCCCGCTGCACTCATTACCACATCAGCCACAGAGAAGTTCTTTTCCAATGGTCTGGATCTCGAATGGCGAGCCGCAGAAGGCGAACACCGGGGCGGTGATCGCGCCGCATTTGGCAGTGAGTTTATGGCACTGATGGGCCGCATTATTACTTTCCCGTTACCGACCCTGGCAGCGGTCAACGGTCACGCATTCGGAGCCGGGTTCATGACAGCACTATGTCACGACGTTCGTTTCATGCGCAGTGACCGGGGTTTCATCTGCGCCAATGAAGTTGAGATTGGTATGGTCATTCCAAATCCTGAGCTGGCCTTGTTCCGCCACAAATTACCGATGAACACTTTCTTTGAAACCGTACAACTGGCTAAACGCTGGGCGGGCCCTGATGCACTCGCCGCAGGTGTTGTGCAACAAATCGAACCTCTGGATAACTTAATGCAGGCAGCAACCCGTCGCGCTGCAGAATTGGCACGATTGGGTGCGAACAGGAAAGTCTACGGCAAAATGAAGCAAGCGCTTTATGGAGAGAATGCGTCCATTAACGCGATCCATGGCCCTGCTTATTTGTTAAACAACCCTGAGCTATACCATTGAGCGGGGCTGGGGCAACCATTTCATTGCAATCCCACAAGGCAACAGCATCACCAGAAAAGTAAGAAAGGCATAGTCGTAGGATTCGAAGATATCAAACAACCAGCCACTGAGAATCGAACCGAAACTCCCTACCATCAGGAACATATTGACATAACCCAGCACCCTGCCGAATGACAAGGTCCCGAACCGGCTCGAGTACATGATCCCCATCATCGGCATCACACCACCCGTTGCCAGTCCCTGTAGTATCACGGCGAGGACAAGCGCTGTCCAGGACGGTGTTCCCTGTAACAAGAGCAGACAACCCGAAAGCAAGATGGCCATAAACCAGTAAAGCTTTCTATGATCGACACGGTCACCCAGGCCACCGAAGAGAAACTTCCCAACAATCATGCTAACCGACGTAATGGATATTAGTTGCGCCGCAGCCTGCTGTTCAAACCCCAGGTCAGCAACATAGGCACCCAGGTTAAACTGCACACCGCCGAAGGCTGCATTGATTGGAATCAGACCAATCACGGGTATCCAGAACATTCGCGTTGAGAGTATGTCGCGACTGGTCCATACCATTTGGTCGATACTTTCGGCTCCTGCATCAGCTTCCTCTCTTTCGGGCGGTTGCACACGAAGTACAATCAGGTTTATTGGTACCAGAATGACAAAGGAAAGAATCCCAAGAAACAACAGCGTGGTTTTTAAATCGTAGTCGTCCATTAACCCGGCGATAATCAGCGGAAACACAAACCCGCCTATCGAGGTCCCCATTGCAGATATTCCAATGGCCATGCTCCTGTTGGCGGTAAACCATTTACTCACCAGAGTCTGTGAAGACAGGGTTCCACAGAGCACCATACCCACCGGCAAAAAGGTGGCATAGATAACTACCACCTGCCAATACTCGTTGGCTTGCGACAACGCGAACAATCCGATACTCGTGGACAAGGCGCCAATCACTACCAGCAGCCTGACAGGATACACATCCAGGAAACGACCCAGCAAAGGGCTGGTAATGCCGACCGTTACCTGCAAAAGAAAAATCGCCAGCATCATTTCCCCGCGACTGATCTCAAAGGCATCCAGCCAGGGAACAACAAACAATGCAAAACTGTAGATTAAAATGCCTATGCTGATCGCCTGGTTAACCAGGGTCAGGGCGACTATATACCAGCGGTAGTACGGGGACTGCGACAATCTGAATGCTTCGACTGTGGGAGGCGCAGTCTACCAGAGGTCACTTGGGCTTGAAATATAATCTGACAATTCCAGATTTCCCGGAGCTTCGCTACCGGGAAAACCTATAAAGGGACTGAGCCTTGTCCAGATCTCGTGTCATTAAACCGTTTTGGCGTGGTGCCAATAAAGATATTTGTTGCACCACCATTGAACCAGCCAGAGATATCAACAATCAGGTGCGCCGGTACACTGGTATACACGCAGATTGAACCCCCATCACCAATGGGTGCAATGACATTGTTGGCCACCACTTTCCCTTGCGTAAAATTCAAATTCGATGTCGCCGGTCTAGCAGCGCTGCAAGGCCAGACGGTGGCAAATCCTTCACTGTCGGGATCAACGATAGTTACATTCAACGACACTGCAGTCGCTGTGTCGGGTACCAGTTCCGGTTGTCCCGAAACATCAAGGGTAATGTTTCGAACAGGAATGGTAATCGGAGTTGACGATGTCAGTTTACCCATCTGATTGCCGGTACCGTCGCGGCTATCAACCAGCCGGGTAGGTGTGGCACCCTTAAAGGCACTGTCAGAGAACCAACCCGCTAAGTCTACAACGACATCTGTCGAAGATAGCGAATATACGCAGACAGTACCATCGGCACTAACCGGCGCGATGACACCATTTGCTACAACCTGTGACTCGTTGTAGTTCACATTCGATGCCAATGGCCGCGGAGCGTCACAAGGCCAAACCGTCAGAAACCCCGGCGCTAATGGGTTTACCACCGTCATGTTCAAGGCTACCGCAGATACCCCGGAAGGCACGACTGTCTGCGCACCCGATGAGTCTGTGACGCTAAGACCCGCCACCACAATCGTCAACTGGTTATCGTCAGTCACCTTCGCTACCGGTGCGCCAATGCCGCTTCTGGTATCTACCAGACGTTCTGGTGTCACGCCGATAAATGCTGAACCTTCGAACCAACGGCAATATCTATAACCAGATCGTCGACTCTTCACCAGTGGGATTTTGGATGACACGTGCCCTGGCAGTAAGCTCGATACCCAGGTTTTTCGCAACCTTCATCACCGCATCCAGCGCATTTAGAACTGGCGTCACTGAACCTGCAGAATCAGCTATTCGTGACAGAAAAGAGTTATTGACGCTCATAATTCGGCCATCACGATTGACATTGACTTGAAGTTGCCCGTTATACACCAGTAAACCGGCCGTACCGGTAATTTAATGGAGCGAACCCGGAAATCAAGGCATTCGCAGATGCGATGCGCCAGTCAATGACTAATTTCATCATTCGCGCCGACCCAAATGGCCCACAGGTTCCGGCCTGGCCATCCTGGAACAACGTGGTCGCACCAGCGCTGAACGGACCCGTGATGCATTTTGATCGCAGTAGATGTTATGTTGATGGGTACCTGGATGCAGCAGCGGCTATTGGTGAAACCATTTCCATGATTGATGATGCATTTTTTCACACCAGTAAGACATCAGGCAAACAAGAAAATCAGCAAGAACCAATACAAGAACCAATACAAGAACCAATACAAGAACAAAGACGACAAGCTACAAAACCCAAGGAGACAATATGTCGAACCGAATGAATGGCCAATGGAAATTAAAATCCCGCCCGGTAGGGATGGTGAAAGAGAGTGACTTCGAGTATGTCGAGACACCTGTCGCCGAGCTCCTGGCTGAAGATGAGTTCCTGGTTCGCAATCTTTATTTCGCCTTTGAACCCGCCATGCGCGGCTGGCTGAATGATGTTAAAAGTTATGTGCCACCAGTGCAGATCGGTGAGGTGATGCGATCCAGTACCGTTGGCCAGGTGATCGAGTCCAACAATGCAAATTTCCAGGCCGGGGACTTTGTCTCTGGCAGCATGGGATGGCAGGAGTATGCTGTTAACGATGGCAAACCCGGTCCTATGGGCGGAGTTAACAAGATACCGGCAGGCATCCCGCCATATCTTGTGTTAAGCGCCCTGGGAGGAACAGGATTAACCGCCTACTTCGGTTTACTGGATATTGGCAAACCCAAGCTTGATGATGTTGTAGTGGTTTCCGGCGCGGGAGGTGCAACCGGATCCGTTGCTGGTCAGATCGCGAAAATTAAAGGCGCTTCAAAAGTCATCGGTATCGCCGGTGGCGAAGCCAAATGCAAATGGCTAACCGGTGAACTGGGCTTTGATGATGCCATTGACTACAAGTCAGAAAACGTGATGGCGCGTTTGCGGGAAACATGTCCAAACGGGATCGACGTGTTTTTCGACAATGTTGGCGGCGAGATTCTCGATGCTGCTTTGCTGAACATGGCGCAGAATGGTCGCATTGTCTTGTGCGGCGGCATCTCCTCGTACAACGAGGCAGAACTTCCCCCGGGGCCAAAAAACTACATGCAGCTCGTGATCCGCCGCTGCAGCATGCAGGGCTTTATTGTTATTGACTATCTTGACCAGGCGGCTAAAGCCATTGACAACCTGAGTCGCTGGATCGCGGACGGAACGCTAAAGCATGCAGAGGATATCCAGGAAGGTATTGAGAATACGCCGAAAACATTCCTGCGTTTGTTCGAGGGCAAAAACATGGGTAAACAGCTGCTGAAGATTGCTGATGCGCCCGTTAACCAGGGCACCAACTAGTTGTAAAATATCGTTTTAGGAGAAGCAAAATGAAAAAAATAATCGTCGTCCTGAACCTAATCATTGCAATATCACTCAGCAGCTGTACCTCATCCGACAGGGAAGTAGCGCTAGCAGTTGAAGCCGGTGCGCCACTGTTTGCCGGTATGGGAAATTTTCACCATCCCATCACCACCAGCCACAAGGGGGCGCAACAGTTTTTCGACCAGGGTATGACCCTCACCTTTGCGTTCAATCATGCTGAATCCATACGCAGTTTTAAGGCGGCACAACGGCTCGACCCGGACTGTGCCATGTGCTACTGGGGCGAATCACTGGCAACCGGGCCAAACATCAATATCAATTCAGACGGGCAGGTCATTATGTCCGATGCAGAAAGAATCCAGGCTTACAAAGTGCTGCAGGAGGCGGTTAAAAGAAAAACCAGCGTTACCGAGGCTGAACGCGCCTATATCGAAGCGCTGCAGAAACGATACAACGGCGACCCGGGCACTGATCGTGCACCACTGGACCTGGCCTATGCCAGCGCAATGGGAGATCTGACCAGGCAGTATCCCGATGATCTTGATGCCGCGGCTTTGTACGCAGAATCAATGATGAACACCATGCCCTGGAACTACTGGAAGGACGACGGAAACCCCAGGGACGAGACAGTCAAGGTTATTGAACAGCTCGAAAGCGTACTGCAACGCAAATCTGATCACGCCCTGGCATTACACTTGTATATCCATGCCGTTGAAGCCTCGTCGGAACCAGCCCGTGCCGAGGCTGCGGCGGACCAACTCGCCAACCTGGTTCCCGGCGCGGGTCACCTGGTTCACATGCCAGCACATATATACTGGCGTGTTGGCAGATATAACGATGCGTCTACGGCCAATATTGAAGCTGCGCGCGTTGATGAAGAGTACATCGCCCAATGTAATGCCCAGGGGTTTTACCCGGCACTGTATTACCCCCATAACATTCACTTTCTCTGGGCTGCCTCGACGATGGAGGGGCGCAGTGAGCTTTCCATCAATTCTGCGCTAAGGGTTGCGCGCAACGTGAACCTGGATCAGATCAGGCAATTTCCGACGGTCGAGTTTTTCCATACTATTCCCCTGCTCTCTTATGTCAGGTTTGGTAAATGGGAGGAAATCATGAACCAGGAAATGCCTCCTGAAGACTTGAAGTACTCCCGCGGCATGTATCACTATGCCAGAGGTGTTGCATTTGCCGCCAACGGGAACAGTGATGCTGCAAAAACTGAACTTGATCAGCTTGTAAGCTATCGAAGTGACGCAACCATGACATTCCTGGATAAACGTGGCTACCCGGCGAGCAAGCTCATGGATATCGCAGATGAATTGTTACAAGGGGATATAGAATTTTACGAGGGTGATTTTGCCGGGGCCGCCGAGAAATATGCTACAGCGGTAGAACTGCAAGACAGCCTGCCGTATACCGAGCCGCCTTTCTGGTACTACCCGACAAGACAGGCCCTGGGCCAAGCCCTCATGCAACTAGGTGAGCCCGCCCGGGCAGAAGCCGTCTATCGGCAGGACCTGAAGGACTATCCGCGAAACGGCTGGTCCATGTACGGGCTTGTCCAGGCGCTCAAACAGCAAGGCAAAGATGAAGAAGCGATGCAAGTCGACGCGAGATTCACGGAAGTCTGGCAAATGTCAGATATCATACTTACGGCTTCGAGGATCTAGCACTTTATGACGGCAACATTTCCAGGCGTTATCGCCTTTGCATTTATGGTGAGCCTGATTCTTGCCGGTGTAGCAATCCGGGCGAGATTCAAATGGATCCAGTCGGCTTTAATCCCGGCAAGCCTGATTGCCGGTTTGTTGGGATTTACCCTTATTAACGTTGATCTGTCTTTTGGTTTTGTGAACAGTGACTTTACGGCGTTTGCATTCCACTTTTTTACCTTGAGCTTTATGTCCCTGGTACTGGTAGGCAAAGAACGTACCAACAGCAGCAATTCCATCGCCGCCGGGGGCACCTGGTTGTCTGTCATCTGGGTGATGAGCCTGGTGTTGCAAGGACTGGTCGGCCTGGGCGTCATTGCCTTGTATAACAAGGTGACAGGCAATGAGCTATCTCATTTTCTCGGCATGATTGCCACCCACGGGTTCACCCAGGGGCCGGGCCAGGCTTTGGCCATGGGCACTATCTGGAGCGATAGCTTTGGCATCAGCCATGCTGCGGATTTCGGTTTGATCTATGCTTCCGCCGGTTTCGTCGTGGCCTTTGTGGTCGGCGTGCCTGCTGCCCGGTATGCTATCAGCAAAGGCATGCACCACAACAAAACAGCACGCATTGATGACGAGTTTCTAAAGGGGATACTGGCACCTGGCTCAAGACAATCTGCCGGTGTACAGGTTACCCATGCCGCAAACGTCGACTCCCTGACATTTCACCTGGCTGTATTGGCGTTGGGATATGTATTAACGGATCAATACCTCAAGTTCGTGGAACCCCTGGCTTCAGAGGTAAATCTTTCCGGGGTCAATCTGGGCATCCTGTTCAGCCACAACCTGTTTTTTATTCACGGCCTGATTGTTTGTGTGATTCTGCGTGCATTGATTGATCGCGTCGGCTGGGGCCACCTGATCGATAACGAGACCCAGAAAAGAATTACCGGCACGTCTGTGGACCTGATGGTGGTGGCAACGATTATGAGCATTCAATTTTACCTGCTGCCCATCACACTGACCTGTATCGCAATTTCCCTGGTTACCGCACTGCTCTGCTATGCCTACGGAAGGTCCCTGAAGTCCTTTAGTGTCGAGCGGGCTGTTACGGTGTTTGGTTGCTGTACGGGCTCGACAGGCAGCGGCCTGCTGCTACTGCGAATTCTTGACCCCAATCTAAGCACACCTATTGCCAAGGAACTGGCCTTTTTTAACATTGCGATCATTGTACTGAGCTTTCACATACTGGCGTTTATGGCACCCGTTTTGCCGAACTTTGAATTGGCAACAATTGGCATGGTGTACAGCGCGACGTTTCTGGCGGGGGCAGCCGTCCTCGCGGTTCTGAATCGACGACGTGAGACCTGACACAGCACACCAGAGGCTCCTTAGCTGTCAGACCTCGTTCTCTTCCACGAAATCGATGTTGAACTCATATTTGGATACTGGTAACTCACGCACGCGGGTACCTGTGGCAGCAAAAATTGCATTCGCCAGCGCAGGTGCGGTGCCCGGTGTACCGGGTTCACCAGCGCCACCCCAGGATTCATGGCTATTGATAATATAGGTCTCACCTGCGTGACCAGGGTGCCAAAGGATTCCTGTAAAGCAATACCCCGACCTCTGTTCTTGCCGATGGGTTTATCCCAATTGGATTTTTTTGCCACCAGATCAAGAATCTCTCGATGCCGCGTCTGATCCTTCAACAGATCACGACGAAACTGATAGGGGTCCTGCCGGGCGAAACAGGCATGGGCAAGATAAGGTACCTGGTAACTACGCTCAATAACCTGCCTGGCACCATTCATTGCTTTCGAAGTATCACCGAGATTAACGTCAGATTTCGCGTCACCGTTTTCGACTGCCCGCTTAATATCAGACTGAAACTGAGCAAACACCTTGTCGCTATTTATTGCGTCGCTGTCTGTCTTGCTCCAGGTGATATCAATACTCGCCAGTGCCTGTTTCACCTGCCAGTAACCATCAGCAACAACCGCGATGGCATCATTCAGGTTAACGACATCAACCACCCCTGGCATTTTCATGGCAGCAGAGGCATCCATTGTCACAACGGTTCCACCAAAAACCGGTGAAGCGTTGATCGTTGCGATTTTCATACCTTCAACACTGGCATCAATCCCGAACATCGCCGAGCCATCGACTTTGGAGGGAATAAGGCGGGGTACGTCTTCCCCCATAATCTTGAACTGATCCGGTGTCTTGAGTTTTGGCTCCGAGGGAGGCTGTTTCGTACCAGCAACGGCAGCAAAGGTCGAATAACGTGCGCTCCTGCCGGAGGCTTTATGCATCAATAAACCATTGTTCGTGGTCAATTCAGATACGTTACCACCCCAGTCTTCTGCTGCAGACTGCATCAATTGGAGTGCCTTGGAGATGTACGGTACAGGCACCACACTGCGCTACGCCACATCCAAATTTGGTTCCCGTTAACCCCAGGTTTTCGCGAATTACCCATAACAATGGCGTGTCTGGTGCAACATCCACCGAATATGCCTTCCCATTAACCTTCAACTCAATCATTGGTCTGCCCCGAACTGTAGCCAAAAAGTTTCATATCAATTGCACAGGATAACCGAGATTGCATCCCGGGTTAACTGTCTGTCTGCTTTATACCTTGCCGACGTTGGCAAAACTTCATAAGGTATCGTTCTATCTGCGTCGTTGGAAAAAAGGCATGCTCCATGGATCACAGACTTTACTTCGTTCTCGGCGACTTGTTCGCCAACCTGCTCACGGGGGCATTGGTTGGCTGGCTCAGTTGGCTCATCGTCGACCCCGGCTGGAATATGTGGATCGCCATGTTTTTGATGATGGCAGTGAGTATGTTGGTTGCCATCATCCTCTGGATTCCCTTCTCGGTGTTGTTTGGTGCCATGGAAGTCATGGTGCCTCTGATGTTCACAGGGATGGTATCCGGCATGGTAGTTGGCATGTGGGCAGCGATGGAGCAACTCAGCGCGACGGATTGCTTTTATCTCGGCGCTGTATGCGGGCTGATTTCCCTGGTTGTAATCTGGATCCTGAATAGTGCACTGAGAGGTACAGAACCCGTTCGCTGGCGATAGATGAGCTTGAGATTGAAAGCAACCTCGACAAAAAATAGATTAAAGAACATAAAGGAGACTGGTCGATGGCAGACCTGGTAACACAAAGAAAATGGGACAAGGCGGCACCCACATTCGACATCATGGCTTCAAAAGGTGCCGAGGAGCGATGGCTGCCAGCAAAACGTGAACTCTTCAGCAACATGGACGGCAAAATTCTCTTTTTAGCGTTAGGCACCGGTCTCGATATTGCCGCATTCCCCCCCGGAAAGGAGATCACTGCTATCGATATCAGCCCAAAAATGCTGGAAGTTGCCGAGCCCAGAATCGCCGCCTATGACGGATCAATCACGGCCCAAGCCATGGATGTGCATGAAATGGATTTCGAAGACGAAAGTTTCGACCAGGTTTTCACATCCTGTACGTTTTGTTCAGTCCCGAACCCGGTTGAAGGATTAAAAGCCTTAAAGCGTGTGTTGAAACCCGACGGCAACCTGTTCATGTTCGAACATACCGGTAGCAGGTACTACCCCTTCAAGTTGATGATGACATTGATGACCCAAATCAGCCGAAGACTAGGCCCGGAAATGAATCGTGCAACTGTCAACAATGTCGAAGCTGCCGGGTTAAACGTCACAGAAGTTAACAACCTGTTTATGGATGTGGTGAAAACGATCAAGGCGACGAAATAGCAAAAAAACCAGGGAACAAAGCTAGGGATTTGGTTTGTGCTCCTCAACATGTCTCACAAACGTCTCGGGATAGATCAACTTTCCCGTCTTCTGCCACCAGACTGCCGCCCGACCATCGTATCGGTGGAATATCCGGGTCAGGGCCAGTTTGTCACTGGGTGTCCAGCCCTCGGTATAGCCAATCTTCAGCTGAACGTATTCAGAAAACAGCAGGTTCCATTGCAAATTGATGTGATGTGATAAGCGGTACTCTTCTTCCTCCGTTAACGCTTCACCCTTGTCTGCCTTGATAATAATCGGCGCTATCAGTGAATCACGGTTAGCGAGCATAATATTCTGAAACTGTATGCGGTTATTCTGCATCGCACTGGCGACTGTCGCGTTGCGTGTCTGCTTCACCTGCAGAGCAAGATAGACCAGTGTTATCAATACGGCAATGGAGCTAATAAACTCCCCGATGCTGCCTAACTCCTGTATTGACATGCACGACCTCCCTAGTTGTTGCTATGTTCTGAAGGCTGGCAGCACCTTCTCGGCAAACAGCCTTTCATTATCGGCAGTATAGCCACCGGGACAAGCAGAGTTAAGAAGAATGGTGCCCGCCCCGGCATCAATGTACTGCCTTAATCTCTTAATGCAATCGTCCGGATTACCCGCCAGCGCGTACTTGCCAACCAAGGCAGAAAAGTCCTGGTTGTACTGCGCCGATAGCCTGTCCGTCGCCATTTTTATCGCCGTGTCTCTGTCTTCGTGGACTGCGAAGAAAATAAATAAACCAGGCAACACCGGTGACTGGGTTTCTTCCTGCTCTCTGTATTCGTGAATGGTTTGCAGACTCATCGCCAGCTTTTCAGGTGTATACATATAGGGCAGCCAACCGGTACCGTATCTTGCACAGCGCTTCATTGCGGCGTCGCTGCGACCAGAAATCCAGATGGGCGGATGCGGTTTTTGCACCGGTTTCGGATCGAGCGTGACGCCGGGGAGCGTGGTGAAACGGCCATCAAAGGTCACCTCATCTTCCGTCCAGAGTCGCTTCATCACTTCAAGCGCCTCGTTCGTACGCGCGCCTCTCTCGTTCACCGGTACACCGCAGGCTTCGAACTCTTTTGCAAACTCGCCACCAACACCAACGCCCAGACTGAACCGGCCGCCAGATACCACATCCAGCGCTGTGACCTGTTTCGCCAGCAACGCCGCGGGGTAGAGCGGCACCAGCGTAATCGTGCTCATCAGTTTAATATGGGTTGTTGCACCGGCCGCGGCAGCCAGCGAAATCAGCCCGTTATTAATCGGCCCATAAAAAAACACATGCTCACCGGTGGACAAAAACTCATAGCCGAGTGATTCTGCATTTTTTGCATCCTCCGCGGGGATGGTCGAGTTTGTCGCACAGTCGGCGCAAGCCGATACCAAATTGAACCTTTGTCATATTAATTTCCTCTTTTTATTGGCTAGGGGTATCGTCCGAATACAATCTGAAATTCAACCACTCCGGCGCCAGACAAATTTCATCGTTACACGCCTGTAAATGTAATTCCAGGGGCAAAGCCGTCATCGCCCCCTCATTGAAGGCACCGGATATTACAAGTCGACCCTCGTATAGATTCAAGGGAGCCTCCTGAAATCCTAATTGTCTTAGATGCCCCGAAGGATAATCAATCTTATCAAGAGTCCGGCCAGTACCACGGGTTTCGACCCGTGTGGCAATCAGGTCAGCCTGGTTTACCTGGTGGGCATTGATATGCCAGCCGGGTGATATTGAAAGATTGATTTCAAAACCCCGGGATTCCTTCAACCGGGCAACCGCTTTGACATGACCTGCTCTGCTGAACTGAACAGACTCAACTGAACCCTGATTGTAGTCACTCACCCCAAGCAGCATGGTAGAAAAGTTAGCAGGCGACGCTTGAATTAAACCAGAGAAAGCATTGATGGTGTCGATAATTCGCTGCCGATAGTGCAACTCGCCACTGCGCTCGTACAACCTGACCAGCAGGTTCAGCGCAACTGCATTGCCTGAACCGATAGCACCATCGGCCGGACTCTTTGGCCGGGCGATGGACGGCTCTTCGACATGTACCTGGGCGAGAAAAAAACCACCACGTTCACTATCCCAAAATTTCTCGACCATCACTGCTGCTAACAGTTCAGCCCGCTCTCGCCACAGGGCATCTGCTGTCGCATCAAACAGGAAAACATAGCTCTCTCCCAGATAGGCATAGTCTTCAAGGCCTGCAGCCGTTGAAGCATGATCATGCAGAATGATGCGTCTGAGTTGGTGTTCTTTCGACCAGGCCCGGGACCAGATCTCTTCACCAGCTTTAATCGCAGCTTGCAGATAATCTTCTCGCTCCAGTTCTCTTGCTGCCAGCACAAAGGCTGATATCATCATGCCATTCCAGGCAGAAATTACTTTTTCGTCCCTCAATGGCGGAATTCGACCGGTTCGACTGCTGGTCAATTTTCCTCTTATTCGCGCCACATCTGCAATCAAATGGGACAGTTCGAGCTGGTTTTTGACGCTGTATGCTTCGAGGGTAGACGGCAGCGTCGGTATGTTTTTGCCTTCGAAATTACCCGGGTCTGTGATTCGAAACAAATCCTGCACCAGTACCAATTCCTTACGGGACAGCACATCAGCCATCTGTTCAGGCATCCACAGATAGAACAGTCCTTCCTCGCCTTCTGAATCCGCATCCCAGGCGGAATAAAAACTGCCAGCCTCAGAACTCATATCACGCAGCACAAAGTCGAGAGTTTGCTGAACTACGCGTCTGTATGCAGCATCGTGCGTCACTTCATAAGCCTTGGTGTAAGCCCGTACCAGTTGAGCCTGGTTGTAGAGCATCTTCTCGAAATGCGGCACCTGCCACTTGCGATCAGTTGAATAGCGGTGGAATCCGCCTCCAAACTGGTCATAGATTCCCCCGGCAGCCATGGCATCAAGGGTTTTTGTTGCCACCCTTAAAGCTGACTCATCATCGTCTCGTTGCCAGGCATGGAGTAGCAGCAACAGATTGCTCTCCTGCGGAAATTTTATACCGCGACCAAATCCTCCATACGCCGGGTCATGTCGGGCTATCAGCACCTGGACAGCGTTTTTCACCACCGCATGATTAATCTCTTTCGCTTCACTCTGAGCGGATGTGATTCGGGTAACTGCAGCGGTAACCTCATCGGCCTGGCGCAACAAATCATCGTGTCGGGTACGCCAGAATTCTTTGACCTGATTCAACAACAAGACAAAATCCCGGGGCGGGAAGTAAGTTCCACCATAGAATGGTTTGCCCTCGTTTGTCAGGAAGCTGGACATGGGCCAACCACCACGACCCGTCATTAACTGCACACCGGTCATATAAATTTCATCGAGATCCGGCCTCTGTTCCCGATCCACTTTGATAGCGATAAAATTCTCGTTTAGCAGCCTGGCAATATCTTCATTGTCAAAACTCTCCCGTTCCATCACGTGACACCAATGACAGGTGGAATAGCCGATTGACAGGAATACAAGTTTATTTTCCTCCACAGCAAGTGCAAACGCCGAGGGACCCCAGGGATGCCAGTCAACGGGGTTGTGCGCGTGTTGCAGTAAATAAGGAGAATCTTCGTGGACCAGTCGATTGGTATATGTCGGTACGCCATCGTCGTCCATATGACTGGAACGCACCACATAGGAACCCTTTTTCTGAAGATAGGCTGCATGCAAATCATGGCGCAGTTTAGTCCCGCGCGAATCAGCACCAGGCGGGTCAATCAACACCGCAGTGACCGGCATCGCCAGCATACACAGCAACCCAACCAGTAGCCCACCCGCGTTTTCCAGACGCATGACGTTAACCTTCGTACCAAACAACTCGCAGCCTACCAGACTTTACCCTGGGCGGTAGACTTGTGTCATCTGGCCCGTAGTACCGGGAGATAGCATTTAATTTTCCGCTGCAGGTAAAAATCATTAAACTTGATATGCATCACGACACCCAGGTAGTTTCAACGCAATGAAGATTGTAGTGAGTCTTATCCTTTCCCTGTTGATTGCAGCAAACCATGCGTTGCTCATGGCGCAAACCAATCGTTATTCTGTCACCTCCGGCGACGAAGGGCACAGCGTGCTCGAAGAGATACCCGAGAACGTTAAGGATACAAACGCTGGACTGTTTACCGGTGATCTTGGCGAAATACGTCATCGCCGATTGATACGTGTACTGGTCACCCATAGTCAAACGGACTTCTTCCTTGAAGGTGGTCGCATTCTCGGTATCCAGGCGGAACTGGTTCGCCAGCTCATGAAGACTCTTAACAAGGGTATCCGCCGAGAATCCGACAAATTGTTTGTACAATTTATCCCGGTAGAATTTCATCAATTGCTCCCGGCGCTTATTGCGGGTGAAGGCGATATCGCCGCCGCACTACTGACAATCACGCCAGATCGGGCAAACCTGGTTGATTTTGTATCGGGTCAGACAAGCCTGGTTGATGAAGTCATCGTCAAATACAAAAATGCCCCCCGGATAGATTCAAAAGGAGGATTGAGCGGTAAGCAGATCTATGTTTTGAATTCCAGCTCCTACGTGCAGCACCTGGAGGAATTAAACAACGATCTGAACACCCTGGATATGCCAGAGGTTGATATCATCGAATCTGATCCCAGGCTACTGACTGAAGACATCCTCGAACTGGTCAATGCTGGTATTATCGACTATACCGTGTGTGATGATTTCAAGGCCAGACTCTGGGCACAGGTGTTACCCAATCTCGACATTCTGGAACAGGTAAAAGTATCTGAAGATAAATATGTTGGCTGGGCTGTTCGAAAAAATTCACCTGAACTACTGCAAGCGCTGAATGCTTTCATGCCCAAAGCCAAGAAAGGCACATTATTAGGGAATGTACTCTTCACCAAATATTTCGAGAACACCCAGTGGATTGATAACCCTGCCGAACGGCTCGAAAGGGACAAACTAATGAATTTTCTCTATCTGTTCGAGAGATACGGCGATATGTATGGCTTCGACCCCTTAGCTCTCGCTGCCCAGGCTTACCAGGAGTCCAGGCTGAATCAAAAGCTGAGAAGCCATCGTGGTGCGATAGGTATTATGCAGGTACTACCCAGTACCGCACGTGATCCCAATGTCGCTATCCCTAATATAGACCAGGTGGAAGATAATATTCATGCGGGTACCAAATACTTGAGATTCATTCGGGGACGTTACTTTTCTGACGATGATATCAAGCCCCTGGACCAGCGCTTGTTTAGCTGGGCGGCTTACAACGCAGGACCCGCAAACGTCATTCGACTAAGGAACGCCGCAGCGAAAAATGGCCTGGACCCAAACGTCTGGTTTGGCAATGTTGAAGTAATGGCAGCAAGGATGATCAGCCGTGAACCTGTCAGATATGTCGCGAACATACACAAGTACTACACTGCCTATCGCATGATCCAGGAGCGGACGATTGAACGCCAACAAGCTCTCGAAGAACATGTGGATGGCGTATAGTGATACGGGTTAATCGACCAATTACCAGAACCATAAATCGAAAGTAGGTACAGCCATCGCAAAGTTAACAGGTATTATCATAGTCATTGTGTTGCTGGTGAACTGCAGTTCCAGGGAGAAAGCGATGAAAGCTGAAGACGATAACAATCCAGTCGTGGCACCTTATGGTTCCTGGGAATCACCCCTGACCGCCGCGACGATTTTCGAAAGTTCAGACAATATTGCCTACCTGACCGCCGAAAACGGTTCACTCTATTTTATCGAATCCAGAGCCGCCAACAACGGGCGCAACATGCTAGTCGCCCTGGACCAACATAAAAAACCCCAGCCGTTGACTAATCCTGCATTAAGCGTTCGCTCTCGCGTCCACGAATATGGCGGGCGGCCATACCTGATCGCAGGGGATGATATTTACTATTCCAATTTCACAGACCAGAAGCTCTATAAGTTAACCCCGGGTCAGGAAGCCGCTGCGTTAACGCCAGCCGGGTTGAGGTACATGGATTGCATCGCAGACTTGAACCATCAACAGATCATTTGCGTTCGGGAAGACCACCGGGCAGAAGGCGAAGCCGTGAATACACTGGTCGCCATCGACATGAACAATGGTGGTGAAGGCAGGATTTTATTTGAAGGCACTGACTTTGTATCTGGCCCTTCGCTCTCTCCCGATGGCCGATCCGTCGCCTTTATCACCTGGTCCCATCCGAATATGCCCTGGGACGATACCCAACTGAGAATCATAGAACTGGATTCCAACGGATCAGCCTGCCACACGGAATAACAACCGGCGCAGCACTTCGCAGCGCGACCTTTTCCAGTGACGGAACATTGTACTTTGTAGCTGACTGGTCAAACTGGTGGGTGCTTTATCGAGTGGACGAAGATGGCTTACCCGAATTGCTTATCGACCAGCCAATTGAAATGGGTAGCTTTACCTTCGAAAACGATTCGTCCATCCTGCTGACCTACTCCCGGGAAGGATCTTCCCAGTTGGCACGTCTCGACCTGACAACAGGCGCACTAAAAGATATTGGCAAGCCTTTCTCATCTGCCGGTGCGGTGACGCTGAACGGAGACAATGTATATTTCATCGCATCAACCCCCGATAGCAAGCATGCCATTTATCACCTCGACAATGACAGCTATCATAAGGTCTACGAGCCGAATGGACCCAGCATTGAACCCAAGTACCTGTCCGAGCCGCAGGCGATCACCTACTCCACAGGAGACAATGAAGAAGCCTATGGATTTTTCTATCCCCCCGGCAACGCCGACTTCGCCGGGCCAAAGAACGCACTACCACCGTTAATTGTCAAAGTTCATGGCGGCCCCGTCGCCGCCACATCTTCAACCTTAGACCCCAGCATCCAGTTCTGGACCAGCAGGGGATTCGCCGTGTTTGATGTCAACCACCGAGGCAGTACGGGCTACGGCAGGGCATTCCGCAAAAAACTCTATCCCAACTGGGGCATCGTGGATATCGAGGATGTCGCCAACGGCACTCGCTGGCTGGCTGAACAGAAATATGTCGACAGCAACAAGCTGGCAATTCGGGGAGGCAGCGCCGGTGGATACACAGTACTGGCAGCACTGGCTTTTGAAAACGTATTCAAAGCCGGAACCAGTTATTTTGGGATCAGCGATCTGGAAATTCTAGCCCGGGACACCCATAAATTCGAATCCCGATACCTGGACCAATTGATTGGCGCCTACCCAGAGAAGAAAGATGTCTACTTGCAACGATCACCCATCTACAGTGTAGACAATATCAGTGCGCCATTGCTGATTCTCCAGGGTCTGGATGACGAGGTCGTTCCTCCGAACCAGTCGGAAATGATTTTCGAGGCATTGAAGAAAAACGGCATCCCAACGGCCTACATTCCTTTTGAAGGTGAAGGCCATGGCTTTCGTCAACCGGCGAATAACATCAAAGCGCTGAATTCCGAGCTTGATTTTTATGGCCAGATCTTCGGCTTTACACCAGCAGGAGACCCGCAGCAGGTAGAATTAATCAGACGCAAATAAGGAGAATTAACCCGCTTGAATCCCGATAGCTGTTAGTGGCTTTCTAATCACGATCCAGCGAACGCATACCGGCTTCTGTATATCTTTCACCGGACACATTCGCCACCGCGAATAGTTCATCCACCTTAGACAAGGTCCCGGGATCAAGTTGAATATCTACTGCCGCCGCATTCTCTTCCAGGTAGCTGACACGTTTGGTCCCGGGTATTGGAGCAATAAAATCACCTTGTGCCAACAACCAGGCGAGAGCAATCTGGCCCCGGGTGATTCCCTGGCTTTCAGCAATCTCGCCAAGGGATTCAACCAGCTTTAAATTGTTAGCCAGATTTTCACCCTGAAAGCGCGGCATGGTCGAACGCATATCGCCCTCGGCCTCGATGGAATCGTCGTTGGTAATGGTCCCTGTCAATATCGCCCTGCCCATCGGGCTGAAGGGCACAAAACCAACACCAAGCTCCCTGCAGGCGCCCAGCACGTGATCTTCCGGATCCCTGGTCCACAGTGAGTATTCTGATTGCACCGCAGAAATAGGATGTACCGCGTGGGCTTTTCTTAACGTCCTGGCGGAGACTTCTGATAAACCCAGATACCGAACCTTACCCGCCTTAATCAGGTCAGCCATGGCGCCGACTGTTTCTTCAATTGGCACATCGGGATCCAGCCTGTGTAAATAGTAAAGGTCGATGACTTCAGTTTGAAGTCTTTGCAGGGACTCATCACACCGGCTTGCTACCTGTTCCGGCCGACCGTTAATGCCCCGTTTACCGTCTTCGACAGAAATGCCAAACTTGGTCGCCAGTTGTATTTCATTGCGACGTTTATTAAGTACCCTGCCGACGAGTTTCTCGTTATGACCCATGCCATAAACGTTTGCGGTGTCCAGAAATGTCACACCAATATCCAGCGCGCGATGTAATGTTCTTTCTGACTCCTCGGGATCGGCCTTACCATAGGCTTGTGACATACCCATACAGCCAAGGCCAATGGCGCTGACTTCCAACTCACCCAGATTCACTGTTTTCATCGTTGTTTCTCCTAAATAGCTGTTCAGCATATTGCTCGAATTGCTGGCTTGCCAATTCGTTTCGTCAGAAGCTTACCAAATCGTCTGTCAGTAACTTATCTGCCCTGAAAATTGGGAGGGCGCTTTTCCTTAAATGCCAGTCGACCCTCTGCACCATCTGCACTGGTTGACACCCCCAGCAGTTCGTCCCTGGCCAATGCCGACACTTCACTCGGCCCTCTGGGCAGGGTCTGGTTTACAAACGACTTGATGGTTTGTACTACTAAAGGCGCGCTGCGTTCGAAGATTTCTGCATACTCCATTGCTGCCTGCAGCTCCTCGCCGGGTGGCACGACCCGATTCACCATGCCCACCTCATATGCGCGCTCGGCACATAGATCCTGGCCCAGCAGCATAAACTCCATGGCGATCTTGTGAGGCACGCGAACCGCGCATCCGGCAATCAGGCCGCCGGTAAAACCCACCTGGGCTTCCGGGTACTTGAATATGGTATTGCTTGCCGCGACGACAAGATCACACATCTGAACCAGGATATAGGCGCCACCGACACAGTAGCCGTGCACCGCCGCTATAATAGGCTTATTGAGAAGAACACCCACGCCAGGCACACCCTGCCACATTTCCAGTGGAGGACTCTTTATGTCTGCCCCGACGGAAAACGCACGTTCACCCTCGGCGCACAGGATCGCACATTTCTCATCACTGACAGCATAGCGTCGCCAGGCGCTGCGCAGTTCCTGGATGAGATTTTCATCCAGTGCGTTGAGTCTCTCTGGTCTGTTGAGTCGAATAATGGCTGTCTGTCCCTTAACTTCGTAGCTCACTGTCTCGGTCATGTCATCCTCTTTTGCCTTGCTAAAGTTCCCTGTCACTAATAATCACCTGGGAAACTTCTATTGAGTAGATATTTCCATAGCCTACTACAATTCAGCCCATGGTTTGGTAACTGGAAACGCCTGTGGTAAATTCACGCGCTTGTAAAAAAAGAGGTCAAGGTGTGAGTGTTCAACAGCAGGAACCAGAATGGTTCACAAGAGCGATAGAATCGAAGCGTGAAGATGGCGAAGTCATCGTCGACGATTGCAAAATTCATTTCGCCGCCTGGGGCGACGTCGGCAAACCGGGCATCATCATGATCCATGGCAGCAACGCGCACCTCGAATGGTGGCGATTTGTAGCGCCATTTTTGACCGACCAGTTCCGGGTAGCCTCCATAGATTTGTCTGGCCATGGTGATAGTGGCTGGCGTGAGAAGTACACTGGAAATACCTTTGCCAGGGAAGTTATGGCTGTCTGCCGCGCTGCTAATCTCGGTGAAAAGCCCTACATCGTTGCTCATAGTTTCGGAGGCTTTGTCGCTCTGGAAACCGGGCATCAGTTCGGCGATCAATTGGGCGGCATTATTTTTTGTGATTTTACGGTAAATCCCCCGGATGACTTCCTCGAATGGGGGAAACAATTTGATGAGCGCGGCCAGGAACCCGCCAGACCTACCCGGGTTTATGAGGACATTGACGTTGCCCTGGGTCGATTCCGGCTGGTGCCGGAGCAACCCTGCCAACATCCCTATGTGGTGACCTACCTGGCGCGACAATCCCTGCGCCAGGTTGAGGGAGGCTGGACCTGGAAGTTCGACCCGGCTTTGTTTGATCATCTTGAAATGGGAGAATCCCAGCGGGACAAGTTCGTTGGGATCAGATGTCCCACTGCATTAATTCTCGGTGAACACAGCACTGACGGTGGTGCCCAGAGCGCAGGCTATATCGAAGAGATTTCAAACGGGTTTTTGCCAAGTTTCGTGATTCCAGCGACCCACCATCACTTCATGTTCGATGAACCCATGGCCACGGTAGCTGCGATCAAGGCAACATTGCTCGGCTGGCGACGGGAAGATAACGCTAACGAGTTATCCGGGCTGTTTCGAGCAATTCTGACCTGAGAACGCGAGCCACGGTGACGACCCAACAGGAGCAACCTTCTTGAAGAAAACTGCGTTGTTTGAACTGGGATTTCGGCCATTTTTCCTTTTCGCCGGTTTTAGCGCCATATTCCTGGTACTTGGCTGGATGCTTATGTTTCAAGGCCAACTGGCCGCAGCCAGCTACTACGGCCCATTTCTCTGGCATAGCCACGAGATGATATTCGGCTATGCCGTCGCTGTTATCGCTGGTTTTTTACTCACGTCGGTTCGCAACTGGACAGGGCTCGAAACCGCACGACATGGCCGCCTTGCAACACTGGTCGTGCTCTGGCTGCTCGGTCGCGTGCTGCCTTTTTTCACCGACTACTTCGATCCCCGAGTCGTCGCCGTGGTTGACCTGCTTTTCTTACCCGCACTGGCGATTGCCATAGGACTACCGCTGGTTATGTCAGATAATCGACGCAACCTGTTTTTTATTCCCCTGTTTGCTTTCCTGACTATTTGTAACCTGCTTATCCATCTACAAGCATTGCAACTCCTGGAACACTGGGGAGATATGGCCAGCAGGGCATGTGTCGGCCTCGTAGTGGTGGTGATCACTGTGATCGGCGGTCGTGTTATCCCGTTTTTCTCAAGCACGGCGATTCCGGGATATAAGGCCGAAGTGTCATCCTGGCTTGATCGAGCTGCAATCCTGTCAAGCCTGGTCTTTGCCCTTGTCTACGGCTACCAGGGTCAACCGGGAAACATCACTGGCTGGGTCGCACTGTTTGCAGCAGGCGTGAGTCTGCTACGGATCAGACAATGGTATTCCATTCAAATCTGGCCCAACCCGCTGCTCTGGATTCTGTACACCTCTTATGGCTGGTTGGTGGTTGGGTTCTGCATGTTCTTTGCCGAAGCGTTTTTTCCAGTTATCGGTAAACCGGCGCTACACGCAATCACTATTGGGACTATCGGCGGTATGACACTGGGGATGATGGTACGTGTTTCCCTCGGTCATTCAGGGCGGCCACTCAAGGTATCAACAGCGACCACCCTGGCATTTATCCTGATTAACCTTGCCTGTTTCCTGCGGGTCTTTCTACCCGTTGTCTATCCCGAACTCTATGCAGTAATCGTGACCGTCTCCGGTGGGCTCTGGGTTCTGGCGTTTTTGATTTTCCTGGTTCTGTACACACCCGTGCTTGTTTTTCCACGAATTGATGGTAAACCGGGTTAACGAACGATCAGGAACCGCCGGCCTCCAATTACGCATCGGCTCCGGCAATGCCTGCGCCAGATTCCCGCGCATGACGCTCCTTAAGTTCGGCCTGAATTTCTGCGTGCTTCGACCGGGTAAGTTTATATTGCAAATAGAAGACGACGGCAATGACACCCGGAACAACCGCGAAAGGCCCATCGATCAGACCAAGATTGAATATCGTCTCTTCTGCAATGGTCCCTGGCTCAGCCCCGACGGGAAATTCAATAATATCGATAGCAATACCCGCAATCAGGTGACCCAATCCCGATGATGCTTTGGCAAAGAATGATCGTGCTGCGTAAAACACGCCTTCCTGTCGACGGCCTGTCATCAATTCCTGCTCGTCTGCAATGTCTGCGAGTGCCGACATGGCACTGATCAGCAGGATGATGCCAAATGATGCTGTCATTAAGTAAAAGAAAATTAAACTGGGCAACAAAGCGTCTGAGTGATTTTCAGGAAATAGACCAAAAATTCTCAAAAAAACCGGCGAAGATGCAGAGATCAGTAATCCAATAAGGCAGAAGATGAGCACCGGTTTCTTTTCAAATTTTTCATGCAGTCGTGCCGTCAGCAGAAACCCAATAACCGAAGCAACCAGCCCCAATAGAACAAAGTAACGAATCTGCGCCGGTACCAGTTCCCAGTAATAGGTATTCATATGCAAATCGATTGTCGCCCGGGTACCCAGAGTCGCACTCAACAGCAGGTAGCCAATCAACAACATGAAGTAGTTCCGGTTCGACAAGGCAGATTTGCAATCCAGCATAAACTCGTGGAAGCTGAATCTGGGAATATTTTCCGGTACCTGCGGCAACCTTGGAATAACGCCCATGGTGAACACTGTTGATAGAACCATGATAGTGCCACCGACCAGCGACGCAGAGATTGCCATTGTCAGGTACGCCGATTGATTCAACATACCATTGGAATATTCAGGCGTACTGGCAAAAAAGTAGGAATAGGCAATAAAGGCAAATCCAAATCCACCCAGCGCACCCAACAGTGTGTTAATACTCATCACCCGGGTCCGTTCCGTGAAATCTGCTGACAACTCCGCGCCCAGAGCCAGATGCGGAACATGGAATAGAGTCATGCAGGAACGCATCAGAATCGTTAACACGGTTAACCACAAGAACAGTTCAAAGCTCTCAAAGCTTTCAGGAGGCGAATAGATCATAAACAGGCAGGCCATCACCGGCAGGGGAGCCGCAAACATGAACGGGTGGCGCCTGCCCAGTTTTGACCGCCACCGATCAGAAATTGCACCGACAAGGGGGTCGGTAACAGCGTCAAAAAACAAAGCAATGGTGATCGCCAGGCCCGCCAGCGTACCCGGTACGCCCATGATATTGGTGTAGAAGAAAAAATTGAATGCGTTGAAGGCAACACCGATAATGGTCTCCGATGCGGCGCCGACTCCGTAAACGAATTTCAACCCGATTGGCGCTCGACCTTCGTAGGCGCTACTCAAGCCACCACTGTTGTCACCACCCGATCCAGATTCACCTGTCGACAAACTATCTCCCCAACTCTAACGGCCGAACCATATAGGAGTATTTGATTCCACTAACTGCTAATTTGATCTGGATCACAATAGCATGGTTTTTCAAGATGTGTTTTTATTGGCATTGTCTTTAATACGACGACAATCAATAGCAATGACAGCACCGGCTCTTTTGTCAGCTAGTGTAGACTTCCTGCTCTTTTCGCCTGTTGGCATACAAAAACCCCCCACAAAGGATCAATAATACCATGGCCACACATCAGGAAATCGCTGGCGTTACAGACGAGGAACTCGTTAATCGGATGATATCCAGTCATGGTGATCGTTTTGACGACATGTTCTGGAATTATTTTTCAGAAACTATCGATCCGCACCTGTCCCCTGTCCCGACGATGATCGACATCGGTTGTGGCCCGGGACTGCTGCTGCGCGACCTGCGTTCACGCTACGCCAATGCAATACTTCACGGTTATGACGTCACTGCGGCAATGATCGAGTACGCCGACAACGAGGTGGATTACGAGGGTGATGAGCCAGGTTTTCACATCCATGACATTACTGACGAAGAAATACCCTTAGGGGATGGGTGTGTTGACCTGGTTTCAATGGTCGCCGTACTGCATGTATTGCCTGAACCTATTCCCGTACTGCAGAAAGTGGCACGGGTGCTGAAGCCCGGGGGAGTTTTCTTACTTCAGGACTGGATCAGGACGCCATTACCGGCTTATCTGGACCGGATGACGGGTGATGCACCACCGGAACGCGCTGAAGCAGTTCGCAGCGCGATGTACCGTTTGTTCCCGGCTCACAACAAATATACAACTGAGGACTGGCTCTGGGTGTTAGAGCAAGCTGGCTTTTCCGTCATTAATCACCAACAACTTCGCAGTCCTCACTTTTGTGCTTTTGTCTGTAAAGTCAACAACATCGATTAATCAACTTGCCTGACACACGAACCGTTGTCGTGCATAAAAAAAGACCCTATCAATGGTTACATAATCACGTCGCACAACCATCCACAAGGTCTTGCAGGAAAGCTTTTATCTATAAAACTGATCATTGATCGATAGCTATAGAAATAACACAAACAGGGTTAACTCCTCAACGCAATAAGCTCGTTAGGTGTGAGTTTCTTGACTTCGAGCAAGAAAAGGCCTGTTTTATGATTGATTCACACATTCGGCCAGCTGGTGCAATGCCTATCTTGATGTACATCAGCTAACTGGCTGACAGTACTGGTAATTGAAGATACAAGCCTTACCTATAAAACCACAGCGAGCTACCCCAGAACCCTATACCAGCCCTGCGCGCCGAACACGACCACCTGGTTCAATTTTTGTGGGACATAGTCCAGATACTAAAAACCAGGAACGCCGAACATCTCTAAACGGCAATTAGATTCCTTAGACAATATTCCCGGGCCTTGCGCCTGTATACTCTCCATTTCTGTACACAACGTCGCCGTTGACGATCACCACGGAATATCCTTCTGATCGTCGGACATATCGTCGGGCTTCGCCGGGAAAATCGTCGACAAACTCCTCTGCCCCAACGGTCACCGTTGCCGGGTCAAAAATGACGATGTCGGCGGCCTTGTCTAATTCCAGGGTGCCGCGATCAGACAGACCCCAATCCCCGGCAACTTCACCTGTCATGCGGTGGACCGCTCTTTCCAACGTCATCTGGCCCGTCTCCCGCACATAATGTTCCAACAGGTGAGTGGTGTCACCCGTACCACAAAACTGGGTAATATGCGCTCCGGCATCTGATGCACCGAAATGGCACAAGGGATGATTTATGAGTTTAGCCACAGCTTCCTTGTTGGCATTGATCACATTCTTAAGTTGAAATTCGGTATCCAGGTCATCTGCCAGCGAAAGATCAAGAATAACCTCACCGATTTCCTTGCCTTCTGCTTGCGCAATCTCGACCAGGCTCCTGCCCACATAGTCCTGGTTGTCTTCACTGAATACACTGCCTACGGTGAGAAACGGTAGTGCACCACTCATGCCCGCGGCGTTTTTCATTTCATCAACCAGTATCTTTCTCTTGTCGAGATCTGAAAATTCTGCCAGCCTCTGGTTGCGCGGCAAATCCATAATGGCTTTCCAGCTTGGCAGTGCATAGAGCAACATGCTGGTTTCAGACAGGCGCATGTTGAGATCAAAGCAGCGCGGCATGACCTGCCCATAAACCCGGGCACCTCTTACCTTCTCTGCCTCGAGGGCTGCGATCAATTCTGCTGCATCAGGCGATGTTGGCGAGCTTAATATGGGTTGCAGGCTACAAGGGATTTTCGCAGCAAGGCTGATTTCACCAAGTTCCCGGATGTTTTCAAGTTCCCGATTGATATCAGGGAAATAAGGCACCACCTGCCAGATACCACGGCCACTTTTCGCCATCGCTTTGGCAAGTGCGATTTTTTCGTTGATGTCTGCAAACTGGCTCGGCACAGGATGACCAAACTCGTCCATATCCACATATGACGACGAAATCCCCAGGGCACCCGCTGCCATGGCATCTTCGATGATCTGACACATTTCACTGATTTCGTCTTCTGTTGCAGCACGACGCTGGCTGTCTTCTCCCATCACGTATAAGCGCACGGCAGAGTGGCCGATCAGAGCACCGACGTTGATACCCAGGCCGGGTTTAATATGTTCAAGATATTCAGGAAACGTATGCCAGGTAAACGGCACCGCTGCGTCGAATGTCTTTTTCTTAATATCTTCAATGACGCCAAACATTCCCACCAGACGAGCAGCACCATCACCTTTGAACGGCGCGAGAGATAATGAACAGTTCCCCGTGACGACGGTGGTAATGCCGTGCTCAATGGATGGTGTTGCATAACCGTCCCAGCACAGCTGCGGGTCAAAATGTGTATGGATATCAATGAATCCCGGTGCGACGGTGAGACCATTGGCATCTATTTCCGGGCTCGCTGACGAACCAGCCGGTTCACCTGCAATCGTCCCAATTGACGTTATTTTGCCATTCCTGATTCCCAGATCAGCGGCAATCGCCGGGCCCCCGGTACCATCGATAAGGGTGCCGTTACGAATGATCAGGTCAAACTCTGCCATGTTGCTACTCCGCAAATTAAGTCAAATGTTGTATGGATTGTACCCGGCAACGGGATGCTCTTTGTCGTTCCTGTAGGTTCTTGAGGCAACAGTTGCTCTTGTGCAGGTACGAATGTACATTCACTGCTGATAATCAGTCAACCCTATGGAACCACGATGAACGAGCCCTACGACAACGGCAGTTTCTGGTTTTCGTCCCTGGATGAGCTCAAGCGACCAGAACCACCGGAACAACTACCCCGGCAGGTTGATATAGCAATAATAGGGGCCGGTTTTACCGGTTTGTGGACCGCCTACTACTTGAACCTGGCTAACCCTGACCTGGATATTGCCGTATTTGAAGCCTCTACCGTGGGCTTTGGTGCCAGTGGTCGCAACGGCGGCTGGTGCATGGGCTGGGCAATGGGCATCGATGCCATGATCACGCGGCCAGAGATGGCCGCCCAGGGCCTGTCGATTGCACGGGCAATGCAGGACACGGTTGATGAGATAGGCAGAGTTTGCCAGGGTGAGAATATTGACTGCCACTACGCCAAGGGCGGGACATTAACCATTGCAACCAAGCCATTTGAAATAAAGCAGATGCAGGCGCTGGTGGCTGAGCGACACAAGATTGGTTTTTCCGAGAGCGATTTCGTCTGGCTGGATGAAGCAACATCGAAACAGCGTCTCAACATGATCCCAAATTACGGCGCTGTCTATACGCCCCACTGTGCGTCGATTCACCCGGCGAGGCTGGTACGTGGTCTCGGTGACGTACTCAGAACCAAAGGTGTGAAAATCTACGAACGTACACCGGTCATCAGTTTCGAAAAAAACAAACTGGATACCAACCTGGGTTCGGTAATTGCTCCGGTGATAATACGGGCTACCGAAGGCTACACCGACTCGATCAAGGGACAGGAGCGCCACCTGATGCCCTTATATTCCATGATGGTGGCAACAGAACCACTGCCTGATCATGTCTGGGATGATATAGGGCTAAGACAAAGAGAAACCTTCGGTGACAATCGACGGGTCACGATTTATGGTCAGCGTACGCTTGACAACCGATTCGCATTTGGTGGCAGAGCCGGTTATTACTTCGGCTCGAAACGCAAGCCGGTCATTCCTGAGGATGACCCGCACCTGCCCAAGGTCGAAAGATCATTGCGAGAACTATTTCCCATGTTGGGCCCCTACAGCATCACCCATAAATGGGGCGGGTTAATGGGCGTACCCAGACACTGGCGGCCTTCCGTCTCATTCGATCAACAGTCTGGTATCGGCACCGCAGGTGGTTACACGGGTGAAGGTGTCGGTGCATCAAACCTTGCTGCCAGAATCCTGACGGATCTGGTACTCGAAAAGAAAACCGATATTACCCGACTCGCCTGGGTAAATGATGTCCCGCGCAGATGGGAACCCGAACCACTTCGCTGGCTGGGCGCAAGTGCCATTCAATGGTCTGGTGACCGGGCTGACAAGGTTGAAATGCGCTCGGGTAAACAGTCAAGATTCTGGGGCAGCTTGTTCGAGAGGTTTGTAGGGTAGCACCTGTTATCGTACTATCCCCGCTATACTGGCACCGTCCCAGGAGCCATCATAGGAGCCGTCGCAGGCGCTGTCACAAGCACCGCAACAGGCTTACGAAAAGGAGACAAATATGATCGTCGAACAAATCTGGACTGGAAACGCATATCGTAATTTTAACTATCTCATCGTTTGCCCTGAGTCCGGGGAGGCACTCGCCGTGGATCCCCTGGACCATGAAAAATGTCTGGCAACCGCGAAACGCAACGGCTGGAATATTACCCAGGTTCTAAACACTCACGAGCATGGTGATCATACTGGGGGCAACCGAAAGGTGATTGCTGCCACAAAGGCGAAACTGCTGGCCCACAAAAATGCAGTGGACAGTATCCCGGGTATAGATATAGGTCTGTCTGCCGGTGATGTCGTTAAAGTCGGCAAGACAGTTGAACTCCTTTCCCTGGACACTCCGGGTCACACCATGTCCCATGTTTGCCTGTTGTCCAAGACCGATCAACCCGGTTTGTTCTCGGGTGATACCCTGTTCAACGCGGGCGCTGGTAACTGCCACAATGGCGGGCACCCCAGCGAGCTCTACGAAACATTTGCCAGCCAGTTATCACAGCTTGATGACAGTACCCAAATATATCCTGGTCATGACTACATCATTAACAATCTGGAATTTACCTTGTCACGTGAACCAGACAATTCTCAAGCGGCAGCATTGCTGGACGAAATTAAAAACCAGGACCCCGATGAAGCGCTGGTTTCGACCCTGGGTATGGAGAAGGAAGTGAACACTTTTTTTCGCCTGCAAAACTCATCGGTTATCGCTACACTGCGGCAGGAATTTCCAGACCTGCCTGATGACCCCAGCCCTGAAACAGTTTTTTTGAAACTGCGGGAACTCAGAAATAAGTGGTAAACCCGTTTGAGGCATCCGTAAAAACCACCAGTGGTAACCTCATAAAAGGAGCGACCCATGCCATTCGTAAAAGCCGCTGAGAAACGTCTGGAGTACTTTGAACAGGGAAGCGGCGACCTCGTTGTGCTGATACATGGTGCCGGGTCCTCCGCGTTAATCTGGGACACTGTGCAAACGCAAATGGCTGCAGCCGGGTTTCGCACCCTGGCAATCAGTTTACCAGGTGCAGGGGGCTCTGATCACCCGACTGATCCGGCCGCCTATTCGCCTGACAGTTACGCGGTTGATATCAAACATTCACTCGATGCGCTGAATATTTCCCAATTTTCAATTGTTGGCCACTCCCTTGGCGTGTCAAACGTACTCGGCCTGGTTGACGATTATGGTTCGGGGTTTGATGTTCAGGCGATGGTGATGGTCGCCGGTGGTGGCGGAGGACTACGACAAGCGCCGTCTGCTAAGGAGATAGAAGAAATCAGGTCTTCGTGGCCGACACCAGATCCCGCTGATGCAGACAAACGTCGTGCCACCTGGGAAAAACTGCATATGGGTCTGACTTACAAGATTCGTAATGCACTCTGGGCCGATATTCAAGCCAATCCTTTCGAGCGCGCCTTCGGCCAGAGGATCAGCGCCAGAAAAGACAGGACTCCATTTTTAAACAGCACTGAAATCCCAACCCTGGTCGTCAGTGGAGACAACGACAGTGTAGTACCCCTGGCACTAACACTGGAAATGTACCCGAAACTCAAGTCATCAGTGAGACATCTGCACGTTATGCATGGTGTTGATCATTACCCCAACGCAGAGACCCCCAACGAAATATCAAGGGTGACTATTAATTTTTTACTGGGTTACGCGCATTGAGCTGATTCTGGCAGGAAGCAACCAGGCAGTGCTGCCATAACACTACTCAAGGTAGCGCAGCTAAATCCTGAGATTTCAGAGATAATTGCGGCATAATGTGAATACTCAGATATCGGTAATATCAAGGGCTATGGCAAAGAAAAAGAAATCCGGCGGATCGCTCCAGGACCAGCTAAAAAGTGCGGGCCTCGTCACCGACAAGCAAATCCGTAAGGCTAAAAAAGGCATGCACCGGCAGCAAATGCGTGTCAAACAGGGCGTGGAGGTAGATGAGGTAAAACAGGCTGCCGAACAAACTCTGGCTGACAAACAACACCGTGACCGCGAACAAAACGAGCAGCTTAACCAGGCAGCGCAAGCCAGGGCCTTGCAGGCTCAAATTAAACAACTCATAGAAGTAAACAGCCAGCGCCAGGATGGCGACGTGGCTTACAACTTTACCGAGCAGAACAAGATCAAGAAGATCTACATTTCCCAACTCAACAAAACCCAACTCAACAAGGGTTTTCTTGCCATAGTAAAGTCAGGCGAGAGTTATGATCTTGTACCGGAACAGGTCGCCCGCAAGATCATGGCGCGAATACCCGAGACTTATGATGAGGTGATGTTGTACCTGCATAATCGGACGGCGGAGGTCGTCGATGAAGATGATCCTTACAAGGACTTTCAGATACCTGATGATCTGGAGTGGTGAGAGAGAGTTCCACCACCGGCTTTCAATATCATTGACTGAAAATGCCCGTCTATGCCTACCTCGACGTGACGAAAATAGATCAGTTCAAACACCTCTGAAACTGCTTCGATAATTCGTTCGTCTGAATAGTAGGAGAAGAATCTCCTGGGTTCGTACCGATCGTAATCAAACTCCCCTTCCCGGTCTTCGCCACCGTACACACCCATGTAGAAAAGTCCTCCCGGTCGCAGGATGTGACTGATGCCATGCAGTACTTCTACCAGATTCTCTCTGGGAACATGTAACAGGCAATTTAACGCAAACACTGCATCAAAATGTGCGGTTGGAAATTCGAGATCAAAAAAACTCATTACCCGGGCATCAAGTCCTTTGGACTGACATAACGCAACATTGCCCGGTGAAAGATCGGTACTGGTGACAGAAAACCCGTTCTCTTTGAAAAATAGGGAATCCCTGCCCGTACCACAGCCAATTTCAAGCAATCGGCCGGTACCCCCATTGAACTCAGATAAAAAGCGAGACCTCTCTGCAACTTTCCAGACTGCAATTTCCCCCTCATCCCTTTCTGAAACCTTGTTATCGTAGGCTTGTCGCAAACGGTTTAAAAGTTCGACCTTTTTATCCACATTGTTCAAGCTCTGTTGCCCTCAAAAAAACGTTACCCTTGTCAGTTTCATGCAACCCAGTTCTCGAGGCGAAGTGCCTCGACTCTTTTGAACTCACGCAGATTGTTTGTTACGAGTGTCAGACCTTCGCTTCTTGCGTGTCCAGCAATGTGCAGATCATTGACTCCAATTACCTTACCGTTTCTCTCAAGAACAGCGCGAATGTCACCATGGTGGGCTGCAGCCCGGGGACCATAATCCAGAACCTCTAATCTGGAGACAAAATCCTCTACCTGCCGCACAATGTGATCAGGCATTGTGCTTTTCTCTGCACTATGAAGTAACTCCGCCAATGTAATTGAACTAATGATCCAATAGGTATATGTCTATCCTCTCATTGTTGATCTCGTGTTATGTATCTACCAACCGTATATAGCACAAAGTACATTGCAAGCGTATATAGCTTCTGGTCTCGCTCAAGTCGCGGGGAAGTTGCCTTTTGTAGAAGCGGGATTCCAGAGTATCAGGCTATAATTCACTGGAACATCGACGTGCGACAAGTGAATGCTGATCCAGCGTCAAGGAGGCCTCAAATGAACAGTACCCTTCCCTCGCACTTGCGTGGGGACTACCAGATTCAGGACAGCGGTATGACATTGCGAGAAGGACTGGCTGAGTACTACCAGGTCAACCCGGGCCTCTCGGACCCGAACACCATTGAGGATCCTGTGAGCGCGGCCTATTTTCGCAACCATGATGCGAGCCATGTGTTCTTCGGTACTCACACCGGTGTTCTGAACGAAGCCATCAATGACCTGTTGACCTTATGGGGTGTGGATGTTCCCTACAAAGACTACATCACCGGCTTCACGGCAACCCAGGAGTCCAAGAGCATCCTGAAACAACTTCTGAATATCAGTATCATCGTGACACTGTGGCAAACGATTCGATTGATTCCAGCCGTACGCCGAAACGCCAAAGCGATGACAAGAAGGTGGCCATGGGCCCCGCCAGATGACTACTATGAGCGACCACTGTGTGATCTGCGGACCGAGTTCGGTTACCAGGTCTTGTGTCCGCAGCAGTCACTTGGGGTCGATGATTAATCAACTCAACGAGTCGACGCAAATTCACCACTAAGAAGGTGTAACTCTTGTCAAAACCTGATCTCGTCGCATTGATGCTTATAATCGGCTCAATCTCTGCCTGCAGTGACCAGGAGACTTACTTTGAGACCGAGCCTGCGTCGCCGCCCGGTTCCTGGCAGTTTGTTACGGACTACCACCCGTGTTACCTGAAAATTAAACGCAGCGAGCGTTCATCATTTCGCGTCAATTGTTTTCAGATCGACGGGAAGCTTCATGTACATTCAAACAGATTTGCTGACATCAACCAGTGGTTTTCAGAACACCTGGGGCTCGAATCAGCCTGGTCTTACTATGTTCTGGATCATCCTGATATTCTGGTTTCAATCGAGAACCAGGTCTATTCCATGACGGCTGAATTGGAATTCGACAAGGCCAGGCGTCTAACTATTTTAAAGGGGCGAAACTATGATCCGGTGCCGGAACCGATTCGGGTGTTTAGACTTATTCCACGAGATTGAAACCAGCCTCATTCGGTGTTGGATGAGCAGTTTGATTCGAAGACCAGCCAGTATCACTCAATGACTCTATACTATCCCGTGAAACCGCACCTGAGGTCAGTATGAATCATCAATTTAGTGGAATCATAGACCAGCTAAACAACTCGACGAATCCCATTATCCGGTATAAAACGCGAATACATTTGCACGGATACGAGCCAGACGAACCGACTGTGCGTCGCTTGAGAGAAGAGATCAGGGACTCGTCTATCGCGCAAAATCTGTTAGCCGATATGGCCATGAACAATGTAGGCAACCGCGACGGTATGGCAACTATCTACGCGACTCTCAAGTATCTGGCGGATATCGACTACCCACCGGGAGATGACTCGCTGAATCCTTATCGAGACCATGTTTACCACTGGCTTCACGATCTGGAAAAGGAATATGACGGGCCGCTGTTTATCAGGGATAAATACCGGGTCCACGGTTCGTTTCATGGCAACGCCCTGTATGCTTCAACTGTCCTTGGCATCTCAAACCAGGAAACCGCACAACTCTGTGACAACCTGCTTCGCTATCAATGGCCGAATGGCGGATGGAACTGCAATAAGAAACCAAATACCAGTGGACCCACGATTGTTCATACAGCTTATGGAATGCGAGGTTTGCTTGCCTACCAGTCAATATAAAACTCACCGGAGATTGAACAGGCGATCCACAATTGTGCAGAAATTCTATTGGATCGACAGATCTACCTGCGACGAAGAGACGGTAAACCACTACGGTCCGTCTATGCAAAAATGTCCTATCCCTATCCACGACTTTATAATTTTATGGCAGGATTACATATCCTGGCTCGATCGGGATATATCACAGACTCCCGATGCAATCAGGCATTAGACCTGCTCGAATCAAAGTTTGTCGAAGGGCAAGGCTGGGTGATGGAACGCAAACTGTTCCATCACAATAAAAACAAACAAGGCTATACCAATGTGTACTGGGAAATGGAAAAGCTGAGGGGAGGTGCTAACCAGTTCCTGACTGTGGATGCGATGGAGATACTAAAAAAAGCCGGCCGATTGTAAAGATCCAAAATGCCAAAAAACCTGTAACGTCATGCCGAAATCGAATAACGTCTGCCTGGAATATAATCAGACTAATACTAATTTTTACTAAACCTAACCCTTTTTATGCCTAAATCCCCTTAGAAAGGATTGTTTTGCTAAACCTGACCCTAGATTTCCGCGAAAGACAAATATTAGCTAGACCTGACCCCCAACTTTGATGTAAAAGGATCCTTGGAGCAGCAAGTTGGTACAATAGATGAAAGAAAGATCGACAATGGTCCCCTCAAAGGACGACCGCGCGGTTAGATTCAATATTGTGAGAAGACTGCAATACAGCCGAGTCGAACTCAGTGTAGTGAAAGCAACGACTAAGAAATGCACCTTTCAGCCAATTGATCGATACAGTGACGACCACTCCCTGAGAGAATCACACGTGGCGCAACGCGGCAACCCGAAATAAGGGTGACAGGTACCGAAACGCCTATACGAAAATTACGAAAACTGTAACTGCCTGGTCCCTGAGACTTAAGGCCCCAACATCTCAACGCCCATCTAAAAATCACAGTGTGAATGCAGATCAGCGCCAATCCTGACTTATTCGAGGCGCTTTGGGTATTGCTTTGCGTGTCTTTGGGCATTGCTTTGCA
>DUAT01000020.1 GCA_012960755.1 Gammaproteobacteria bacterium
CGGCTTCGGAACCAACGCCGCCAGGCGCCCTATAAACTCCATTGGGCTCAGGACAACGTGGGAAGTGCCGTCGTCGTAGGGAGTTTTTAAAGCAACAATCACGTTGCCGTTACTAGCCACTGATAACCTTTGTTCAGCAATGGCAGGACGCGTGATATACCGGCAAAGACGCTCAAGCTTCTTACGCTGATTTGACTTACAGGCTACGCCAGCGTGCAGGGAGAAACCGGCCTGCTTACTGACAAGTTCACTCGACTTCGCTCTGTTGTCGCTGATTGGCACAGTCTGCAGCGTCAGTGCCTTCTTACCCTGATTCGGTCCAAAGGCCAACCGATAGGTAATAGAAGCACCGATAATGCCGCGCATGGCATCTTCTTCATCAGGCACCAGGTCCGGTACTCGGTTTCTGCATCCCTGTAAAGATAGCCTGCCCGCTCCAGGTATCGGGAGACCCGTTTGGCAATCGTGTGCGCAACCTTATCCAGATCCTCCTTAGTCGGCGGTTTTACCGGCCAGAAATACCCCTTGTTATCATAGACACCACTCAGGTAAAGCATATGGAAGTGCAGATTTAATGGGCCGCATCCGGATTGAGTGCAGAACCGAAGCGCTGTATCAGTGTCACTGCACCGCTCTGAGCACCCGACTTCACCGTCCTCCCCGATCGTTTAATCAAAAAGGTGCTGATAACACGATGCACGATAGTCAGAACACGACTCATGACCTGCGGATTGGTCGCGAACAGGTAACGTAGGGGAAAAGGTACACTGAGCACCCATTGCCGGATTGGCCTCTTCGGCAAGACTTCATCAACCAGATGTGCAGCGCTGTCGGCCATGCGCCTCGCACCACACGAGGGGCAGAATCCACGGCGTTTGTAACTAAAAGCCACAAGCTTCTCATGGTGACATGACTCACATCGAACACGCAGAAAACCGTGCTCAAGACGACCACACTTCAGGTAATCCTCAAACTCCCTGGAAACGTAGTCCGGGAGGTACCTGCCCCGCTCAGACAGCATGTTCTCAAACTGAGGCCAATGCGCCTTAACCAGTTGATAAAGCAGCGTGTTCTCTGGCTGATGTCGCTGGTACTGAAATGGGCCAACGGGCCAGAAGTCGTCCTGGAATGCATTGGATGGCAAGATCGAGAGTCACTATGTAGTTGTGACAAACAGCCTTACCCCTTAACGACCACCGCAGTATACGCATTCACGATATAAGTGAGGGTGGCTCTTCTATGGATCTCTGTGCGAATGCAGCCAAACCCCATGCGGGAGATTTGCGGGACACCGTCATGCACGGTTGTGCACTGTGGTGCATAGTTGGCAACGGGCGCACCGGTAACTTATTGATTTAATTAATATGAATCTTAGATTTTCGTCTTGAAAATCCCCGTGTCGGTGCCGAATGCGGACCAGTCCGATTCCACCTCCGGCCACCACTTCAGACTTTTAAAACCTTCCAACTCCTTGATCAGCTTAGGAATTTTCTAAATCTGACCATTGGGAGTAGACAAAATTGAAGACACTCAAACATCCTTCTTACACCTACCGTTCGAATGTTGACAGTTGATTTCCCAGACTCTTCGAATTCAAAAACCCAACAATTTCTTCAAATCGACTCTAAAGTTACTAAATTCTTGACCAACTGGTAATTAAACCGGCAAATAATTGCCGCTTTTTATAATTAGCTGACCTTCTAGACTGCTTTGGAGGGGTCCTGAAAAGACTTAAAGGATCAGCTTATGCAACGATTTTAAGGAGTCGGAGTATGAGCTTGATCGTCAATACTAATATTGGGTCTTTAAATGCCCAACGATCACTTGCTGCTTCAGGGGCTGAACTCAAAACAGCCATGGAGCGCCTCTCTTCTGGTAAGAAAATCAACTCTGCGGCGGATGATGCTGCAGGTTTTGCTATTGCTGAGCGTATGACAGCGCAGATACGCGGCCTTAATATGGCCACGAAGAACGCAAATGATGGTTTATCCATGCTGGCGGTCATTGAGAATGCCACTAATGATGTCACAGATATGCTGCACTGAATGCGCGAGTTGGCCGTTCAAGCTGCCAACGACACCAATGGTTTGGAAGATCGCACATTCTTGCAGAAGGAAGTTTCGGCGCTTGTAGAAGAGATTGATCGTGTAGCCACTCAAACTCAGTACAACAACCAGTTGGTCCTAAATGGTTTCTTCAACAACATAAATATACAGGTGGGAACAGAGGCAGGTCAGACCATACAGTTTGATATTCAATCGATAAAATCATCAGAAATCGGAATTAGAGATGGTTTTCACAAAGCAGAAATTCTAAGCCCGATAGATGGAGCCTCACTAACGGCCAATGGTTCGCATACTAAAATAAGCCTGGCCAGCCCCTATTATGCGGGTGCAGAGGACATCATTGGCCACACCCTAAATCACGATAATTGGTTTGGGAGTTCTTGGTACCCCGCTAGTCCAGATTTTAACAATCAATCACAAACAGCATCCATAGAATTTGAGGATGGCGCTTCCTACTCAGTTTTGGAATTTTATCCCGGAGGCGACCAACTACAAATTGATGCTGAACTCTCAATAATACAATCTAAGATTGGAATGGAGTGGAAAATCACTGGCGGAGGGGTTTCTCAAGTAGACATTTCTAGCCAAGCCGGAGTCGATCAAGCGCTTAATATAATTACATCAGCTATAGAACAGGTTTCGGGGAACAGAGCTTCTTACGGCGCCCTCCAAAACCGCCTTGAGTACACTGTATCAAATTTCATGAATGTTGCTGAGTTCACAACAGCTGCACGTTCAAGGATTGAAGATGCAGACTTTGCTGCAGAGAGTGCAAGATTAGCTAAGGCTCAGGTGCTCCAACAGACCGGTACCGCGATGCTGGCTCAAGCGAATGCTCAGCCTCAGTTGGTGCTTTCGTTGATCAGATAATCATCGACACTGAGTTAAACAAGGTCCTCCCTCAGTATTCAAATACCGATAAAGAGCTATCTATGCACCCTCTGCGTGGCTCAGGCACCTGCGGGCAGGATCGACTGGAGCAACCCTATGCAGGTGTCTCTTAGAATTTAGTGCTAGTGGTGCCATATGGGCTGACGACGTACAGTGCGTTGTGGCGACACCAGCACCCACTCGTCCGTTAATGGGTTGTAGCGTCGATGCGAGTGATCAGAGGAATTAAACTCAACCACCGTCGCTATCCACACCCAGCCAACTCTCTCGAAACGCCTTCTGTGAACGGCTGAGTTTCCGTTCGTCTGATTCGTAAGTGACAAGCTCCATCGTATTGTCCTCGTCAAACGTGAGCTCAGCCGAGCGTTCGATTTCGCGTTGGATGTAGTGAATCGTGGCCACGTCGCCGGGTTTATAGCGTTCCAGCGCAGCATCCCACTGCGCCTGGCTGTTGATTCTGAGTCGGTCGATGGCAAGCACCTGGTCACCGCGATCGAGGCCCGCCAAATACAACGGTGTTCCAATTATTGTATTTCGCTGAATAATAGCGGCTTTGCCGTCGAATTCGAAACTAACAGGGCCTGCGCTTGATGCACCCACGTTCGCCAGCCGATATGTCAGCCCGGCATTGTCGAGCAAGGCCGAAAAGTCCGGCAGTTCCTGACCTCGTATATAACGAGTGAAAAAGTCCTCAGCGAATCCGTCGTCATCCGTGACATGCGCTAGCGCATCGCGAAGGTCATCGCCTGAATAGGGTTGTTCCGTTTTGCCGTGCAGCTCCCAGACGCGGCGCATCATCGTATCGAGAGTGACGTCCTTGAATTTGCTGCGCAGCGTTAGGTCCAGCGCGATGGCGATATCGGCGCCGTAGGTGTAATAGGAAATAAACGTATTGTCGAAATTGGTCGGGTCCACCGCCGTCGCGGCGTCTACGAAGGGCGCCTGCATACTCATTCCCTGCGGCGAAGCGTAGTTGCGACCCGGCGCATAGACCATGACACTGATGTACTCCGCCATGGCCTTTGCAAACTCGTCGACGGTCATTTCCCCGGCGCGTCGAACCACGATGAAGCAATAGTACTCGGTAAACCCTTCGGCGAACCAAAGGCTGGGCGTCATATTGGCCTGTTCGAAATCAAACGGCTCCAGGCGCTGCGGGCGGATTCTCTCTACGTTCCAGGCGTGGAAAACCTCATGCGAAAGTGACAACAGCGGCCCCTGGAAATTCGCTTCGTTCAGCGATGTCGGACTCGCGAGTATTGTCGAATTGCGATGCTCCATCGCGTCGCTATCGGCATAGGGAAGGTAGTCGGCTATGAAAGTGTAAGTGTCGTTATCGAATCGTGGCAGCTCACCAAATATCTTAATTTTCTCAGCAATGACTTTCTTCGCCATTTCGGAATACAGGTCAACGTCTTCCTCAGTGCCATCGTGGTGTATGGCAAGTCGTATCGTGGCCAGCTCGCCGTTGGACTCGACCTGCCAGCTTCTATCCGAGAAATCGCTGAGCTCGATGGGGCTATCCATCAGATACTGCAGGTTCGGTGAAGTAAAGACATAGGGCTGGTCAGTCGGCATCAATTGAGTAGCAACCTTCCAGTTATCGGCGGCAGGCTTGAACGTCAAGGTAGCGTGACTGTCGTCATAGCCTTTCGCCCACATTAGTGTTGCGGGCATATTCAGGTGCGCGTGCGTGAGATCAACCGCGGAGTAGGTGCCATCCAGATGGTCGGCGTACAGGGTATAGGTCATCGAGACCGTACCGTCATGACCGGCAACATCCCATTGATAGGGGTTGGGACGCGTAAAAGTCATCGCGTTGCCGGCCCCATCAACCACATTAACGTTGTAGACGTTCTTCGCAAACTCATGGATCGCATAACGACCAGGCGATGATCGGCTCATTCGAAGTTGCAGTGGTTCAGTACCAACATCTGTATAGGTAACAGTGATACGTGCCTCGTGATGTGTGGCATTATCGAAAGACAGTTCGTAATTGACTGCGGGAGCAGCCAGAGCAGTAACCGGTATTAGCAAGACTGCCATGGGCATCAGTAATTTCATTCTTGCTCCAGAGTGTAAAAGTCGAACCAATCGACAATGCGAGTCAGGTAATCCTTGTCAAAGCGCTCGGGCCAGCCACCGTGATGCATGCCTGGATAGACAACAAGCTGAGTATCGATGTCCTGGATTTTGAGCGTCAGATAAAACATCTCAGCGTTCGCTATCGTCATTCAACTAAAACCTTAATTGACCATAAATAAGAGTAGGCTTAAAGTCTATGTATCATATCGTGTATATTGGCCGCGGTTAAATTTGATAGACACCAGTTGTGCAAGCTGCAGATGAATTGATTGCTCCCCTGACTTGGGCTCAGCGACTCAAACGAGTCTTTAATATTGATATTACCGTATGTCCATTGTGTGGTGGCTCCATGCGCGTCATCGCCGACATTACTGACCCAGACATAATCCAAAAAATCCTCCATCACATCGAACCACAACCACCACCGCTTAAGCCTGCGACAGCTATGCAATCCTAAAACAGGCTCGGACAAAAAAGCCAAATCATCCCTGCCCGACCTTTAAACCGCCTAAATGATCAACCCAACAGTCTGTAAGCCAGCAGATCAGCACCATTACAGTCGTTGACCTTGCCCGTAGGTGCCTGAGCCACGCAGACGTGCATAGATAGCTCTATACCTGCAATTAAATGGCTGGAATACGCTCGCTAATATAGGCTTCTATCTGTTCAGCAGTAGTGCGCTGAGCATTCTCAGACACTGCTCCTGAGATCAAAGAATCTCCAGAGAATCCGAACAAATAGCGGATCAATAACAGGCCGTCGGTCAGTGCTCCGGCTTCGCCATCCCCATCTATATCTAGCTCAGATTCAGCATCGCTGAGATAACTGGTAATCTCTTCTGCTTCTTGGCGAGTAGCACCGTTAGAAATGGCACCGGAGATAAGTGAATCGCCTGAAAAGCCAAACAGATGCCTGATAACAAGCAACCCATCGGTCAATGCATCGGCCTCTAACTTCTCATCCAAATCAATATCAAAGCTAAAGCAGCCTTGGCTGCAGGAGAAAGGGCTCAAGGATGTGATTGAGTAATAACCCAGACTGGCATAATCAGAATAGCCTTCTGACTCAGGATCATCATACCCAGTACCTTCAACTGAGAGATAGAAAGTACCAGCATTAAGAGTTATATCAAATTCTGCATGGAGCTTGGTAGCAGGATTAGACGTAGAAATCACTGTGCCGGACGAGTCAAACAGTTTAGCTTCGATATCTAGATTCGCCGCCAGGATATCGGGTTGAATTAATAAAGCTATTGTACCGGTCTCATTGGTCGTAAATTCAAAGAAATCGACATCGCTATTTTGTTCGATGTTACCCTCATTGATCAATGCTGAATTGACATCAATGAATGATGCCTCTTCCATGATCGAACCATGGTCATCAACACGATAACTAAAACCATTTTCTGTAGTAATAATCTCAAGGTCATCTTGATCATTATTGGACATGCTGTATTCACCTTTAGACCAAGTACTCACACCAAAATAGGAAGTCCAACCCATGATGGGTGTCCAGTAAGTATCAGAGCCTTCGACACCATGGCCTTCATAATAGCCTGGGCCATCATGGTGAAGCCCAAGGGAATGGCCAACTTCATGGCTGATGGAATCGGCAATATCGAGCCAGTGATTTGGTTTCATACATATATAAGCTTCATAATCTGTATCTTCATCAAAAGAACCTACATAAGCCCAGGAGCCATACGAACACCAAATATTACTACCATCAACAACAACACGAATACCCCATTCGGTATCACCATCCCCAGTGTTTCTTAGTGCCTCTGGTCCAGGATCTTCTGTGGTGATATTAACATCAAAGGGTAGAAAATCTTCAACCACAGAAGTCCACACTTTTTGGATATCAATAAGCTCAGCATCAGAAAATGAACGATCATCACCATCCAGGTCATAAGGGGTATAAGCACCTTCAAAACCAATATGACCATCGAAATCAAGATAGATTGTTTTGCTTGCTCCGGGTCGGCTATGCAGAGTAAAGGTTGCTTCCAATGGAACAGGAGGTGTCCAGGGAATCATGCTATTCACACTAGCCAAACGCTGTTGATTTATTGTGACTGAATCGGTGGAGGGGAAATGATCAATTATCTTGATTCCCCTAGGTGTAATGATGGTTTCACTATAGCCCTCAGCGGCACTCACTATTACCGAAGTTGCCATTAAACAGAAAGCTACTATGCACAATACTGTGTATTTAAACATCTTTTAAAGTCTGTGATATTGGCTGAAATAAATGTTAATTAATATAGGTATATTGAGATTTCACTGCTAGTTAATTATTATCCTATGGTTAATGTGAAGATACTCGATCACATAAGGGCGCCGCCCAGGTCGCAGCCCAGGTCGCAGCCACCACCGCTTAAGCCTGCGACAGCTATGCAATCCTAAAACAGGCTCGGACAAACAAGC
>DUAT01000021.1:0-7288 GCA_012960755.1 Gammaproteobacteria bacterium
TTCATTCGTTTGGAGACTTCCCTGCCCATTAAGAAAGCACCGAAGGTGTTGATACGCCAGACGCGTTCATAATCCTCTCAGAAAATGTGGTTTATTTCCCTTATCTTCAGGACTCAAGTATTCTAGGGACTGAATTCACGAGTCGTGAACTATTGGAAAATCGAAAAGACAGGACGGATCTGTTGGCAGTCAGCTTTTCTGGTTGGCTTCAACGTATTACTTGGTCTTAACAAGGCACTCGTGAAACTGGTTAATGCAGGCTTCTCTCCGCTGTTCCAGGGTGGTGTGAGGTCGCTCTGTGCCTTTTTACCTGTCTTGATCTTTGCCGTGATTATGCGAAGGCGGCTGTCCATTACTGACGGTTCGTTATCGTGGGGCATGGTAAACGGGCTCTACACCGATAACATAGCAATGGCAATGATGACCAGAAATACGATACGGTTGTATTTACAGGAGGCGCGCCCGATTTTGTGTCTGCATTTTGCTAGAGGTAGGTATGTCCACAGCGCCCGCCAATGACGACGATGCCACCCTGGTGGCGCGCTGTATGGGTGGGGAGCAGGCCGCCTGGTCGGCGCTTGTGAAACGCTATCAGCGACTGGTTTACGCCATCGTACGTCGTATAGGCCTTGACGAGCATATGGCCGCCGATGTGTTTCAAACCGTGTTCGAGCGTCTCGTCGAGCACCTACCGCGCATCGTCGAACCCAGCCGTTTGCAAGCCTGGATCGTCACTACCGCCAAGCGAGAGGCGCTGCTACAACGCAATCGCAGCCAGCGTACAGTATCGATGACCCATAGCGACGCAGACGGCGAGCCGGGCTCGGACTGGGACCTGGCGGACGACTCGCCCACAGCCGAGGAAGCCATGGGCGAACTACAACAACTGCATCAGGTGCGCGGTGCAATTGACCGGCTCGATGACCGCTGCCGAGACCTGCTATTGTTGTTGTTTCCTGAAGAAGACACGAAGCTGGGGTATGAGGAAGTTGCCAGCGAGATGAATATGACCGTGGGCAGCATTGGCCCTACGCGCTCACGTTGCCTGGACAAACTTCGCCGCCTGGTCAGTGATTAAAGAGGAATACTCAAATGACGGAACGAGCAAGACTACCTGACAACGGAGGACGGATGAACTTTCTATGTATTTCTTTGCCCGCCCACTGCTCTGTATAACACAACCCTATGTGTGCCGTGACATTATGAAGCCCATTGACAGCCTGACAGATGATGAATTCATCGAGCTCGTCCAGTGCGCCGCAAGATTGCCGGATGCGCCCCCAACGCTCCTGGAGGCCGCTATTGACCTGTGGCCCAAAGCCGAGCTGACCACACCTAGTAGTCTTGCCGAAACGGTCGGTCAGATTGTCCAGGCGGTGCTGAGTTTCGACAGTTGGGCACGCCCATCGCTCGCTTCTGGAATGCGCTCCACGGGGTCGGACACGCGTCACCTGTTGTTCAGCGCCCTCGCGCACGATGTCGATCTGCGCATTGACGGTGATGCCGGCGCTTTTACCATGACGGGACAGATTCTTGGGCCCGATGAGGCCGGCACTATTGAGCTTGCGGCCGATCCCCACTCGCTCGGTTCGGAAGTAGAGTCTGCGGGCAGCCATACAGGCGATCATGGCGATGGCGAGAAGCTGATCAGCAGCCGGGTGACGACACTAAATGAGCTGGGCGAATTTCGCCTGGACGACATTCACGCCGGGACCTACCGCCTGACATTGCGCATGGGAAGCGACGAGGTTGTACTGCCGCCCATCGTCGTTGGAGAAAAGCCGTCATGAGCAGCTCCATTTTGTGAGCAAAACTGCTGGTGAGTCTACAGCGGCCGAGATAGCACACTTGCTGCTCGAGCCTGACGCAGCACCCTTTATCCCGGACTCGGGTGACCAACTGCTGGGCGTGGCATGGGCCTTGAAGGATCGCTGTTACGCGGCTTGGAGCAGCGAGCCACAGCGCGCGGCTCACGCCGCGGAAATACTGCAGGACCTGGCGGTTCAATATGCCGTGCAGGCCGAACCTTCGAAAAGAACCGCTGATATACCCAATACTGCACAGTTGATTGGAGTTCGTGCTGTCGCCGACTGGACCATGGGCATAGCACACCTCACCCGCGGAGAAATGGCGCCAGCGGTTGAATGTTTCGATGGGGCAGCTGAGACTTTCCATGACATCGGGGATTCCGATCACGCAGCGCAAACCCAAGTACCCAAGATCATGGCATTGTCCATGCTGGGTCAATATTCGGACGCCACTGCATGCGCCGAGCAGGCTCAGCGAGTCTTTAATAATCTCGGCGATGCGCGTTCCGCTGGCAAAGTCAGTCTCAATCTCAGCGCTTTGCACGAGCGCCTTGGCGCCTATGCCGATGCGGTACGCGAGTCCCGCTCGGCCGCGGTGCTGTTCGCCCGAGTCGGCGATCGAGAGCTATCGATCATGGCCGACATCAACACCGGTAATGCATTGACCGCACTCGGCGACTTCGACGAAGCCCTGCGCATCTACGCCCGGGCGGAGATGCGCGCTGCAACCCACGGTTTCCCTGTGCTGGAGGCGTTGGTCGATGAATCTGTGGCACTGGTGCAACTCGCGCGGGGCCAATACAGTAAGGCCCTGGCTGGATTCGAAAACTCGCGGCGACGCTACAAGTTACTCGACATGCCGCAACATCTGGCAACTGCCGAGAAACAACTCGGAGACGCGTATCTTGAACTGATGTTATTGCCAGAAGCATCGGCACTGTTCGAGCAGGCGATTGCGCGCTTTGAAGGGCTGAACTTCCCCGATGAACAGGCGTGGGCTTTTGCCCAACTCGGTCGTGTGCAGGCGCTCATGGGACAAGCTGACGAGGCCGCAACGTCCTTCGCGCGAGCTGCGGAATTGTTCGTTCAACAAGGTATCAGCGTGGGTGAGTCAACGATCTGTTTGGCACGCGCTGAACTCGCTTTGTCCGCTGGCGATCCGGTGCTTGCCCAGGCCCTGGCGACGCAGGCGGCCGATGGCTTCGCGAACGCCGATCTCACCGACGGGCGCTTGCGTGCAGATGTCGTGAGAGCAGATGCATTGTTGAACGCGAGCAGCGCCGAGGTCGCCAGTGAGTTGTTCGCTCGTACACTGAGTCAGGCGCGTGCGCTGCAGTTATTGACCATACAGGTGCACTGCCTGACGGGCCAGGGTCTGGCTGCCCAGGAACAAGGTGACCGTCCAGCCGCACAATCGGCCCTGGGCGCGGCGATCGAACTGTTTGAGGACCAACGGCGCGCGCTACCAGGGGATGATCTACGCACTGCCTTCCTCAGTGACCACCTTCGCCCCTATCAGGCACTGCTGAGAATGGCGTTGCAACAGCACGCCGCCAAACCGTGCGCTGATAACGCCGCGGAAGTGCTGCTGCAACTAGACCGAGTTCGCGCGCGCTCCCTCGGCGAACGCCTAAACCACACATCGAACGGCGAGCATAGCGAACCGACCCAAAAACTGCGTGACCGGTTGAACTGGTTGTATCGCCGGGTACAACGCATGGAAGAAGAAGGCGAATCGTCCCTGGCGCTGGTGCAAGAGATGCGCCGCGTCGAATTGGAATTGTTGGAGCAGACGCGGCGTGCACGGATGGCCGCGCCCACTTCCGTAAAGTCCGCGTCTGCATCAGCTGTCGAAAGCATGGATAGCGGTCACACTATTGCTGCACTGCAAGCCCTTTTGGGTGAAGCAGATGCTTTGGTGGAATACGGCGTGCAAGACGATGAGTTGTTCGCCTGTGTGCTGACGCCTGCTGGTGTCACCCTGCATCGCAATCTCGCGCCCTGGTGCCAGGTGCTCGATGCACTGCGCGCAGCGCGGTTTCAAATTGAGACCCTGGGCCACGGCGCCGCGCCGGTGCACCAGCACATGAAGACACTGACCCGGCGCGCCCTTATCCGCATGCAGCAGTTGCATGCAATGGTGTGGGCACCCTTCGCCGACACGCTGGAGAAGTGTCACCGACTTCTGGTGGTGCCGCACGGCCAACTGGGTTGGCTCCCCTTTGCTGCACTGCACGATGGCAGCGCCGTACTGGCCGAGCGTTTCGAACTGGCGGTCGCGCCCAGCGCTCAGTTGGCGATGCGCGGATACCTTCGTCAGGCAGTCTCACCGCAGCAAGTGTTGGTGTTGGGAGAGTCAGACCGGCTACCGCACGCAGCAGAAGAAGCGAATTTTATCGGCAGCTTGTTTGATGATGCCAAAGTGTTCATCGGCGAGCAGGCTACGCTCGCCGCCGTTCAAGACCATGCCGGCCACGTCGATGTGGTGCATCTTGCTTGCCACGCGCAGTTTCGCACGGACAATCCGATGTTTTCAGCGCTTCATCTTTACGATGGCGCGCTTACCGTCGAGCTGGCGGAAACGCTAAGTCTCCGACCCGGGCTGGTTGTGCTCAGCGCCTGCGAAACCGGACTGTCCGAACTCGGCTGTGGTGATGAGATGGTGGGCCTGGTCCGGGCCTTCCTGATCGCAGGCACAGCCCGGGTATTGGCCACTGCCTGGCCGATCGACGATCAGCATGCGGCGCAGTTCATGGCCAGCTTTTATGGCGCGCGCTTTCGCGGGCAAGCACCCGCCCAGGCCCTCCAACAGGCGCAATTGGAGGCCATGAAGAACGCTCCCCATCCGTTTTACTGGGCTGCATTCACGCTATATGGCGGCTTTTAGTACCGCGATTAATTCACCATGGTGACCGAGGTCGAGTGTCGGATCAACGGCAGTCGTCGACGAACTGCGCGACATTGCCGAGCGCTGCAGCCGCATCGACCTGTCCCAAACTGTCACCACACAACTCCGAACTACTGCGCTCGATGCGCCGTGTGACATCCCGTGGCGACAGCATTGGATTGCGAGAGATCAGCAACGCTGCTGTACCCGTGACAAAGGGTACCGCCATTGAGGTTCCGCTCCACTTACCGTAGGCATCACCGGGAATTAAACTCGTGATATTACTCCCAGGTGCCGCAATATCTACCCAGGATCCATAGTTGCTGAAACTCGCGACGCCGCCCATTTCATCGCTAGCGCCTACCGATAACATCCCGTACACCCTCGCGCCTGCGGGATATTGCCGCAACTTATTGCTCGCATCGTTGCCCGCAGCCGCAATTACCACAGAGCCAAGAAAGTTGCTGCAGCGGTCCTTGTCGTCATCGTAGCCTGGATCCGATAAGTCGACGTCTGGGTCGACCGGAAGACTCAGTTCCTCGGCGGCATCGACAATGGCGCAGGTCGCCAACCCTACCGCTGTGCGAAGAATACGTGCGCGATTTATGGTGCCAAGGCTGAGGTTGATCACCTCAGCACCATCGTCGGTGCCCGGATTATTGTCTGGATCCACGGCGTACAATAGCGCCTCGGCCAGCACCCACGCGTTCCCCATACCGTCGGCATCCAGTACTCGCACGGGCATAATCTTCGCGCGCGGTGCTGTCAGTGTGATCAGACCCGTGACGTGCGTGCCATGGCCGAATCCCAGATTCTCGGCGCTGCCGACTTCGCTCGGATCATCGTCGTCGTCAACGAAGTCCCAGCCCTGTATGAGTCGATCACTCAACTCTATATGCTGGCTATCTACGCCAGTATCGAGCACTGCGATGCGCACGCCATCGCCATTGCTCAATTGCTGTGCCTCCGCAAGGCGTATCGCCTCCGGCGCCCAATGGTTAGCGTCGTCGTAGTCCGATTTCACCCCAACGGCCCACGCGGCGTTACGACGTGCCTCCGGGCTACGCATCAGCGGGTTTGCTTCAGCAGCGAGCACGTCGATCTCGAGGCTCAAGGCATCTATCGTCTCCTCGACTGACGTTGTGCCGATGACGGCTAGCCGGTAGATGGGGCGGCTGCCGAACTGGCTGAGTTCCTCCAATTGGTACTTCAACAGCAGCGGGTATAGCGACGTTGTGCTACGCAGCCGCAACAGAATCTCGCCATCCAATGCGGGATCCGGTTTCGCGGATTTTGCATGTGCTGTATATGTCATCAGACCAGCGCCGCAGAACAAGGTGATAGCGAGGGTGAGCGCGGTTAATGAACGAGTGGTTGTAATCAACATGGCATAAAATCTCTGCAAAGGCCGGCATTGACATGTCGGGCGGAAAAAGCGCGGCGGGCGCGATTCAGGCGACCACGCGAACAAATAAGGTTCCTCTACTTTATTTACCGCAATCGACGCGAAAGTTCCCTTTAGACTCGTAAACTCGGCTTTTTTGACATTCTTGTCAAACATTTTTGTCCTCGCTGTCATAGCTTGTTTCGCGGAATGGAGTAGTTCGACAACAAATTTATACTGGGAACATAATTCCACATTATGAAAAGTTCATCTTTTTCGCTCCCTGCCAAAGCTCGATTTTCAAATTCTCGCACTCCCAATCTTACTCTTGAAATGGATTGAGTTCATCTGCCTAGCACCCTCTGAATCGCACGCTAGCCAGGTTCGGTCACGCTTTCAATCCAGCACTTTAAACAGAGACACTTTGACGCACAAAAATACGTAGAGAATCAAAGAAAGTATGAATTGGGAAAGGGACGGACTCTGATGCAATCTGAGGAGACTATCAACTCTCAGATCCGCCTGCCAGATAAAGTGGCCATGAACACTTTAGACGCCGCCGAGTCCGGCTTGGCACACCCACTCCTGGGCGATCCCTCTGCCTCTCAGGAACGCTCAAGTGACGAAACAAGAAAACAATTCCAAAAATGAAAGACAAACAGCTTTCTATGTATTTTATTGCATGCTCATCGCTCTGTCTTATATCGCCCAATGTATATCGAAACATAATGTAGAGGCTTGAGTTCTCTTTAACCACTTGCGGTCAAGTTAACCAGGGCAATGAATACAAAAGGAGGCTGTTGACATGAGAATTATGAATTTGGGGTCATCACTGGCTGTAAGGCTGCAAACAAGAGGGCTTGAATTCCCGATTCGAGTGCTTCTGTACAGCCACGACTCCGTAGGCCTGGGCCATTTGCTGCCATTCAATCCTGAAACGCAAAATGAATGCAAACCGATAACAAAATCCGAAGCGGCAGATGAATTAATCGCACCTCTGACCTGGGCTCAGCGACTCAAACGAGTCTTTAATATTGATATTGCCGTGTGCCCATTGTGTGGCGGCACCATGCGTGTCATCGCCAACATCATTGACCCAGAAATAATCCAAAAGATCCTCGATCACATCGATGCGCAACCACCACCGCTTAACCCTGCGACTGCCATTCAATCCTAAAACGCGACTGAATTAACAGGTCAAAATCGCCC
>DUAT01000021.1:7390-10503 GCA_012960755.1 Gammaproteobacteria bacterium
CGTAAATCTGACTGAACATCAGCAATTACCATACTTGACCGTTCTTCAGAAAATGTGGTTTATTTCCCTTATCTTCCATAGAACTGTTGGGAGAGGTGATCCGTCGAGTCGCTGGTAAACCTCTGCCCGACTATGCCAGGGAGAGAATCTTCAGCCCTTTGGGCATGAATGATACTTTCTATACGGTGCCTGAATCGGAACGTCATCGTATTGTCGAACGACCGGCAGATGCACCATTTGCTGAAATGATGGACAGCTGGGGACGGAGCGATGTGCCATGGGCGTCGCATAGTGTCTTTACCTCACCGCGGGATATGTTTGTATTCGGCCAGATGTTTCTCAACCATGGCAGTTATGGTGGTGTGCGCGTACTCAGCCCTGCGGCAGTCACTGAGATGACCTGCGATCAGGTGCCGGGACTCAGTGCGAAATTCGGGGATGAGGTTTTCCCCGAGGCATCATGGGGTCTTGGCTGGAATATTCATGGCAAGAAAAGAGCCCTGGGTGATGGCTCACTGCAATCGCCACAGGCGTTCTACCAGGGCAACTCCAGTGGGCCGATTGTCTGGGTGGATCCTGTTTATGAAATCGTGGGCGTCTATTTTTCGGCCGCGCTAGCCTTGATCGAACAGGAGTGGCCCGGGGATCTCTTTATGAATGCCGTGACCGCATCCTGTGAGCCCCTTGAATGAGAATTGCTCTCTATTGCATCGGGGCGCTGTCAGCCTTTCCATCAGATACTGTGACTGCATCGGTCAAATGACGGTTCTCTCCAATCTAATTTCGGTGCTAACTTCCTCCATGTTCCTGGCACATTCGTGACCTGAATACACGGCATGTACAATTGCGCCGGGCGCGCTGCAATCACCAATACGCTGCAAGGATGTCATACCGGTATCCGAAATCTGATTGCCGTCATTGAGGGCCTGGTAGAGCTGGTCGTTTGCAATCCGGTTACCAACGACAACCAATGATCCACAGTCGACATAACTGACATCCTGCTCACGGTAAATGCTGGTCAACTCCAATTTGCTATTTCGAAATCCTGTGGCCAACTGCTCCAATTTCATGTCGATACCAAGATCGATCATACGCATACGAATATCATGCAATTCATTATTCATAAATGTCCATGCAGAGACGGCGTTCGCAGGCGTTACAATCGTTACCTCGACTCCCTGTATCCTCAACATTTCTGCAATACAACTGCCCATATAGTAATGATCGAAGTCGTAGATCACGACCGGACCACGAGGTTTTATACCCGACAGGATATCGTCCGGTGTAAATACTGAATCCGCATCGAAGCCCGGGACTGGGAAACTACCCGGGCTTAACATCTCTTTCGTCCACTGCGCGCCTGTTGCAATGACCGCATGATCGCATCCGAAATCGATCACATCTCTGGCAGTTAATGAGCTGCCCAGATAGACGTTAATATTGGCCATCCGTTGGATCAGGTTGACCCGATAATCGCGAACCCTGGCCCAGGTTGCCAGACCCGGCAGTCTGGATTCTATGCTGACGCGCCCGCCCAGATCATCGCGCGCCTCCGCGACCGTGACGGTAAATCCACGCTGACCCAGCGCTCTGGCACATTCCAATCCCGCAGGTCCTGCACCAACCACCAGGACGCTCTTTTTCGGGTTGCCAGGCGATATCCGTTCGGGATGCCAGCCACGACGCCATTCCTCGCCCATGGTCGGATTTTGAGTACAACGCACCGGCACGCCGCTGTGATAGGTTGATACGCAGATATTGCAGCCAATGCATTCGCGAATCTCGTCTTCTCGCCCTTCATTGATTTTATTGGGTAAAAAGGGGTCCGCGATGGACGGTCTGGCGGCACCGATCAGATCAAGAATGCCGCGTTTGATCTGACTGACCATATCATCGGGTGATGTAAAGCGGCCAACGCCCACGACCGGTTTTGATGTTAATGGCTTAACGAAACTGGTGAGGGATTCCTGAGCGCCCTGCCCTGTAAATCGTGCTGATGCGGTTTCGAACGTCCAGCTCGATGATTTTATGTCCCATAAATCGGGTAGGTCTGCAACCATTGAGACGATCTCGTGCGCTTCCGATGGCATCGATTCTGAAGGCACCTTTAGCAAGTCATCGGTGCTGAATCTCACCGCGACCGCACATGTCCGACCAACGGCTTCTTTCACATCCTCGACAATCTCTTGCAAAAGCCGCACACGATTCCTGAGACTACCGCCATATTCGTCGCTACGTTTGTTCAGCGACGGCAGTAGAAATTGATAAGGCCCGTAACCCATACCGGCATAGATATAGATGATATTAAAACCGGCAGACCTTGCTCTCTTTGCTGCATCGACATACCAACGCCTGAACTCGCGGATATCGGCATGATCCATAACCCTGGATTTCATTAAGTTGATCCAGCCCGGATAGGAAGATTCGCTGGACATACCGGATGCTGACAACGGCGTCATGCGGGTCAGATGATTGGCAACGCCCCCTCCATGCCATAACTCAACTCCCGCAAGCGCCCCATGCTGATGTACCTTGTCAACCATGAGTGAATGCGCCTTAATGTCTTCATCGCGCCAGAGCCGACAATAAGCAAGAGGCGCGTCGTCTGAAGTCGGGTGAATTGAGCAGTAACCCGTATTGACCACCCCCCAGCCACCTTCCGCACGGACTTCTCGCATCGCTGCATGGGTATGCGGCATCTGGTAGGAAGAGCCAATTGCGTGGGGCGCCTGGTAGAAACGATTGGGCGCGGTGACAGGACCGATTTTTACCGGCTCAAAAAGAATATCGTATCGGGGGTTTCTGCTCATTGAAGAAATCTTCTCAACTTTGACGCATATCGGGCCGGGACTTTGAACCGATCCTGGGCCATCGTTATTATCGATGTGTTATGTGTACCGCTGCGAGGCAATTATAACAGGTCATCATTAAGCAAATGCACGAATGAGGAAACTCATCGTTCCCACAAAACGTAAAAAAACCAAGTCAAAACTCGATCAAAATGAATGCAAATCGATAGCAAAATCCGAAGCGGCAGATGAATTAATCGCACCTCTGACCTGGGCTCAGCGACTCAAACGAGTCTTTGATGGGGCCGCCTTCGGATTGATATT
>DUAT01000021.1:10710-42277 GCA_012960755.1 Gammaproteobacteria bacterium
AGTCTGTAAGCCAGCAGATCAGCATCGTGGCAGTCATTGACCATCTAAAGGATCACCACGTCAGGGGGTCGTAAATCTGACTGAACATCAGCAATTACCATACTTGACCGTTCTTCAGAAAATGTGGTTTATTTCCCTTATCTTCTGTTTTGGAAGCAGCAAATCGAGTCTTATCGAGTCTTGATACTACAAAGGCGGCGGTCCAAAAGCAGTCCTGGTATCAATAAGACGCATGGGCGTGCTGCCGACAAACCCGTTCTCAGAGTCTCCAGTGAACCAACCGGAAATATCAACCACTACGTCCGTCGGTGCACTGGCGTAAACACAGATTGAGCCGTCATCACCGATCGGTGCGATGACATTGTTCGCCACCACAATGCCTTGAACAAAATTCAGATTTGAGGCTAATGGTCTTTCAACCCCGCAAGGCCACGCAGTGATATATCCGTTACCGGATGGATTGACCACGGTCACGTTCAACGTCGCCGCCACTGCCGTAGTCGGTACTTGCTGCTCGCTCCCATTCACCGACAAGATCACACCACGAATCGGGACCTTCAGTTCATCTGCAGGTGTCAGTTGACCTTCACGACCGCCCGTGCCATTGCGGGTATCAACCAGTCGATTTGGCACCGATCCCGTGAAACTATTGCCAACGAACCAGCCTGCCAGGTCAACCACGATGTCGGTTGTGGCCAAACTGTACAGACAGACTTCACCATTCCCGCTCACAGGCGCAATGACCCCATTGGCGACCACCTGGTTGCCCACATAGTTGACGTTTGACGCAAGCGGGCGCTCTACATCACAAGGATATACCGTCACATAACCACCACCTTCAGGATTCACAACCGTCACGTTTAGGGCAACCGCACTGATATTAGAGGGTACGGTGGTGACCGTACCATCCACCGTAGTCGCGGCAAGTGCCGAGAGCTTGATTGTAAGGGGTGAACTGCTCACCAGCTTAGTCTTGGGTGAGCCTGTACCTTTGCGGGAATCCACTAACCGTTGCGGAGTCGCACTCACAAATGCATCACCGGTAAACCAGCCCGCGATATCAACCACCAGATCAGTTTGTGAGAACGAGAAAAAACAGACCTTACCGTTACTGCCAATCGGCGCAAGCACGCCGTTAGGGACAATATCACCCGCGGCAAAGTTCACATTGGACGCCAACGGTCGTTCGACCCCGCAGGGCCACACAGTGACATAACCGTTACCGGAGGGATTGACCACAGTGACATTCAAAGCCACGGCGGTCGCGCCCGCGGGCACCATTGAAGTTGAGCCATCAGGCAACGAAACTTCTCGGCCAATAACAGGTAGTTCAATTGTCGTCGCGGGAGTCAGTTTTATTGGTATATCCGCATTGTCGCCAACACCGTCTTTATCAGTGTCTGATGACTCGCCGGAATCTAACGGAAAGGCATCCTGCGAATCCACCACACCATCGCCATCATCATCTTCATCTTCAAAATTAATCACACCGTCTAGATCCGTATCAGGTGGATCAGGCGCGAGTTGGGCCAGTTGAAATCTCACAGTGTTCCAACTCAAGACAGCATCGGCACCAAACTCCCTATCTTCCTTTTCGATGCCACATGGAAATCCACCAAGGCATGTAAGGCTCGGGTTGGAAAACACACTAACGTCTTCGCAAGAGGGGAAGTAGCGAAAATCAGCCATGATCGTGCAGAATCCTGCATCAACACCATGACCACGAGACCAAGTGAAGGTTCCCTGATTTGAGTCCTCATCTCGGCGAGAGTGACCCAAACCGCTGTTGTGGCCTAATTCGTGAATGGTTGTTTTGTCCCTACAATCAATGTTTACTACAGCTACTACGTTCTTGCGGTGAATAGTCTTGAAATCGCCTTGGTCTCTATTGCCGGTCATTAAACCTATTCCGCAGGTGCCAGATCCAGGAATAATCGGCCGATACAGGATGACGAAATCAGCCCCCGCATTTTGCCGTTTGAGGTCAAGGTTTTTGAACAAACCTGCCTGTTCCTGCATTGCGTCGATTGCAACCGAATTTGAAACGAGATCGTTGTAGTTGACGCGTTCCAAGTGAACCAATCGAAGCGATGCCTTGATACCACTGTTGGAAAGCACTTGATTACTGAGAACTAACTCGTGAATGATTCTTGCCTCTGGCTCTTCTTGATAAAGCTCTGCGACAGAGGCAGTGTAGAGAACCATCACATCTAAGACACTATCTCCCGGGAAACTGTTTGGGTCATTCTGATCTGTTCCCATAATCTCTTCATTGAAATCACTGATCCCATCTAGATCACTATCAGCAAGCATATCTACAGATGTAAATTCAAACTGCCGAGTTGCAATGGGAATCCCCCCTCGTGTAAGCACTGTCTGCCACACTAAAGTCGAGAACTCTTGAGACGGATCAAGAAGTGCCAGATGAAAATAGTCGTAGTCCTCTGCTGATCGATTTACGAATGGAACAGTTATTTGGGTTTCGTTGCTGTGTTGACCCGGGCCAATTGAAAATCCTAAGTTCGCGGTTGCAGCCACATAACCGGGTTGAAAAAAGTACTCCGGAGATGCTATTTGATTTAGCTTTAGTTCCAAGATTCCAGTAGAAACCGTTCTGGATTTGTTGCTAATTTGAGGGAGCGAGATGGTAACCTGATCACCATTCACTACAGCTCTAGGTTTTCCATTGAAGAAAACCAGACCGCGTAAGTCACCGCTGCCAGATGCAGCGCCACCAAAGGTATCTAGTGTTTTTTGCGGTTCGAGTCGAACCTCATCCTGATAAGTCCATTCACCATTGATGTTTTCAGAGAGGAAAAAGAAAACTTCAAAAGTAGCCGTTTTATTGGGAGCAAGAAAACCAGTTCTTCTAGCAGTCCCTTCAGGATAGACAAAACCCTTTTTGAGTCGTTCCTGATAGTAAGCAGTGCTTAGAAGTCGTGCCTTGCCTTCACGCCCACCTTCGTATCCCCAAGCTCTAACTCTTAGGTCCCCAGTTGTTTCATCTCCCAAGTTCCGGATTCCGGCAACTACATTAGCCGCAGTTGAATCATGAGAGGTAAAGCTACAAGGACAAATCAATTCAGCTTTGCCTACAGCGTCGTAAGCGGTAAACAGCAATACGAAAAAGCAAACCAGGAATCTCATCGCTCAACCCTTTCTACAGGTTCACCAATTCTGGTAGTTAAAACGTAGTCAGGTTTAGAAAGGTCAACATGCTGATCCATGTTTCTAGATGGCATCAACCACCCAGTGTTCGTTTTGCCTACAAGTTCAAAACTTCCTTGTTCGGTACTCAGGTTCGCGAATATGTTTCTTTTCCCAACCGTGATCAATGCAAGAAATTTCTCATACGGATCGCTTCCTGCTGCCTCAATAGTAATGATACCGCCGGGATGTGTTTTTATTTGCCGAACGGTTGCTGTTTTGATTGCATCAAGTTGAGGGATGAAAATTGCGATTTCGCTTTGAACTTTTAACTCCCTTAGTCGAGCTGGATTGAGTCCAACTAGAACCGCATCCTCTACTTCTGATTGAACCTGATTTGATTGTTGATCGCTCAACGGCTGGAAAAGCGGAGCAATCTCGGCAAACGGGATTTCACTCTCGTTCTGCGATAGCTGATCATTCAGGTTACCAGCTGGGAGCTTTGAAACGTCGCGGGGTTTAATACTAGATGTAGGCAGTTCTTGGTTGTCAGGTGCACCAAGGTTCTTGTTTGGTTCCGATTTCAGCAAAAGATTGGCGTAGACGAAAACGCCAGAAAGAAGAACTGCAGCTAAAAAAGAATATTTGAGATCCATTGTGATAACTCTCCACGATTTCTAGATTAGCATCAATCAGGTGCTTACTCAGGGTTAACTCACAGACTGATGAGGTCGCCCCATCAATATTTGCCACAGCAAAAGTTTTTTGCTATTTGCTTATTTGAATCGTCGGGACCAGCTAAGTTCCGAGTTGGCCTGTAGAGACTTTCTATTGGCGTTCAAGGATATGTTTGTCTCTTTTTTGGGTTCGTCACTTCCCTGCTCAACTCACCTCAACACACGAAAGGGCAACGCTGTGTATACAAAGCTATTCGACCAGCTACCCAGTAAGTATTCACCAGGCTTAAGCTCCCTCCAGGTTGGCATCTTCGAGTGCTTGTTCATCCGGGTCCCAGTCCGTTTCATTGGTAAACGCCTCAACCGCAGCTTTACCGGGTGAACGATATCCAGGGTGAATCCTCGCCACTTGTAAAATCGGACCTTGCTTGATTTCACGAGTACACCTACATTGGCTTTATCTCCATTCCTCGAATGGATCAGACATACCCGTGCTGGAAAAGATGAAAGCTAGACTAGACGGTAATGATGGTTGTTTATGTCAATAGTCGAACACTGGGGACTGTCCTCACCAATTCAATTCGCTCAATTCTTGATCACGGGCCAACTTTGCACTAAATTTTCACTAACATCTGGGATTCGGGGTTCTGGCGTAAGTCGATCAGAATCGCTTTAGTTGCGCAGTTGATTGAGGTACCAATTGTTAAACGTATCAACCCTTCGCTCCTGATCGGATAAGACGCCAGGCACATAGCGGCTAGAATTAACTCCCCGCTGATTGTTCTCAGTAATCACCTTGTCTTGCTTTGTGGTCACGTCCCACATCCAGATCATCCGTTCAATATCGACGTCCTCTGCCTTGCCATCAACTAACCAAATAATCTCAACATCTGTTGATCGAGTATCGCGAGGCGTGAAGATAATGAGCGCGGCAAAGTCGTTACATGCGATCACTTGATTGAATGGACTGAAAGATAAGTGCATTCGACCATAATCACAGGCAGTTCGATTCCCCATTAAGCATGCGACAGATTTGCCATCCTCAGTCTCACTCTCGATATCCTGCCTGTGAGGTCGCTGCTGATAGAACTTCATATGGGCTGAGTATTCATCATCATCTACTGCACCCATCGGTCGCCCAAGTAGGCGAGCGTCGTGCTGCCATTTTTCAAGCACAGGTGCAAATGCATTAATCGCTTGCGCAGGTCCTGAACCCGGTCCAGCCCCCAATGCCAATAACGCATCCGGTAAATGTCGCGAGCAATATTCAGAATGTGAAGGCACACAGTGATAGCACTCAAAGAAATTCTCCACCACCAGTTTCCAGTTTGCATCAGTGGGGTAGGAAATTCGGTGCGCAATCTTTGCGTCGGCAAATCCGTGGAATACTAGGTGTGAATCAAACTCGCCAAACTCGGTACTGAACTCTGGTTCATCACCTTCGGATAGATTGAGAAATATAAATCCATGGTGCGTCCGAATGTGACACTTGTGAAGCCCATTCTCTGCCGGGTTAAAATCCAGTGGCATTGTCCGAGCAGATTTCAAACTACCATCAAGCCCATAGCTCCAGGCATGGTAAGGACAAGTCAGCTGCTGTTTCCTGCCTTCTTTTTCAAGGCAGACAAGAGACCCACGGTGTCGGCAGACATTGAAGAAAGCATTGATCTGCAAGTCCTTATCTCGAACAACAATAATGGACTCATTACCAACTTCGTAGAGAAAGTACTGACCGGGTTCAGGGATCCGACTGACATGGTCAACAAGCAGCCACTTTTTGGTAATGACTTTTTCCATATCGAGGACAAAGACATCATCATCACAATAAAATGGTCGCTGACGTACGGAAGACTGCTTTGCTTGATCAAGCAGAAGCTGCAAGTTATTCCGTTGCATGTTTGAATCGCTGCTCATCATACTTCAGCTCTCCAGCGTAGGCTTACGGGTTAATCCCTACATACCATTCTACAAGCTAGGTACAAGTCTAACTATCTTACTCCCAGCCTTGTTCTCAAGTAACAAATAAACAAGACCGTCATAGCCAATTTCGACATCTCGAATCCGTGCGAGATCTTTAAACAAGGTTTCTCTGTGCACCAACTTGTTGCCATCAAAGACCAACCTGAACAAAGAACTACCTTTTAACGAGCCTAGCAGGACATTGTCTTTCCAGCTCGCGAACTTGTCTGAATTGTAAAATGCAAAACTCGAGATCGCCGGTGATGGTGTTATATCAACTAACGTTTGTTGTATGGAGTTCTTATCGAACTCAATGTTCTTCTGCTTGTAGCGTTCAACAGCAGCGCCGGAATACTCAAGCCCCAATGAAAAGTAGGGCCAACCATAATTCTCACCGGGCAGCAGCTCATTTATTTCATCGCCACCACGGGGACCCATTTCCGCATTCCATGCAGTTTTTTGATTGTAGTTCCATTCCAACCCTTGTGGACTTCTATGACCATAGGTCCAGATAGTCTGCTGGGTAAATGGAATCTCTTCACCAGAGTTCGCCGCAGCAACAACAAACGGATTATCCGCTGGGACTGAGCCATCATCATTGACTCGATGAATTTTACCCGAAGGGTTCGAAAGATCCTGAGGCCCTAAGTTGTCCCGAATACCCACACTAAGATACACATGGCCTGAATCATCAAATGCGATCCTGCCACCAGCACCGGTATCTGCTCGACTAGTGTACCAATCAAGTGTAGCTTGCCAGATGGTTTCAACGTCCACCCACTCGCCGTCTTTGATTCGACCTCGGTCCAGTCGATTCATCGAAGTACTCATAGGATCTGTATCCACGCAATCATCAGGACACAGATCCGTGTAGTGTAGATAGATCCAACCGTTTTCTTCATAGTTCGGGTGCAACGCGACATCAAGCATCCACCCCACCCCATACATGATACCCATAATATCAATCGAGCTACCGGTTTGCGGCGTGCCTTTTATCAGCTCTGACTGGGTGCCATCGGGAGAAATGATGGTTAATCCCCGTTCTTTTTCTGTTAGCAGAAACCCGCCGTCAGGCAATGGTGCAATACTGAAAGCCATCGGATCGAGGTTGTGAGCAAATGCTTCGAGCTGGAAATTATGTTCTTCCGATTTGATGGGAGTCTCTGGAATCACGATCTCGTGGTCAAACCTGAAATCAGTGAAGCGCTGCCCCAGTCGACGCTCACCTACATAAATCGCGAGGCCTTTGATTTCGAGGTCGGTCAAACTGTTCTGAAAATTGGGACTTCCAGTGCCATCATGGCCATTAGCAATACTATGTATGAGATCGCCCACGCTATCGCCATGCTTTAAATCAGATTCAATCAGGGCTGGCGCAGTTTCGGTACCTTTTAAGTCACTACCATGGCACTCAGCACAATTACCTTTGAACATGGCGACATATAAATCGAAGTCTCCTGTCTCCCACAGATAGTAGGCAAACATGCCACCAACGACGGCTAACCCTGTGAGTGAGATTAAAACAATCTTCCATTTCGGCATATGTATTTCTCCTTACCTTACATCTTACCCTCAGTGGATACCTTTGTGATACCCATCTTGAACCTGCTCGGGTCCAGCATCTCTCTATGTCTTGAGTCTACTATTAGCAGCATCATAAACAGGCTGATCATCTAACACTTCGGCCACAAACCGCTCACCCAGCAAACTAACCTCAAACCTAGTACTAGGTTCAGCATGGGTTGCGTCGACATAGGCAAATCCAAGACTCTTTTGAACCCGATGACCAAAGCCACCAGACGTGGTCACACCAATGCAAGTATCGCCATCGAACACCGGTTCACCACCACGGATGTCGGAATCAGTGGTAACAATCTCAAAATACACGAGCTTCCAAGAAAGCATCTTCTCTTTTTGCGCAAGGGTTGCACTACGGCCAACAAAGTCCTGTTTCTCGAATCGAATAAATCGCTCCATGGCAGCCTCCAACATCGTGACCTCGTTAGTCAACTCTGCCCCCCAGCCTCTGTAGCCCTTTTCAATGCGCAAACTGTTAACCGCATAGAGCCCAAAATTCGCAATACCAAAGCCCTGACCAGCTTGCCAAAGCGTATCGTAAAGGGTTTGCATATCAGCCATCGCCGCATGTAATTCCCAACCTAACTCGCCAACATAATTTACTCGCAAGGCTCGAACAGAGACGCCCGCTATGGTGATTTCTTGACCTGTCAGCCACGGGAAATGCTCCGAGGCAAGTGGGGTTTCTGTTTGCGGTTGAAGCAGTTCTCTTGATTTTGGGCCAGCGACAACCAACACTCCTAGGTCATCAGTGACATTGGCGATATTCACCTGCTCACTACTGGTTCGACCTTGGTTGAGAAAATCCAGGTCCCGTAGTTCAGCGCCTGCCGCAGACAGGATGTAAAAGTGTTCGTCGCTCAGTCGCGTAATAGTCATCTCTGCCTGAATACGACCTGCCTCAGAGAGCACATGGGCTAACGTAACCCGGCCAACTTTTTTCGGAATTCGGTTCGCGCAAACACGATTCAAAAATCCTGCGGCATCCGACCCAGTCACGTCGTATTTGGCAAATCCCGACAGATCTAAAATACCCACTCGATCTTTCACAGCGAGACACTCATCGCGCACAACGTCGAATACGTTGTTGCGTCGGTAACTATATTCCTCTTCGCGGTCGTCCAGCGAAAACCATTTGGGTCGCTCCCAACCAAATGTTTGTGTAAACACACCTCCGCTTTTCCTTAAGGTCTCATGCAGTGAACTATGGCGACAACCTCGAGCAGCAGGTAATTCTTCGCCAGGTAATGGTGTGAAGTAAGTCATGCTGTAGTCTTGGAACCCTTTGGCCTGCATATAATTATCGTCAGCAAATCCGCCGAAACGACGAGGGTCAAAGCCCGTCATATTGATTTCTGAATCACCATGCAAAATCCATTGTGCGAGATACTTACCACAACCTGCACCCTGGGCAATGCCAAATGAAGAACCGCAGCACAACCAGAAATTCTTAAGCCCAGCCACGGGACCCAACAAAGGTGGGCCATCTGCACTATGGGGAATCGCGCCATTTACAATTCGCTTGATGCCGGCTGTTTCAAGCACTGGTATTCGCTCCAGGGCACGACCTAACCATGGCATCAGTCGCTCAAGATCATCTGGAAACAATTCACTATCGGAGTCCCAGTTTGGAAAACCGCGAGGTGCCCATGCTTGGGTCATCCCTTTTTGTTCGTAGATTCCGACCAATCCGGATTTTTGTTCCTGACGAATGTATGCAGAAGCGTAAGGATCACGGATCACTGGAATCTCCTCATCTCGCCCGGCAAATTCTGGAATCGAATCTGTCACGACATAATGATGCTCCATATTACAGATGGGTAAATCTGTTCCCACCATCTTCGCCACTTCGCGGGCAAAACACCCCGCAGCGTTGACAACGATTTCCGCATTGATCACGCCCTTCTCGGTCACAACTTGCCATTCTCCATTTGGCATCGTTTTGATATCTGTAACCCGATTGTGGCGAATGATCGATGCGCCAAAATTAGTTGCGCCACGCGCCATCGCTTGCGTTAAACCAGAAGGGTCAGCATGGCCATCATCCAAAGTCCAGGCACCAGCGAGCACGCCATCGGTGTTAATTAATGGATTGATGTTACGCATCTCATCCGGACCAACAATCTGCATTCGAAAACCGACGTTATCTGCGATTCCTTGCATATAGTTGAACCAATCAAGATCATCTTTAGTTCGTGCAATTCGGATTCCGCCGGACGCGTGCCAGCTGACATTTTGACCCGTTAGCTGCTCGAGTTTTGGATACAGGGTATTACCGTGATGATGGATTTTTGCAAGATTGTAATTACCCACCAGACTGGGACATTGCCCTGCCGCATGCCAGGTTGAACCCGAGGTTAGCTCACCCTTCTCGACTAAAATTGCATCAGTGCAACCTTCTTCGGCAAGATGGTAAAGCAAACCGACGCCCATAATGCCACCACCGACAATAACAATTCGGGCTTGGGATGGAAGCTCATTCTTCATTCCTTTGTTCCCGTTCTGAGTGGATCGACAATCAGGACTTTAATCAGAGATAAAGCCATCAGCGCCATGATTAAGGAAAACGGTAATGCAGCAACGAACATGGAGGCTCTTATTGCTTCCATGCCGCCTGCCAATAACAGCATCGAGATAACCAGCGTCAGTGCAACACCCCAAATGATGATATGAAAGCGACCTTTCTGACTCTCATCGCCACCTGAATTAATGGTATTTATGACAAGCACCGCCGAATCAGCCGTAGTCACCAGGTAAGTCAAAAGCAGCACTACAACCATCACAAACATTACCGTGAGTGGTAATCCCGACAGAATTAATTTTAGGGTCGCAAACAGTTGGGATTCCTGAGAAGTGCTAATAATCGAGCCGCCTGCAGCACCGTTCAATTCCAGTTCAATCGCCGTGCCGCCAACAAACGTAAACCAGACAAAACACAATAACGACGGCACGATGAGAGCACCAATCACATATTCACGAATCGTTCGCCCGCGAGAAATTCGCGCGAGAAACAAACCCACGAACGGTGCAAAGGCGATCCACCAGGCCCAGTAGAACACTGTCCACGACAATGACTGCCATTGATATAAAGATGCAGCGGGCTCTGTGCTATCTGGCGCCCAATAAGTGAGCACCGTTACCGGTAACGTGATGACATATTCCCAGAGTCCAAATGCCAGTGAATGCAGTGCTACAGTCGATGCGCCAAAGATAAGAAAGAAAGCCAACATGGCAAAGGACAACACCATATTCAGGTTAGACAACCACTTAATACCCTTACCCACGCCAGATATTGCCGATAGCGTCGATGCCGACATAATAATCGCTAGCGCGGCAAGCATACCGGCGGTAGACGGCGTACCCGATTCGTTAACCAGCCAAGACATGCCGCTGACTTCGAAAACCCCCGCTGCAAACTGACTAACCCCCAGACCGATAGAAACGGCGACCCCAAGAATCGTGGCAATGACCGCAGTAATATCGATAACATGGCCAAGGCCGCCTTCCAAATAACGACCAAACAAAGGTGCAAGAGATGAACGTATCGTTAAAGGTAAATCATACTTATAGCTGAAGAACGCCAATGCCATTCCACACAGACTGTAGCACCCCCAGGCGACAAACCCCCAATGAAGAAACGACCACTTAAAGGCACTAATTACATTACTTTGTGTTTTACTTTCCGTTAAGCCCCGAATCGTGTCTGGGTTGCTAACGAAGTGACTAATGGGTTCTGCAGTAGCAAACGTCAACATGCCAATACCGATGCCTGCACCGAACATCATCGATACCCATGAAAATCTGGAAAACTCTGGTAATTCTTGTTCTTTACCTAATCTGACAGAACCTGTTTTTGGGTAAATTGCTAGTATTAGACAAACAAACAAATAAAACGCCGAGACATAGATATACCAAGGACCAAAGCTCGCAAATGACCAGTTCTTGATATCGCCTAAAACAACCGCTGCCTGTTCCGAGAAAAAAGCTGCCCAAATGACCAATGCAGAAACAACTAGCTTTGAGCCAATGGTCACGATCTTGTTGAAACCGTCATAGAAACCGCCTTCAGATTTGACAATTTCTAACTCGACCATCGACATATTTATCTCACCTTAAGTGTTTTTAGAAGCTGAATTATAGAAGCCAAGCAGTCGACATCATAGATAGTGTCTTCGAAGCGTATCCGCTAACCAAACTGCTGCGTTGCGAACAATTCACATGCGCACTTCAATGCCGACAGGCTATGTACAAAATAGCAAAAGATACCAAAAAGAACAAAGCCAATCAGCGAATATCAGGTGGTATTCTCTCTTTGTTCTCCGCTAATATCTACTCGGCGTATAACTTAAGTGCATCTAAATTGAGGGTGGGTAGTGACAAATAATGACAAAGGATTGGGAATGGACCGACAGATTACCCGTCGAGACTTTCTCAACGGTGCCGCTGTGATCTCGGCGAGTTCATTAATACCGAGTAAAGCAAATGCAAAACTACTAAACTTAGCGGAATACCCTCCCCTTCGAACCGGGCTTCGCGGCAGCCATCCCGGCTCTATCGAGGTGGCACATCAATTGGGACTATACGGTCGCACCAACTGGAATCCCATTCGACAAGCTGAAACCGATGAATATGATCTTGTGGTGGTTGGCGCAGGTATTAGCGGGCTATCTGCAGCACATTTCTATCGTAAGGCGCATCCTGGTGCACGAATCTTAATCCTCGACAATCACGATGATTTTGGCGGCCACGCGAAACGTAATGAATTTGAGTTAGACAATCGCATGTTTCTTGGTCATGGCGGTAGCCAGACACTCCAGGAACCTTCTGAATTTAGTGCCGTATGTCACGAACTGCTCAAAGACCTCAGGGTCGATTTGGGGGAACTGAAGGGTTTTTTTGACCAAAGCTTTTATCACCGACACGATTTAACAGACAGTACCTATTTTGACCGTAAAACCTATGGTGTCGATCGAATCGTGCGCTATCCTCTCGCAGCCTATTCAAACTTCCTGCCGCTTCAGCCTATTCCGCTGAGCCCGAAAGAAGCTGTTGCACAGATGCCACTAACAGATAGTGCGAAGCATGAGCTTCAACGGCTTCTTGAGTTTAATACGGATCAAATCAAGGATGTTCCCGCTGATAAGCAACTAGCCTACCTCTACACTTTGAGCTATCGAGAATTGCTGAACAAACATCTTGATGTTAATGACCCAGAATTGATGAATATGTTTCAGGGTCTGACCAAAGACATGAGTGTCAGCATTGAAAAAGCTTCAGCGATGGGAAGCGCAGGCTACCTTGGCTTGCCAGGGCTCAACGGAACCTCACTGAATGGCTACAAAGCACTAAGCGAACCATACCTTCATCACTTTCCTGACGGCAATGCCACTGTCGCACGTTTGTTAGTTCGCAACATGATTCCCGATGTTTGCGAAGAAAAAGGGATGCAAGACATTGTGAGTGCTAGGTTCGATTACAGCAAATTGGATACAGCTGGTGCCATCGTTCGGTTGCGGCTCAACAGCACTGCCGTTCACGTAGTGCATGACGGTCCTGTGAACTCTGCTAAACGGGTCGAGGTTGTCTATGTACAAGGCGGCAAGTCTTTTCGAATCCGCAGTAAATCATGCATCCTTGCAGGATATAACTCGATGATTCGACATATTTGCCCTGAACTCCCTAAACCTCAAAAAGAAGCATTGTCATTGTCTGCAAAAACACCCATTTTTTACACCAATGTGCTACTACGAAATTGGCATGCATGGAAAAACCTCGGTATTGGATGCAGCTCCGCTCCGGGGGGTTACTATAGTGTGGCTTATCTTGATTACCCTGTGAACATCGGCAGTTACCAACATGCTAAAAGTCCAGATGAACCTATCGTCGTCCATATGGAACGATTTCCTAAAGGGGATAATCCCAACGCTTCTGCAGCTGATCAACTACGCGCGGGCCGTCATGAAATGTTCTCAAGCTCTTACAACAGCATAGAACGTGAAACTCGCGCACAATTGGCCGGGATGCTCTCACCAGGTGGATTCGATCCAGCTAAAGACATTGCCGCGATCACGGTCAATCGCTGGGGTCATGGCTACGCGCGACGTGCACAAGAAGGTGAGTATAGCGACGACAACTGGCCTCATATTGTTGGACGTAAATCTCTAGGTCGCATCTCAATCGCGAATTCAGATGCTGGTGCTAGCGCGTCCATAGATGCTGCCATCGACCAAGCCTATCGTGCGGTTGGTGAGTTGAGCTAGCCGTAGAAGATCAAGTGTATGAACTTCTGTGTATAGTGGGATTCTTACTTTGTCCAGGCGAATAAAGTTGATTAGATTTCTCACCCTGATCATCATCGCTGCCACTTTCTCGACCCCAGCACTGGCAAAGATTTCTTATACCGACTGGTACTCGGTCTCGGGCCCATATCTGGGCCAACATCCGCCTGGCATGGTGGCGGAGGTCTTTGCTCCTGGTTTAATTTCCACAGCACAAAGTGAAATCAATTCTGTTTTTACGCCTGACGGAAATGAGTTCTACTTCACTGGTTGGAGTAAAGAAGTGGGTACAAAAATCATGGTCACTCGCCAGACTAAAGGCCGTTGGTCAAAACCGGAAGTGGCCTCATTTTCCGAACAATATAGCAATGTCGACCCTGCGCTCAGTCAAAATGGCCAACGAATATATTTTGGCACACGGCGCCCCCGCCCAGGCAAACAGAAAATCAGAGAGAAAGGGTTTGATGTGTGGTATGCGACCGTAGTGGTTCCGATTGGGGGAAGGCTACTTATCTTCGTGGTGAGGTGAATTCAGGTCGAAGCCAACTCCATGCTACTGCTACCCAAAAGAACACCCTGTATTTCCAAGCGATTAGAGATGAGGGATACGGTAAAGCGGATATTTATCGCTCCAGTCTTATCGACGGCATCTATCAGACGCCAGAGAACCTTGGCCCGGTAATCAATTCCGAAAACTATGAAGGGGACGTCTTTGTCGCAAAGGATGAAAGTTATCTGATAGTCTCCATTTACGGACGAGAAGACGACATGGGTGGAGGTGATCTATACATCAGTTTCCGAAATGACAATGATGTCCGGTCACCGCTTAAGAACATGGGCACAATCAATTCGGACCAACGGGATTTTTGTCCTATGCTATCTCCCGACGGAAAGTACTTTTTCTTTTCGAGTAAACGTACTGGTGCAAATGATATTTATTGGGTGGACGCAAAGGTCATCAATCTACTTCGGGGAGATTAGTTAAAATGGGCGAGTCATATGAACATTCCAACTGATTCCCAAGCACGACTAAGCGAAGACGGTTTCATGATCCTCTCCGCGGCTTGCGACCATGGATTGTTAAGTCAGATCTCGAAGGTGTGTTTACAACAATCAAAAGAAGTCCGGACTGCATTAGCTAGTCGAGATATTGGCATCGGTAGCGCTGTGGGCTTTGACGAAATTGTGCAACGTTCACCAGGACGTTGGGACGTTCCCATCACACCAGAAAAATTCGGCTTAGACGCTAAAAAGCTACCTTGGTGGCCTTTGATGGCAACAATGCTCGGCGAAGATGCTGAACACGCTTTTTCTGGCGTTGTTTCTTCAGTACCCGGTAGTTGTGCGCAACATTGGCATATAGATTCACCCCACGAATCTAAGGAACATGCCCCAATGCATGCGATTAACGTCTTGGTGGCGATTGAAAACATCCCTATGGAGATGGGTCCTACGGAATTCGCGAGCGGTAGCCACCGTCTAACCAATCATCTGAGCAACGCTTCGTTGATACCGGAGGAGCTGATCTACCAACACCAGTACACAACACCAGAGCGGCTGGTGAAAGGTACTCAGATTCCATTACCAAAGATTGCGGTTAACGAATTGAGTGCCGGTGATTGCTTGGTATTTGATGATAGAATTCTGCATCGAGGTGGCGCGAATCAGTCCAACGAGATTCGTCATGTAGTATACTTTTCGTATTGCAAGAAAGCGTATGTTGGCACTACACATTTTGAAGCCCAGCGATCGTTGTTTGATGTGAGTGCTGGATAAAGAAATCGGCGTCGAGTTGCAGCTTGAGTGTCTTATTCCAATCACCATCCAAGACAATGTCGCGACAGTGTTGAGGAATGTACTCATTAGGATGGACAAGTTGTCGGGTTTGCTCACTTAGGCCATCAAATATCGAAACAAGTATGAACAAATCCAAAAAGGCAATCACTATCAGCGCCGCGACTCTGATAGGTTCTTTATCGAGTTTGAGTAAATTGGTACTGAGTTTACCAGCGAGTTTTCGAGATTGATTAAACACAGTGATATCCAATAATTTTTGCTACGATTTTCGAAGACATGACTAGCCTCTTATTACTTTAGAACGGTCGATGACGGTAATGATCAGCAGTTTGTATTGCAAGAAATACTAAAACACATTTGAAACCAACCCAAATCCGACAATGGCTAACACGGCGCCAATGACCAGGTAGAAAAACGAAGTTTCCTCTCGCGTTTCAAGCACAGAATCTCTGGGTTTTTTTGGATTGTAGTGTACTTCAACAATTTCCCCGACAGGGTATTCCCGACAATAATCCTCCGCCTTACCCCGTAGTGATATTTGCAATTGACCACCGACACATATTTTGTTGTTGGTCAGTTCTCTGCTACCCACTTTATACCGATAGCGAATGTTCGCCCGATAAGTTTTGTTAGGTCTATCGTAAGTTCCAGAGGATTCATGGGAGATTGAAGAACTGATCACCTCCCCTTCGGTAGATGGCCATGACAAGCTAGACTCAACTCGCTTTGACAACTGCCATTTCCTGAATAGCGTCCAGGCAGAACAGCACCACATCGCATAGCCAATTAGGGTTGCCATATTTACTTCACAGAGACTTAGCGAATCCAGACAGCGAGCGAATCGTCTCCTGGAAAATCTCAGGCGTGACATCGGGATAACCCTGGTCTCCTGCATGCGGTGTGCCGTGAACCGTTCGCGCAACAGCCGATACGTTTGCAGCTAAAAGCTTCCGATAAAATGCCAAGCCTTCATCCCGAAGCGGATCTAGTTCGTTAACAGAAATAATATGGGGCGGTAACCCTTCTAGGTCGGCAACGCTAGCTTGATATGGCCAGGCCAATGGATTATTTGCATTCGCGCCTTCTGGATCATAAACCTTCACCAATGGCACCATCATGTTGGTGTTCAACATGTAGCCATTATTTTCTTCTAAAGACAGCAGTTCTGCAGGCGGCTCACCATAGTTTCCACAAATGTATGGGCACATGGCATAGACCCCATTAATGTAACGTGACCAGCCCTCTTGCTTTGCTTTCAATGTCGTCGCTATGGATAAATTCCCACCACCAGATTCCCCTGAGATTACAATGGACGATACGCCGAGTTTGCTCTTGTTCTCAAAGACCCATTGCGTGGCACTGGCACAATCATTCAGACCTGCTGGAAATGGATGATTGCCTAAACTGCCTCCGCCATTACGGAATTCTACGCCCACTACAATCAATCCAGTTTCCGCCAAACTCTTCCGCCAACGAATAAACCCGGGGTCAGCCGCCGTCATCAACACCATACCGCCGCCATGAGTATGCACAATACAAGGCAGATTTCCCGTCGTGTCTTTGGGCCGGTCGATAAAAAGGGTGATGTCGTTACCATCCACGCCCTTTATCACTTCCGTAGTACTGGACACATTGTCAAAAGCTGGCATCGCTTCCATCATTAACGGGTGAGCCAATGCAGCACCGTCTTCAAACGCCATACAGTAATCAAGACACGCCTGATAGCTGCCATCAGGACCTGGCGACTCAATGCCAGGTGCAAAGCCGCCGACTGCTTCAATGGCTTGTACGATTCTTGGGTCGGCGCGATGATCGTTCTGAAGGTTCGCGTCTGGGTTGCCTAAACGACCGGGAAGATTGGGATTATTTGTGCTCATTTATTTCTCGCTCTCATATTGCGTTTGGTAGAGCATAACCCTGTTTTGGCGTTGGTATATAGCGCTTTTGGTAGGAATAAACCATGCAACCAAACTCCCCAACCTCGCGTCATAGATACAAGCAGTCGAAAGGAAGATGTCTTTGAATAAGCTTGTATTTCCGATTTCAGGTGTGTTGTTGGCAATCTTCATCACCACCACCATGGATGCTACCGGTTACGCCGTATTTAGCGCCCTACCTCTGATACCGTTAGCCGGACTGGGATGGTATCTCGAAAAACACTCGAGACAATCCATTGGTCTTATCTGGGGCCCTACGTACGGTTACTTTATCGCCATATTGTATCCAGCACTGGTACTAGGCAGCATTACACTCATTACACTTGCCCTAGGTGCAACCGATACAACTGACACCGACTGGGAGAAAACAACCATCAACATCGCGCTGATGAGCAGCACCGGTATCATCATGGTGTTGATTACCGAAGAAGGTTTCTTCCGCGGATGGCTTTGGGCTTCACTTGGAAAAGCGGGGCTTTCAGAAAGATGGGTACTGGTGGTTTCGTCGTTGCTGTTTACGATTTGGCACCTGTCAGCCGTATCCCTCGATACCGGCTTCGATCTTCCACTGCAAGAAATACCGATTTATCTGGTTAACGCGACGCTGTTAGGTCTGATATTCGGAATGACGAGAATGCTCTCGGGCTCTGTCGTCGTCGCAGCTGTCTGTCATGCGATCTGGAACGGGTTCGATTATCCCTTGTTCGGTTTTGGCAAAAAAATCGGCTCGTTGGGTATTGATCAAATCCAGATCTATGGCCCCGAAGTGGGTTTGTTGGGCATTGTCTTCAATGGTTTCTTTGCAGCGGCCTTATGGTATTGGATGGTACAACGGTCTCACTAGTTCATATCCAGATTTCAATTTTGTATATCGGCAGAATCAAAGGTATGCTCTTTGCGAATGAGACATGAGCCTTATGAGGAAGCTGCTTGAAAATCCGAAACGCTATCACATCAGACAAATCACGTTGTTTGCACTTACTGGATCTTTTGAACAACAGCGCCAGTGAAGCAGCAGAACAAATATTCGATGCCCTTCTAGATACCTCACGCGGCCAAATTATTGTTGCGGAGCACGAGAACAAAATTATTGGCATGGCCAGCGTCTCTTACAATCTTGCCATGCGATATGGTGGTGAATATTGTCAGCTAGAGGAATTGATTGTCGACCCTGAAGCGCGCGGATTGAATGCGGGCGGCTCATTGGTTGCGGCCACAATAGACAATGCAAGCACCAGAGGTTGTGCTGAATATGGTTTGTACCTGATTGAATCCACAGAGCACAATCAACCCTTTTATGAGAAATATGGATTACTCAAAGTCGGGTCTGAAATGCGGTTGGCAATCTTATGACTCAACACACCGATTGGAGATCAAGAGCAAGCACGCAGTTTACGACACAGAAAGCATCGGCAATTGGCTCCCAAGGCATGATTGTCACCAACAATCCATTAGGGTCTGCAGCTGGCGCTGAAATGTTTGCATTTGGCGGTAATGCCATTGGCGCCGCCATTGCATCCTTGTTCGCACTCACCGTTGTAGAACCGATGATGGTTGGTGTGTTTGGTGCCGGGATATCCACCATCCGAAAATCAGACGGCAGTCACGCAACCATAAACAACTATTCCGTTGCACCCAGCGCTGCTACACCGGACATGTACAAGACTGTTTCGGATCGCTGGCCGGATTATCAAACCGTAGAAGATCGTGAGAACGATATTGGCCCGCTGGCGGTAGGCGTACCCGGCAGTCTAAAAGGTTGGTGCGAAACCTTGTCGCAATTTGGTACCTTGTCATTGGCCGATGTCATGCAACCGGCAATTCGCTATGCAGAGCGAGGATACCCGGCGACAGGCTATTTATGTGAAATCATCAGTCGATGTAAACACGACATTGCAAAGTTTCCAGAAACCGCCAAAACCTACTTGCCTGAGGGGCGACCACTCAAGCCCGGTGAGATTGTGGTTCGATCCGAGTATGCAGACACGCTTAAGCTAATCGCACAGGAAGGTCCCGCTGTTCTTTACGATGGTGAACTCGGTGCACATAGTGTCGATTACCTATCGAAGACCGGTGGAATTGTTAGTAAGCAAGATTGGTGGCACACGAATATTCCCCAGCGCATTTCAAGCCATGGTCAATATGATCGACCATGGCATGACAGCCCAAGAGGCCGTTGAAGCGCCAAGAATCTGGACGCAAGGTCAGACATAAGAGATGGAGGTTGGGTACAGCGACACCATTCGAAATGATCTAACTAAAAGAGGTCATAACATCACCGAATTAAAAGCGATTGGCGGCGGCATGGGGCTTATCGAATTTAGTGAAGCAGGAATGACCGGCGCATCTTGCTGGCGAGCCGACGGCACCCCCATCGGCGTCGCTGGCGGCACGACGTTCTTGGACAACCCATTGGCGACCAGAAACTCCATGAAATGTTAGCGGCTTAGCATCAGGCAATTCATATTTATGGATCGCCTGGCGGGACGATAAGGTTAACTCGAGACCACCGGGGAGTTCAGTCTTGACCAAATGAAGCGAGATGACAGGAATCTCATGATTGATCGCCAGTAATACTTCATTTCGGCAGTGTTGTGATTTCACTGACTCAGGCGTCACCATGAACAAGAATAGATCCGCGTTCTCGATCGCATTTGCTAACTCGTCAGTCCATTCCGTTCCCGCTTCTATTCCCTCATCCCACCAAACACTAAAGCCGTTTTCAGTCAGCCAATTCAGTTCTGGATAGACAATAGAAGACTCTTTGTGAGAATAACTCACAAGTACATACGGCTGATCGCCCTTATAAGCTGAGATTGGTCGATCCATTATTGATTCTTGTTTACCAATCGAAGAGATTGCTTGTAGCTTACTCAAATTGACTGAATGCTAGCTAGCACTTTTATTTGCCCACTATCTGAGACCCGGCAAAGCTGCATAATGTTGCGTTGCTACTGATTTAACACCTCAAACAAAGCGGATACATTCAAGAAAAATCGTTCCTTGCGAGAAAACCTAGAGGTAAACCATTGTTTTATATACAATATATTCCAAATCAGTGAGTACTGAACTGTTACTTCCACTTCGGTAGTTCCTACCTTCGCTATAAGTTTTACTAATACCCGAACCCAGAAAATACAGTTACCGCCTGGATGTAACCCAAGTTATCTAACAGATTTGATTCCGCATCGTATCTGCTGATTTTATTCTGCTACTACTGCATTTGTTTGAACGATTCTTGAACGTCTCTCGGTCATAGTATGTAACAGGAGCCATTCCGGCTCAAAAACTCGATGGCAAATTTATCTGAAACGATATGGGGTTGATATGAACATTTCACACAACCCAGACAACGACGAATTCTCGCTAACACCAGAACCGGCCATTATTTTTGCACGCGAAGGCGATCCTGCCTGTATGCAAGGCTTTTTCCAGTCCGTCATCTCTCAGTTCGAGAGCCACGAAAAAGCAGCGACAACATTCCGCTCTGGTGAAGGACGTCCTTGGAGCGACCAAACTGCCTGTTGCTTCTGTGGCACTGACCGTTTTTTCAGGCCGGGGTATGAAGCCAATCTACTGGCAAATTGGATACCAGCGCTTGATGGCGTTGAATCGAAACTTGAAAAAGGTGCAAAGGTTGCTGATATAGGATGCGGGCACGGCTCATCTACCGTGTTAATGGGACAGGCATTCCCAAATTCAAAATTTTTTGGTTTTGATTTTCACGAACCTTCAATTCTGGAAGCACGACAAAAGGCGGCTAATGCCGGTTTAACCAATGTCGAATTCCATGTCACGACAGCAAAAGATTACCCCGGCGATACCTATGATTTAGCCTGTATCTTTGACGCACTCCATGACATGGGTGATCCAATTGGCGCCGCTGCCCATATTCGCGATTCACTAAAACCTGATGGTACATTTATGCTGGTTGAGCCACTGGCTGGCGATACGGTGAATGAAAATCTGCACCCTCTTGGTGCCATTTACTATGCCTATTCGACAATGGTATGCACACCGGCTTCCCTTGCACAAGAAGTCGGTCTGGGCATCGGTACACAAGCCGGTCCTAAGCGTTTGACTGAAGTGCTTACGCAAGGTGGATTCTCAAACATAAAGCAAGCGACAGAAACAGCAACCAATATGGTGCTCGAGGCAAGAATTTAATAACGTGTAACACCACATCGCTAGCCAAAACCCTGTCTGTCACAAAAGGATCCAGCAGAAGGTATCGCCCCAATTTTACGCGCTGACACTTGGGTCAAATAATCCCAGACTGCCATGCATTGTGTAACCAGCAAGCGCTTTGAGCTCCGGAGGCAGGTCGTTAGCAATCTTGGGAGGCAAATCAAGTATCTGATTCTCCTCCTGGCGTAACCAGCCAAGAGAATATGAGAGAATAATGCCGTAACGCCACTCATCGGAAACGTTGGCACCGGCTGCGTGGAAAGTGCCTCCCAACCAGATCATGACTGACCCCTTCGACATTTCGGCAACCTTCACCTCATCAGGCGTGGCTTTTCGATCCGCTTCCCATTTGTGGCTGCCCGGTACCAACAAGGTTGCACCATTTTCCTTTTTGAAGTCAGACATGGCCCACATACTGGAAATCACCAGATTAGGTCGCGGCACAGGAAAAAAATCAAATGGGTCTTCTTCTCTGTGTAGAACCTGCTCACGAGCGCCCGGCCCGATTTCCAATGCAGCGGATACATGGAGCCGATAATTTGGCCCTTACTGGAGTATGTTCGGCAAACTAGTTCGCAGCAGCACTCATACTTTTGTCTCGGATGGCGCGAAACTCTGTGCCTTCGTTCCAGTTAGGCCAGACATCCCCATTCGCGACTTCCTCCCCAACCATATAATACAGTCGCACGTCCAACTCACCGCCAGATAAATCCCAATTGGGGTTATATTCATCTGTGGGTTTGTGATAACGATCGGCTACATACTCGTCTCTTCGAGCCTGTCCGTATTCAGCACCAAATTCCACATGATCAATACCGCCGCCAGGATAAATCATCGGAACGCCTAACTTTGCCAAATTGAAGTGATCTGAGCGGTAGTAGTAACCCTTCTCCACATCCTGGTCGGGCGAAGTGATTCTACCTTGGGTAGCTGCAGCGCGATTCAAATTTTTATCTAGCTCCGATAATCCAAAACCTCTCACACCAATATCTCTGGTTGGACCCATCACGTTCAAGCCATCCATATTCAACCCACCGATGGTTTTACTGACCGGAAACACAGGATTCTCACCATAATGTTGAGAACCTAATAGGCCTTGCTCTTCTGCGGTTACTGCGACGAACAAGATACTTCTTTTCGGTTTTACAGAAAGAGAAGCAAATGCTTCAGCCAACTCCAACAGTGCAGCTGTACCGGAAGCATTGTCCAAGGCGCCATTGTAAATATTGTCGCCATCAAATTCCTCACCAATGCCAAAATGGTCCCAATGTGCCATGTAGAGGAATGCTTCGTCATCCTTCTCAGACCCTGGGACGACACCCACGACATTCTTCGACAAGGAATGATTGATGGTGTTGCTGAATGAAACAGATGCCTGGATTCCCATAGGCACCGGTTTAAACCCTTGTTTTGAGGAAGCAACACTAAGCGCTGCGTAATCCAGACCTGCTTTTCTAAATATGACCTTAGCGGAATTCTCGGTTATCCAACCTTCCGCCTTCACACGGGACATATTCCCATCAGGCGATTCGAGATGAAAGGCTTGACCTGTCCATCCTCCACGGACCACAGACCATGGATACCCTGCCGCTCCAGTTTCATGAATAACTAAGGCACCATCGGCACCCTGTCGCATCGCTTCCTCATACTTATATGTCCAACGACCGTAATAAGTCATGGCATAGCCGGTAAACAGACTTTCATCCCGAGTGGCATAGCCTGGATCATTGACAAGAATCACTGCCGTCTTGCCTTTCATATCAACGTCCGCGTAATCGTTCCATTCATACTCAGGCGCAACGATGCCATAACCCACGAACACCAGTTCACTGTTTGTGATTTCAATGCTCTCAACTACCCTTCGAGTGGTTGCGACATAGTCATCGGCATAACCCAGTTCTATCGAGTCACCAGAACCGCCATTAACACTCAATGACTGTTCGGTACTAGCGGTGATATCCACCAGGGGTACATCTTGAAACCATGAGCCGTTGCTGCCCGGCTGAACACCATAGCGCTTCATTTCATCCCGCAAATAATTCACTGTAATTTCTTCGCCTTTAGATGAAGGCGCTCGGCCCTGAAACTCATCAGAAGCCAGGGAAGAAATTTTATCGTGTAAATCAACTGCAGTGATGGAAAGCATGCCCACAGGACTGGATTTTGGGTCAGGTTTGTTCGAACTCTTTTCACAGCCCACTACTGCGACCATCAAACAGATAAAGGCAGTCGTTGTTTTATTCATATTGTTCCCAGCCGAATACGGTTTGCTCCAAGTAAGTAATCACCAGTCGATGCTCTCCAGTTTTCCCCTGCAGGAATGCCTTCGTCATACCAGAGGTGAGCTCCTTGTTCACTGAGCCAGTGTATCTCCGGATACACAATCTTCTTATCTTCGTGTGCATAAATTACGAAGGTAAATGGTTCATCACCAGTATAGGCTACGAATGGCTGATCCATTTATTCTTATCCTTATCAAGATAGATCAAGATTGCTCGCAATTCAGTCCTTAATCAAGGCTAACAAAAATCTGCGAAGACGCTCGTTAATGTCCGGTTCTGGCCGACTGGAGGCTTTCCAGCTATCAATTTTACAGCCGTTTGTTTGCCCGCCATACCAAGGATAGCTGACCTTGGTTAGATATTAGCCACCTGGTCGGAACGTACTCGTTGCAGTTACTGGATCGTTAGAACAGCATCACGACTGCCGACAAGCCAGATTGCCAACCTGGTTTTCACTTGATTCGGCGAGAGACGGGAATTACTTGCTCCTGATTTGATTCCATGCCAACAACTTCATTGTTCTCGATAATAAAACGAACTGAAATTCCTTTTTTATCAACTGCAAATTCGTTTGGACCCAATGTCACCATTTTATCTACGAACAAGACAGTACCATTTGCGTCAGTCCCACCTATCTCTAGATCGTTACCTTGCAGCTTTACTTGCAACGTTTTTAACGCAGAGTTTTCAAACTCATAGAGTCCGACGTAAGTATTCAGCACCTCAATCGGCACGTCGACCCGCGACGATTCCAGTTCCGCTATCTCACCCTCTGCTCAAAATAACCCTCCGCCTGTGATGACAGCAGTTTTTCCTTCAAATTCTTCCATGTAGATATCCTCCACCGGAAATTTGCGTGGCATGCAGGATACTCTGAGGGTTAGCTGAGATTCAAGTGGTGACAACAAGATGCCATTTTCAACATCTAATCGCTCTTCATCGGCTGCTTCACGCCAAGGGACAATGTAACTTGCGACAGTATTTCTGTTGGTCCACATTTTCTAACCGCACAAACATTGCGGAACTTTTCCAACGGTTTCTGACGATAGTAACCCTGGCCGACCCGAGCAGTCACTAAACCTTGTCGCTCAGTCATGTTGGGTTTCCGAATTTCTTTTCTATCTGTTGCCTGCCTCCTAGCCTGGGCCGCGGTACCTGGCGAAACAACTTCCAAGCAGAATCGTATACCCGTGCGGGATTTACTGTCACGATCAGGTGTCAGGAAAGAATCATAGCTGAACAGTGATAACGTTGCGATAATATTGTTTGAACTGTATAGTGATATCGCTCAGCCAACCACTGTATACTAATTGACCAGAAAGAGTAGCAATCAATTTATAAGGCGAAAATGTACAAGCCGAGTACTCATCCAATTCACCGCCGATACCAGGCTGAGGATCTCGTAAGATTACGCCGTTCCAGTGAAAGTCGCCGCTATGTGGGCTCTCAACGTAGAGGGAAAATCGATCCCAATCCACATCAGATCGATGCCGTTATGTTTGCGCTCCGTCGTATTTCCGACGGTGGATGTATCCTGGCAGATGAGGTGGGTCTGGGTAAGACCATCGAGACCGGATTAGTTATTGCCCAACTTATTGCAGAGGGTATGCAGCGAATACTGATCATTCTCCCCAGATCACTGATTGGTCAATGGCAGAATGAGCTTTAGAAGATAAGGGAAATAAACCACATTTTCTGAAGAACGGTCAAGTATGGTAATTGCTGATGTTCAGTCAGATTTACGACCCCCTGACGTGGTGATCCTTTAGATGGTCAATGACTGCCACGATGCTGATCTGCTGGCTTACAGACTATTGGGTTGATCGCTGAGAAGATTTTTAAGCCGAGCAGGGCGATTTTGACCTGTTAATTCAGTCGCGTTTTAGTGAACCGCTATGAGTATTTCAAAGGCCAGCAGAAAAATCTCTACTACTGCCTACTTTCCTTTGCCGATAAGCGGGCATTCTATCGTCACCAGAACTCGATCACCATTAGGGCCATGATTTCGGCGACGTGCTGCAAAGCATCCGGCTCGAATACCTTGATCCCGTCGAGGATGCCAATCCGCTTCAAAAAACCTATCCCACAGAGACGGCCAAATGGTGGACGAAGAGGAAATAGTTGCTGGAGATCATCAACACATAACCGCATTTCACCGCCGGAGTAACCTCGTTAGCAAATTCCTACTGAGAAGCACACAATGGAATCTTTATGTCTGCAACGAAAGACACCAGGTTGGGCGTTGTTAGCCGGGTTAATACTCGGACCATCATCCACCTGCGGACTGACAAGGCTAAAAAAGCGCTGCGAGATCACAACCGGGCCATTGAGATAAAACCTTGGCACCACACATTACTACAATCATGACTATCTCGAGGCGCTTGCGGCGTTTGATAAAGCGATCGAATTGGGCGGCAGTTCAATCCGGATTTCCCGCTACAACAAAGCACTGACCCAACTACGCCTGCAACGCTTTTCCGAAGCAAAAACAACCCTGGAAACTGCTCTTAGGGCCGACCCTGAATCGAGAAAGATCAAGGCGAAACTTGATGACATTGGGCGATCTGCCCTAAACAATAAGCATTAACCGCTTGACTCGTCCGTCCAGACTACGTTACAAACAATCATGTATGCTTGTTTTATCAGACAATCTGATTAGGGGTGTCGAAAAGCTACTTGATAATCAATATTCACGGGAGAGAAGGATATGAAAGTAGTCACTAACTCGCTACTGTCGATCAGTACGTTCGTATTATCACTGGCACTCGTGCCAACAGTAGCAAGCGCGGAAGACCGCGTTCTGGAAGAGGTGGTTGTTACCGCCCGACAACAAGAAGAGAGTCTGCTGGACGTACCGGTAACGGTTGCCGCTTTCAGCGAAGAAGATCTTCAACGATACAACATCAATACATTAACGGAAGCTGCAAAACTGGTGCCTAATTTTCAAATATGGCAGGGCGGCTCGGGTAATGGTTCCAACATCATTCTGCGAGGTATCGGCTCGAGTTCGATTAGCGCCGCTTTCGACCAGTCCGTCGCCATTAACATTGATGGCATTGTCGTCAACATCGGTCGTTTTATCCACAACTCGTACATGGATATGGGTAGATTGGAAGTCCTGAAGGGACCACAGAGCCTCTATTTCGGTAAGAGTGCGACGGCTGGAGTCGTATCGGTTACGACCAATGATCCGGGAGACAAATTCGAAGTCGAAGCGATGGCAGGTTATGAATCAGAATATGAACAAACCTATCTCGAAGCTGTGATATCGGGCCCTATTACCGACACATTCGGTGCACGGTTCGCAATCGGAACAACGGAATCAGACGAGCTTTTCGAAAACCTCACCCCCGGAGTGAAAAACTCCATCCGTGGTGAAGAGTCAACCAACACCAGGCTCACTCTGGTCTGGGAACCGACGGATGATTTCAAAGCCCGTTTCAAGTATTCATACTCTGAATACGAAAACGATGGTGCAAATGGTCGTACCGAGGAAATTTGCCCGGAAGGCACCGTTCAGCCAACGCTCATTCTGGGTACTGTACTCTTCCCTGGCGTTGACGATTGTAAGCTCAATGGCAATACCTCCATCGCTGACCTGAATCCTGCACTCCGTGCTGGCCTGCCTTACGGCGGTGACGACGGCATTCCGTTCCTCGAACAGGAAACCGACTTCGTTTCGCTCCAGCTGGACTGGCAGATCAGCGATACCCTGGCGCTGACATCAGTGACCGGTTATGTAGATCTGCAGCACACAGAGCTCGACATCTATGACTATAATGCCGGTGTGTTTGGCGGCGAGCATAGAAATGTCTACAAGAGTCTGTCCCAGGAATTTCGGCTTGCCAGCAGCTTCGATGGCCCATTGAACTTTATGGCCGGACTCTATTACCAGGATGTTGAACAAGAATTCCTCGCTTTCCAGTACGCCGCCAACATCGGCATTGTCGCGCCTGACCCGATCACCGGCAACGCCTATGATTACAACAAGAATCATTTCCTCGATACAGAAGCTCTATCTGCATTCCTGGCCCTTTACTATGATATCTCCGATACAGTTGAGATCACCGCGGGATTACGTTATACCGACGAAGAGAAGAAAGGTAAAATCACGATTCCTTACGTCCATCTGTTCCTACAAGCCACGTTCAGCGCCCCGGCACTGATCGACGGCCTCGATTTTCAGGATGACAATATCTCACCTGAAGTCGCGGTTAACTGGCACTACACTGATGACATAAGCTTCTTTGCTTCCTACAAGGAAGGGTTTAAGTCTGGCGGTGTTGACAATAGCGCCTTACCGACTGCGGTCCTGAACTCCAACAACCCGGGGTTCCCTGATTTTCTGCTCTATGATTCAGAAAACGCCCAGGGGTTTGAAGTCGGCACGAAAGCTAATCTGCTCGACGGCAGTATGCGTTTGAACGCCACCGTATTTTCCTACGCGTATGACGACCTGCAAGTTCAATTGTTCGATTCCACCGCGATTCAATTTGAAACGTTTAATGCGTCCGAATTGACGGCTGAAGGCTTGGAGATGGACCTTTACTGGTTACCACCGATTGATGGACTCGAAGTACGAGTGACAATGGCATGGACCGACACACAGTATACGGACGATTTCATTAATGCCACAGGAGAGAACCTTAAAGGCCAGGACAGTGGCCTCAGTGCTGACTTCGCCGGAAACTTCGGGTTCAGCTATGACTGGGCAGTTTTCTCTAACTGGCGGATGAACATTTCCTCAGATCTTCGCTACAACAGTGGCTACAACCTTAGCGCGACCATCGATCCCTTCGAGCAGGACAGCTTCTGGCTGACCGATGCTGCCTTGCGGATCTATAGCGGCAACAATCGATATGAGCTTGCATTGATTGGCCGAAACCTCGGCGACGAAATCTATGCCAGAAGTGCCGGTGCCCGACCAGGTGCATGTGCTAACTCTGACCTTACTCTTGGTACCTGCGATAACAGTGGTGGAGCCAATACGCAAGACCAGGTTGTCAGCACTTCGCTCGGCCGGCAGATAACTCTGCAGTTCCGCGTTCGTTTCTAAAACGACAGATAAATTGCGATAGCAACTTAGAAAAGCCACCTTTTACGGTGGCTTTTTTTTACTCTACGATTTCAGTTTTAAGGTGAACCCACATGACAACAATTCTCGCCCATATCGAGATTAGACCCGGCAAGGAAGAAAAATTCGAAGCCATAATGAAAGACATGGTCACGAGCACATTCGCCAGCGAGACAGGCGTGAACCGTTATGAGTATTTCAAAGGCCAGAAACAGAATTTCTACTACTGCCTGCTTTCGTTCGCCGACAAGTGGGCGTTCTATCGTCACCAGAACTCCGATCACCACGAGGGCCATGATTTCGGCGACGTGCTACAAAACATCCGACTCGAATACCTTGATCCCGTCGAAGATGCCAATCCACTCCCGCCTACGATCTAGTTCTACGGGATATGTGAGAACCGCAAAGTTCTCTGCACTTCTTAGATTCGAAATCCAATAGAGGGGGTGTCGATCTATTCGCTTTCTCATAAAGAGCTTGCCAATCTCCTTAAAAGAATTAGAAGCAACATCATACCCCCAAGACAACTTTAGCTTCTTTAGAAGCTCCGCATCATCATCATTTTTAACCGCATCAAGGCTATAGCGAATAGATCGATCCATAAAGCTACAACTTATTCCTCTTCAAAGTTTGCACTTCCAAACCGGAGTACATTAGCATTCAACAATGCTTGGGAGCCAAACTTTAGCATGATCTGAGGGCGATAGATTCAGAAGGTCATGTGAACGCATGTAGATACCGGCAATAATCGCAAGGCGATCGAAAACCCCACGAAGCGAACCGATGCGCCCGATTTCGACTCATCGTTTCCCCACTTCGACAATAGAACCGACGCTAGTGTTACTCCTGTCCGGTGTGATTTCTTGGTCAATGTTTGTCGGCATGGTGTAGCTCTCTGGGGGTGTTCTGAATGTCAATGTATCGGAACTGGGGTTCGCGCGTAAGCGCTGACGCAAACACACCCGTTTGCGGCGACTAGCGACCGGCACCTCTGTTCGACAGCAAGTGTCTCAGAAGGCTCGTACGCGACATACATGATCCCGCACGCTGCAACAAGTCCATCCGTCTCGCTCGCTAATCTGCCCTGTGAAACTGACAGTAGTGTAGTGTGTACCATTTAACCAAATGAAGCCTCCGGGGTTACACCAGTTGCAGTGCCCGTTATTTGATCGTCAATGACACTAACGTTTCCAACAAATTTCGCTTCCGAGTCAAGAGACACGGCCGCGATTTGCCATCATCGGTTGAGATGCCAAACAGTTCTTGATCTGGTGCGCCTTGATCATTCGTAGATGTACCGAACCAAACACCTCCCAATGCTTCATCTAATATGGTAGGAGGGGCATCGGCTGTTGGGGGGGGGTGTTGTTGCCACCACCCCCACCACTACAGGCGGATAGCAAGAGGAGTGCAAACACTGTATGTAAGTAAAACAGTAAAACGTAATTTGAGCTTTGCAATCTTTGTTTTTTAAGTGTCATTATTTTAACCCCTTTTACGGAGAATCGAGCGCGAGTCTCCCCCTGCGACTGTCATTCAATCCTAAACACACGCCTGAATAAACAGGTCAGATCAACTCTGCTCGACCTTTCAATCTCCTAAGTGATCAACCCGGCCATCTGTAAGACAGTAGATCAGTACCTTTACAGACATTGACCAATCAGAACCGACAAGCTGTTGCCCTGGACTTTTTGTCGATGAATTCTTTGTCCATACTTTTGAAATTTCGGGGAAAGGCGGTTTAAATTACTTATTCTCGAGGGCCGTCTTAACCAACTAGGAGCAGGACAAATGAAATATATACTACTAACGACATTACTTAGCTTGAGCAGTATTGCGAGTGCCGCCGATGACGATCTCCCGCCAGATATATACAAGTTTGCGCTTTGTGAAACTGGGCTGCGAGTACACTTCCTACCTGCATTGGTCGGCAACGACTCGTATAAAATGGTGAAGAATATGTATAACGGCGCTGCAATGGCGACTGGCATACTCATTGCCGAGGAGGCCATGCAATCTGGAACACCGGATATCATTGGAAGCATTCGCCACAAAACAGAACAGTTTATGACCATGGCCGTGGATCACTGGACTGCCTCTGTACCAACGGAGCTGCCCACCAAAATAGTGGCCGCGTGCTACGAAATAAACGAGGATCAAACTCGCATCATAAGGAGCTACGGAGCAAAAGGCATCACCGACCCGACGATAACGACAGGCGACATCTATACGCTTCGCGCCTATGTTGGCGAGGTGGTACGAATGTTTGACTTCCCAGGTTAACTGACGAGTTCAATAGTCGAAACGGCGAGGGCCGTCTTACACACTAGGAGAAAATACTATGACAACCTTCTTATATCGCGCCACTGTTATCGTACTTTTGCTTTGCATAGCGTCGCTCGTCATGCTTTCAGATTGTGCGTCGCCAGCCGACGTCAAGTTCGAAATTCAATGGCACGAAGTAACGAAAGAAAATAGCCCCCTTTTCAATTAGGAGCAAACATGACCATCATCATTGTGCTATTAGCCTTAATCTTTTTAGCCGTGCTCTTTCCTAAACAAGTGGGAGCGTTTGAAGATAAGGGAAATAAACCACATTTTCTGAAGAACGGTCAAGTATGGTAATTGCTGATGTTCAGTCAGATTTACG
>DUAT01000022.1:0-5393 GCA_012960755.1 Gammaproteobacteria bacterium
AAAAAAGTGGATTCATCCTGGTGGATTACAAAACTCGATGCCTCCGGTGCCCTGCTGAATGAGTGGGAGGCGCACGAGGGTCAGGATTGTTACGATGCGGCGACCGGTACAGGCTGGGGTACGGGTGGGGGGTGTGGCGAGTACGGAGACCTAACGGGTATTTCGGTCTACGGCGGGAAAGTCTACGTTTTGCAAAATTATCGATATCGAGCGACGATTTCAGATTGGCGCGTTATGTTTTCAATGGACGGGGCCGTTGATGCGGTGACGGGTGACTATCTTGATTGCAAGTTTGGGTTTCCAGTTACTGTCTACGATGACGGAACTGGTAAACAACTAGACCAATGGTGGGGGTCGGGCAAAGACGATATTGAAGTCACTGCCAATGGGGTTTATGTGGTTGGGCATACTTCCTTTCACACGTCTACGTATAGGTATCCCCGGCGATATGATCTCCAACGTGCTTTTACCACCTTAAATTATCTTTGGGACGACCCCATACCAGGTACCCGATACGGCCCGGATTGCGGCGGCCAGGTCGGAAAATATTCTCACAGTGGAGACCTTCTGAAACGTTTTGCTTCGCGCAAGATGAATTGCGATGAATCTACCATAGCAACACCGGTTGGATTAGGTTCTGACGCCGACGGCAATATTTACGTGGTAGGCGAGGGCCACTCTCTCGCCGTCCGATATCCCACACATGTAAACCGCAGTTATCATTTTAAATTCCTAGGCATCAATGAGTATGACGGGGTAGTCAAGAAATACTCAGCTGACGGCGAGTATCTGAGTACATCAATAGAAAGAGAGACCCGAGAGCAAAATTTAAAGTGCGTTTTGAAAAAAATCCTGGCGAAACCGGAGATAACCAGCAGTATAGATTTTGGGCTTATGGTGATGGGCGTCGAGGCAAAAATCCTAGTGGAGGTACCCCAAGCTAACAATGTCGAAGGCGAGGGTGTGGACAAGATTCGACCAACGCTATGCAAATTATGCCCCTTTGAAGGCGCGCTTAATAAAGACGGGAACATCACTCCTAGGGCCGGTCACACGGATCACTGGGTGACCTACAGTCAGCAAATCGAGCGGGGGGGGGTTTATAGTAATACAACCACCACTGCCACCCCCAAGGCGGCATTTGCATTGGCTAAGGATTACTACAATGGCTCGGCGGATGGTTTCTTGAGCCCCATCGATCCCACAAGTTGTGAAGCACATAGTATTTTGTTAATTACCGGCAAAAATTGGGTGGGAGATGTCGCAACAGCTATCAATGCGGATGCGGAAACTTTGGCCACGACGTTGGGCGTGCAAACACACATTATTGGTTATGCTGTTCCCTTAGGCATGCAATACGGTTCCTCCAGGTTAGCGGAGGAGGGGGCGGGCGCGGCCCGCTTCGACGCCCTTGCAAAAGCTGGCGGCACTTACCCTGTCTCTCCCAGGAAGGTGGGCACACAAGACCTCCAAAGTGCTATAGAAATGCTTCTTTTGCAAGGGCGCAAATCAGATTTTATCTTTACCGGTACCACGCCGGCAATTTCCTCTGACGCCGCGGGCGATTATATTTATCAGTCGACCTTTACCCTCCCAAACACCGGACAGTGGCGGGGCAAGCTCGCCAAGTCTGAGTTGGATTCGAGCACCGGTGCTGTGGGTGATCTGATCTGGGAGGCAGGAGATACACTCAACGGTAAATCTGCAGTCGATAGACAAATCTGGACTTCAACAAGAGGGGTTGCTGCGGGGTTAAATAATTTTGCCACTGCCAACTTAAGCGCACTAAAAGCACTAATGTATGACGGTGTTACACCTGCCCCAACCGATGACGAGGCGAGTAAGCTGATTAATTTTGTCCGGGGCCAGGATTCCTACGACGAGAATAATGATTCGCAAACAACAGATCAACGACAATGGAAGCTGGGTGATATTTATCACTCCGAGATGGCAATTGTGGGGCCACCAAAGGCAATTGATACCGAATTAGCGGGTGATTCCAAAACAGAAGAATACTTCAAGCTACAAAACGGCTATCAGGCGTTTATCGATGCCAATGCCAGCCGCGACACTATAATTTATGTAGGCGCCAATGACGGCATGCTGCACGCGTTTAAAGACAGTAACGACGATAAGGGGGAGGAGTTATGGGGATTTATACCCCCAAACGTGCTACCCAAGTTACGTTCTATGCTCTCTGGTTTCGAGGGTGTCACCAACCCGATCTATGGGGTTGATGGCTCTGCCGTAGTTAAAGATATCTTTCTTAGCGGTCAATGGCGCACCGTGTTAATGGCAGGCCTTGGTAGAGAAGGGTACGGTTATTTTGCTTTGGATGTAACCAATCCTTCGTCGCCGAGCTTCCTTTTTGCTTTTGAAAATGATCCCCAAAACGAGGTGATCCGCCACTGGGCTTCTAACGGCACATATACCCAGCAGAGCTACAGCAGTGTCTCTTCGGGCTATAACTACAAAAAACTAGGTGAAGCTCTAGCCACGCCTACAATCTTCTTGATCTCTGACGGAGGGTCACAAAAATCAGTGGCTGCGATAGGCGGCGGTCTTAATAACACACAAGACAAAGATTACGGCTCGGCCGTTTATCTGATTGATATTGCGGATCAGGGTAAAGTGTCGAGAGTGATTGACCTGCCTGATGCGGCCGGCGGATTTAACAATTCGCATCCCGCACAGGTTACGGCCGTTACTGCAGATACCACGAGCGACGCGAACTACACGCCGCGATACAAAGGCGCGATGCTGTATTCGGCAGACAGGGAGAGTAAGGTATTTAAGATCGATAAAGCCAATATGGGTAGTAGCGGTTTACTCGACTCCACACAGTATTTTGATGCCGGGGGGAATGATGTTAATCAACGCGCGTCATTTAACCCGGTCACGGCATCAATCGACAGTGCGGATAAACTCTGGGTTTATTTTGGCACAGGCAATCTAGACAGACTGCAGTTATCGTTATCGACCATTCAAAATCGTATCTTTGGTATAAAAGATACCCTGTTTCCTTGGTTTGACAACTCACACTCCACTAACTACTCCCGTTTAAAAGATGTGACCAATGAAGGGGCGACCTGTCCCGGAGAAAGTGATAAGGGGTGGTATATCAATTTAGGAGCAGATGAAAAAGTGAGCAGCAAGATCGAGCTTAATAAGCAGGTCTTGTTTGCGCCGATTTATAAGCCGGATATTACCCAACCGTGCTTTCCCGGCACCAGCACATTGGCTGAACTGGGCTACAGTTGTGGCAACTCACTCAGGCGAACCGAGCTTGGCGCGGGGCTGATCACAGGCGCGCGGATCTTTAAAGATAAGGTATATCTTGGGGTAAGTGGGATTCCCATTGCTGACAGCCAGACTGAGGTTGCCCTTGACAACGATTTTATCAAAAAAGGCAGCATTGTCTCAGGTACACCGATAGCAGCAGCTGAATCGAGCAGCTCCCAAGAGGCAGTGCTTGAATCCTGGCGGGAGAGATTTTAAAAACCTTTTACTGGTTAGCAAAGATTATTGCGCCGTTACGCACGGTATTTCAGTGAGCGAAAGTTTCGCTCTTGATGAGCTAGCTCCGGTTACAAACAATGAGTGCTGGAGCATTAAACCAAGGCGTTGGAGTTACCCCGACCCAGTATCTAGTTTAATAAAGACCTTCGTCGAGACATCCTGGTTAAGTGCTAGCCTCGAGTAATAGCGATAGTACCTTGGATTCCGCTTCGGCAATAAATATCAGTGCCAATCCAGGTGCCAGAAAATCTCCCGCTTAAAGAATCCGAATTCCCGCTCAGCGAAAAAAAGACTTGACGGTCTATAGTGACTTCTTCGCCAGCTTCGTCTAAAAATGTTTCTGAAATGACGTCAGTTTCTAGGTCGGCGGTTCCGCTATTGCTGTTTTCCTGTTCCGGCGTCAAAATGTTATCACCATCGGAATGTTCGGCCGCTTGAGTAGCCGTTCCTGATATTTTTCCATTCCATTCGTACATATTACCCAGTCCCATATTTGAATCATCGCCAAGGCATTTATGGGTGGGCGCGATCATGGTGCCAGTAACAGCCCCTCCACTGTCGTTTAAGGTCATGTTGATACTATGAGTTCCGTATTTCACATCTACAAGTTGCCCTGTCCAATGCCCCGTTAGACCGAACTTTTTGCCGATCTGTATGTTCATGGCATCGCTGCTGGTGGTGGCGCCACAGCCCGATATGACGAGCGTTGCGCTCAATAACGAAGCGACAAGCAATTTATTTGTTACGTGAGTTAACATATTCCGGATTTCTAAACTTCCCTTAAGATACTCTATCATAGCGCTCTTGCGCTTCGAAGACCCATGCTTTCGAATCAAGGTCGATGTTTCGGCCTAACAGATTGTTAACTAAAGCCGTACGCTCCCCTCGCCGTTTGGGTCTCTGATTCAAACCGGGAGCCCGACAGCCGGCGCAGGCCAGTCTTTCGCCTGGAATCATCCATTTAAATATAGGCCATCCAAAATCAGCAGGCCAGAGTTGCACTGATGGCGCTATCGGTCTTTTATTTTTAACCAGATAATTGTAGTTGTGATCTTTGCGCGGCTCATCGTAAACCAAAAATTCAGGGGTCTGAAAGCGCAATTTCGGTAAAAGCAAGTCGTTTGAATCCAGCGGCCATTTAACGCCCAATCGTGAGTCTTTGGTGGCAAAGTCATCACGAAATTACTGCCCGTCCTATAATAGACCGTGGAGAAAACTCATATAGGAGGAGCGGACAAATGAAGATAACCGGAGGATGTTACTGCGGCGCAGTTCGTTATGAAATTACCGGTGAGGCACAAGCATCACTTCAGTGCCATTGTCGGGAGTGTCAGTACATCAGCGGAGGAAATCCGGCAGCGCTGATGATTTTTCCTCTCGAGGACTTTCAGCTGACATCTGGTGAGATGAAGCAATTTCGTCGTTCTGATCTTGAACGACCGGTGACCCGACATTTTTGTGAGAACTGTGGGACTGGGCTCGCATCAGAAACTCCGAGCAGGCCAGGTTCGATTGTGATCAAGGTGGGAACCCTCGATGACCCTTCGATTTTCGCTCCAGCTGTAGCCATCTTTACCTGCGATAAGCAGAATTTCCATCATGTTCCTGAAGGTGTTACGGCATTTGATAAGCGCCCAGGATAAATCACCGTTGGCAACCACGAAAGATAAAAACCTCAGCACGACCACGCAATGACCTGTACCGGATTTTGAGAACGCTAAATTGCTCCTAAAAGGCAGGGCGCGTTAACTATTTTGGACATCGGCAGGTCGCAGGTTCTTACCCTTGCACGGCCCACCATAAATCAAACATGATCAATCCCCGCACACAATTGACTGCCGACCAATTACAAGTTCCCGGTGTAGCACGAGCCC
>DUAT01000022.1:5495-7348 GCA_012960755.1 Gammaproteobacteria bacterium
CGATACCGCAAACGCCAATGCAATCTAACCAGTCCGGCGTTAAGGTCAATGGCAAAGCCATTGATGTTTTTCCAGCGCCTATTTTGCGCCTTAGCAGCAGTGAAGGCGATCTGGTGCCGCTTGATCGTGGCCTGTTAAGAGATGCCGATGGGGATAGTTATTGGGATCTCACGTGATCACCGGGGAAAGCCTTCTCAAAAGCATCAGACGGACATTGGTCTCGCGCTGCATTGCCATTTCAATTGAGCAATATCTTTGAAAATGATACTACCCAAGGAAAGGATCTCCCATGAAAGAGGTTAAATATAAAGCAGGCCAGCCGATCTTTAAACAAGGCGAAAGCAGCCAGACAACGTTACTGTTGTTGTCCGGCGTGGTTGAAGTCTTTGTCGAGCGGGCTCAAGAGGTCACGGTCCTTGGCCAGTTATCTGCTGGCGAGTTTTTGGGTGAAATGGGCTTGCTTGATGAAAGGCCGCGCAGCGCCAGCGCTCGTGCGTTAACAGATGTTAAGGCACATGAGATGCAATACTCGGAACTGGTCGATGCCCTTGCCGAGCACCCCGCTATGGCCCGCAGGATGATCAGTCGATTAAGCAGTAGGCTGCGCGCTACCAGCAACAATTATGTGGGTGCAAGATCTTCCGTTCAAGAAATACAATCTTCCGTTCAAGAAATACAAAATGAACCGATCGCTGAGCCCAAAGGGCCTTCATCAGTAACGTTATTTGGAGATAGCAGTCATCTGACCGATTGTATTTCAGCAGATGGCATTTTGTTATCTGGATCAGAATACAGTGTCGGTCGAGCTGGACTCGGTTCGACCCATTACCTGCATCGCGTAGTATTACCTGACTCGGACCCCTACCGGCTCAGTGTTAATCATTTTCTGGTTGTATCAAGCTCGGACGTCATCTCTGTTCGGGACTGCGTTAGTGAGCTGGGCACCAAGGTGAATGATGTGATGATTGGACAAGAATTTTCAACAGATCAGCATTCACTTAACAAAGGGGATAATGTTGTGATCGCTGGTGGCGAAGATTCCCCGTTTCGTTTTCGACTTGTTATTCGCTAAGGGTTCACTGAAGCATCATGATTTAGGTCCGGCGACACCATTAGCTTTATTTTTTTGACATCGAATATCGTTGTTTTTCATCCACGCCCGACTTATACAGTGAGAGTCGCTTGTCATGCTGCCTGCAAGGGCTGATCGGTCGAATCTAGTGCGGATGTCTCAAGTGCCTTATTTTATTTTGCATCCAGTAGTACGACATTTTGATCCATTGATTGCCTAGCGCGCAGCCAATTGCGAGTCCACCGAAGAAAATCAGAAGATTCCATCCGTATCCGCCCATATATAGCCCTGCGTTTTATGCCTTAGAGAATGTTAACCAGGTTGTTCAGGCGCTCATAAAGGCTTTTGAGATTCGAATTTCAGTCTAACAGGGCGGGTGTGTAGAGGGCGCAAAAACTAACACCAGTGGGTCAATTGAGTAACTGGCCGTCCGGAGGGGAGTCGATTTCTTTTCCGGCCATCCAGCGCCCCTGGAATTCAAAACCTTCTTCTTCCATCTTTGCAAAAAAGATACGGGGATCGTCACCTTCAATGTGGGCTCTATGTGCGCTGATGTCCTTGAAAATCTGGGTATAGAGAAATACATTGGGATGGTCGGCAGGGCGGCACACGTAGAATCCCTTCATTCCCGGCTGGTTTTCCAAGCAGTTGTACCTGTACTCGTTGATCAACTCCTCAATTCGTTCCAGATCGCCTTCAACAACCGCGGTGACGTGCACGATGTAAGTCATGATGCCGGCCTATTTCAGCCAATCTTTAAAGGCTGGCGCGGCAGTTCAAT
>DUAT01000023.1:0-4750 GCA_012960755.1 Gammaproteobacteria bacterium
TAGGTGCATGATCGTATTCGCAACATACTGGTCACGCTTTTAGCGACCATCTGGTTCACTCAGGTGCAGTATCCAGGATCAATAAACACCAGGGTGATCCTTAAGTGAACCCCGAATAGGTACCTGCGCGTAATTAAGGTCATATCCGTGTCCCTTGACAAATAAAGTGTGGCTGCCCGGCTCAACCGGGCAGGTAGATAGTCTCAGGTACGGTTGTTTGGGGATGTAGGAGAAGGATTAAGGTTGTATAGGCATTCACCTGGAAGATCACCACATCCAGGTGTCTTAAACTTGAATGCTCAACAGCAATCACCATACATGACCCTTCTTCGGAAAATGTGGTTTATACTTCCTATCTTCAGGTTGACGTTTTGAGAGAAGCCGCTCGCTATTGCATCCAGTGAACCCAGACGCTAGCGTGAAGCGCAGCGAGGGCGTACTTTATGCCCATTGTCCAGTTCACGTTTAAAGCCTACTCAGAGGCCGTCACGCTCAGGTTGGTAATAAAGCCATTAGGCGTATCAAGCAGGCTTTGAACCTCGAGGTCAATGTCAGAATTGATCTGCAATCGCCATTTTCCAGTGCCGTCTCCGAGCGAACCCGATAATCCAAGCGCGCTGTTACCGTTTTCCAAGTCTTGTGCGGTGATCATCGTGCCTGCGTTAGCCGGAAGACTAAGAGAAACATCACCTCCAGGCGCGGGGTTGCCTGCATCGTCGGTAGCAGAGATAGTGACGGTTCCTGAGGTGCTGGAATTGTTCACTAGGCGTAGTGAACTTCGTTGGTTTTGATTGCTACCAGGGTTGAAGAAAAAGACTTTGTTTGTCTGAGCGGCGATTGGAGATGCTTGACTCACGTTAGTGAGAAAACCGTCCGTCGTCCTAATCAGGTTCATTACGATGATATCAACGTCGGCACTCACGTCGAGATGCCACCGGTTTTCTCCATCGCCCAGTTTCCCAGTGAGCCCTTTGTCCGTGTTGCCATTTTCCAGGTCGTTGACGGTGATCTGCTTTGATTGATTTGCGCCTAATGTCAGTGTGACGCTGCCCCCAGGTGCTGCTGCACCGTTGTCGTCGATGCCAGAAACAGTGATTGTGGCCTCTTGCGCTTCTAAATTGATTATTCGAATGAAATTTTCTTTGTCGGTCTCGCTTGCAGGATTGACGAAATACAGCATGGAGCTATCCGTATTGTTCTTCGGCGCAATGCCACTTAGGTTCGTGAGGAATCCGTCTTTAGTGCGAATCATGCTCGTGACTGAGAGCTCTAATTGAGAAAATATGTCTAACTGCCACTTCCCAGAGCCGTCACCGAGACTGCCCGTCAGGCCTTTATCGGTGTTACCCGTCTCCAGATCTGCGGCGGTGAGTTGCTCAGCCTCGTTCGCCTGCAATGTCAATGTGACGGTACCTGATGCCGGCATGCCTTCGTCATCAAGAGCGCTGATTGAAATATCGGATTCGGCTGAGCTCGTGTTAATAAGGCGAAGAAAACTCTCCTGATTGGTGTTGCTGGCAGGATTAACGAAGTAAGGGAAATGACGATTGCCGGTGCGCGGAACGGTGGTGCTCAAACCGGTAAGAAAGCCATCTTTTGTTCTGATAAATCCCATGGCTTCAATGTCAGTCTCTGAGCGAAATGAGAGCCGCCATTTACCCTCGCCGTCGCAAAGATTGTTTGTCAGCCCTTTTGATGAGTTTCCAGACTCTAGGTCCTGCGCCGTAAATTGTCGCGATTCATCGGCCGCCAGCTCTAGTTCGATAGGCCCTTTTTTACTGGCCTGCCCGGCGTCGTCGATCGCATAGATTTCAACGGCTGTCGCCGTGGTTGCAGGGTTGACAATGCGTATAAAGCTTTGTTGATTGACGTTAGATCCCGGGTTCACGGTGTACAAGTTAGCTTCAGCTGGCAAAGACGAGTCTGATGCGGGCGGCGGTGTTCCTAGCAGGCAGAGATCACCGCTTGGTACGCTGCGGGTCACTGAACCCCACAGCACTAATTCGTCAGCATGAGTAGAAGCACCGGCCGCGGTGACGTATTTCACCATCGCATTGTAGGTCGACGGGACTATTGCGGTTTCGCCATCGACAACGTGACATAGCACAACGTAGGTGTTCATAACGGCCAGCGTTTGCGTTGCAAGCTGTTTGTCGCTGCTAATCGTCAATGCGCCCGTCGCGGCAGTGGTGGGCGGTGTCTCGCTCCGCGGGCAGGATATCGAACTGTCGAGGTAATAGGTTCCGCTGCTAAAGTCCCCGGATATTTCGATGCTTGTCGTCGTGGCTATACTATCGCCAATGACGTGTGTTGTGCCCTGTTGATTATAGATCACGTTCGTTGCGGCATTGTGAGCGGAGGAGACGGTGAGGAGACCCAAGGCTGCCTTGGTTCCCGCTGTGTTCGTCTCTCTGCCGCTGACGTAAGTCAATGAGGCTGCGTCTGCATCGGCCTGCTGATCGTACGCGTTTGACATAACGATAATTCCGTCTACCAGATTAACGTAGGACTGAGCCGCGCCAGACAGCGGGTTTCTCTTGTTAATAGCATCCCCCTTGGACGAATAGGCGCCGAATTCTGCCGATACTTGCTCGGTAGTGAGGACTGCGACGCCAATGAGAGGTAAAGAAAACGTTTCGTTGCCAAGATTGGAGGCGGCGGGTGAGATAGTAAAAATAACGAAACTTTCACCTTGAGCGCCGCCTTGGACCAGGTTGCTACTGGTTCCCAGCGTTGTAATGGTCAGGTCTGTCGCTGCGATAGAGGTTGAAAAAGCAGCGTTTTCTAGGTCAAACCGAACGTACATGTCCTCAGAGGGGCCAACACTACCTGCTGCTAAACCTAAGCTACCGGTCAAATCCAAGTCGTCTGATGCTGTGTCAAGGATATTTTGAAAAAGTATACCAGTGTTCGCACCTGTTCCAGAGGTTACGTCAGTGGGGTTTAAGGTCTCCTCAGCATATTGGACAGTTGACGTTGAAGTACTGAGGTTTAATCCATACGAAAATTGGCTTGTTGCTGTCGTCGCCAGAACGACCCACCAAAGGATTTTCTTTATATTCATATTTTGTGACTCTGCCACCGTACTCGAGCGTTTATTTTGCCTTAGATAGTTGCAAGATAGAACCAATATCGTCTAAACAGTCCGGGCTTGCTTTTGAATCTTGTTGCCACGTAAAAAAATCGTGTGGTGAGTGTGTGAGCGGATCGCGAGCAACGAATAAAATGGTTTCTGCCGTCAGGGACCTGACGATAAAATATGCGCCCTTATCGTAGGTTAAGCCGCGTTGGTCTGATATTTCCAGATATTTGTAGAACGAATTGGGACCAGCGATCGACTACCAGCGATAGCAGGATGTGGGGCTGGTTGGTGAGTTATCCCTGTGAAGCGTCAACAGGCTAGTGACGGACGATAGCAGTTCAATTTCGCAGTTCAATTTCATTGTCTTTAAACGTTACCCGCGAAGAATTCCCGATGAACGCGGCAAGGATCAAAGTTTGACTACCTTTAGCTAAAGCGCTGCATGAGATATATCCCGGTCAACGGTATCTGACACATAGTTAGAAAGCAGTGCCAGTACGGGCTTTAACCAGAAGAGGCACGTTATGTCTTTCCCCACTGATGCGTGTTGTCAGCAGGGCGCTCGCATTGGTTGCAATGCTTGTACCTCTGCTGCCTCGCGGCTGAGAGCAAGACTCTTCTCTCACTGCTTTTATAAAGCGCTTAACTTGGCGGTAAAGCAGGCACCATCTGAGCTCCTTGTCACTACGCGATCTGGATTTCGTCGCGCCCAGGCCGCAGCGGCTGAGTAGGTGTCAAACATCAGCTCACTTGATTCACGAATTGGATCCTAGCCGCCTATCTCAAAGTGCCGCATGACAGCATCGCCAATGTCGCACTTAAATTTCGCTGCAAGTTCTCGGTCAGTCATGAGTTCAACCGCCATTCGCGACAATGCTTGTTGAGCAGCGTTGGGACGTTTCCCCGTGTCATCAATATTGTCGAGCGCTCCGAGATACTCAGCGGGGTCGATACCGCAGTGCTCTGCGTAGTGCATGGCAAATTCGTTCCCTTGCCTAGCTGCATCGAGCTCTTCAAGGGTGAAAAGGTATGCGGCCTCTCGATTAGGTAGCGTGTCGATGATCAGCGCCGAAAACGCGGCTACGGCTGCTTCATATCCATAATGGGCAATGTACTGTTGAAGGTTTTTTTGTGTTGGCTCGCTTGAGCTTGAATCTGGCACATTGCGCGGTCGGGCATTGTCATACTCGTACTCGCGACTGGTGAGCAGGTCCCTGCCTCAGTGATCAGCCAACAGTCTGTAGGCTAGTAGATCAGAACCATGGCAGTCATTGACCATCAAAAAAATCACCCTATATGTCGCCTAACAGATTGACCAGGCCGCCTGTAAGCCATCAATTCCAGCTTACCGGTCAACACAAGAATCAGTAGCCCTTTGCTGTTCCCGAAGTACGCGAGCAAGGTCCCGCAATAACCTCCACCTTCCGCCTTTGTAGCCATTCTGCGCAACCTTAGCTTTTCCTTCCTTTGTGATTGGCCCGGTCGATTTTTTCCATGGCTGCCATTACTGGATCATCACTGACTGCCGCGCTCGACGCTCCGGTGTGCACCCATTCGCCATCTTTTTTCTCCATTACTTTGGATTGTTTATTTCCGTTTCCCTCGGAACCAGAATCGTAAGTGTTGTTTACCTGCTGAGGGCCATGAGCGATGTTTGCCTGCTTAACG
>DUAT01000023.1:4762-7293 GCA_012960755.1 Gammaproteobacteria bacterium
CACTCGGCTTTTTGATCGCCGTCACGGCCTCCCAGGTGGCGCGAGATTGTGCCTGTGCGCGCAATGCGACCTTCAAAAAAGCGTCTGGTTGACTGATATATTCTGATCTGATCGCTTGCTGAGCCAAGTTGTTGAAGATGGCATCCAGCGTGTGCGCTTGCGCGACTAACATTGTTTCAGCTCTCCCCAGATCACCCTTTAAAACAGCCTCTGTTTGCTCGGCCAATGCCTCGATTAGACTCTCTAAATCCAGATCCCCGAAGGATTTTCCATACTCATGCACCGTTGCCGCAGCATTCACTGTCGGCCCAAGGACTGTTCTAGCAAACCTTTTATTGTACGTCTCGCCTGCCTGGTCAGTTTTAGCTGGCTGCTTTGTGGTTTTCTTAACAGTCATGTGTTGCGTCCTAGTTTGAATTCGCTTCACCGGAAATTTCTGGCAACCACATCTCGCAACAGTGCCGATCCGTAGATTGTTGCCCGGCTATTGGCTGGCGCTGGTGTGGGACACCGGGACACTCTGTGGCCAAGGGGGTGTCCCCGCTCAAACCCTTGGTGTAACTGGGACACAGCCATTTGGGGACGGCGGACGGGCAAAAGGAGCTACCCCCCTATATCTATAATCTATCTCTACTCTTTAATTACTTTTTCAAAAAATAAGAAAAGAGGTGTCCCGCTGTCCCCAAATGGCTGCAGCCCAGTAAGGCTAAGGGTTTAGAGGCGGACAGGGGGCAGATAAATGGCCGTCCCCGCTATGTCCTCCTGTCCTCACTGCTACGTAAATTGCTTAACGTTTGTTAAATCTGGCAAATCATCGCTCAACCAATCATCCTCAAGGTCGATATATAACATTGGCGTGAATCTCGCTCGGTCACCGCAAATAGTCAGCCTTTCAGCGCCCGAACCACCACTTGCTGCCCTGGCAATCGCATGCCGCTTAAAAACGAGCATCCCCCGGACAGATTTATCAAAAGTGGCATTTATCCAGGTCTCAACTAGTTTGGAAGCATTCTGGAGATACCAACGCTGATTATCTTCGTGATATTTCAGGCTGCTCCAGACTTCTCGCTCGACGGCCGGCAACTTTGAGATAAATGTATCCAAACCCGGGCGAAAGCCCGGGTTCTTACGCTCGTGGATCTTCAACGTTTCTAACGCACTCCGGTAATTTCTAGAAACCCAGTCTGTGAACTCTCGGCTCAGGTCCTCCAGGCCGACCGACAGCGGAGTAAAAAACTTGTCGATTCCGTACTCGCTCCTAAAATGACTTATTTCTTTCTCGGCCGAGTCGGCGGCCTGCTCTTTTCCAAGGGCCCGATACTCTGCGATCTTTTCATTAAACACGCTAGCCACATAGTTTCGGCAACTATCAAAGTAAGCACGACGACCAACTTCTTGAAACTTTGGCCGATGGGTCAAATTTCCTTCCAGTTTCAGGAAGTTAAACCGATTGGCGAATTGATCCTCAATGCCTGCGTCAGAGGCAAGCGACGGCACACCCTCTGCTGACAAGAACAACTTCGAGTAGAGCGGCACGGTTTGCTGCAATTGATTTATTGGAGACAGCGAGAGGTAGTTCTGGAGTTGCTTGATCTCCGACTTAACGCTTTTGAATTCTTCAAACACGACTACGAACGCTCTCTTGAAATCGACCATGCTCTTTCCTACGGGTCGACCTTCGAAACACGCTTCAGTTTCCTTAACCGTTAACTCAACCGCACAGCCAAGCTCTCTGAGGATAGAGACCAAGAAGGTCTTCCCCCAATCACTGGATGCCTTAAGCCAAAGCATCGCCTGCTTTCGGTCTTGCGCAAACAGTGCCGCAATCAGGTAGTTAAGGAACGTATCGAGCTCCGAGAAGTGCTCCTTCAAGTCAGCCACGATGGTTTCATCAATCTCGCCCTCCTGATACGGCTCATGCAAGTACACCACCCTGGCGCTCTCATCAAGCAGCTCAATTCGGCCTTCCTCTGCAAACATATCCACAAACATCTCAATGCGGTTTCGTTGCTGGTAGTGTTTAATATGGCCAAAGATCGGCGCCCATGCTGCCTTTAGTATTTCGCCATAGGGCTTTTCGGAGTCTTTACCATTCTCCTCGAGCCTCTTCCTGACGGATCTATCCAGCAAACGACCGAAACGCTTTTCGAAATTTGTTCGGGCTTCTGCCTGGGGAAACTGGATCAGCCCTCCCAAATCGTTTACCCAGTAATACTGCTTTCCGGCTGGGAAAAGAAGGACCCTTCGATGACCTGCATCACAACAGTCTTATCATAGTATCCACTCGCATCATCGACCTTTAAACTAGCGACGTTTTATTTTGCTCTTGGCGGTTGCGGTCGAGCGCACGAGAACTCGGAATCTCCTCAGAGGTGTACCCCCCTTTGCAAGCGGGAGTTGTCTACTACTGTCTATAAGTGCGCACAGGTAGGTGAGATGTTGACTGCTGCCCCATCACCGCCCCATTATCCAATTGAAATAATTGATCGGTGAGAAGAAATCGGGTACGGAGCTTTATTTATGGTGCCGGA
>DUAT01000024.1:0-6526 GCA_012960755.1 Gammaproteobacteria bacterium
TTTTCCCTTGATCGTCGCCGTTGAACCGTAGAACGAGCAGGTCAGCATAGATGACACCTGCTCCTTTTCCATCGGTGACCAGAAGCTCTCGATATCATCGACCGGTGGCGGTAGCTGGCCGCGAGTACCTCGTACCATGCGCGTGAACTGCTGTTGCGGTGTGGTAAACAGTTTCCTCGCTTCGTCCTCGGTATCAGCGACAATGATATTGCAGCCGACCATCACGTGTGGCTTGGAGAGTTGCGCCGACGGTTCAAAACGCTCGCGGTAGATTGACACCGCCTCCATCATAGCCTGAGGTGCAAAGTGTGACGCAAAGGCATAAGGTAAGCCGAGCATGGCTGCGAGCTGGGCGCCGTACAGACTGGAGCCAAGAATCCACAGCGGCACGTTGGTGCCCTCACCAGGAATTGCGTGAATCGACTGGTTCTCCTGTGGCAGGCCGAGCAAGGCTTGCAGCTCGCCCACATCCTGTGGAAAATTTTCCGACGACCCAGGGCCACGCCGCAGCGCCTGCAGTGTGCGCTGGTCGGTGCCTGGCGCTCTGCCCAGACCAAGGTCTATGCGGTCGGGGAATAACGTTGCCAATGTGCCAAACTGCTCGGCTATCACCATCGGTGAATGGTTCGGCAACATAATGCCGCCAGCTCCGATACGGATCGTCTTGGTGCCTCCCGCGACGTGGCAAATACAAACGGCGGTGGCAGCACTGGCGATGCCAGCAAGGTTGTGGTGTTCAGCCAGCCAAAAGCGCGTGAAGCCGGCGGCTTCGGCATGCCGCGCTAGATCGAGGGCGTTGGTCAGCGCATCAGCGGGAGTGAATCCTTCGCCGATGTAGGCAAGGTCGAGCACGGAGAGTTGAACCATGGTATCTTTGTAGCGCACCTGCCGCCTAGTGTCAGCTTTTACGTTCAAACGTTTAATAATACGCTTTTCAACTAGGGTATCTGTTTCTTTGAAATATTGAATGATTCTGTAGAGTCTTTTACGGCTCACTGGGTCCATCTTTAGGTGTGTCTGGTGGGTAGGGAGTCTGGAAATTTACTATGACTTTCAGTGGTTACACGTTCGTGAAATTTTACCCTTTATAGGGTCAAATTAGATTTTCTCTAACATTGCCAGTTGAATACTTGACCTGATTTATTATGTTATTTCAAATTTGTTTGACGAATAAGTATGCTGTGAATATATAAATGTTGATTAAAGGGAGACTGACATGAAGATCTCGCTCTTCTGCAATTGCCGCTATATGGGCCCCACGAGTGGGGGCGGTTGGCCAGTGCCGGCGGATGATTTTTCAGCCGAATTAGCACAGGAGTCGTACGAGATTACGCTCAATCATGCGGAAATAGCGGACCAGTTAGGCTGGAACTGGGTGTCAGTGGCAGAGCACCACTACGCACCTTTTTCAATCTCTCCCAACCCCATGGTCATGGCGGCGGCATTCTCACAGCGGGTAAAGACTGCCAAGATCGCGCTCATGGGGCCGGATACACCAATCCTCAATCCGGTCCGCGTCGCGGAAGAGTTTGCCATGCTGGACACGCTCACAGGAGGAAGAATCGTTGCAGGTCTCATGCGGGGCACGCCCAATGAATATATTACTTACAATGTAAACCCCAACGAATCCCGAGACCGGTTCGAGGAGAGCCTAAAACTGATCAAGATGGTCTGGACAGAGAAACAGCCCTTTGGCTGGCAGGGACGGTATTTTCAGTTCCGCACAATCTCTATCTGGCCCCGTCCCGTCCAGGATCCCCACCCACCACTCTTTATGTCAGGCTCCAGCATGGAGTCCGGCAAATTCGCCGCCGACAACAAGGTGGGTATTGGGTTTGCGGTGACGACGCTAGAAGCCGCTTCCAAAGCAGCCGCCTATTACAGAGAAGAGGCCGGTAAGACTGGCTGGGAGCCCACGAAAGATAATGTGATATTCCGGATGCCCTTCTATTTAGCAGATACGGACGACCAGGCCGTTGAGGATCTTAAAGCGGCGGGCGCCGCGAAATTTAAAGGTATCGGCACCCTCAACCCGGACATGATGAGGGTCCTTCGTCAGACCAAATACTTTTCCGGTAACGAGAACCGCCATCGCGAGGTGCAACAAGCCGCCACCGAATTGAACGACCGAGTCAAACTGGGCCAGCTTCTGATTGGAAGTCCTCAGACCGTAATCAAACAAATTGAAAAAATCCGAGACGACCTGGGTCCCGGCATCCTGGATTTAACCAATGCTGGCGAGATGGGGGATAAAACGATCAAGTCCATGGAACTCATGGCCACGAAAGTGCTACCCCACATCAAGGATTGGTAGAGCCATGACCGACGAGATCATCATCCCGGGCGCGGGTTTCAAAGAAAAATTTGCCGAAGCAGACGGCTTCAGTATCCGCTACATGGAGGCCGGTTCCGGACCGGTCATCGTGTCCCTCCACGGCGCCAATGGCTTGCAGCTGTCCCGGACCCACGATATGCTGGCTGAGAGCCATCGGGTTATCGTCGTCGAAGTGCCAGGTTTCGGCAACTCACAGGAAAATACTCGCGCTGAGGATATGAAGGACCTAGCTGTCTCTATTCTGGCGTTCATTGAAGCGCTGGGCTTGGAGACCCTCAATATGATGGGCATGTCCTTCGGTGGAAAACTAGCCCTAACTTGCTCGATCCTAAAGCCAGAGATCATGGAATCGATCATCCTCATCGCGCCGGCAGCCATCCGCCCGGACCGCACCTCCGAAAATATCCCAACCCACGCCCAGCGGGCTGCAGCCCTGTTTGCGCATCCGGAACGCCAGCCAGCGCCCAATAAATTATCAGCAGAAATCATTGCCAAACAGGAGGACCTCGTCGGTCGGACGATGGGTCCCGGCCGGAGCGAGGCCTTCGAAGCTAAATTAGCCGAATTGCAAGTTCCCGTGCTTGCATTGTTCGGGACGGAAGACATCCTCATCCCGCCGGAGATAGGGAAATATTATCGGGAAATTCTACCAAATTGTTTCCTGATGATAGTTTATGACGCGGCTCATGCCATTGACGCAGACCGTCCTGAAGCGGTGACCGAACTCATCCAGGATTTTGTCGCTCGTAGAGGCGACTTCATCGTTCGAGAGGAGGACGACACCATCCATCCCTGAACGCTCCAATATAGGTTCCCGTGGTAAATTGACATAGTATTACAAATCTGCGAATTAAACCGGACCGGTGCGCCGAACTTCGGGAGGCAAAGTGAGGTTGGCGTTGGCATAGAGATCGCGGAGCAGGCGGTGGACATCGTCGACCAGTCTGTCAGCTTTTGCCGGCACGTCGCGAAGCGAATCGTAAAGATCAATGTTGGCCTGTTGGGCCTCGATCATCGGAATGTCTTCGCCGGAGATCACCGAATAATGCTCATTATAAATGTCTTCATCGGTGGGATATCCGACATTTTCTACGCCAAAATCTCGGGTGGCATCCATAAAATAGTGCGTCGTCTTGTCGGTCTCAGGGGTCATGATATGGTCATGATTGAGGCAGATATGATTTTCGTCATTCATCAATTCGAGTTGAACATGGATGATGTTGGGCGGCTCCCACATCTGGGTGTTAACGCGGTCTAATTCCTTGGTGAAACCACCCCATTTGCGCGCCAATGGACCGACAGTAACATTTTCTAGTTTGCGGTAACTATTTACCTTGCCGTCACTGGTCGTGGTTTCCATGGTCATGCTGTCAGGCTGGGCGCCGCCTTTTTTACCCGAGTTGGAACCGAATGTACTGGAGTGGAGATAGTCGGCGTGGGAGACGTCGAGCAAATTATCGGCCACCAGTTGGTGATTGGCATTTACATAAAAGTAAATATAGATGGGGCGTTTGTCGGGCGCTTCGGTCCACGAGAGATCAGGGATTAACGCGCGGTCGGATTCGGCCGCATCGCCCCACCAAACCCACAATAGCCCCCAACGTTCAACAATAGGAAAAGACCGGATGGCGGCGTTGGCGGATGCGCCTTTCTGATGGGGAATATGGGTACAGCTGCCGGTGCGGTCGAAAACGTAGCCGTGGTAAAGACAATGAATTTCATCATCAATCACGTTACCCAGGGAAAGTGGCGCATGACGATGAGAACAGCGGTCTTCCAGCGCCACCGGCTCACCCGCCTCGGTCTGGTAAAACACCATCGGCATGCCACAAATGACGCGACGCATGGGCTTGGCGCTGACCTCATCTTTTAATGCGGCGCAATACCACAAATTTTCCAGCAGCTGCAAAATATCATCTCCCGAATTCTCAGATATCGAGGCTAACAATTGACCTTTACCATGTCAATGTGGGCTGTGGCCCAATCGCGCCTGTCCTGCTCCCCCCCCTTATAACTGAGCCAGTTATGGTATGAATATTATAGTTATTTGGGGAGGTGTTAGGCGGAAGCCTCACGGTCCAATATGATTGTGAAATGCCGTATAGACCATCGAGTTAATGTGACAATGCCCTTTAAACGCCATATATTGAGGAATCTGGCCTTTCTGGTTTGCCATGTTGGCCTGCGTCATTATCATCGTATTGGTGTCCCAGATCGCTTTGATTTTGCCGAGCACCATGTTTAGCTAAAGATGAAAACATAAAATTTATATGCGGGAGAATTGTTAACATGAGCAACACCTACGTCTTAGACGCTGAAACCGTTCATTATTCCTGGAATAATGGCATCACGCCACGGTTGACCATTGATGCTGGAGATACGGTCGTCCTTTCGACGATCGATGCAGGCGATGGCTTTTACAATCAAGACTCGACCAGTGAGGATATCGAAAAAGCGGGGCCTTTTAACGGACACCCTTTAACAGGTCCGGTTTATATACGAGATGCTGCTCCAGGCGATGTGCTTGCGATCAAAATTGTTGCGATGGAAATTGCATCAACTTTTGGTTGGACGGCCATGAAACCGGGGCCGGGTCTCTTGCCGGCCAATGAATTACCCGGTGCTTACCTCCAAATTTGGGATTTATCTGACGGAACACATGCGCGTATGCGACAAAGAAAGGACATAGCAGTCCCGGTCGCATCATTTCCGGGCGTCATGGGTAACGCTCTTGCTGAAGCAGGTTCTCACTCAACGATGCCGCCTCGTGCGACCGGCGGAAATATGGACAACAAACATTTGACTGTTGGATCAACCCTCTATCTCCCTATTCAAGTTGAAGGTGCTCTATTCAGCACAGGCGATGCCCATGCGGCCCAAGGTGACGGTGAATGTTGTGTTACTGCAATTGAGACGTGGTCCAAACTCACTCTTAAATTTGATTTACTGTCGATGAAGAATGTTCAAGAACCGCAGCTTCGAACGAGTGGCCCCCTCTGTCAGACGACAAATACGGCTCCTTACTTTGCGACCACAGCCCAAGGCCCTGACCTTTACGCAAACGCCCAACAATCAATTCGCTATATGATCGACCATTTGATCATTGAGCGAGGTTTAACGTGGGAAGAAGCCTATATCTTATGCTCCGTGGCGGTCGATCTTAAGATCTCTGAGATTGTAGATGCACCAAATTGGCTGGTCTCTGCTTTTTTACCTGAAAGCGTTTTTGTATGAGCGACCTTAATCGCCGATAAACGCTAAAACTTCAATTTTGACCAAGGCTTTCGGGGGTGCTGTCAGACGAATGCGAACTCGTCTCAGTATGGCATTGATAAGCTAATTTTATGCAGCACAAAGTTGCTGCCACTCAACAAGAGCAGCTTCACGTTGAACCTTATATGTATCTCTAGAATTTAGATGGCGTTCTTTGTTGAAGTGGTTGAAAACTGAACCGTGGATTGAGACAAATTTTTGCAAACTTCGCATGTGCCTGAAACGTAACATGGCATATTCTCGCCGTCGAAAAGGAAGATGAGAGTTTTCACATCTGTTATTTTTCCATCGCCCTACTTCTTGTGTAGATTCGTTGCCGATAATTTTCATAGCGGCGCGATATGATTTAAGTCTATCAGTCACAATGACCTTTGGAGCGCCGTACTTTTTCATAATCTTCGTAAGGAAATCCAACGCAGCTTTTCGGTCTCTGCGCTTGGATACAAAGGCGTCTAGAACTTCGCCTTCGTGATCAACAGCACGCCAAAGATAATGGGTCTCGCCGTTGATCTTCACGAACACCTCATCAAGGTGCCATTTCCAATTCGAATAATTCTTTGGATGGTCAATCCGTTTCTTGCGGATCTCTCTGGCGAATATTGGACCGAATCTATTCCACCAATAACGAACGGTTTCATGACAGATATCGATGCCTCGCTCGTGGAGTAGGTCTTCTACATTACGAAGAGAAAGTGGATATCGGACATACATCATCACAGCGAGACGAATTATCTCCGGCGACGTCTTGAAATAGCGGAATGGATTTCTATTTTTCATCCAAAAACATTAGAGAAATGCGATCATACGGTCAAAGTCGGTTTTCTTCTGACAGTGCCGGCGAAAGGTTAGGTCAGGGGAGAACAGAAGAAGCGTTTAATTAAATTACCGGAAATTTGTTCAGCCGAGGAACAGCGGACC
>DUAT01000024.1:6674-6973 GCA_012960755.1 Gammaproteobacteria bacterium
AATACCCCTAATCTGTTCCATAGACGCTGACGTTAGACAGGGGTGCTAGGTTTACTAAGTTATGTTTTATTTAATTTATTCTCTTATCTTTTTATCACTATCTACCTCTGTTTTTGCGCATGGTGGAGGTTTTCCTCAAACTGAATGGTCGTTCTAACCCAAGCACTCTCTGGTTATCAGAGTGAGATGGATGATTTAGGGTGATGTTTTGGAATAACGGAATAGATTATGATTTTGCATCCTCAAAGGTTATGAGATAGCCGCGATAGCGTCAACTTAGGTTCCCTCTGTCAGTGCCC
>DUAT01000025.1:0-393 GCA_012960755.1 Gammaproteobacteria bacterium
ATTCCGGTTGTCGTTGGTAAAAACTTCAAGAGGGACCTTGAAGCTACGCAAATAGTGCATCAGCAGATGATGATGTATTGGCACCCTGGAAGGGCCCGCGTTAAAATAGAGATCCTCGTGTGTATCGAATTCACACCGTTGCGAATAGCCCATTTCATCGACGGTATCACCACCTCGAAGGGTCAGTATTCGCCCGCCAATTCGGTGTGATGCTTCCAGCACAGTACATTCGTAACCGGCCCGCTCCAACTCATAAGCGCAGCTGAGGCCTGCAAGTCCAGCGCCGAGAATAACAACCTTCTGGCTGGCCCTTGGAATCGGGTTGAGATCAGTAATGTGTGTATCCGATGCCGGCATCAGGCCGATGGCAAACGCTGACTGATACACAGCAGC
>DUAT01000025.1:468-4536 GCA_012960755.1 Gammaproteobacteria bacterium
CGTGAACCTCATGCGTTATTTTTCTCCAAACGTCAAGCAGACAGGATATCAGAATAACAAACTAATAGGCTATTCCTCGAGTATCTCGAGAAGTTTCTCACGTGTCAGTCTACTGGAGGACGTTCAGTGCACTGTTCAAGCTTCAACGTATACGAGCAACAAGATGTACTTCAGCGAAATACGGAAGTACTCCGCCACCTTTTGCGATAAACTGAGTTGTCCCCATAAAGAAAGGCCTCGATAATGAAAGAAAAACTCACACTTAGCTACTCTCTTGAATGGCTAACCCTCGCAGCGGCCGGCGTGGGTTTTCTTGCAGTAGCGTATACATTCATTATTGGGAAACACTACGTCATACCAACAGGGTTACTCGTTGGCGCCATCGTACTTGCGAACCTTGGTTATCATGGCATTCAGAATAAATTATGGGCAAGGAATATACTTTTCTGGAGCGCTGTAGTCATTTGTGCACACACATTTTTTGCGCTGTTTTGGGCGAAGGCACCAAGAGACTTGTTAGGCCAAAGTTTCATTCCCGTCTATGGTTTTGCTTGTGTTCTTTTCGGATATCTGGCGTACACACATGCGAGGTTTGCCTTGCCGCAAAAAGCGAACAACTAACTCGGTTCTCGATCTCCTTTGGTCCATGAAGCTAATACTCACGTGTAAAACTGTCCCTCGCAAATAATGATCCGGAGAAAATTCATGCAGCTTCACGCCATTCATATCGATGGTGAAGCCCGCCTACTCTTGGCATTTCGAGTAATTCATTCGACACTGATACCAATTTGGAAACCGGACGCTTAACTGGGGTTTCTTTGGCCAGCCCCAAATGCGTGCGATCGTTATTATGGTAGTCAAAATATCCGCGTAAGATTCGTTTCAGATGGCGCTCATTCCAGACAATGATATGATCAGTACATTCTCTTCGAATACTGCCGTTGAGTCGTTCGACATAAGCGTTTTGCCACGGACTGTGGTAAGCCGTTAACACTTCCTCAATACCGATGGCGCAAACCCGCTGCTGAAAAAGGTTCCCGAAGATCTTGTCTCTATCCCTGAGTAAGTACCTCGGCGCACTGTCCCATGGAAAGGCTTCTGTGATCTGTTGGGCAGTCCATTGTGCGGTGGGATTTGCGGTGACATTGAAGTGAATGACCCGTCGTCTGGCATGGCTTAGAACCACAAACACGAATAGCATCTTAAAACGGATCGTCGGTACAACCAGAAAATCCACAGCTACTGTCTCTGGCATGTGATTCTTGATGAAGGTTTTCCAGGTCTGTGATGGTGGTTTGGGGTTATTTCGTCGAATGATTCCCGACACTGATCGCTCTGATATCTCAATACCCAGTTTCAACAACTCACCGTGTATCCTCGGGGCGCCCCACAACGGATTGGCTGCTGAAAGCTTAAGTACAAGTGACTTTACTTCTGCACTCAGTTTTGGCCTTCCTTGGTTAGCGCCTCTGGATTTGCATCGCCAATAAAACCTGAAGGTCCTCCTTTGCCAACCTATCACCGTCTCAGGTTGGACAATGACCAGCGAATCTCGCCAACATGGCCAAACCTGCGATTGAACTTTCCAAAACTCGCGATCACGTACTTTGAAACTTGGCCGTTTCTGATTCCTCTTCAATACAATGAGCTGCTGGCGCAGAGCAAGATTCTCAGCCGTCAGATAAGCAACGATATCGAGCTTTCGGGCGAAGCAATTTCGGAAAATCCGGATCAAAAACAACATCAATAAACACTAATCTGAAAATGCCTGAAACTCAATGGTATCAACGTGTACGAATATTTGCGAAGTTCGAGGAAATCGCTGAATGGCAGTTTATTTGGCAGTACCCGATGCCGGCCTTTAAATCAGTCCGCTTTCCGCTGTTCGGCGATATAGCCGTCCACCATCGTCTCCATAATGGGCAGGGTCACGGCGCCTTCAGAAAGGATCAGATCATGGAAGGCTCTTACGTCAAATGAGTCGCCCAATTCGGACTCAGCTTTAGTCCTGAGTTTTTTGATCTGCAGTTCCCCCATCTTGTATGCCAGGGCCTGCCCGGGCCAGGAGATATACCGATCCACTTCCGTCGTGATCTCGTGTATGGAAAGTGCCGTATGCTCTGCCAGGTAGTCAATGGCTTGCCGACGAGACCACTTGAAGGCGTGAATACCGGTATCGACCACTAACCGGCAGGCGCGCCACATCTCATAGGTGAGGCGGCCGAAATTGCTGTATGGATCATCGTAAAATCCGACCTCAAGCCCCAGCCATTCTGAATAGAGTCCCCAACCTTCGCCAAACACCGAGAGATATAGCTCCTTTCTGAATCTGGGAAGATGCTCCGCTTCTTCAGCCAGGGAGACCTGCAGGTGATGACCGGGGACAGCTTCATGTAACGTCAAAGCATTAAGCACATAGAGGGGTCTGCTTTTCAGGTTATAGGTATTTACCCAGTACTTTCCAGGCACCTTCCCACCGGGTGGCGGTTCTATGTATCTGCCCCCGGTATATTTAGGTGCAAGGTGATCCGGTACGGGTTCCACGGTATAGGGAAGCCTGGGCAGATGACCAAACAGCTGTGGCAGTTTGCCATCAATCATCTTCGACAGGTAGGTGGCCTGCTTAATCAATTCCGTGGCTGTATTGGCATAGAACCGGTTATCGGTTCTCAAAAATTGAAGAAATTCCGCGTAGCTACCGTTGAATTCTACCGTGTCAATCACCGAATCCATCTCAACGCGAATTCGGGCGACCTCTTTTAAACCCAACTGGTGAACATCCTCTGCTGTGAGCGGCAGGGTTGTGTAGTAGTCGATGCGGTTCTGATAAAAGTCCAATCCATTCGGTAGTGCGTAGGCGCCCAGGGTTGGCCGGGTTGCCGGGAGATACTCGTCCGCCATAAATCTGGCAAAAGCGCGGTACGCAGGTACGACGTATTTGGAAATTGCTTCACGCCCGTCAACCTTCAATTTTTCCTGCTCGCGGGATGGAATTGATTTTGGGAAGCTCTGAAACGGCTGATAGAAAATTGAGCTGAGTGGATCGGTAACGATATGGTTCTCATAAGTCAGTTCATATCCTTTGAAAATGACGGCAGGCTGTATATAACCCGTGTTTTTCCCCAAACGCAGCAGCGCGATGTTCTCTTCCATGAACCTGGGAATTTCGCTTAACAGGTTGAGATAGTTCCGGTAATTCTCACGGGTCAGAAAACTGAAGCTCCCCGGGATATATGCGAGCTCGATGTGAAATCCCCCGTCTGCAAGCAGGCTGTTCTCATGGAGATGAAATTGAATCTCCTGCAGGCTGTTGTGAACAATGAACTTGAGCAGTGTTAGGGTGATCTTCTGGCTCTGTGCCAGATTATCTGCAGCCACCTCATCAAGCTCCTGCAGAAATCTGCTATAAAAATTTTGTCGCCGAACGATGTCCTGCTGACCCATGGCGGGCAGTTGCCCGGTGCTGGGCTTGGGAAACTCCTGCTGGTTAAAGGTTTCATAACCAATGATCAGCTTATCCAGAAGATTTGCCGACCCGCCGTGGGCTAACACCGGGCACAACAGTAATGTAAGCAGGAGTCTTCTCATACGAAATCTCGTTAATTGGCAGGGTCCAAGTCTATGGGGGCAAAGGCGCCCGTACAACCAATTTGAGGGGGTCAGCTCACTCCGAGCCTCTTGATTTTCGATCCTCTTAATTTCGGTCAAGATCAAAAACAAAGCCACTTGGTATACACACGCATGCCAGCCCACTGTGATCACAGGTCTACATTGGTCCGCACAGTTGAGCACAGGGTTCTACTGATCCACTGATCCGACCGGCGGAACTGCGTGTAACTTCACATAGGTTTTCGAGCTGGTCTTATCGTTCGGAAAAAACAGGCTTGCCTGATAATGGGAGACGCTCAATCCTACGATAACATCTCCGATTGGACCCTTGACCTGTAGCTCCTCCGATGAGAGAAAGTATTTGAGTCTCCCAATCTCCTGTCCCTCGCAAATAATGATCCGGAGAAAATTCAAGCAGCTTCACGCCATTCATATCGATGGTGAAGCCCACCTACTCTT
>DUAT01000025.1:4715-6955 GCA_012960755.1 Gammaproteobacteria bacterium
CCATTTAGTCTTTCGACATAAGCATTTTGCCAAGGACTGCGGTAAGCCGTTAACACTTCCTCAACCTACTTTCGGAACTACTACTAACTGATCCGTTCGTGAAGCTCTTTTAGACACTTGACGGTCAACCGGCATTTGTTTGAGAAGACCTAACTAAGTGAGTTCAATCATTATTGTAGTAATTGAAATACCCACGAAGAACCTTTTTAAAATGACGCTCATTCCATATACCATGCCAGACGACGCGTTGTTCACTTCAATGTCACAGCAAGTCCCACAGCCCAATGGACCGCACAACAGATTACCGAAGCTTTTCCATGGGATACTACGCCGAGGTATTTACTCAGAGACCGAGACCAGACCTTTGGAAAGCTTTTTCAGCAACGAGTTTTATCAATGGGTAGGCTTCACCATCGATATGAGTGGCGAGAAGTAGCTTGAATTTCACCCGGATCAATATTTGCGAAGGACAGCAAAACCCTCGGTCGACGCCGGAGGACGAATAGTAGATGGTACGCTCGCTGTGGGTGAAACGAACCTGCTCCCGTTTGAAGCCTGCGAGGGCAACCACAGGTGCACCGGTATGTTTGCGGCAGCTGTTGCAATGGCAATAAATCACGGATACCGGCGCGCCTTCGGCTTCATATCGCACGTGCCACACAGGCAGCCACCTGTTAGTACACTCATCGGGATTCCAGGGCTTGGTTACTGTTTTTTCTCGAGATCAAAGGTGATATTCATTTCCTTCATGGCGTTGACAAAATAGGACCTAACGTATTGGGGTTCGCCATTGAACTTCGGGTTGCGGAGTCGAGGAATGATTTCTTGCATCATGGTCCGTAACTCAAGGCGGGCGAGATGGGAACCGATACAGAAGTGCTGCCCTTGACCAAATGAGCGCAGTTTCCTCGAAAGCTGCGGTTCCCGTTCTGCACGGCTGACATCGAATATCATGGCGTCTTCACCGAATACTTCTTCGTCGTGATTGATCGCATGGTAGTGGAGAATCACCTTGTCACCCTTTTTTATCTGTTGGCCAGCGAGCTCAACATCTTGCATCGCAGTGCGGCGCATGGTGGTAAAGGCGGTGTTGTAACGCAACATTTCTTCGCAGGCATTGTCAATTTTGTCCGGGTTGTCGACCAGGTATTGTAACTGGTCCAGGTTTTCTATCAGCAAACGCATCCCCTGTGAAATAACGGTTCGGGTGCTCTCATTACCGCCGACCAGAAATAACACGAACATCCAACTAAAATCCAGCTCAGAGATCGGCTCGCCGTCTACCTCGCCATCAAGCAGGGCGCCCGTAATGTTGTCCATCGGAGTTTCCCTGTGTTTGGCTGCCAACTGCATTGCGTAGCCAATCACATTAGCGGCGGCGGTCTGGCCTTCTTCAACCGAAATTGACATGTCCGGGTCATCAGCGAATATCATCGTATTAGTCCAGTCGAAGAAGTCCTGGCGGTCGTCGAGATCAACACCCAGGAGTTCCAGAATACTGATCAAAGGCAGTTCAGCGGCGACTTCTTTGACGAATTCGCATTCACCTTTACTGGCGACACTGTCAACGATATGTCTGGCGTGTTCTCGAAAATTAGCCGCGTAGGCATCCACTGCCTTGGGCGTAAAGGCGTTGCGCACCAATCGCCTCACCTTTTGGTGATTCGGCGGATCCATATTGATAATCATCAAGCGATGAACACCTTCGACCATGTCCTGACTGGATTCCATTGGATAAGCGGTTCGTTCGGCGGAAGAGAAAATTTGCGGATTCTTTGACACGAAGTCCATTTCTTCCTGGCGCATCACGGCCCAGTAGGGTACGTCGGTCAGCGGGTCTTCTATTTTGACCACCGGACCTGCCTGCCTGATCTCCTTCAGTTTTTCGTAGGGCATACCCTCGGTGTACATTGCGGGGTCGAGTAAATTGGGGTAGGGACACTGGCTCATTCTGGACTCCAAAAGTCGTTGTTATTATTCCAGGCGATAGACTTGGGCAGCAGTACCGCTAAATATGGCTGATTTTTCTGTTTCACTTAAACCAGCCTCGTTGGCGATGCGCTTGAAGGTATTCCAGAGTGTACCGTAAGAGACACACTCCTTGTCTACGGGGAAGTTACTTTCGAACATACATCGATTGGCGCCAAAGGCTTCGATGACATAAATATAAAACCTGATCCAAAGTAATGGGGTCGGAGGAAAGTGCCCAAAGTAATGGGGTCGGAGGAAAGTGCCGGAGT
>DUAT01000026.1 GCA_012960755.1 Gammaproteobacteria bacterium
GCAAGAAATGCGAAGGTTAATGGTGGCCAGAGGTGGAATCGAACCACCGACACGGGGATTTTCAGTCCCCTGCTCTACCGACTGAGCTATCTGGCCAGATGCGCTGTGTTTTTGCTTAATCGCAAAAGACCTAATCTGGTGTACCAAGGTAAAAATGGATTGCGCCGGATTGCCCGGTCACAAAGAGGCGCTATTTAAACCGAAGCAGGTCTCGTGAGTCAAGGCTAAAAATTGGCGTTATTCTTTGCTCGGAATGTACCCCTCGGCGTGGTCGACTTGCTGGCCCGTGAGATATTTATCCCGTTGTTCATTCAGGTACTTACGCGACGCTTTGTCCATCATATTCAGGTGTTTCTCGTTGATCAGCATGGTTTGCAGGTTTTGCCATTCCTGCCATGCCTGGATTGAGACAGATTCAAAAACTTCCTGGCCCCGGGGTCCTGGGAAGGGTGGGGCGTCGAGTCCGGGAAGTTCTTTGTTGTATCGGGTGCAGGTTACTGTTCTTGTCATGGTTATCTCTGGTACTTGTAGATGTACTTATAGTGGTCCGTTTCCAAACTGCTCGATAATTTTTGTTACCGGTCGGGTGAGCCCGATTTCCAGTGGCTGATGCAAAGAGTACCAGACATGGCGATTGGGTTCGTCAACCAGGCGCTGTGTCGAGGATGATATTACTAAAATGGGGGATATATCCAAATGGAAATGTGTGAAGGTGTGGCGAAATGGCGACAGGGGTTCCAGTTGTTTCACATCAATACCCAGGTTGGCCAGGGTGGCGTCAATTTTATCCTCGGCACACTCGGGAAAGCTCCACAGTCCACCCCAGAGTCCTGAATTGGGGCGCTTTTGCAGCAACCATTCACCCTTGCTGTTTTCTATCAGCAGCATACAGGTTGATTTTTCAGGCATGTTTTTCTTCGGTTTTTTACCGGGCAGTTGATCAATCCGGTTTTCAAGCAATGCCAGGCAATGTTCATCGAATGGGCAGACATCACACCTGGGTTTGCTGCGGGTACACAAGGTCGCCCCGATATCCATGATTGCCTGGGCGTAATCCCTGCTTCGGTTCTTTGGGGTGAGGTTTTCTGCCTGGGTCCACAGTTGATTGGCGATGGCAGTTTGCCCGGGCCAGCCCTCGATGGCGTAACATCGGGCAAGCACACGTTTAACGTTGCCATCCAAAATTGTGGCCTGTTGTCCATGGGCAATGGCCAGGATGGCACCGGCGGTTGATCGGCCAATGCCGGGTAGCTGAACGAGTGCGTCAAGCGAATCGGGAAACTGACCATTGTGCTCTGTGGTGATGATTTTACCAGCACGGTGCATATTCCTTGCCCGGGCGTAGTAGCCTAAACCTGTCCACAAATGCAGCACCTCGTCTTCTGATGCATCCGCCAACGCATTCACTATGGGGAAGCGCTGAATGAATTTTTCGAAATAGGGGATGACCGTCGTCACCTGGGTCTGCTGCAACATGATTTCAGACACCCAGACACGATAGGGCGAGATGTCTTGTTGCCACGGGAGGTTTTTCCTGCCGTGCTGGTCAAACCAGCTGAGCAAACGTTCGCTGAATCCCGGTACCATTAATTAAAAAACCATCAATCGAACAGGCCTTTGAGCAGTTTCTTGGCCGTTTCCTTGAATTCTTCAGGCACGTGTTCTTCTATTTTTTTCTCAAGTTTTTCCTGTTCCTTGCGGGTCAGCTCCTTGCCTTTTCGTTTCAGCTCTTGCTCGGCAATATCTTTTACAACGCCAGTGATGGCCGCTTTGTCGGGCTTGCAAAGATCTGAAAATGAAGCGCCCAATGAACCCTTGCAGTTCATTGGCCAATCGACACCCGCCAGGTTCGGGCTAACCGAAAATTGTCCAATACCTTCTTTGAATGTGGCCTGAATATCAAAGTCGATTGAATTGGCGAAGTAGTCCATGCCACCTTTGCCGTTGACTTCCATATTCTCCATCGCAAAGGAAAACAGCTGGTTTTCCTCAATGCCCTGGCTAATTTGATGGTAACCGGTCAGGAACTTGAATGGCAGCATTTCGGGCCACTGGCCAACGCTCGACGTCTTACCCCGAAGGGAATCAATTACGCCAACAACCTGCTTGATGTTGGTTACATCCAGCGTGCCATCTTTGATGGTGTAGTCGCTTTTACCATCCAGGCTGGAAAGGATCTCGCTCATCATGTCACCGCTAAACGTCAGAGTAGAATCCATATTGATTGCACCGGTAACAGAGTCAGAGTCGATGAGTTTAGTGATGTCAATGTCAGCAATCGTGAGTTGAATACGCCCGGTTGGGTTCTGTCCCGGGGCCAGTGGTTTCAGGTGAAGGTCGAGTCCCAACTGGCCGTCATAACCGACAGCACGGCTAGCCAGTGTCAATGTCTGGTTTTTGTTGTTCATGTCCACAGTAATGTCGTGTAGCAGATATTCATCGTACTGCAGTTCAGCGAGTGTGAATGTACCCTGCAGTGCCAGTTCGTTGAGCAGTTCAATGGGGATGACTTCGCTGTCGGGAATATTGATGGCGGTAGTCGTGTCGTTGGCTGCTTGCGCCGATGCTGGTGTTTTTTCAACAACCGCTACAGCCGAGGTAGAGACATCAGGTTCGAGATAGCCCGTGGCGTTGATGGCGTCCATTGCCAGGCTGAATTCCAGCGCGGACTCGGGTTCCAGGGTTATGGTCGCTTTGCCTGTGATGGTGCTACGGTCGAGGGTCGCGGTGATGTTGCTGAACACCATCTGGTCTGTGGTGCCGGTAATATCCGTCGTGACACTCACACTGGTTAATGCGTCAGGATTCGAGGTGGCCGGTATCTCAATGGCCATCTCTTTTGCGAGCTTTTTCGCATCAAAAGCCGGGATGGATATGTTACCCCGCAGGCCAGGTATGGTGAATATATTGTTGGCTTTCAGGGTCAGTAGAATTACCAGATCCGCGACGTTAATGCTTGAATTACTAAAGCTGGCGGTGGCTTTATCGCTATCGATTTCTGCATTGATTTTAATTGTGGCAGCAACTTCCACTTGATCCTGCTGCAGGATGGTGGCATCAACCACAAAGTTTTCAAGGGTTAGCTGTACCAGGTTGTCACTCACCTTGAATGACCCATCAATTTGAGTTTTCGCGCTGAGTTTTTCTATTTTATCTTCAAAACTGAATATCGTGTTTAGTTCCGTGAGTTGTCCCGGACTTAACTGTCCCGTCGATAATTTGTCAATATTGAGCATCATATGGGTTTTTGCCGACAGGTCCTGATAGTCAATATGAGCGTTGGTCAGGGTGAATGCACTGATGTCCAGGTTAAGGTCCTGACTGTCGGGTTCGGTTTCGGATTCGGTTTCGGCTGCGGGTGCCGAATTTGATGGTAGAGCAAGTGGTGGTGAATCGGCGGTATCTGGTCTTTCCCAGTTGCCAATACCCTGCTCGGAAACAACGGCATTTAAATCCACACCGTCGATCTCGATAGCTTCAATCACGATCTTGCCTTCCAGAATAATTGGAATCAGCTTAAGGTCGATGCTTGCCGAATTAAGGCTCGCCAGCGGCGTGTCAGAATCTGGTGATTTTATTTCGATCTCATTGATGTTAATGGCAAGTGGTGGAAAGAAACGCCATTGAATATCCCCATTGAAGTTAAGTTCCAGGCCCGTTTTCTGCCTGAAGGCGTCGCCAATGGGTTCCTGGTAAACGGTGGGGTTATCCAGAATCAACAGTAACGAAATGACGCCGAGAACAGGCAAGGCTACCAGGACGGCAATAATTTTGAAGAGTCTCGACATACTAGCTGTCTACGGGATTGAAGGCGGTATTATGCCAGTTCCGGGAGTCGGCGCGCTATAGCCGGGACACGGGCAAATGTAGCTGGGCAGCAAGTTGTGAATACGGCTTGATGAGACAGCTAAATACACCTTTATTTACGTTGGGAAAGTGATAATCTTCCGCTCGTGAAAACGTAGGAGCTATGAATCCATGTCAGAAGTTGGTACTGAAGGGCAGCCGCTCAGGGTGGCTATCATTGGGTCTGGACCTGCTGGATTCTACACCGTTAGCAATTTCCTCAAGCAGAAAGGCCTCAACGTTGAAATGGATATGTTCGAGCGCCTGCCAACTCCTTTTGGCCTGGTTCGTGCTGGTGTTGCGCCGGATCATCAAAAGTACAAAACCGTCACCCGCGCTTATAACAAGAGCGCCCAGAATGCGAATTTTCGTTTTTATGGCAATGTCGCTTATGGCGAGCACCTCAGCCTTGATGACCTGAAACAGCACTATCACCAGATTATCTTCTGTTCCGGTGCATCTGCTGACCGTAATCTGAACATACCGGGTGAGGCGCTCAGTGGCAGTCACTCAGCGACAGATTTTGTGGCCTGGTATAACGGTCACCCGGACTATGTCGACTATGAGTTTGATCTTAGCCAGGAAAGTGCAGCTATTATCGGCCTGGGGAATGTTGCAGTAGATGTTGCAAGGATTCTATGTAAGACAGATAACGAACTTGCACATACCGATATGGCGGACTACGCCCTCGAGGCGCTCAGAGCCAGCAAGATAAAAACAGTTTATATCCTCGGGCGTCGGGGACCCGCGCAGGCTGCATTTACCCCGCCGGAAATCAAGGAAATGGGAGAGTTGGAAGACACAGATGTGAACGTGTCCACTGAAGAAGCCAGGCTCGATGCCGCCAGCCGTGAAGAGATGGAGGCATTGGGCAACAAGAACACGGCGAAGAACGTTGCGGTAATCGAAGAATTTGCAACCCGGCAAACTGCAGGTGAAGGCAGGGGCAAGGGTAAGCAGCTCATCATCCGTTTTCTGGTTTCGCCCACCGAAATCATTGCCGGGGAAGATGGCAAGGTCAGCGCGATCAGGATTGTAAAGAACGAGGCATATAAAGCAGGTGACGGTTCTGTCAGGGCACGGGCCACGGAACAGGCAGAAACAATACCAGTTGGTTTGGTGTTCCGATCAGTGGGTTACCGCGGCGTGCCTCTGCCCGAAATACCCTTTAACGAGAGCTGGGGCACGGTTTACAACGAATCCGGTCGCGTCACCAACGACAAAGGTGAGGTTCAATGCGGAATTTATGTCGCAGGTTGGATCAAACGAGGGCCCACCGGTGTCATCGGCACCAATAAAACTGATGCCCAGGCGACGGTCGCCTGCATGGTTGAGGATCTTCAAAATGGAAATGTGCTGACGCCGGGTGAGCCAGGTGCCGATGTCATCGACGCTCTGATCAAGGCGCGTCAGCCTGATGCAATCAGTTATCAGGACTGGACCCGGATAGACTCGGTGGAGCTTGAGAAAGGCGTTGTGTCAGATCGTCCCAGGGTCAAATTCACAAATGTGAAAGACATGTTAAATGTTCTTGAGCGTTAACTGAAAAGCAGCGGCAGTCATCGCAGGGCAGGAATAACCTCGCCAATATAGGCATCCAAAGCCGCTTCATTCCACGGCGCTCTGAGGGCAATATTCACCTGGTCAGCCCCCGCGGCCTGGTAAGCGCGGATCCGCTCAATCGCATCGACAGGGGTGCCCAGCAAGGCACCACTCTCAATGCGTGCAGCAACAGGTCCCCAGGATTCACGTAAGTTTTGCAGTTCCTTCTCCGCACCTTTTGCATCGGTAGCCAGGTTAAAGGTGAGATTGACGGATCTTTTTATACTCGATGGGTTCCGCTCAATTTTCTCGCACCAGTTGTCCAATACCTTGTTCAGGCGGGTAAAATTCTCGACGCTGGTGTACGCGGCATTCCACCCGTCCGCGTGTTTGGCCACTATCTTCAGGGTTTTCTTTTCGCCCAGACCACCGATCCATATGGGTAGTTCCTTTTGGACCGGCTGGGGCAAATTGGCAGCATCGTCTACCTGGTAGTATTTGCCGTGAAAAGTGGTACGTTCCTGTCTCAGCATGCTTTTGATAATCGTCGTCGCTTCGTCCAGCATATCGAGACGTTTGCCAACCGGTGGAAAGTCATAACCAAAGGCCCGGGCTTCCTGTTCATGCCAACCTGCGCCCAACCCCAGTTCAAACCGGCCACCAGAAATATGATCCAGGGTTGCAGCGGCTTTGGCGATGCTCGCGGGATTGCGGTAGCCAACATAAAAAACCAGGCAGCCAAGTCTCGCATGGGTGGTTTCTGCAGCGAGTGCGCCTAATGTCGTCATCGCTTCAAAGTGATCGACGGTGCCTCCCGCCGGGGGTGCTTCGTAAAAATGATCCCAGGCAGATATCCAGTCAATTTTAGCCTGGTCAAGTTTACGCCAGAGCGCCCGCATGGCATCCATCGACATATTTTGTTGACCAACATGTACACCCAGTTGCAAACTCATTTGTGTTCTTCCTTCTTCATTAGAGTACTGACAATATTTAACAAAAGCTGTTTTGACAAAGCTGTATTGCCAAAAGCAATAGTTGACAAAGAAAGCAGAAATTCTAACATAGCGTCTTTTTTTCACATCCTTGCTGGCATCCTTTTTTTAGAGTTTGTAGGGAGAGTTTGTAGAGAGAGCTTTTTAAGAGAGTTACCTGAATATGGAGCAGATTGCCAGGGATGCATTTACAACTCGCGCAAAGCAGGAAATCCTCAGCGCCATTAAAATTAAACCCGATGAGTTGGAAGACCTTGGCGGATTTGAGAGCTTTGTTTTCACGCGTCCGGCTAAGCAGTCGATCTTACGAATTACACACCTGAGCCACCGGGACAGCGGGTCGATACTGGGTGAATTGGAATTCATTCGCCACCTGGCCGGGCAGGGTGCATCGGTGTGCAATCCCATTGCGTTTGAAGATGGCAGCTTCGCCAAACAGATAGATGAATTTATCGTCTGCCAGTTTGAGCAGGCCAGGGGCGATCTTGTCGCCGAGGCAGATTGGGGGCCTGAGCTGTTCAGCCACTGGGGTCGATGCATCGGGA
>DUAT01000027.1:0-4684 GCA_012960755.1 Gammaproteobacteria bacterium
GAAATCAATTGATTCAAGGTCATAGTTGATGAAACAGCCCTCCGGCAACTCCAAACTACCTTGCTCAAGGGCCTGGATGAATTCATTCCGGGCTTTGCTGGTCACGCCAATTTCCAAAAGTGCTTCCGGTTTCTTAAAAAAACTCACGTGATTACCGATGAAGTCTAAAACCATGAGTTTTTCTTTTTTGGTTGCTTCACTACTGCGGAGCCCGCGCCCGAGTTGTTGCAGGAAAACTATCTTTGATTCTGTCGGGCGAAGCATTAGCACAGTGTCAATCGAAGGCAGGTCGACACCCTCATTAAAAAGATCGACCGAAAACACTATTTCGATCTCACCTTGTTCCAGTTGTGTAAGTGCATCATTCCTTCTCGTATCCGAGTCTGAATGTACCGAGACTGCCTTCACGCCTTGTCGTACAAAGTAATCGGCCATGAAATCAGCGTGTTTCTTAGAGATACAAAACGCTAGTGTTCGTGATTGACGATGTTCTCGCCATTCCATGAAATTGTGTTTGGCTCTGGCCTGCGTAGCTAATTGGTTATATAGCTGATTTGGATCAAATTTCCCGTTGCGCCAACTTACTTCAGTGTAATCCACTACATCTGCTATTCCGCGATACTCGAAAGGGCACAAGAGCCCCGATTCAATTCCAGCAAACAGATCGCTTTGAAAAACCAGATTGTCATCACAAAAACTTAAGATATCCGATTGATCAGTCCGATCTGGCGTTGCCGTTAATCCCAACAGAAACCTTGGCGAAAAATGTTGCAGAAGACGTTGGTATGTCGACGCGGCAGCATGATGAAATTCATCAACGATAATGTAATCGAAGTAATCCTCAGAAAATCGCTCTAAATGACGCGACTTGCCGAGTGTTTGAATCGATGCAAACAACATGTCGACGTTAAGCTCATGTTCGTTGCCATTGTAGCTACCTACCTTTGCGTTCGGACAAATCCTAACGAACGTGGCCTCGGCTTGCGTGAGTATCTCTTCGCGATGCGCTACAAAAAGAATCCGGCTAGCCTTCATTTGTTGTGAATCGAATGCGGCGAGCCATGTTTTACCCAAGCCAGTTGCCATCACGACCAATCCACGTCGATAACCCTCGGTGCGACTGGCGGCTAACGCGGCGAGCGCTTGTTCTTGAATGTCGTTTGGCTCGGGTGCCGGCTCAAGTTCATCAGCCCCTGCTTCAGATACCACGACATTCGTTCTTGCCGGCTGGCGTGCTGAATAGTCATCAATCCATTGATGTGTCAGCGGTTTGCTGGATGGATGCATGAACAGTGAACTGTATTCTTCTTCAATTTTGATAAACCTTTCCTCGTTCTCTGCTTTGTCTACTCGTAGGTTCCATTCCAGTCCTGTTTTGAGTGCGATCGATGTCAGGTTACTAGAGCCAACAAAAGCGCAGCCGTCCGCTCCATCGTTTCGTTGATGAGTGAATATGTAAGTTTTCATGTGGAAGCTTCGCCCGCCAAAGCTTTCAAAGACTCTAATTTCAGCGCCTTTTTCTTGCATCAACATCAGTTGACGAAGTGCAACAGGGTCAGTGAAGTCTAAATAGTCACCGGTTAGGATCTTGACGTTAGCCTTACGATCTAAGGCATCGAATAGCGCTTGTTCGACCAGTCGTAACCCTGTTAGGCGAACAAAGGCGACAGCAATCTGGATATCCGTCGCATAGTTAATCGCGGCGAGTAGGCTCGGAATGAAGGGATTCTCATCCCCTGTAGTTAAATGATTGGTAGGAAACGACATTTAGCCACTAGCCTAATCAGGCATGGTCTATTGACTAATTTGGTCCTATTGATTGCTCTGTAGTGGTATTTTTCAGTATGTATGCAACAGGGGCGGGGGAACGGGATGTCCAACATATCGGTTAAATCCTGGTCCATGAATAAGATTCTTTCGAGCTGTAAAGGTTACGGTTAGATTATCACTTAGCTCAAAAGGGATACAACTGGACCTAGGCCCAATTATTCCGACCCCAATTATTCTGTGGCATTCGGGGATAGATCGGGGTGAGTAGAAAACGCCCACGGTCTGTGGTGGACGGTAGTGATTGTACAGAGCGGATCAATCGCTAGATCGTATTATACGTTGAGTACAAATCGACACTTGGGATACGCGCTACATGCTATGAATTTATTCCCAGCATTCTTGCCCTTCTTAGCAACGCGCTTGACCAGGTCTGACTGGCATTTGGGGCAGCTTTGAGGCTCGTTGGGTTCAACATCACTCACCATAGCGATCTTGCTGGATTGAGTATTCGTAGCAACAGCGACCTGTTCGGCTTCAGGCTTCTCAATAGTAGCGGCTTTCTCGGATTCAGGGTTAACAGCGACAGCCACCTGCTCTAGCTGTGGCAAGTATGGTTCAAGTGTTTTCCCTATTTCCGATTGTGCATAGGCGGCTTTCGCTTGGAAGTGTATGAGAGGAACGCCAGCTGCTTTACAAGCACGATCCAAAAACTCATCCCGTTGTTTTCTGCTAGCTTTTTTATGTGACTTATCGTCCAGTTCTAAGACACAAACGACCTCAAGATTTCCAGGGTCACACAGGACGAAATCAAAGTGTTTCGCACTAATTCGATTGAACGCGGATTGTCTTTCGCTGTTAGAAAGCCCCCTGACAGTGGTCAAAATATCGGCGACCCGTACCTTTGCGAAAACCAACAAGCGCGTTTTAACTGCGAGTTGTAACACGCCGAAGAAGGAACGCTCTGCTGGTGTGAGAAGAGCGTTCAGCTTTTTGTAAGGTGCGGTAATCTTTTGTTCTGGGAAAAACCGCTTCAGAAAAGCAAAGCCAACGATCAGTGCCACAAAAACGATAATACCGAGAAAATATATCCCACTCATTGTTTCTCCTCCTAGAGAATACTTCACCGATTTTTATCGGGAATAGTTTGGTCTGGTTACCTTTAAGCTGTCATATCTGGCTAAATCGCGATATCAAACTTCAATATCCACCATCAGCGTTGTTGATGGCCTGTCTGATTCGGCAACGTTCGTTATCGTGATGGTGTTAAACCCTTTCGTGAACTTCTTTATCAACGACTTAATTTTCAACCGCGCTGTAATAATCATCCCATCGTCTTCCATTCGTTGGTCAACGACATCAAGCTTCATCGGTGTCACTTCATTACCATTAATGCGATCGACAACGAATTTTCGCCCCGCGCTCTCCGGTGTAGTTATCTCAAACTCAAAGTATTTGGGCTTCGCGGATTCGCTCAATTTATCGTAGAGAAGTTCAGCTGTGATGTCGGACTCAAAGTTGGTTAGATTTATTCTCCGACCAGCTTCATCTTGAGTAGTGATGTCGTAGGCGCGATCAACGTATGCGTCAAAAACGGTTCCAGAAGGTAGGGTCGCAGCTTTCCCACGGAGGAAGATTAGTGGGAGAAACACAATAACACCGAGCGATATGGACAAGGCCATTCGACTCTTGCCCTCTTTGTGATAACCACCATCTAGCTGAATAGCTTTCCCATCAATGGATTCAGTTTCATACGCCCGGAGCGCAAGTGTCCCCTTTATACCTGCCATCTTCCGTTCTGTTACTGAATCTACTTTGACCAACACTGGGGTTCCTTCTTTTACAAGAACCTTCCCATTGATAACGACGTCTCGAGCGACCTGTGCGCGAACACGCTGTCCCGCCTGGACTCGATCACCTTTAGCTACCAACTCTTCGAGAGTCTCAATATATATTCTTTGGTTAGATTGAATTTTAGTGGTGCCAGCTAGCGCCAGTTGAGTTTGACCTAGAAAGCAGAAAATGGCGGTATATGCCAAAAGAGTATTAATTGTCATTGGTTGTTTCTCCGTATTGGTTGAGTGAATTTTGCCGTAGCACTAACGGGAAACGCGGTCATTCCGCGCCAAAAGCTAGTCATCACCGACCAGTCATAAAAAAGCGCCACCGGCGTGAGGCTTTTTTATGACTAGTCTTTGGTGCGGAATGACCTGTTTCTATAAACCGTGCCGCCAGAATGGGTTTTGTAAATACGAAACGAAATTCAAAGCTGGAGAAATGAAATGCGAAAACTCTTACCTATCCTCAGTCTTCTGTCCATTACGAGCATTGCCAGTGCAGTGCAGGCGAACGAGCAATGAATCAGTCATATAGAACCCAATAGCGAGTGGGTTTTAACATGCAGTATTTTTTGTTTGTCTGATCGAACCCATAAGGCTCAAGATCCTAAATATTGGCGATGTTCGAAAGAAGGCGTAAATTGATTGGCGTGTAAGTAGATGATGCCAAATACCCTTGGATGCCAATGTTGAAAGTGAGGAGATGATCCGTATGAATTCGAAAAACCACCTCTCCAAGTCCCGCATCATGTCGGCGCGCCAGTGTCCGAAACTGCTTTATCTTGACAGCAACCATCCAGAACTAGCGAATATCAGTTCGTCTACAGAGGCTGCATTCGCCATTGGCCATGCTGTGGGGGACATCGCACAGCAGATTTATGGTAACGACGATGCTGTGTTGATTCAGTACGAGGATGGGCTTGGGTCGGCGCTTAGCCAGACAGAAAAGCTGATGAAAGCAGGTCCGAGTGTGCCGATTTTCGAGGCGACCTTTCAGTACGATAATGTGTTGGTCCGAAATAATTGGGGTCGGAGTAAAATTTACAATTTCGTCTTTGGTTTACTGCCACGCTTCCGAA
>DUAT01000027.1:4723-6887 GCA_012960755.1 Gammaproteobacteria bacterium
CAGGCTTGGGTGATCCATGGTCTTGGCTATCCTATCTCTACAGTATCACTCGCGCATGTTAATAATCGGTTCGTCTACGAGGGTGACGGTAACTACCTAGGTCTGCTCGAAGAGAAGGATTTGACTGCGTCTGTGGCTTCGCTGGAGGCCGATGTGCCGAGCCTCGTCGAGCAAGCGCGGGCGGCGCTTCGCGGCGGTGAGCCATCAGTTGATGTTGGTGGCCACTGTAGCAAACCTTACGATTGTGCTTTTATTACCCACTGCTGGCCGACTGACGTTGAGTATCCGGTCACCGGCCTGGGTGGCGGCAGGACGAAACTCGGCACGCTAGTCGGCAAGGGTTTTCGCGACATTCGCGATGTACCAGAAGAGCGCCTTACTGGCGCTTCGCAACAACGCATTCACAGGGTCACTTGTGACGGCAATGCTGAGGTACTGCCTGCTGGCGTTGAGTTTGTCACTTCACTAGCCTATCCGCGCTACTACCTTGATTTCGAGACTATCGCCCCGGCGGTTCCGATCTGGGCCGGCACGCGCCCCTATGCAGCGGTTCCCATTCAGTGGTCTTGCCATATTGAAAATGCGCCAGGCAATGTCCGGCATGTTGAGTTTCTTGATCTTTCTGGTGAGCCGCCAATGCGCCGCCTGGCAGAGGCGATGGTCGAATGTCTTGAAAGTGATGGGCCGATCCTGATGTACACCCGTTATGAGGAGGGGGTGATCAGAAGCCTGATAGATCTGTTCCCTGATCTGGCTAGATCACTGCAGCTGTTAGTTGATCGTTTGGTAGATTTGCACCCGGTCGTGAAGCAAAACTACTACCACCCAAAAATGTTGGGTTCATGGTCAATCAAGGCTGTGCTACCGACCATTGCACCACACATGAACTACTCGAACCTCGAGGGTATTAACCAGGGTGTTGCAGCTTCTGAAGGGTTCCTTGAGGCAATAGATTCGAGCACATCGGTGGAGCGGCGAGCGGAACTTGAGGAGCAGCTGTTGAGATATTGCAAATTTGATACGCTGGCGATGATGGAAATTGTGTGGTTCTTTGAGCGTCATCGGTAGCGGTCAGGGGCCTATTCGTTCATCCACAGGTATAAGTAGATACAGCCCCTGGGGATTTGGCGACCGGTCTAGAAAGACGCCAGAGGTTGAAGCACCGCCGAATATCGAAGCAGCATGGGTTGGCTTTTGTTTCGTGAGATGTACTTGGCTGCCTACGCGAAATAAGGACTATTATGACATCTACTGAACTACCCACAAACCTTGGCTGAGGATTGCCACCATGACCATGCTATCGACACTGAGCTATCCATTACGGCACCCTATCGTCACACTCATCGTCGTGATCCTATTTCTCTACGCCACATTCTTTACTGCTCTGCAACTCTCCCCCGCAGCTCAGAGGGCCTTTAATAACGCAGTACAATCTTATGGTTATGCCACCGCCTCTGTCGTCCTATCGAGCGTCGCAGAGACAGCCCTAGTGTTGGTTAAGCTGGAGAACGTCGAACTGAAGAAGTCCGCATATAAGAAACAGCTTCGTTTGGATCAGTTCCGAAAAAATACCGCTGGTATTACCAAGCGGCACAACATTAGGATGAACAAGCTGATCGCAAAGACTGCTGCATCTAACATTTTTAGTTTCGTCCCTGTAGTCGGTGATATGGCTGGTATAGCGTTGGCAATCGACGCGACTGTAGAGCTTTGCTCTATGTTTAAAGAGCTCGAGAGTACTTCAATCACCTACGGTCTGGATTTGCACCTTTACACTGATACGACATGCGAAAAGTCAGATTTGATATGGGAGGGGATAATACGCCAAGCCGAGGTGAGGAAGAAGTATTGGGCGGATTTTATGCGCTGGCTCCTGGAATGACTCCAGCGTTGCAGGCTGCAATGCTGGCTAGGTATAGAGATGCCTGCGATAGCTAAAGGCTGCTTGATATATATGCTAACGGAATTAACCGGTCGCTCCTGGCAATCACACCTCTCAAACTCTTTAGAGGGCGGATGTTGCTTCGCGCCTCCGCATCAAACAGGTGAATGCCTACCCGCCGCTAATCCATCTCCTAAATCCCTAGACAACTGCACCTGAGCCTATCTACTTGTCCGGTCGGGCCTGGTAGCAATCCATGGCATGCAAGTCTTTTCGGCTACT
>DUAT01000028.1 GCA_012960755.1 Gammaproteobacteria bacterium
ACTCACGCAGACTTTATTGTTAACGCGATCAACGACGCTCTTGGTACGGATTTGCCAGTCTCGTTTTATAACGAGCTTGGAACTGAAACGCTGCGCCTTGAGCACGAATTTAATCGGGCCGCAGGGTTTTCCGATGCGGATGACGACCTTCCCGAGTTCTTTTATGACGAGCCACTGCCACCGATGAATCGGGTCGCACGTTTCCGTGGCGAAGAAGTGAACCGATATCGGGAATAGACTCTCTGGCTGGTTCTTAACGTAGCGTGGCAAGCGGGCTTGTTCGTGGCTGAGGCATTCAACAGCGTTGCTTTGAACACGTGAAGGGACTGTTTCACTGACCAGTCCGAGCCGCAACGGTTCAAATCAACATGCTGCGCTCTCACCACTGCGGCACAGATTCAGTGTGCCCGATGGCGGGAGCTTTGCCGATTGTTGCAAGAGGGGGCGGGGTTTTAGCGACCCTGGCACCATACCAGCCGGATTCGGGGAGGTATTACACAGTTGCCGGGCGATTCGACAGCAGTCATTGGCTGTTAGACTTGGGTGAAAAAAGGGATTTTATGCCTCTACACGATCGTTTAAACCCACAAACTAACTAGGTGCAGTGGAGTATAGTTGCTTGGGTGTCGGTAGACTTTCATCAGTGGACATACTGACCAAGTTAATCACAGGAGGGTAAAAATGAAATTCACTTTATCGAACAGATTAACGATATCCGCTAATGCATTCGTAGTAGCCTTGCTGTTGACGTTTCCCCCCCTTGTAGTTGTTCCCTTTGCACAGGCCCAGACCGTACTTGGCGAGTTAGAAGCTCGAGCAGCACCGGTTTATCTTCGCCGCTGCGTCGCAGGCAGCAATGCCGGAGACTTATGCAAGCAGACTTCAGAATGCCCAGATTCATACTGTCCGGACCGCAATGTGTTCAATATACAGGTACAAGTTAATTTCACCGCGACTGCAGCTCAACTTACTTCTATTGAAAGCATGATAACCGCTGGCTCGGCATCACTATTTGATGCAACGGATGGCCAAGCTGAAATCGGTACTGCTTTTATCTATAACGGTTCGTTAGGAGCAACAGATGCTGATATGCTCATTCACCCAACTACCAATCCTGTTTGGTGGTTTGCATCTACGGGTAACTGGCAAGTCGGTGGAGATATGGAAGTAAGTATAAATAATGTAACCACTGCAGTTACTAATGGTACGGCTGGGCCGATAGTCGCTCACGAATTTATGCACCTGGCATTTGACCCACGGGATGAATACGAAACGAAGGCTGCCAATTGTGGGGCCGACAACTGTGGTACTCCGGGAGTGAGTGATTCGTGCTGGTCTTGTCCTGACCCTGCGACTATCGCCGCCGGCGCCACATCATGTTTGATGGATACTAATCCACTAGGAGCAGAGCTCTGCTGGGGCCAGGCCAATTCGGCCGATCTAAGCGATCTTTCTGGCGGTGACCACGATGCAACCAATGTCACTGAACAGTCCTCGTGCCGGAGCAGCCGCTCGTGCTGGGATCAGGTTGTCTGGTCTTATCCAAACACAATCCTTATGCCGGTTGGTGCGCCGGATCCAGCAGCGAATGGCGCAATCGTCAATCCCGTCAATTTTGTTCATCTCTCTACTACCAACCGGGTCGTATTGGTACTCGATGAATCGGGCAGTATGAATGAGGAAGCCCCAACTCGTATGGATCGATTACAAGTGGCCGCCAATGATTTTGTAGCCCTGGCTGAAAACGGGACCGAACTAGGTATCGTATCGTTTTCTACCGATGCAGACCCGGCCAATGGCCATGCGAGTATCGCCATCGCGTCGCTTGGAGCCAATCGTGCCGCGTGGACCAATGCAATCGGCGCACTATCGCCTGGTGGTTCAACCAACATCGGTGGTGGCTTAGATAAAGCATGGGATATGATAGATACCGCTGGTGGTGTAACGGCTAACACCTATATCGTACTGATGACTGATGGTGTAAACAATCAACCACTGCCGCAATCGACAGCTGATGCTGACTTGCAGGCAAAGATTGATTTCCTGTTGAGTGCAGGGGTTCCCGTCTATGTCACCTGCACAGGTGGCGACCTGACCCTAGACTCTCAGTGCGCTGAAATTGGGAATGGAACTGGAGGATTTTACTCAGATTCCGCTGATGCAGCTGCATTACCTCCAGTATTCGCTGCGTTTCACGAAAAGATCTCAGGCCGGGAAGCTATACATTCAAGATCCGGACAGCTTAGGCACTTCCAGCCGCAGAGAGTATTTGTTGAGAAGGACTCCAATTCTGCGACTTTCATACTCCAGTGGGACAATCCAAATGCTTCACCTTATCTGCTTGTTATTGACCCCACAGGAACTCCACACAAGTCACTTGAAATGGAGCAAGGTCGTTATGTACGCGTTACTAATCCGGTTTCTGGAGACTGGCAAATGATGATTGATCCAGGTGGTGATTCTGAAGGCACATATACAGCAAGCGCTTTCTCGAGTAACTCGATCCACCGATTTAGGGTTGGAACCCGCTATCCAACCGTTCGACCGGGTGAACCGATTACTCTTTTCGCCCACCCCAAAAGTTATCGCGGACCGGTTAGCAATCCGGCAAGACCAATATTTGCAATAGTCGAAAAGCCTAATGGGCGCAGAGATCGCCTGATGCTATGGGATCAGGGTCGCAGGCCTGGACGTAAAGGTGATGACATGGCCGATGATGCTATCTATACTGGTGTCTACACGAATACTCGCCAAAAGGGTGCCTATACGTTTCATATTTACGGAAATATAAACCGCTGGAGGTCTTCCGGAGATGGCCACAAGATTGATCGGAAAATTAGAAGTGCGCGATTCAATCGAATTGCCACATTATCCGTGGCTGTCAGTGACCCAAAGGATGTGACAAGAAAATTCGAAGATGATCCAAAAAGCAAACGCGAGCAGACCAAACGGTCTAAATCGAGAAAAACAAAAAGTTCCTCAACCTCTACATTCCCCCCTAATCAAGTGAGTTATGACGTAGTTGGAAAGGGAAAAACGGTTATGAAATTACGCTCCATCCGGAACTGAAGTACAACTCATAAGAGAATGGGCAGAACAAAACCGTTAACTTATTGAAAGGCCCGGGCCTCTCTGCTTAACAGCAGAGAGGCTTTTTTCTGATTAAGACCATCTGTCCTATATTTTCGCTATCTATTTTTCGTACCCAAAACCGAAGGCCTAGCAAAGCTTGTACAACCCAAAGATAATAAAATCATGGTGATAAAATAACGGCTGTAGTTTTCCTACTGCTCGGCGCGAAAACTCATTGCCAGAAATAACATTCAACCGAGCATTCGAACTCCCACTATGCTTAATTGAGACCCACTTCCTCTAGCAGCTCACTAACCGCTATATAGTGAGATATGACTTTCCCATTGTCCAGAACAATCCATGGGGTACCTTTGAGTCCAATATCCTGACCCAATCTGAAATGAGCTGCAACAGGATTGTCGCAATTCTTCGAGGGTAGTGATTTTCCCCGTTTGGCATCAGTCAGGGCTTGAACTTGATCATCCGCGCACCATACTGAAACCAATCTCTCATAACTCTCTGACTGAATACCAGCACCAGGATACAACAGATAGCGCACCTCTAGCCCTGCTCTGTTCAGTTGGCCCACCTCTTCGTGGAAACGTCTGCAAAATACACAGTCAACATCAGTAAAGACGGTAATGAAACGTTTTGCTTTGGCTGGAGATATAACCAACATCTTGTTCAGAGGCATCGTATCAATGGCTTTCTTAATTAACTGATTCCACCTTTCAGCCAGCAAGTAGACATTACGATCTAAATCATAAATGTTACCCATAATGAGGAATCCATCTTGCTTAGCAACATAAAATGCATTCTCGCCAACGGTAACCAGATAGACGTCTTTTATCGGTGATTTCTCAATGGTTGATGGCTTGATGATTGGCGTCATGCTGTGCAATGCTCTTTCTATCTCTTGAATCCCTTCATCAGCACTAACCGATAAGCAAACTAAACTACAGATTATCAGCGATATAGAGTTCTTTACATTCAATCCCGCCAATCGATTTTTGACTAACTTGCGTAGCATGGTAATTTCCTCACCCAATAAGCGAATACTAGTCGACCCGATTTGACTTAAGATGGGGATCGTTAATTATCGCATACGATATACTAGTAGTGATGGAAGGGGCTGCATATGGATTTGGCAAGAGATGAATGAATACGGTGGATTGACCTGAGGTTGCGCAGGTGTCTGATCCGATATACCTCGACTTCGCTGATACTTTCTTCTTCCATTATGTGCACGACGCTCTTTATCCGGATTTACCAACCTCGTTTGATGACGAGTCACCACCACCGATGAATCGGGTCGCACGTTTCCGTGGCGAAGAAGTGAACCGGTATCGGGAATAAACTCCTGGCTTGGATTATGGCTTAAAGGGTATTTATTCTTCCTATATTCCAGACAGCCTTGAATCCAGGGCCGGATATATACCCGGTCCGGCGGGCTTCACGCACCGGACTGCAGAAGAGGTGTTGGAAAAAATCAGGGGAGACAAATTTACGTTTGTACTGATGCCACCTGACGGTATTCTCGCTAAGCTCGCTGTCGCCGAGGTTTCTCACCGAGGAGACCTTAAAGTGTGTTCTTTGGATGGTGGTATCGCAGCTTGGACAGATGTGGGCTATGCCCGTGAATCGGCAGACGATCCGGATACGGGTGAACTGCCAGAGGATATCTGGTACAAACCGTATCAGCAGACCGACGCTATCGAAGAGGCAATGCATACCTACCTGACCGGGCAGGTCGCTTTGGTTGAGCAAATCGAGCGAGACGGCACCACACGTTTTCTTCACTTTTCCCCCTGATGAATCTCCACGAACTCGGTACCGTTGAAATCGTCAGCGGCCTGAGGGCCCGCCGTTTTTCGGTCGTTGAGCTCGTGCAGGCTCTCTTGGCTCGGATCAGCGATCTAGATCACTTGCAGGCGTGGGTCCATGTCGATCCTGAAGCGGCGATCGCCCAGGCTCATCGGAAACAAGCTGAACTCGATGCAGGATCCAGTGCACCGCTAATCGGTGTCCCGACCGGGATTAAGGATATTTTCTACACTGCCGGTGTACCGACTACTGCATGTTCCAAGGTCTATGCGGATTTTGTTCCTAAGCACGATGCCACGACGGTGGCCCGTCTTCGGGAGGCGGGCGGAATCATGTTGGGCAAGACAGTCACCACCGAGTTTGCCTATCGCGATCCGCCTCCAACCCGCAATCCCTGGAACCTCAACCATACCCCTGGGGGATCGAGCAGTGGCTCGGCTGCTGCGGTTGCTGCGATGATGTGTCCGACTGCGTTTGGAAGTCAGACACGGGGTTCGGTGCTTCGACCAGCGTCCTATAACGGCATTGTGGGTCTGAAACCAACTTTCGGGCGGGTGAGTCGGTTCGGGGTCGTGCCTTTGAGTTGGTCTTTGGATCACGTTGGGTGGATGGCAAGATCAGTTGAAGATGCGGCCCTGATGCTTCAGGTGATGGCTGGTCCAGATACAAACGACCCAACCACCGTGTATGACGACGTACCGGACTATTGTGTGGGGATTAAGAATCCAAGTCCACCCCACGTGGGGGTACTACAAGATTATTTTTTTGAAAATGCGGATGAAGATGTGCGTGCCCACACGCAAGAAGTCATCGAACATCTGTCGCGCGAGGGTGCCAGAGTCGAATATATCGAACTGCCAGAAAGTTTTGAACACGCTATGGCAGATCAATTGATAATCTTAACCGTGGAAGCCGCCAACTTTCATGAACCGCTGTTCAAAGAAAAGGCGGACCTTTATGGGCCTAATATACGGGAGCTGGTAGAAACGGGCCTTGCTATCGATGCGGTCACCTATTCGCGGGCGTTAGAGAGTCGCGTTCAGTTTATGGCTGATGCTGACAGATTATCGAAGCAGGTACAGGTGCTGTTGACCCCGTCCACGCCAACGCCAGCACCGGGCGATCTTAACGTCACTGGCAGTGCGATGTTTCAAGGCCCATGGACGTCCACTGGACTACCGACGGTGACGGTGCCTTCGGGACTTTCTAAAGCCGGCCTCCCTTTGGGAATACAGCTTGTCGCGGCCAGAATGGAAGAGCCCAGATTACTCAGTGCCGCCAGGTGGTGTGAGCAGGTGTTTGGTAAGATGCCGGCGCCACCTCTGTAGATTTAAAGTCCGTCAGGTTCACTCAGAGTTACTTTCAGGAAATTGTTTATAAGCGACGGCGATTCCGCACGTATCAATGTGCTGATTTCCTTACCGCGACACTCTTGGTACGGATTAATAAACCTCGTTTTATAGCCAACTGGGAAATGAAGCGTCGCGTCTTGAGTACGAATTCAATCGGGCCGCAAGGCTTTGCGATTGGGATGATGACCTTCCCGAGTTGTTTAGAGCGAGCTACTTCTGCCAGTGAATTGGGTCACACGTTTTCGTGGCGAAAAAGTAAACCTGTGTCCGCAATAGACTCCTGACTCGAATTTTGACTTAAAGGGTATTTATTTTCCCTATACCCTTACACGACGGTTGCGCGAGGGTGCCGGGTCAAATCCCGGCATTGCGCTGACAGTCGCTCGCAATGACGCGGCACTGGGTCTTTTTAACGGGGCATCGGGGTTGTGATTCAAGACAGAAGTGCGCCTGACTTCCTGGAGTCTGTGTTTTTAGATGCCAACAATCACTGGCCGAACCTCAAACCGATGCTTTGTGCCGTGCCAGTTACCGCCGCCAGTCGACCTGTCAGATCTATCTGATTCATAGATTAATAACCTTGGCTATAATAACCTTGCTTATTATTAGCCAGCCTACTACATGATTGCCAT
>DUAT01000029.1:0-2419 GCA_012960755.1 Gammaproteobacteria bacterium
AACTAGCGGTTTATTCAGTACTTATCCTTGAGGAACCTTTTATAAAACCAATTCAAAATTAGCGCTTGTACTAGCGATCTAAACGAAAATACCACGGTATGAACCACAGTATTCAGTCATGAGAATATCTCTGGAAACTAATGCCGAGATTCCGTCCGACTCTTCAATTTTTCGGTGACCACTGGCTACCTGGCCTTCACGGTGGACCATGGGTGGGATCATAGATGATGTGACCATTATTTGAACAGTTGAGAGCGTTTGAGAAATGTTTCTATGTAGTGACACCATAGATATAAATGGCGTAAAGCTGCTTGAATTTCCTCCGGATCATTATTTGCGAGGGACAGGCCTTACCGCTAGCTGTCATGGAAAGTAGATTTGCGGCTTCACCCATGGAACGAAGATGTTCAAGTAGTTCTAGTCCACTTTTTGTGGGTCCCAGGCCTTTTGCCAATCTTTCAAAAGGCGTTACGCCAAGTTCAGATTCCAGCGCTGCAACTTGTCCGCTTAAGGTGGGTTGAGTGAGATTGAGCGCTTTCGCCGCGGCCGAAAGCGAACCTTTTTCTAGTGTTACCAAAAAGGCCCTTGCACAATTCCAGTCAAAATTTACCGCATGCCAGTTAATAGCCATAGGTGCCCTCCTAGTGATTGAAAACGAGGTTACTAAAGCCTTTCCCCGATTAAATACTATTGTTAATCAGATATACATATATGTATTTTATGAATACATACTTCTTCAATTGAGTTCTAAATATGCATATGGAAGAATAGCCCAAATAATTGCAGCGTGTAACCTAACCAATCAGTCTTTGGGTATGGATGATTCATAGCGCATAAAAGTAGATTTTTGATGGAGTATAGAAGTGAGTGCTCAAAGTGATTTCATGGATTGGACCAAGCCTGGTAAAAGCACTTGTCACTGGGGCCTCAAACCGCGACTGGTTTGCGGAGGAGGCCTGGATGTCGGCTGATGAGGTTATTTCCCTTAGCCTGAGTAACTTTGCGGACGGTGGCGTTATTTACATTCCTGGCGAATATAATCAGAAAATTTTGAGCGAGAATTTTGCCAATTCTCGCTTCTAACCGATTGATCGATGACTATATCACTCAAGTTTGAACAAGGTATCAATCAGATTACTGTCTCATCTCGTGCAACGCTTGAAGACATTGTAGTGTTTAGCCGGGAAAATATGTCATCCCTTCAAGGCAAACCTTCGCTGTGGGATTTTGAAGCGTTTGATGTCAGTGCCGTCAATACCAAGACCGTGTCGGCCTATATTCAAAAGACAATACGGATAAATCAGCCCCGGCGGGGTGATAAGGCAGCGCATTTTGCCAGCCGGGATGACATTTTTGGCTTGCTAAGGATGTACCAGCAATTGCGGGAGCTCGATGGCAAGGTGATTGTCGGAATATTCCGTAGCCGCCAGGAAGCGCTCGATTGGCTTGCCGATTGATCGATACATATTCAGATTACGTCAAATGAAGCAGTAGGGGAATTGGGGACAGTTTACTAATTAGGATTTCATAGATGTCATAATGATTTCATTTATGCAAAACAAAGAATGAGGAAATAACCAGTACTTGGTCGAATAAAACTGATCGAGATGGTGAAGACCTGGAAACAAGCTGATCAGGATGGTGACGGCCACGTTTCCTGGTCTGAAATTTTCGCAAGGCAGGCGAAGTAGGCTGAGACAGATCTGGTACAAATTGAGCAGACCTGATTCAACTGATCGCTCCAATACATTTCAATCTTAAACTTCTCTTCTAGAGAAGTGAACTGCCGGTAGCAGCGTGAACTAAGAAATCGCACAGGAATAGCAACCTGTCTAACTTCTCCTTGATGATTTTGGTTGTATTAATTAGTATCACAGTTAAGGGCGCGTGCTCATGCCGAACAGGAAGGAGTTTTAAACATGACAGAGGTCAGTTATTCCGTATGTTAGATACCATTACAGTCCGCCATATGCCGTTTGAATTTCCAGATGATATCGATCCGGTTTTCATCGACGGCGACCATAAACAGTCCTTTGCGCTCATCGCCGGGTCGCTGCTGCTGCCTCATTTGGAGCCCTATCTAATCCGATCGATGAAAGCGGCAGAAAAGCACGTCACCGATCCTGATGTGCTCGAAGGCCTTAAGAAATTTGCTTCCCAGGAAGGTCAACACTACCAAATGCATAAGAAATTCAATGCAACTATCCGTCGCGCTGGATTTTCCGGGCTCGAGGCGTTGGAGCAAGAACTATCGGATGATTACAAAAGGTTCACCAGCACCAAATCACTTCGCTTTAACCTGGCATACGCGGAGGGTTTTGAGGCGCTTACAATGAATGCTGTCAAGCACATGATGGAGCCGAATGGTTTTGGTGACGACCTCCCTGTCTTCATGCAGATGATTGAGTGGCATTTTGTC
>DUAT01000029.1:2429-6859 GCA_012960755.1 Gammaproteobacteria bacterium
AGAACTTGAACACCGTACCGTTGCATTCGATGTTTATGATCATGTGTGCGGCGGCTATTTCTATCGCTTGGTCGTAGGCGCTTGGGCGCAGTGGCATTTCACCCGCTGGATTAGACGTGTAACGAATTACATGTTGAAGGCGAGTCCTCAGCCGAAGCGAGGGGCGAAAGAGGCGGCTAAAGGAATGGCGGCTGCACCATCCATTAGATCCGCTTCTGTTCGTAATTTGATGCCTGGTTTGCTCCGCATCTATCTGCCGAAATATAGCCCTCACGACGTTGAGATCTCACCGGGTATTCAAATCCTCGCCGACAAGTACACAAAGATGGCGATCAAATCCGCCTGACTTTTGATTCGCTCAATTATGGGGTCATTTAAACTCAGTCGTACGAGCAGCCTGCCACCACGATTTTTTTAGAAGCCAAGTGCTGACGCGTACCTATCCCGATGAAAAGCCGCATTGCCATAACGCACCTCCAACGCTCTTGCACGTTTAAGGTAAAAACCCGCATCAAACTCATCGGTCATGCCGATACCACCATGAATCTGGATAAGCTGGGTCGACATTTCATGCAGATAATCACTCAAACGTGATTTAGACAGTGAACACATTTGCGGGATGTTATGCACCTCCTCGTCGATAGCCTGGAGTGCAGCCTCTGCGCATGAGCGAGCCAGTTCCAGCCCGGTGAACAATGCCGCGGCACGATGTCCGAGGGCTTGAAATGAGCCAATCGTTTGGCCAAATTGCTCACGTGTCTTCAGATAATTTAATGTCATATCAAACGCCTGTGCAGCACACCCCAGCATTTCTGCACCGAGACCTGCGCGCGCACGATCCAGGACAGCATCCAGCGCTTCCCAACCTTCATCGATCTCCCCCAGGACTGAGTCAGCGGAAATCTCGACATCATTGAAGGTGACGTTGGCATAACCTCGGCTGTCCGCTGTGGAGATAAACTCGCGATGTAGTCCCGAACAATTGGCTGAAACCAGGAATAGTGTAATGCCGCTAGCATCTCCCGGTTCACCACTGGTCCTTGTGGTGACGACGAACGTTGTAGCGGCCATGCCCTCCAATACGAAACCTTTTTTGCCGTTCAGTTTAAACCCTTTGTCGGTGGCCTCCGCTGTTAGCATGACCTCAGTAGGCGCATGTCGATTCGATTCATCAATCGCGAGCGTCAGGATTTCGCTACCGTCGATGATTTTAGGCAGGTAAGCCTGTTTCTGTTTATCGCTTCCGGCAATGTTCAGCGCTGTCGCGCCAACCAGGGCGGAGGCAAATAGCGGTGATGCAGTGAGATGCCGCCCAAGTTCCTCAAGCACCACGCCAAATGTCAGGTAGTCAAGATCAGACCCGCCATATTCTTCTGGTATCAGGATGCCGGTCCATCCCATCTCGATAATTTCTGACCACGTTTCCGCGTCAAAACGTTGTTCGATACCACTATCGCGCATGGCGCGAAAATTTTGTACAGGTGCCTGTTTGCTTACCCAGGCTTTTGCCTGGTCACGTGCTAAAGATTGCTCGTTAGTCAGTGCCGCCAATGTCTATTCTCCTTGGTGTGCTCAGCCTTGCTGGGTAGTTTCAGGCAGGCCGAGAATGTTTTTAGAAATGATGTTGTATTGGATTTCGAACGAACCACCGGCAATGGACGCCGCCATGCCATAAAGCCAGCTTCTAACGGTCTCCAACTCATTCGGGTCAAAAGTATCCCCCTCCCAGCCAAGACCCTGATCTCCCATGATCTCAAGTGTGAGGTCGGCACGTGTTTGAGAAACATTGGTGGCCGAGTTTTTCAGAATTGAAGCTGCGGCAGAAACTTCGACTTTGCCTTTTGCTTCTGCGGCAATTCGGGCAAGCGTTAGGGCATGCGCTTGACGATCCATTAAATGGTTAGCCAGCCTTTGCCTCAGATCGATGTCGTTAAGCTTGCCATTGCCGGCGATGCCGATGTAACGCTTGGCGACATCTTGCATCCGCTCGGATCTGCCACCTGCTGTGCGGGCGCCAATCTGGCTTTGCCTTTCGTGTTGTAACAGACGCTTAACGACACTCCAACCGTCGTTAAGCTCACCCAGGAGGTCTGACTTCTCTGCGATTGCATCATTGAAGAATGTTTCACAGAACGCCGATGCACCCGAAATTAATTTGATCGGGCGCGGGTCGACTCCGTCCTGGTCCATAGGCAGCATGACAAAACTGATACCATTTCTTTTTTTTGCTTCAGGGTTTGTTCTAACGACAGCACCGCACCAATGGGAGAGATGTGCCCCCGATGTCCAGACTTTTGAGCCATTCAGGACATAGTGGTCGCCATTATCGACTGCACGGGTACGCAGTGATGCAAGGTCAGAACCTGCGCCGGGCTCCGACAATCCGAGACACCATTTCACTTCGCCTCGTGCGATTGGTGTGAGATGTCTTTGTTTCTGATCCTCAGTGCCATAATCGAGTAGGGTCGGACCGACCATCGTCACTCCCATGAGTGCCAGTGCGGGAATCGGATTGAATGCGTTTGCGGCGGAAAGCTCGTCATTGATGATGCGCTCTTCACCTTGACTTAAGTCAGCGCCACCATATTGTTTGGGCCATGTCGGTGCGCCCCAGCCTTTGTCTGCCAGCCTCTGCCGCCACAGATCATGATCGCTTTCAAGCTCTGCTGCATAGCCCGTGACTGCCGGACTATTCCCGACCAGCGTGCTCGGAAAGTTATTCTTTATCCAATCTCGAACATCTTCTCGAAATGTTGGGTCTTGATTTTGTTGATTCATATTGACTGATCCCTTCCCCTTATTAATGCCAGCATACCGCGTCAAACAACAACCCATCATACTTTTCCATATTCATTCTTTCGCATTTTGCTTGTGTTAATTAGTATCATAGTTAGAATAGAGACTCAAACTTATTGGCATCGGTAATTGCTCCAGCGAACCTGAACTCTTCTTAATTCGCTAGTTTTTCGCTTGCACCAACCTCCAGTCATCGGACCCGGGGGCGTAGCGATTGCGAAACCGAGGGTCATAGGCATTGGCTAACTGTTGGGCGGCGACCGTCGCCGATCGATACGCCTCGATGAGTGCGTCTTCTGCCTCGTAGTCAAACGGATCCTGTAGTCTCTGTTCAATGATTGAACCTGACACCACGGGATTGTCCCGCAAATAGCGTGCGGTGAGACCCAGGGCTTCCACCACTGGCGTCACGTCGCTAAACCCGAGTTCGAATCGGATGGCGTCTATACCCATTTGTTGGTGCAGGGTGTGTTCAGAAATCAGGAATGGACGAGCCGGTGTCGCTAGTGCCGCTGGCATACTGACAAGTTCGATCTCGACATCGAGTGCCTCAGCCAAAACAGTGATGGTCTGGGCTGCGGTAAGGCAATGCTCGTCTGCGACGTTGTAGGTTTTGCCCGCCGCAATCTGAGGATTATCGGCCACAAGCGAGAGCGCGTGCCCGACATTCGGCCCGTAACCTGCAGTGCGAAGCGTTAATCCACCATCTGCGACAATCATTGTGCACCGGCCATCAAGCACACGCTTAACCACCAACCACTCGCGCGGAAGAATCTGGCCCGGTCCGTAAATGAGCGGATACCGAAATAGGGTAGCCGTTGGATGGTGCTCAAACACCAGATCTTCACTGGCAACCATCTTCGCCGTCTTCTCATTTTCCTGAACGCTAGACCGAGGAGCATCTTCTCTGGTTGGTACTAGTAATCCCGGTGGCCACAGCAGGCCAGGAACAGCGTAACCCCGATAGCTTGGCATGCCGCCAACGGCTACGAACTTCCCGGTTCTTCCGACAAACCAGGGTGCAATGTCGCGCAGCCTGCCATACATGGCATAGACAACATCGAATGTTCGATCACCTAACGCGCCAGCCAATTCATCAATCTTGAATGGATTGGTATGGATGTGTTCAACCTGAGGGGGAATGGTGTCGACCTCGTGCCTCCCAGTATGGAGGATGGCCGTCTTAAACCCATGGGCCAGAAGTTCATTGACCAGGCTTGGGCCAGTTGGACCGGTTCCGCCGATCACAAGGGCAGTACGATCCATTAGCTGATCACTCCTGATGCTGACAGCGCCTGCTGGGCTTTTGTATCAAGCCCAACAGAGTTAAGGATTTCAGCATCGTGTTCACCGATTTCGGGTGCGCAGCTACGTACGCGGGTTGGCGTGCGAGAGAACTTGACCGCAGGTCCGGTGATGGGAACCGTGATGCCATTCTTAAGCTTTGTTTGCTGCAGCATGTCACGTTCAAGAACGTGTGGATCCTTCGCCGCTTGCGGGTATGTATTTACTGGTGCAATTGGTAATCCAGCCGCGCGCAAGGTTGAAACAGCCTCTTCTTGCGTGCGAGAAGCAAACCAGTTCGCCAGAAGGATGTTACATAGTTCTCGGTTTTCGAGCCGCCTCTGGCGTGT
>DUAT01000030.1 GCA_012960755.1 Gammaproteobacteria bacterium
TCGTGTGAAGGTATTTCATAATTGTGTGTCTCGGTTAAGTGGAAACTGCTGATCGCCTGGGCTACTTTCTGACTTCGATGCCTCTGCTGAACACGGAAAGGACGATTCTAACGCCTGCTATAGTAGAAAAGTTCTTGATGTTCACTGCAACGACCAACTGCGGTATCACTCTCGTCATCCTACGTTTGAACCCGTTACTGGCGCCAGGGTATTTTGGACCGAGGTCAAAAGCACCACAGTTGCAACGGGGCGTGGCGAGACAAAGGATAAACAACCGCTTGCCTCAAGGTAAACGACTTAGAGATTGGAATCAATTTGAGCTATGTTTTTCCCAACTGACAGAATCGGGGGGAAAATCAGGTCTGATTCCCCATTCTTACTATCCAGAGTCAACTTACTCTTGCCCGTCGCCGATCACCTCGCATGAAGAACTGAGCGATTATCAAAAGACTGAGAGAGCCGACCAGTACCATGGTGCCGATAGCGTTAACCTCAGGCGTGATGCCGCGGCGGATGGACGCAAAAATATAGACCGGTAGCGTAGTATTGGGCCCAGCAACGAAAAATGAGATGATGAAATCGTCAAAGCTGAAGGTAAAACTGAGCAGGAATCCAGCCAGGATGGCGGGGTAAATCTGCGGCAGGGTCACCTGGTAAAAGGTTCGCCACGGTGAGGCATACAAATCCATTGATGCCTCTATTAGGGTCCGGTCCATACCCGCGATACGGGCACGAACCATAATAATGACCAGCGACATGGTAAACAGCGTATGAGCTGCGATAACCGAGGCGTACCCCATGTGTAGTTTTGGCGGGGTATACCCCTGCGGCCACAACGAGGCCAGCAAGGGGTTAAGAAAATCAAATACTGTCACCAGGGCAACGAGCGTGGCAATACCGATCACGATTCCAGGGATCATGATCGAAATATAGATCAGCCCGTCCAGAAAAATCCTTAATGGGCCACTCATGCGCTGCAAAGCCAGCGCCGCCGCAGTCCCCATCAAACTGGAAAGAATCGCAACAATGCAGGCAATTTCAAGACTCGTAAAAAACGCATCGCCGACAAAAGGATTGGACAATGCTTTTCCATACCATTGGATGGAAAGCCCCCGTAACTCACTGGCATGACGCCCCGCATTAAAACTGAATAGAACAATGAGCCCGATAGGAATATAGAGAAACAGATAAACAACTGTGGCGTAAATGCGCATGTTCAGACCATCCGTTTACATCAACGACTGGTCCGCACCAGTTTTATTCCGCATTGCCAGGCGCATATAAATACTTACCGTGATTAACATGATAACTACCAGACTCACAGCCACTGCTGATCCGAATGGCCAATTACGGGACTGAAGGAATAAATCCACCATGGCATTGCCAATGAAAAAGACTTTGCCTCCCCCCAGAAACGCCGGAATCAGGAACTCCCCCATGAGTAGGATAAAAACCAGCATACATCCAGTAGCAATACCAGGCATGGAGAGCGGCAAGGTAATTTGTAGAAATGTCTTAACAGGGCTCCCCCCTAAATCACTGGAAGCTTCTAGCAGTCTCTTATCTAGCTTCTCTAGGGAAACATAGATGGGAAACACCATCAACGGAAGGTAGCCATATACGATTCCGATCAGCACCGCAGTTGGGGTGTTAATCAGGCGCACTCCCTCGATACCCACCCATTCCAGTATGGCGGGGATACCCCGGCCACCGAGGATATAAATCCAGGCATAGGTGCGAATTAGCAGGCTGGTCCAGAAAGGCACAATCACGAGCACGAGCAGGAACAGCTTAAAGCGGCGATCCACTTTCAAGGCCAGAAAATAGGCGAGCGGATAGGCCACAACCAGACTCATCAAAGTGCCAAGCGGCGCGTAAGTCAGCGTGTTCTGGAATGCCTTGAGTCGCGCCGGAAGATTGGCGTACTGCTCAAACGTAAAACCCCCGCCATAACCCCCTACCGCAGCCCGTTCCCCGAAACTGAAAATAAGAATGACGATGAGAGGCATGATCAACATGATCAGAAACCACAGCGTGGCCGGCGCCAACAGTGCTGCCGTGCGCCAGCCACTCAAACGAACGTGCTCTCTAATCGCCATCAAACATTTAAAAAAGGATGGCTAAACGGGTATTTTAGGTTAAGCCGATTTGAAACGGGCTATCAGTTCCGCGCGGTTCGGGTCGGTTAAGGTTTGCGCCGCCCCAAACTCGAGACCATTCATCAACTCTTCGGCTGGATGAAGAATCGGATCCGTGGCCAGCGCCTCAGGCTGTAATGCAATAGCGCGAGAATCAGTTGGGGCATAACCATGGGCCTCAGCATCGCGAGCCTGGACAGCGGGATCCTGCATATAGTCCAGGAACGCATAGGCTGCATCCAGATGGGGCGCGCCCACAGGGATAGCATAGAAGTCGGTCCATATTTCCCCGCCGTCGGACGCAATCACGTATTGCATTTCAGGAAGATCATTGTGAAGTTGGGTCGCGTCCCCATTCCAGCAAATGGACATCCAGGCATCACCACTACGCATTCCAGGCTGATAATCAGAGGTGATTGCAAAGAGATGTGGTTTCGCATCAATGAGAACAGCTTCAGCTTCTGCCAATTCATTGGGGTCGATGGAATTAAATGAATGACCCAATGCGCAAAGAGCTGCACCTATGGTCGTCAGCTGATAGTCATGCACAATGGTATGCCCTGAGCCCTCACCTTTGGTCACGTCAAAGAAGTCCTTCCAGGATTTGGGGCCACTGGTAATCTTATTGCTGTTGACAATAAAACCGGTAGTACCCCAATTCTTAGGCACGCAATAGACTTTACCATTTACCATAGCAGGCCCGGCGAACTTGGGGTTATTCGCTGACGCGTCGTAGTTTGGTATCCGCGATAAATCAAGCTCCTGTATCAGATCAAGTTCTACGTAGTTCGAAATTGTGTAGTTGGTCGGCACAAAGACATCCCAGCCCGTACCACCCGCCTGAAGCTTGGCCAGCATTTCTTCGTTAGACCCAAACGCATTGACCTGGATATTGACCCCGGTGTCCGCGGTGAACTCATCTAGATTAGCCTGGTTCCAGTAGTTCGGCCAGGTAGAGAACACCAGACGATCACCCAGCTCTGAAGCCCAGGATTTTTGCGGGATCAGACTGGGTATCGCTGTACCCAAAACTGCGGTTGCCATTCCCAGCCCCGTAACACCCAGAAACTCTCGCCGGGTAATCGATCCTCGTTTGTAGCGCCACAGTTGATGCATCAACTCCTTGCTGGTAATTTGTTTATCTGAATTTTTTGACATAAGTATGCTCCTCTGGGTTGTCTAACGGACGTTAGGTTTATCTCATTCATCATCAGCCAGAATCAGGGTTGCGTCCCGACTCCAGCCGACAAATACGACTTCGTTGGTCTCAAACGGTATTTGGTTTAGTTCGTTATGACGGAATGAAAGCGCGAGAAAATTCCCGAGCCGTTCGTCATGCAGCAAGTATTCAACCTGCTCACCTAGAAAGATACGGTTCACAATCCGTGCCCTAGACTTGATGACACTGTCCTCAGGAATACTGGTCTCATCCCGCGTAAGCACTAATTGCTCAGGGCGCACGCTGATGCAGACCTTGTCTCCGCTCTTGTGAGGGTGAACGCTTTTGCTGTTGTTGAGAGATACCGCGATACCACATTTGAGTCGGATCTCGATTTGCCTGGTATCAACCTGTTCGACTACACCGTCAAAAAAGTTAGATTTGCCTACAAAATCCGCCACGTATCTGGTGTGGGGTCGATCATAGAGATCCAAAGGGCTGCCGATTTGCGCAATCTCTCCTTCGCGCATAATGCATACTCGGTCACTCATTGAAAGCGCCTCTTCCTGATCGTGAGTAACCAATATAAAAGTGATGCCTACATTGCGTTGCAGATTCTGCAACTCGATCTGCATTTCCCGGCGCAACTTTCGATCAAGCGCGGCCAATGGCTCATCCAATAACAGCACCTTGGGTTTGTTAATTAGCGCCCGAGCAAGTGCGACTCGTTGTTGCTGTCCGCCGGATAGTTCCCACGTGTGTCGCAGACCGTATCCCGACAATCGCACAAGTTCGAGTACTTGGTGAACTCGATGGTCAATCTCGCGCTTTGTTGGCTTGGGTGACTGTTGCTTGAGTCCATAAGCCACATTGTTTTCAACATTCAGGTGGGGAAATAAAGCGTAGTGTTGGAACACCATGTTGACGGGGCGGTTGTAGGCGGGCACGTTGTTAACACATGCCCCTTCAAGATAAACCTCCCCTTCGCTGGGCTGCTCAAATCCAGCAATCATTCTCAATGATGTCGTCTTTCCGCACCCGGATGGGCCCAAGAATGACAAGAATTCTCCTGACGCTACATCGAGATTCAGATTGCGCGCTGCGGTGATTTCACCGTAGCGCTTAGAAACATTTCTAAATTGAGTAACAGATGTCATCGGCTGCAAAAAGATACCTAGCTATGCCTTGAAACCCCGTTTGGCCTGATAATTCGCCTGTAGCTACCTACCTCACAATAGTAGCACTATTTTATTTTTTATGCCCTGTGTGGTATATATTTAGACCAAATTAGTCAAAAAGCCACCAACGGAACGAGGAATGCCGGTGAAGTTGCGAGCAAGAAACCCTGTGAAGAAAGCTACCGCAACCGCCTTAAGCAACCCGGTTTGGGAAGAATTGTTATCAATTTCCATTGATGCCATCGGTGGAGATCATTTCCACGACCACCTGATTTTTGCCCTGCGAAAGCTGGCGCCGATAGACCACTCGGTGGTCTTCAGTTATTACAAAGAAGAAATTCCACTCTGCTTGGCGCATACCTACTCGGCAAAACAACAGGTAATCTTTGTTGATGACTACGTTCGCGGGCCCTACCTTCTGGACCCATTTTTCAAAGCAAGCACTCGACATGTGACATGCGGACTTTACCGGCTTCGGGATATCGCACCAGATCGTTTTTATCAAAGTGAATACTATCGGTCCTACTACGTCCGGACCGGATTGGCCGAAGAGATTTGCTACCTCTTCTACTTGCCTGAGGGGCCTGCAGCAGTTATCTCCCTGATGCGCTTGCAGGAGAACTCCCGGTTTTCCGCCCGGGAGTTCCGGCTCCTCGAAAAAGTCTCACCCATCGTAATCAGTATGGCGCGCCGGCAGTGGCAGCAAGTGTCGCGCGAGTTCAGTACGGCACCCCATACAGGAAACCTACCAGACGACCACTCGCTGATCGAAAAAACCGTAGGAGAACTCTTCAGTAATCGCATTACCAGAAGAGAATCCCAAGTAATCGCCCAGGTACTGGAAGGTTACTCGTCAGAGGCCATAGCCAAATCTCTCGGAATTGCCGCCGGGACAGTACGGATACACCGAAGAAATATTTACGCCAAACTCAATATTTCATCGCAACAGCAGTTGTTCTCGATTTTTTTCAAGAAGATAACGAGTGTTCACGGAACACCTTAGGATTCACACTTCATGGAGTTATAAATAGCAATTGTGACGGACTAATTTAAGCCGGAGAGATTCATGGCAAGTACAACCTCAAATCAACAATCAACCACCGGAAACGGCGTACGCCTGGCCGGCAAAAAAGCGATCATTACCGGCGGTGCGGCAGGCATGGGACGAGCCACCTCCTTAGCCTTCGCCAACGAAGGCGCCTCGGTAACCATTTTTGACATTCAAAAAGAAGCGGGCGAAGAAGTCGCTGAGTTGATCAAGGCTAACGGGGGATCAGCCCGCTTTATCGAAGTAGACCTGTCCCATACGGATCAAGTCGACCGGGCGTTTGACGAAGTAGCCGATCAAATAGGTCCCTACGATGTGTTGTTTAATCATGCAGGTACGATAATTGTAAAGGCGCTTCACGAAACGACTCCCGAAGAATACGATCGCTTGATGGCGATCAACGTCAGATCCGCCTTTCTGGTCTGCCGGCGAGCGGTTAAGGAAATGAGCGACAATGGTGGCGGTTCAATCATCATTACAGGCTCGATCGCCTCAGAATTAGGTTACCCATTGGAATCCGTATACTGCATGACCAAAGGCGCAGTTCTACAGCTTGCGCGCACCATTTCAGCAGAATACCGTGACCAGGGAATCCGGTGTAACGCGGTATGTCCTGGCTTTGTGAAAACAGCTCATGGTCTGCGGGAAATCAGTGAATTGGATGCTGCCGGCCAAGAATGGGAAGAAGGTGCCCTGGCTGATGCCCAGGGACGAATATGTGAACCCGAAGAGGTTGCCGCTGCCGTCGTCTTTCTAGCGTCGGATGAGTCCAGCTTTATCACTGGTAATGCCCTTTATGTTGACAATGGTTGGTACGCTAAAGGGTAGTCCACTTGGGTCTAAAATGCATTGTGCGTGCCGGTTAAGTGGAAACCGCTGATCGCCAGGTGACCCTTGTATACCAGGTCTGTCAGATCCTTCTAGGAGGCCCGGCGTGGTTAAGTTGTGCTTGCCTGCTTCGACAGTATTGACACACACGGCAGCAACCCAGGCATCCATACCCGTCCAGAACGGAGGACTGGACTTGTCGCTGAATTTACCGTCAAGCTTGTCGAGGCCTGCGGGTGCATACGGCAACAGCATGCCCTGGCTTTTCATCAGCACAAACCGGTAGCGGCGAGACCTCAAATGACATCTGCTCTCGTGTTCTCTTTGTCGGCCAGCAGTTTCGCGGTCACGATACCGGTCGAATCACGGACCCAGTTAATATTGATGTCGGGGTGATCCTCGTTAAATCTCGCGGCATACTTCTTTAAGTCTTCTGCTTC
>DUAT01000031.1 GCA_012960755.1 Gammaproteobacteria bacterium
CCTGAAACGCTGGATAAATCTTGGTCACTAGCGAGCGACCTTGCAAGCTGTACTAGGGGTTGCTCACCCTCAAAACGAACTACAGAATCAATTGCAGAGCATTCCTTAAGAATCAAGCGATGGGCGAAAGTGGCGAGATTCCCTCCAACCGTGATATGTACAGAGGATCTCTTTCTGCGTAGTATTGAGCTGACCTGGTAGACGCCTTCAACATTGTCCAGTGTTGAAAATCCTACCAGTTCTGCGTCAGAGTGTCCGATATAGTCAGCAATACCTTTGTAATCTAACTTGGCTAGCCTTGGCTCAAAACATTCGACAGTGTGGCCCTGGCGCTGCGCATAGGCAGCTAGGTAGCCCAATCCAGGGCTTTCTGTGACTGGACACTCGCCGCCTTCAGGGTCAATTGGCGGCAACAGGAGAATATTCATTGCGTTGTTCCAAGTTATAGGCAAGCCGGATTACGTTTGTAAGAAAGATAATCTCCCTGGAAAAAATATCAACACCCGGTAGTAAGGGTTTGAGATCCAGAGTACCAATCAATTGCGGGTTATTGTTTGGCCACTCGCAGATCATTTCGATAATCTGCTCAGAAGTATCCAATGCAAAGGTTTTATAAAAGGCCGCCAACTCACGGATCAAGTGTGAATGCGCCCTCGAAACAGGGCTCCCTGGAAAGGCCCCACTCTTTCGCCATTCATTCCCAATGATCCATTTTAGTGTGAAAAATAATGTGCCGTTGCGTACCATAAATAACCATTTCAAGGCCTTGGCAATACATTTCACCCGCTGATCATTGTAGTCGTATTCCAGATGCTCTCCGTCAGTCATAAGCAATCCAGCAGCAACGACTTTGTCAAAAATAGGGACTTCTCTCATCAACTGAAGGGCGCTGTTGAATACAGGTGGGAAAAAGACCCTTCGGTGCGCCAGTTTGCGTAGGAAGCAAATTTCTTCCTTGAGGGTTTCCATACTCTTAAATGGATCGAAGAGAATGAAGCCAGTGCTGACCTCGACACCTATCTGCTGGAGGAAATCGATAGCTTCTAGGTGCTGCTCAGGCCTGTTGCCTTTCTTATAACGCTTTAGGGTTTTTATGTCCCCTGACTCTAGGCCGAGGAATACGCGCCGCAAACCCGCTCTTTTTAGTTCACGAAACAGTTCCTTATTTTTGATCACCGAGTCCGAGCGTTCTTCGAAAGAAAAGCCGAGCTTAAGATTTCTTCGGTGAATCTCATTGCATAATTCGTGGATTCTCTTTTTACCACGTGGCATGGGCCCAAGAAATAGGTCATCAACAAACCAGATTTCCGAGATATTGAAATTTCGAGTAAGATATTCCAGTTCATTCGCAATGCTTCCAGCAGAACGACCGCGCCATTGCGGTTTACCCCATAGGCTTTTTGATTCAGCTGCCACCACGCAGAACTCACACGAGTAAATACAGCCACGACTCGCTGAGACAGTAGTTGGGGCATTCCGATCAAGGAACAATGGCAGGAAACGACGATCTACCATTGGCAACCGGTCCAGGTCAGATTGAATGTATTGAAAATCGAGCGGATTATGCCGACTGCCATTCCCCTGGGCCTTGCTTAGGTTAGGAATGCTACTCCAGTCCTCTCCTCTGAGAAGTCGTTGAACAAGCTCCAAAAGAGGCCCCTCGCCGTCGTGCCGGATGACTGAGTCAAACGGCGACCCAGGGAACAGAAAGGTATCAGGATTAGATGTAGGGAACTTGCCGCCAGAAACGAGGTGTATTTCTGGATTTTTCAATTTAATGGTATGCGCGACTGCCATTGCTGCATTTACGCAACTTCTCGCCATAATGGTGATACCGGCAACTCGATAATCGTCTAATTTCACATGACTTGGCAGCGTTCCGATAGGCAGTTTGTCTATCGCGAAATCTGCCAGGTCGACACTAATACCGTGATGTTGCAGGTAAGCTGCCAGTGAACCAATGGCGAGGTTTTCCATCAGCGGCTCCCCCATGGCATCGGGAACATGGGGGTTTATTAGCAGAACAACTGGCCTATCCATTGTTTGCTCAATCGTCATTACTAACGTCATGTCGCTGTAATAGATTCTCTATTTGCGCCAGGATATGTATATCGGAGACTTCTTCCACCAAGGGATGACGTGCGTGTTCGATAAAGGTACTTTGATCCATCTTCGGTTGTCGATGGAAAGCTGCCAGGTTACCCAGGCTTGAATCCAAAGCTAGGCCATCCAATACTCTCTGGTAGGCCATACGCCGACTGCCAGAAATTCGCATGTTTGCAATCTCAATGGCGGCTGCCTCGATCATCTCAAGCAGGGGATTGTTCACCTGCCGAAACATCACAACTTTGGAGCATTCTGCGTAACGGAACATATTCCTGGTATTGGCGTCTCGTTGCATCCGCACACCTTTCTGACTGAGGGTTCGGTATTCCGGCGAGCCCTCATAAACCCACAATTGTCCGCGCAATTGCTGTGAAAGGCCTGGAGAAAGCCTGGCACCGCGGACGTGGTCATCGAGGAATCTAAATTCTGCATCAAGTGAGTCAAGTGTCGTTCCAGGGCGATAGGGCATGAAACCAAGGGAGAGGGAAATCCCGGCGTCGCGAACCATCTTAATAGCTGCCATATTGGTATTAACGGTAGTGCCCTTTTTTATCGACCTGAGAAAACTACTAGACCCTGATTCAATCCCAAGGAGTATGTTGATAAGACCAGCGTCACGAAGATGGGCCAGCAGATCGCTATCGATGTCATTGGCGCGACAACTTAACTTGAATTTTATTTCTAGATTATTCTTGATTAGCAGTTCCGCAAACCGATGCGCCCGCCGACGAGCGTCTTTTTGTCGGCCACCCAGAAAATTTTCGTCTACGATATTGTATTTACGGATGCCTCGGTCTTTAGCCAAATGTGTCATTTCATCGACGATTGATTCTGCTGAGCGATACCGCCAGGTAGGCATTCCTTCTTGATTGGAGAACATAATATTCAGGCAGAAAGTACACTTCCCATAACAACCACGGCTTGTCTGTATATAGGCTTCATTTGTATCTGGCCGTTCAAAGGAACGGTCAGCTAATGGCAGCTCATCCAGATTGTGGGGATAGGTGAGGCCAGCAGAGACGATTACCTTGCCATCCTGGCGGTATGCAATTCCTGGCAATACCTTCCAGTCATGTCCTTCTGCAACTGCTGAGACTAGGTGGGGAAAGACCTGGTCAACCTCAAAACGCATTACCGAATTCACCTTTCCAAGCCTTTGCAGGAGAAAATCCTGATTGAAGGAGGCGAAATACCCTCCCAAGGTAACATGCTGGATATCACAAGCGTTAAAATCAAGAAGTGTGAGAACGGATTCGATGCGGGATACCACTTGCGACGACATAACTGCAAATCCCAGTAACTTCGGACCTTTTATAGCCGATATTCTTTTTGCGGTTTCCTCAATCGTTAGGTTGTTGCTATATGCATCGACAATGACCGACTGAAAGCCTGAGCGCCGGCTATAGGCACTAAGCATTTGTAGCGCAAGTGAGGCAGTTGCTGAACGGCGAGTGGGCAACCCGGGTGGGGTAGATAACAGATCAACGAGGATACACTTCACCGGTGACCCTGGGTTACCCGAAATTCCTCTCTGAGCGCTATATACTCGTTCGTGTCCAGGAGTTCTCGAACGTTCCTCAGGATAAGGTCGTTGACGAAAATTCTCCTTTCTTTCAGCGCTCTGGCCGGACTCAGGCGAAACTCGTCCTCAAATGCCTGACACGACAACAGTTTCTCGATTAACTCCTCGATGGTAGGACTTTCAAACTTGGAATCTTCGCGGATTTTGTCGAGTTTCTCTATCAGTTCTGAATCTAGGTCAATACCGTGGCTCTTCAATGTTTGACCCACATTTTCCAACAACGAGCGCCGAAAATCTCGGTTAGATAGAGCCTTAGCAACTATGCTCCTCAGCGTGTCAATATTATCCTTATCCACACATTTTTAGGAAGAATGTCAGAGGCAACCTGTCTGCATTGATAGCGCGCCAATCCGAATATTGTCGTCTTTACGCTCACTCTCTGACATACTTCCTCTCATCGGGGGTGTTGCATATTGGAAAAGCGCACATCCCTTATTATCTGAATAATCCGGGGTTGTTTTCTAGATTAGGGGCCTCCATCACTATAATGATCCGAGTACGCCTGAGTATCGCCACTGATTGTCGCCCCTAGGTCTAGCTCCTTTCTTTTATTCCTGACGAGAGTCTTGATCTTCTGCCGCATCATGCTCTTGCTGATCCTCCGGGCGCCACCGGCAATCTGTTGAAGATCGTCATCACTAAGTTCTTCATCTGCGAGGGATGGCAGTAAACTGTTAACCTCATCTACTGAGAAGTCCATCCCATGTTCAGTTCCCATGGCCACCAGCGAATCAGCATCTGTATTGTCATCTATCTTTGCCTGAAGTTCTCTATCGCCAACCACCAGTTTTACAAAACCAATTAATGATTCCTTGCTCATGTTTCCTCCTTGTATAATAAGTGAGGCTCCAATTTCCCTTCAAAACCCGTTTCGGGTTTCTCAAGCATAATAATGGTTCACTTGGATGAACGAGTCAAGTTCTTGCGCCATTTGCCACCCCCGGCCTTTCAAACTCGATTTCTCGCACTAATTCCCGGTATTGCCCAGCAGTTTGTTAGGAAGATGTTTAGTTTCTGATCTATCCACCATTTCGCAAAGACGGTCACACGCTTTTTTTTGAGGTTCGATCCGAATATTGATCGGACGTTGTCGGATTCATCAAGCGGAATATGTAGAGGCAACGCTAAGTGACTCATGTCAACATGACAGGAAACTTTGCAACGCGGATTTAATACAGAAAAAAAAGCGAAGTGGCTATTAGGGGTAACAGCCGCGATGTGCAACAGGCAACGTCATGATTCTAGCCCTGCTGATGCGCGAGGCGCCGCATCTGGCAAAAGCAAATTGGGATTCCTTATCCCCGGGAAGAAGAATTACTCTGCGGTACACGGATTCTTGTCAGCGGGGTCAAGCGTTTGGTCTTGGGTTATCAGCCTCTGCTTCTAACATACGGGCGTTCTCCAACTCATAGTCTGTCAGTGCATCCTGCATTTACTGTAGCGGTGCCGTTACTGATTTTCGACACAAAAGACCATTGGCAGGGCGCAGGATCCAGTCAGGAACCCCCGGTTTTGCAATTTTTGTAAATGGCGATGTTGTTCTAACATTCTTATAGGAACTTAGGACGTCAAATTTTCCGCCCATGACGGAGGACGAAGATGGTCGGCAGAGACGCAATACTTCAGAAGCCCGATCTATTGGTCAAGGAACCTGCGGGCCAGTCCGATTTATATGCACTGACAATTGACGGTTCTACACACCCGTTTGTCTTCTTTGCATCTAAACGAAAGGCCCCGCTTAGACAGGGTCTTTCGGACTACGGCTTTGCACGATCCTTTAATCCAGTGGCACACCGCACACACGTTCAGCAAGCCGGCTGTCCACTGCAATCGTACGTAATACCGGCGAAAGCGGCGGGGGGTATCTTTTTGGCGTCGACCCGATTCCTGACCAAAGTGATGGCATTTGCATCAATTGGATAACGAATAAAGTTTCCTCAATTCTATTTTGTTCGGCTTTACGTATGTTGTCAAAAATAACGTGAGCATTTCCTTTGTTACCCAGCGCTTCACTGCTTTCAAGCGCCAAGCGGATTATTTCGACCACCAGCGTGTTGTACATCCCAAGAGCTTCCCTGATACTTGATTCCGGCAAGGGTGGATTAGGCAACCCAATGTGTCTCCAAATGAAGTTGCGCAACGGTAGGTCAAGAAATTTCCAGAAATAATTCTTAAATCCTTTGTAGACATGAAATACCGTCGCAATCGTTTGATCTTCAAATTTATATATGGGTGTCCGCCAGGTACCGAATAATTGACCTTTGCTATTTAGTTCTTCATAAAGCGGGGTCGCAAAAAACACTTTAAGAACATCAAAGTTAAACTGAATATCGTTCTTAAACTGTGAGATGAACGCAAGGTTATTTCGCAATTCAGTCACTGTTGTCGTCCGATCAAACAAGATCATCCCTCCAACTAATTCTATGCCGAGGTTTCTGGAGGCAGGAATATACTTATGCCCTTTTGTACGTACGCCCTTGTTTATCCGGTCTAACATATCATCATTGATGTTTTCGATTCCCACGAACAATCGTTTAAGCCCTACAAAGCGCAAACGTTGCAATAGATCGGGATACTTATTGACGGTATCGGTTCGACACATCAAGGAGAAGATCATTTCAATACCACGATCTTCAAGCAGCTCGATGAGTTGGTCAATCCACATTCTCTCTCGTTTCGAGGTGCCCAATAGATCATCATCCATGAACCAAAAGCGATTATTCCCATAGCTGTCAATCAACTTCTCTATCTGATCCACAACGTAGCCTGGACTGTGATAGCGTTTCACCAGTGATGGGCCATCACGGTAAAACCGGTGCACTCCACAAAATGTGCATCTGAAATAACATCCTTTGCTTGCGATAAGATTGAAAGGGTGGCTCTGATAATGTGAGTCCGGCAAGTAGCGTGTTGGAAAAGGAAGATCGTCTAGGTTCTCAAAGGACGCTGTTGGTGCTGTTTCTACGATGTCAGCGCCTAAGCGGTATGTTAATCCTGAAACGCTGGATAAATCTTGGTCACTAGCGAGCGACCTTGCAAGCTGTACTAGGGGTTGCTCACCCTCAAAACGAACTACAGAATCAATTGCAGAA
>DUAT01000032.1 GCA_012960755.1 Gammaproteobacteria bacterium
TGAACGGGATACTTCTACAATCTTGCGAAAAAGTCGTTTAAAATAACTATCCTCAACGTAAGGGTACGGTTACCAGAATGGGGACCTATGGCGATTCGGTCTGTCGCGATGACCTTTTGATGGTCAACGACTTTCATGGTGCTGATCTACTGGCTCACAGACGGTTGGGTTGATCACGCGACTCTCTGACGCCCTCAGATAGATAGCTTCGTCATATGGCGTATTGGTTTGCCAACAGCGATAGACTATCCGGATCCACTTGAACGCCAATGCTCGTACTGCGGCCTGGTAGCTACTACCTTTTGCGCGTTGCTGGCGATAACAGGCTCCCGCCCAATAGGACTTGTTGATGGTCTGTGCGGCACACTCAACAAGAGTCTGGCGTAGGAAAATGGAGCATTGCCAGCGCCAGTGGACCCAACTTTTCTTCGCACTACGCTCCAGAACTGGTGCAATACCAGAGAATTTCTGTACTTCAACGGCATTGTCATAGCGATCTCGTTGCTCACCAAAATCAACCAGCAAACGGGGTGCATAAGCAGGTCCCGCCCCAGGCAATGACTGGAACAGTGTGAAATCCTCGTGTTTCTTCGCAACCTCATCAGCCTCATCAACCTCGTTATCAAACAGCCGGATTGCCTGCAATGTTACCCGTAACTGATCAACCAGGACCAGCGCCTGTAATCTAAATGGCCTATGACCGCTTCGTCCAACGTCAGTGGTTCTGCTTCCCTGATCGCTTTCAATCGCCTCTCAAGGATGTGTGAGAAACGCACGTTGTGCTGATGAAAGAACTTTTTCAGTGTGTTTTGTCGGGCTCTTTTCACCTGTTTGAGTGTCGGCCAGCGTTCTATAAAAGCCAAGCGACCAGTAGCTTTACAGATATTAGCAATCAAGTGTCTACAAACTGCATCCCCAGCCTTTTTACCCAAAATTTCTTGGCTAGGATACTTTTGCAATCCGGGGTAAATGCGGTTTAAATTTACTATCCTCGAAGCTGGTATTGCCATTGTTGAGTTACTGGTGCAATAGATGCGAGGAACAGATTTCCTCGTGGACGACCCCACAGAGGGTGGAATCGATCCGATAAAGCTACATCTGACTAGCTTTGTCCGTATCTGGATCGATATTTCGTTCCCTTTTTTTTAGTTAGTGCCTATCCGTAAATAGAAATCACGCTTCGGTGCACAGGTGTGTGCACTAGGTGCCTATTTCAAGTCATTGATTTAACGACAAACATATTTACACTGTTGCATGTTGATCGCTCATTTTGGCAATTTATGGATAGGCACTAGTTAGTGCCCATCCGTATTTAGGAATCGAGCTTTGGTGCACAGGTGTGTGCACTAGGTGCCTATCTCAAGTCTTTTATTTAACGACAAACATTTTCACACTGTCGCAATAATTTCGCTCATTTTAGCAATTTATGGATAGGCACTAGTTAGCGACTTGTGGTGAGGAGAGCAGATGCCAATGAACGATTCAGTGCCACCCAACCATTTTCCACCGGCATGCCGTCCTTGTTCCGGGTTGGACGAGACCGCCACAAGGCGATCCCGTCGAAAGCACAACTAGTGAGACTAACGAATATACTGGTGGCAAAGAGATTACTTAAGCATTGCCTCAACAAACACTGACTGGAGGTGGCCTCAGGACATCGCAATCACAGATTTTGTGATCACGTGTCAACTTCATGGCTGGGTGCCACCACCGGGCAATATGTCACCAGGCTTGCATTTGCCTCGTCGAAATTTCTTCATCGTGCAGACCCCCTTGGTATCCTGTTTAAACTGTCCTCCCGTTTTGTCGACACAACTGGCGGTCCCGGTAACGGTTTGGCTCGTGCTTGTTACCTGGGTAGTAATTTTTATTAAACCATCTGCCAGTACAAAATCACCAGGAATAAAGGCGACAGGTGTTGGGTCACCTGGGTCTGGAAAGGTATCCCAATCCGCGGTCGCAGAGCCAAGTTCAAATGTCGTGTTGACAATGGCTGGCAGTGGTGGGACTGCTGCGGAAATATTTTCGACCATAATACCCACGGCAAAACCATCGAGTAATTCTGCGCGGGCCTTTGCCTGAATTTGCACCTTTGGTGCAGAAAGACCCGTTGCAGGGTCGATATCCGCATCAATCTGGCAGCGGATTCTAAACACCTCCATAGCGGGGTCAATCGGGGCAGGGGCAGCAAAAACTGAACTGCTAGCGACGATTAACACTACAAGTGCGTATCGCAACGTGGTTTGGTGTTCTGGTTTCTTCATTTGCAATCTCCTTTTACAGTTATCTTCATTGCACCCGATTTGTTCAGGTGGGTTCATTGGGACAACACAAAAACAGCTCTTGGAGCGTTATACCCTTTCAAACGGCACGAAGTGTTTACCAGGGGGAGGGATTTGCCAATAGAAGCACCGTCAAAACGAAGTCAAAAAAGGGTTAAAACCGGGAACGGAAGTTGAAATCAGCCCAGCAGGCGGTAGCCGAATCCCTTGATGTTCTCGATAGAATCCTTAATCTGGGTCTTTTCCTCGAGTTTGTTGCGCAGCAGATGGATGTACTGCTTGACATCGCTTGCGGCAGCCCGGTCATTGTCAGGCCAGAGGTGCGCGATGATTTCATTGCTGGAGAAAACGCGACCGGGTTCGCTGGCCAGTAGTTTCAGCAGGCTGAACTCCTTGGGCGACAGCGCCAGTGTGGCATTTCCAACGGTTACTCGCTTGCCCCGGTCGTCAATTCGGATTCTGCCGACCTCAAGGTTGGTGTATTCATCAGACTTCTCAATCCGACGCATGATGGCTCGTATTCGGGCATCAAGCACACGGACATCGAACGGTTTGATCAGGTAGTCATCCGCACCCAGGGCGAGTCCCTTGACCACACTCTCGGTGTCATCAAGCGCTGTGAGTAAAACAATCGGTACTATATTTGCGGATCGAATAACCTCCAGTACAGACCATCCGTCGAGCTTCGGTAGTCCGATATCCAGCAGGACCAAGTCGGGTGAATCTTCGTTGAAACTGCTTAATCCGTCAACGCCATCGCCCGCGGTGATTACGAAATGACCCTTGGTTTCGAAGTACGCCTTCAGCAACGCCATAATCCTCGGATCATCTTCGATTACTAGTACTTTCAAGTGTTTATCCCGGGTTGTTCGTTGCAATGGAATTCGCGAAACACCCGATCCGCTTCATCGCGTAATGCTTCAATCTGCGATTCGATTTCGTCAAGAGTCACGGGCTCTGCAACCGTTGCATCATCAAGATGCAGTCGCGCTAGACTTTGCTCCAGCTTTCTTGAGAGGTCGGTGATGGCATTGCAACCGAAGGTGCTGCCGGTGCCTTTTAATCTGTGCACTTTTTGGCGTAACCTGTTAAGAAAAGCGCTCTCACCGGTTTTACGGTAGGCTGACAGTTCGTCCATCAGTGTCTGTATTTCCTGCGGCAATTGCGTGATAAACGCCGCAGACGTTTGTTCAAACTGGCGGATAAACTCTTCATGCCCATCTCCCTTGTCAATACCGTGATGTCGCACCCAGATTTCGCCGAGTTTGTCGGGTAACAACAGGGGATCAAAAGGTTTGATGATAACATCGAGTACCCCAAGATTTTTGTATTGTGCCATGTCTCCGGCCTCTATTTTCGCTGTAAGAAAGATTGCCGGTGTATTTTTCGTACTGGTCCGCTCACGCAGCAGCCGCAAGGTCGTGGGGCCGTCTATTATCGGCATCATCACATCGAGCAGTAGCAGATCGGGTTTAAATTCGTCTACCAGCACCAGAGCTTCGGCGCACGAGTCGCAGGCAGCGACCTCCAGTTCACCGATCATTTCCAGAGTCATTCTAACGACTTCCCTGATGTCAGGATCGTCTTCAACAATGAGCACCTTGTTTAGTGTTGGTTCTGACATGGTTTTTTTCTGATCACGGGAGAGATTCCAGGGATTTCGGCGAACGTTCGGGGTGCCCTGCGACCTCTCGATGCATGAACGGCAGATCAAAGTAGAAGCTGGTTCTGACGCCACATTCAGATTCGAATCCAATCTGTCCCCCCAAACGATCAATGATCGCTTTACAGATACTCAGGCCCAATCCGGTGCCGCTGCTTGATCGTCGGTCAGATCCATCAGCCTGCGCAAATTTACTGAATACACTATCCCGGAACGATTCGGGTACACCTGATCCATTGTCTGTGACGCTAATTCGCCAGTTGGCGTCGCGTCGCTGCAAGCCAACGACTACCATCGAGCCCCTTGTTGAATGTTTGACCGCATTGGACAGCAGGTTGGTTAGGACCTGCATCAATCGATCCATGTCGGCCAGCACCCGAGCGTCTCGATCGCCAGGTTCTGCCTTCAGGTTTACGCCGTGTTGTCGGGCGAAATTCTGGTTTGCTTCAACGGCCTGGGCAATCAGGTCTTGAATCGTTATGGATTGCAGATGGAATGGTATTTTTTCCGATTCAATCTTGGCAATGCTAAGGATGTCATCAATCAGGCGCACAAGACGTTGACTGTTGTCCTGTGCAATTCTTATCAGATTGGCGGAATCCCTGGATAGCAGGTCACCGGCTACACCACTTGCCAGCAGACCCAGTGAACCATGTATGGATGTGAGCGGTGTTCTCAATTCATGGCTGACGGTGGCAATGAATTCATCCTTCAATTGTTCGGAAGCTTTTAGTTCGCTGATATCGAATGTTACGCCCACGTAGTTTGTAACATGACCACGAGAATCCTTAACAGCATTGATATTCAGCCATTGCGGATAGGTTTCGCCATTCTTCCGGCGATTCAGTATTTCCCCCTGCCAGTGGCCATCCTCAGTAATGGATCGCCACATGGCGATGTAAAAGTCCGTTGATTGCGTACCTGACTGAAGAATTCGAGGATTCTCCCCGATTGCCTCATCAGCCGTGAAGCCTGTAATCGCTGTAAACGCGGGATTGGTAGACTGGATGATCCCACGGCGATCCGTGATCATGATGCCTTCAGTCGTATTCTCGAACACACTGGCCGCCAGCTTCAACTGTTCCTCTGCCAGAATTCTTTCAGTGATGTCCCGAACGATATGAACCAGCAGTACCCGTCGATCAACTGTGATCTTGGTTGCGACGACTTCCATCGGGAATTCTGACCCGTCCCTGCGCAGTCCAAGGTATTCGGACTCGTTCCATCGGAAGGAGGTTAATCTGGATCCAGATCTTTTGTCACCGTACAGATGGCGCTGACCAGGATCGACGAGGTCAGTAAATGGTCGCCCGACGATCTGAATAGCGGTGTATCCGAACATATTCTCTGCAGTTCGATTGAACGATTCTACATCACCTGCGTCGTCGACGGTAATGATACCATCTACAACGCTATTGACTATTGCCTTGATGCGGTCAGCGCTGGCACGCAATGCTTCACCCTGTTTCGCGGTACGCCTCAGCAGCACCAGGCTCATCGCTGAACTCAGCAACGTCACCAGCACAATAAGATACAGGGAACCAATACTGGAACGCCTTGAAGCCACCAGATCCAGTAAGTTCTGGTCAAGGTCCTCCTCATATTCCCCAATAAGATCCAGTCCGGTCTGGAAGGCCTGATCCATGCGGGCCATCGTTGTTGCAGCCTCGGTTTCGACCTGACGAATCGAGTCTCCAGCAGCACCCGACAGCCGCAACGCTTCTCGCTCAGCGGCTAATTGCAGTACTCGGTTGGCAAGCATCTCGGCGACCTCAGAGGTCTCGTCCATATGGGCATAAAAGTTCACCATCTCCACAGTGGTCGCGTGGTGCATTTGCAGCCTTGACCGGGCTTCAGAGTACTCTTTGAGATAAACTGCGAGCGCGCTGCTTTGTGTGTCGACGTCGTAGTTCTCCAGCACGTCGTTGCCAGGGCGATTGAGATTTCGCCAGGAGTTGAACAAGCCGTGTAAGTCCTGATTAACGCGGGTAATTTTGTTTGACCGGCCCCAATCATTCTGAACATTAAACAATAGATTTACAGTCCAGCTGAAGAACACCAGAATAAACAGCCACGCCGCAAAGTACCTCAGGTTGTGGTGTTTTAGCATTGCACTAATCCATTACGGTTCTTCGAGATTGGACCCAATATATTACCATTATCCTGGCTACTGACAGGCTTGTCCTTCACAAATATTCGAGGATAGAAGATATAGACGCCTCTCTTTTTTGGGGTGGTACAACGTACCATATTGAGATATCCATCATTGATGGTAGCTCTCGGATCTAGGCGGGGCGTCTATATCTTCTATCCTCTCCAAATCGTTCATTATGAGCGTATTAATAAGCACGTCAATCTGCATCAGCAGGGTTTCATGGAGTAGACCATTCTCGGGAAACGTTTGCCAAGTCTGGGTTTTGCCTTCATCCCTGAGCTGGAGGGTTAGCACATTTTGCTCATCCAAAACATTGACCATCCAGTACCAAGGATCTGTTAACCCAGACTTTTTTGTCTAAGAATTCTGTGCCACGATACTTTCGAAAATTGGCGAAATGCGGTTTAAAATACTTATTCTCAAACAACATCGGGATTTTATACCCGATAGCTGAATGTTTTCTCTTACGATTGTAGTACGTTTCTATGTATTCAAATATCGCACCTCTAGCAGATTGTCGGAATGAATAATCACTCCCCTCGGCAACCCCCGACGAAATAACGCCATGGTCAGCTGACAGGAACCTAATGAGATTCCATCCATTTACTGGCTAATTCTTGCGCCTGGGAAACGGCTTCTGGAGTCATTT
>DUAT01000033.1:0-1612 GCA_012960755.1 Gammaproteobacteria bacterium
GGTCGTGGTACAACCTCACGCGTCTCACTCGTTCCGCTTTCCGCAGTAGGTTCGACGCTGATCTCCGTGACGTCTTCTTCGGTTTTCGGTTGGTTCGTGAGTTGGATTAGTTCCGTAGTCATCCAGCGGCCACCAACCGGCTCATGTGTTCGTAGTTCTGTGACCCCACCACCGGGCCGCCGGGCAAGGAACTTCTGACAGCACATTGAACCAATTTGCAACGAAGAGTCTTATTTGGTACCGTACAGATTGGTGGCTATGCTAATCCATTGATTGGAAATTCATGGGGCGTCCATATTATTTAAAACGCGGTGAGCACGTATTCGGACCATATACTTCCCGAAAACTGTATCAGGAAGCTCAAGCCGGTTGCTTGCTCGAGTCTGATTTAATATCACGATCGGATACCGGACCGTGGACTCAAGCCAATCAGATAAAAGGATTGGATTTTCCCGATAAAGCCGTTCCGAAAGAAGATGTCGCTGAAAATCAAAATCGCTGGAATGAGGACCGAGTGTCCGCATCTGGTGACACTACAACACCAGTTATTAGTGTAGAAACTACTGAAGAACTTGAGGATGTTGAAATAAGCACTTCATTGCAGGTGCTTTGTATACTGATGATACTCGGTTGCTGCGGAACACTCTTGAATGCTGGTTTCTCTGCATATTTCGGATACATGGTTATTGGCGTTTTTGAATTGGCGATAGTGGTCTGCCAAGCAACTATTACTTGGGGAATTTTTAACTTTCGCCCAAAAGCTATTATCTGCTTCTATTGCCTATTGGCTTTTGGAGTTTTTGTAAATATTTTTAGTGTCGCTCAGGTTTTCGCCGATTTGGAAGTTCCGATAGGCATATTAGATATACTCCAATGCTTTGTTCGTCCGCTAACAACAGCAGTCGTGTTTACAGCTTTCATTTGGCCAAATCGCAAATTGTTTGAATAGCTATCCGTTTATGGATTACTACACACCCACCAACCCCTGCTCATGTGTTCATAGTTCCGTGACCCCACCACCGGACCGCCGGGCAAGGAGAATGGGGAGGGGGCCACATTCGACCAGGTTACCAAATCACAACACGAAGTGCTTGGCTAGGCCACCACCGGGCCGCCGGGCTAGGAAAATAGGGGGGGCTACTCATCGGTAGCGGGTTCATCCGCTGGCGGTACGGGGTCAGAGGTGTCAGCGGACCCAGCGGCCTTAAGTGACTTTATTTCTTGCTCCAGTGTCTTGATTGCGCCATCGGCTGTAGAAAGCATAAACCCCGAACACACCGCCCATACCGCCGGCAGCGCCAGCATGTCGCCCTTGCCTTCAAGGAAGTAACCCAAAATGCCGAAAAGGCAGAAGCAGATTGGAACTATAACTAAGAATGTCATGATCTTACGCGCGCGTTTTACCGATTCCATTAGAATTCTCCTCGATTAGTTTCTTGTGTTAGAACTTGCCTCATCACCCCTAAGATTGCCATTGGCTCCTAAAACCGGACAACCATTGCGTGGAATTGTGCAGAATAACGCACTTTCACACAAGAGAAGAACGACTACTCACCCCACCAACCCCTGCTCATGTGTTCGTAGTTCCTACCCCACCACCGGGCCGCCGGGC
>DUAT01000033.1:1674-6713 GCA_012960755.1 Gammaproteobacteria bacterium
CCACCACCGGGACGCCGGGCAAGGAAACCGGGGAGGAGGCGGATTTGGAGGTTTGAGGTAAGTAATATCATTAAACCCTGTCGAGCGTCATGACTTCCGCTCACACCGGTTTGTATTGCCCTTTTTCATCGCTTACGGTAACTCGCACGTTAGCAGCCCACAAAGCCCCGTTCCCGGAAAGAAGAAATCCGTAGTTCACCCACTTGGCCTCGTTGGGTACTTCAGTCTCCTGTGAATATGTTTTCCAGGACGTCGTTCCTTGGATTGGGCGATCTGCCATATTGTCGAAGAACAACTCCGAAGACTCTTCACCGTCGATGCGCAACCACAAACCGGCCCCGTTGTCCACATCTTCGGTTCGGATGTCGGCCTCGATTCGAATGCCTCGTCCAGCCAATGTGTGGGCCGGCCAACGCTGCATCAGAGAGCCAAATTCATAGTTACTAGCATTTACTCGATGCATCCGAACGCATTGTTCTCCTGACCCTTCCTCGCGAGATTCCACATCGAATCTGTAGAGTGTCGAAATGCCGCTGACGATCCCGTGTCCATCAGACCAGCCGTCGGGCATGCCACGAACAGCCTCGCCTTCAAAACGGAGGTTCGTTGGTTTGACCGAACTATACCCTCCATTAAGCAAGGGTTCCTCGAGTTGAGCAATCTTGTTTTGAAGACGATCGATTTTATAACCAAGGTCAGCGGACATCATTAGAAGTAAGATAATCACGACTTTTGACGCACCATCCAAGTCATCGCCTGCCACCCAAAACCAGAACCAAATTCCGAACGCTATAAACACATACTTGACTGCAAGTTTCGTGTATCTTTCAACTCTATTTTCGCTGCTCATTGTCCGTTCCTTTAAATGTATGAACTCTAAAAGATCACCCCTAAGATTGCCATGGGCTCCTAAAACCGGACAACCATTGCGTAGAATTGTGCGAAAAAACGCTCTTTCACACAAGAGAAGAACGACCCCACCAGCCCCTGCTCATGTGTTCGTAGTTCTGTTACCCCACCACCGGGCCGCCGGGCAAGGAAAGTGGCGAGGAGGCTGATCATCAGCGCTGTGACGGTGTGATCTCACATCCCGGTAATGCTGCATCTAACTTCAGGATCAGATCTAGCGAGAGTTGGGTAGTAAATCCAAGTTCAAGTTTCTTCAATTGCTTCATCCGACCCAAGTAGATAGCACCTGCGTCGGTAAATTCCTGATTGAGCGACAACTTCAACTCCCAGATCGAACGATTTTTACTTAACCGCTGCAGCCCTACATCACGGATCTTGTTATTCCCGATATTGAGAATTCTTAACTCTGACAACATGGCCAGATGGTCCAGTCCTTCCCCACGAATGCCGGGGCAATAGAAAAGACTCAGTTCCTGTAGTTTCGGCATCGCAGCAAGCGCTGCTAGACCGGTATCAGTCAAGCTTTGATTCACTCGCAAATCAAGGAACTCCAACTGTTTCAGATCCATCAACTGAAGAACTTCTTCGTCTGACACTTCGCTGTGATTCAGGAAAAGCTTCCTGAGGCCAGTCAGTTGGTTTATTTGCCGTAGCCCTTCCACGGTCAGTGACGTACATCCTTCAAGCTTCAAGTTCACCAATCGCTCTAGCGACTTGAGCTGTTCGAGTTGTTCACCTCGGAATACAGTGCTGACAATTGCTATTTCCTCAAGGCTGCTGATCGTCGCAAGCCGAGTACAAATTGAATCGTCTAACTCGCCGACGAGAATTACCGACTTGAGGTGGCTGGTAGACAGCTTCTCCAAAGCCTGCTCGTCCAGATTCTCCGCCGAATCGTATAGTGCCAGCGTCTCCAGTACCGGCAACGCTAGGATACCGGCTAGCCCTTTACTGCTGGTCCTCTTGCAATCACCGATCGACACCGAACGTATCTTGGGCATTGCAGCAATCGCCAGTAGGCTCTCGTCGGTTAGCTCTTCACAGCCAAAAAAGGATATCTCTCGCAGGTCCGACAGCTGTTCCAGCTGCCGGAGTGACGCACCTGTTATTTGAGAGGTGGATAGATGTAGCGAGTGAAGTCCCTTGATTTTGACAATCTGTTCAATCACATCATCCGTAAACAGGTCACCATCCAAATGAAGATCCTTCAGGCCTGAGATACGGGCAAGTCTTGCTAGATCAGACTGCTGAAAAGCAGTTACCTCCTCTGACTTTCCTTCTCCCGGCAAAACAGGCATCCCGGGAAGATCAAGACCCGTCAGATCCATTCCAGGTTCGGAAAGATCGGAAGTTTCGACAAGCGAATCGTCTTCACGCGAATAATTCATCGATACGCTCGACAACTGCGGTAGCATACTGAGCAACTGGAGATGGTCGGACGAAAGGGGGATTCCGCTAAAAGTCACTCCTACGACTCGCCCATCACTGTCGTATTCCAACTCCACGCCGTACTCACCGGCGAGTAACAGCGTGGCCATCTGCAGGCGATCATCAGCGGAAAGTTCATCTGGCGACACATTCTCCTTCAGGTAAACTGCCGCTCTGCTGGCAGTTAATGTCTCGTTATCAAAAGGCGACCTGCTTGTTGTAGCCTCCCCTGTCCGCGTGAAACCCTCGTGCGAAAAGAAATACTCTTCGTACTCAGGTAAATACATTACCAACCTGCAGAGTCCTGCCGGTGTAAACTGGTCATCAAACGCTGGCAATTGGCCGAGCCAATCCAGTTCTTTCAAATCCCTCAAGTGGACCAGACCCGCGTCACTGAACTGGGTTCCACCCAAATCAATGCTCGACAACTGTTTCAAACCCGCTAGGTGGATCAAACCAGCGCCCGTCACTTCGGTATCCTCCAGACTGATTGAATATAGTTTTTGCAGTTGTTCTAGATGAACTAATCCACGATCTGTAATGCCAGTTGAATCGAGACTGAGTCTATTCAATTCGGAAAGACCCGCCAACGAGGCCAATCCACGGTCGGTTACCCGCGTAGCATCAAGACTGATCGCTTTTAGGTTTTTCAACCCTTCCAAGTGTGCAAGGCCGGCATCCCCAACCTTGGTTTCGCTGAGGACCAGAAAAGAAAGCGATTCGGCCTGTGCCAAGGGCTTGAGTTGCTGATCGGTGACACCCGATCCAGACACGTCAACCGAGATGAGTTGAGGCAACTCGCCAAGCGGTTCCAACATAGATTTGCCATTCAACTGGTAACCAACCAACCAAATCTGCCTGAGGTTTTTAAGAGAACGAACAAAGGAAAGATCCGTGACAGCAAGATCCAGTCCCAGGGTGGACGTGAGATTGAGCAATTTGAGTTGTTTAAACTGCCTTAGCTGATTAAGATTTGCCTGTGTAAATCGCTGGCAGTTTACCAGTTCGAGCGACTCGAGTTGCGTCTGGGCCTGGAGTGATTCCAGGAACGATCCGGTCACATAGGAGTTGTTCATAATTCCCAGCCATTCCAGATTGGGGCAATGTTGTAAAACCATAAAGTCGGCATCAGTGAGAAATCGATAGTGTTGAAATCTCAAGTTAGAGTCGTATTCAGAATATGGCTCGCAATACCCTGTTTCTTCATTAAATCCAATTAGTGCCAGTTCATACTGTCTCATCATTCCGGTCCAGCAAAGTACTGCGTAGACCGACGTCACCAAAAGCAGAGTGAGCATAGTAAAAGAGACTAGGCCGCCTCTCCAACTGGACGTCAATCGACCGTCTTGCTCACGAGGTTCTTCCCTCTCATTGCGTCGACCGACAAGCCGGTAGCCGCACATGCGCAGCGACAGACCCGGGATCATCGCCCACCACATCAACAGGGTCAGCAGTGCCAACAGTGGCCAGTATCTTTTTCGAGCCAGCAACCATTCACCGATTTTTCCCAATGAAATGTTGGTCGCGAACAACGTGGTGGCGGTGATGATCGCTAGGGTAAAAGTGATCTCAAACATCGGTTGCGCCCTCCAAATCCACGTTGCTAAAGGGATCAGGATAATAATCAGTAAAATCTGTACGAAGACGCAAAGTGTTTTACGGACAATCCAACCGCGAAGACGAACCAATAGCTGCACAACCATGGGCAGGTATAGAAACAAGAAGATCAGTTGACCGACAAACCCTGGCTCGTGGATAAACCCACGGTACGACATTCTATTCGGCAACTCTTGGGCTGTTCCCAGGCTATGTTCAACGGTTAGATCAAACACGGCTCCTGGCAAAATGCGACTCAATATTTGCCACACGACCACTGCTGAGGCCAGAGTCAGTAACCAGCCGATCAGTCGCTGGCCCTTGCCAAGTTTCGGATTCGTGGGCGAGGTGGGCGATTCAATTCGCCAAATCAATCCTGTGAAGCGGAGGGACGCAAATACCCATACTGGAGCGAACCATAATCCAATCGCCAGAAACAACCCCGGCACAAATTCAATCCCGAACCACCTACCTTCAAAAATTTGAACCAAGGCGCAAACAACCGTCACCGCAAGCAGACAATTGACCACGCGGAGACTGTGGGAGCCACTACCCAATGCCGCCCAGACTGCTAGAGCCATCCAAGTGACAGCGAAAATCACCAACTTTGCCTCGAACTGGCTATCTGAAACGATATTCATCGGAACAAGTGTGAGCAGTAGTGTACCCAACAGGAGTGTTACCCATAGCACCAAGCCCGGCACGAGTTGTTTGAAGCGAGTCATTTGCATGCCATTTACTCTCGAGCACAGGGAAAGGTTTTCTAACACAGGAACAAACACAGGGACCATTTCAAGCAAACTTCATCGAGGCCACATCCCACCAGCTTACCAAATCACAACACGAAGTGCTTGGTTAGGGGGCTCTATCTAGCTCGGTAGATATGAAGCGGGCCGCCGGTTTCCAATCAGGGATCAAATCTGATAAGGGCATGTCCAAAATATCCGCCAGACCAGCCCTACTCTATTTCATATCTATATTGAACTCCCAGTTAGTCTTCACCAGTCTACAGTTTTTACGGATGATGGAATTTCGGCCGGATCAATTGAGGCCAGAATGCCTGCCAGATACTCTATCACCAACCAACGCCCTCTCTGCTGGTCTAT
>DUAT01000034.1:0-2558 GCA_012960755.1 Gammaproteobacteria bacterium
CCAAACAATGCTACGACAACCCCTATTAACAATCGCCACCCTAATTTAATCATCAAGCGGCCAAATTTCCTCTCAAGAGAAGCCTTACTCAATGGGATACCAGTTTTTCGCGATAACTTGCTTTTAAAGCTTGTTATTCCTAAAAGCCTTTTCCATGAAAAATTAAAACCTAACATACGTATTTTTTAGAAATTAAATATTTGGATTCATCATCGGAAAATGGAAGGTAGTCACATGGATTGTGAAGTGAACCATTAAACAATAATTTTTTTAATTTCCTATGCACATCCTCAGTTGAAGGATTCATAGAGGTCACACCAGTCAACGGCACGCCATAAATTAATTGCGCCTTATCTCCTATCTTATTTTTTTCAACAACCATTCCTCCTTTCAGGTTTAAAACTGACTGGTGCTTAAAATATAGTTTAAGTAGCGATTGCTGAATGGGGTCATATGAGCTGATTTTATTTTTTAAAATAAATTTTAGAATTTGATTTTGAGCATGAAGCTTAAGTCGACCCCATGAACTTGAACGCCTTATAACATGCTGATCTGCTAATACCTTCGAGAAATACACTCCCTCAATTATTGCAACCCCAACCTTCATCTGTTTAACCTCAAGAACATTATTCCTATAAATTTGTGATACCGAAGGGGTACCTACAACTTCTTCTTTACCTGACAAACCAGCACTTACATCAACAGCAAGTAAACAGAGTAGAATAAAAAATAATTGTATGCCCCCTTCCCTATTTATCACCTAGAAATCATCATCAGCACTTACACCAGAACCATAATATGTCCCTTGATTACGTTGTACTGGAGGAGGAGGTGGTGCCGCATATCTTTGCTGACCTTGCATAGGTGCCTGCCCAGGTACTCCTTGTGATGGTGGAGGTGGAGGTGGTGCTTGCATACTTCTTTGTAATTTCTTTGCACGGACCATTGAACTTGGACACCAAGATACAACAGATCCAGCAACAGTCTTCCCTGTTAATGGATGCTTGTGAGACCAAGATTTAACTTGCGCCATTCCAGAGATACTTTTAGCAGCCGCACTTGTTTTCATTTTATCAACGAACTCTTCATTCATCTCAATATCTTGAGTCCCATCCATAAAATCCGTTATATCTTCTGAGTCTTCTTTTGTGGTTTCTGACTGCGCCATCTCACCTGCAAACTGTCTAATCATAGCCATAGCATTTAGCTTGGCTTTTTTCATAGCTGAACTTAAGTAACGACTCTTTTCACTTCTTGGCTCCGCTTGGCCATAGCTAAGAATACACCACTGATTTCTGTTATCTTTAACAAATTTGGCACCAAAAGTACCAACCAGAATATTTTTATCCCTCGGTATTTGTTGACTCAATGGTTTTCCATTAACAGCACCAGGTGCCAATTTAGCACTTCCCGTAAAAATCGAATCAGCTAATTGCGTTAGCCTTTTACTTTGAAGAATCACCACACCAATTTCTCCATCCTTACCTGAAGGCAAGGCTTCAAATGTTTTATAGACCTGTACTCCTGAAATCCTGGATTTTGACACTGCTCGAATAGCTCTTTTAAAGGAGTCAGTACCCATAACCTCTTTTAAAACTTGTTTATCAATGGGTTGACTAGGATCCAACCCCATTTCTTTAAGTTTTTTATTCATTTCAAGTTTTAACAACTTATCACCATTATCGGTGAAAGCCCCAACGCTTTTGTCAAAAGCTCCGCCCGTCAATTTATTAGCCTGATTTGCTAGGTCAACAGCAAATGCTTGGCCAGCATTAGCAACTGACTGGAGTTGTATTCCTTGATGCTTTGCTTTCTCAAAAGCGTCCTTTTGTCGTTTCTGAGAGGGTTCAATGAATTCATTTTCTAGGTCAGTCGAAATCGTAGTATCTAAAAACTCAATCAATTCTTGTTTGGCCGATAACAATGCTTTTTGAAAGGCTATTTCTCGCGAAAGTATAAACCCTGGCTCTGATCTATCAACACCTATTGTTGCAACTCCAGATGCAGAGATTGCCTCACTCCCCTTATTAGTAGTAAATGGACCCTGACTCCAACCATGACTTTGCCCTTTTTCTTCATAGAACTTTTCAATCATTTCCATTGCAGTTATAGGCGCAACAGTTGGCGTTTCATCCACTGTAAACTCAGGTGGTGTGCCACCAGTATACTGTTGCACGAGGGGTTGTTGTCCTCCCTGTTGAGAAGGTTGCTGCGTACTTTGTTGCTGCTGTGGTGGTTGACCGTACTGTTGTTGCTGTTGCTGCGGTTGACCGTACTGTTGTTGCTGTTGAGCTACGACAATATGTGGCATAATTGAAACTGCGATAATAAATATAGAACTTGTTGCTTTCATGATTACTCCTTGAAAAATAATTGTTTCTTGGCGCGCTTTACTATATTCCGCTTCTCTAAGATAAACTTCCTTGCCTTCTTCTTTCCCAAGACCTTCTGAGAGGCTCTTTAGATAAATAAAACCACGAAAATTGTACTGAACAAGTCATACAGGACGATTTCTTAGGCGTGCCATGCACTCGCTTCAATTAAATATTTTGGGACTC
>DUAT01000034.1:2660-2988 GCA_012960755.1 Gammaproteobacteria bacterium
CCCCTAAATAAGTGGTTTTAGTTACAAAAACATAATAACTCCTAAGCAGGCTGTCCTAGTTATTGGAACCCTCTCTATCTGGAAAAACCCCAGAATAAGAAGTTTGTATTAATTGTTTTGACTATTTGGGAAGGACACAGAAAATGAGCAGAAAAAGACGGAATCACTCACCGGCATTCAAGGCTAAAGTGGCTATGGCCGCTTTGCAAGTTGATAAAACACTGGCAGAATTATCGAGTCAATATGATGTTCACGTCAACCAGATTCAAACCTGGCGTAATCAGCTTAAAGACAATATAGCCAGCTTATTTGATTCCGGGATCGATCA
>DUAT01000034.1:3040-6673 GCA_012960755.1 Gammaproteobacteria bacterium
AGATCATGAGCAACAGATTAATTCGCTACAAGCCAAGATTGGGCAGTTGACGATGGAAAATGGTTTTTTAGCCACGGCGCTCAAGTCATGAGTCAGTCAGAGCGCAAAGTCAAAATCAATTCGACCCATGACTTGCCAGTCAAACATCAGCGCCAGCTGTTATCAATCAGTTGGTCCAGTGCGTATTATCAATCTAAAGCGCCCTGCAACGAAGAGTTGAGTTTGATGCGTCACCTGGATGCGCTGCACTTGCGTTATCCATTCTATGGCGCCAGACGATTACGTGACGCACTGCTGGATGAAAAAGGGCTAGTTGTTAACCGCAAGCAAGCACGTGCGTCGTCTGATGATACGCATGGACATTCGGGCTGTGTATCCCGGAAACAAAGGCACCAGCAAGCCGAATAAAGCCGACCGTATATATCCTTACTTGCTCAGGGATATTGATATCGATCATTCCAACCAGGTCTGGTGCACGGATATCACCTATCTCCCGATGGCCAGGGGCTTTGCCTATTTGGTGGCGATTATGGATTGGCATTCACGAAAAGTCCTGAGTTGGCGGGTGTCGAATGTAATGGACGCCGACTTTTGCATTGAAGCGCCTAATGAGGCGATTGAGCGCTATGGTGGGCCAGAGATATTCAATACTGACCAAGGGTCACAGTTCACCTCGAATGCGTTTACCGGTGCTCTTAAACAGCACGGTATCCGTATATCCATGGATGGCAAGGGGCGCTGAATTGATAATGTCTTTATTGAACGGTTATGGCGTAGTGTGAAATATGAAGAGGTTTATTTACACGCTTATGAATCACTGACTCAGGCTAGAAATGGCTTGGAGAAATACTTTGAACTCTATAATGCTAAAAGAAAACACCATGTCATTAAAATCACTCAACCGGTTGCACATCAGCATGATCCACATTCCCAGCGTAGGCCTCGACCCGGCGATGACACGGCACTGCAGCACCCACCCCATCATCAAAGATCTCAATGAGGGCGCTCTAAGCAATCCACGGGGCACTATTATTCATGCCGACGCCTACACCTGGTTGCGGGCGAACGACGAGAGCTGGGACGTCATCCTGATCGACCTACCTGATCCTAGACGCGTCGATCTGGCCAAACTCTACTCGACGGAGTTTTACCTGAACGTCCGGGACCACCTTAGCCCTACTGGGGTCGCCGCTATTCAATCGACATCTTCGATCCACGCGACGAAGGCGTTCACCACTATCTGGGCCACACTGACCGCGTCCGCACTTCACGCACTTCCATATCGCATCTACGTGCCTAGTTTCAGTCCATCTGGCTGTTCGTGACGACTTTCAAACAGTCGACCAACTACGGGACAGACTCGATTTATTTGAAGAGACCGTCTCATTACATATTCTCAACCGAGATGCCATACAAGCGGCAATGCAGTTCGAGAAAGGCATCATTCCGGACGACCCCACCACCCTCACAATAAGTCGTCTCGTTCAACAGAAAGCACACGAGGCGTACAAGGAAGCCTGGAAATCGAGTCCCTGACACAAGAGAATGAAGTACAGGATGATTGCCTCTTTTTGCTCAGCCGATTGATGCCTGAAAAGCCTCATTCAGACGATTAGAGCTCCCCCCTGACAGAATGAGGATGAGATAATCGTCACTTTGGATGAGCCTATCGTCTGGGGGATTTTTCGAGAGCTGATACTCACCGTCGGACCCAATGCTACTAACGCCGATGAGAACGGCATTGTACTGCCTTTTCAGCGCGACAAATACGTCGCTATAAGCCATTCCACAAAAACCATTCCCCGCAGGCAAGAGAAGCTGTTGAATGTCGTAATCATCATCAGCCTGTGCAGGGGTAAGCAGATCAAATAGATAGGTCGCAACATCAAACTCAAACAGGTAGCTGGCAAAGATCTTCGCACTCACCTCGTCTCTTGATAGCGGTAGGACCTCAGCAGCAGTAATGAAGGTTTCGGTGAGACTTGTGTTGGCGATCGGTACGATCAGCCTGGTATTGGGAAACACTTTGCGCCAGTTGACCACGTAGATCAATTTCTCACGGTCGCTGGCCATGTTGACAACCACCGCGTCGGCATCTCTGGCTCCCCACTCTTCTATCGTCTCGAAATCCGTATAGGATGTGACAACCACATCCACAGCCTTATGCTCCCGACATTCGATTGAGGAAGCAATCTCCTCGCTGGCCACAACTATGAGCATCGAACTGTTCTGGGTGAAAGCAGAGAGCAACTCTCCTGCCACCGATGCAGCAAAGTGATCCCAACCAATCATCACCACGAGAAAGCGTTCAGGTGTCGTCATTTGTCTTACACTCCCGCACGAGTCATGGGTTCAAGGTCGGAATGGGTTCCTTCATTTATGCCAAATTCGCCGGCAATCAGGTCCGCGTTTGAGCCGTTCACCACAATGATTAGATATTCACCCTTTCGTATGATCAACCCTGGGGAGTCTGGGTTCTTGAGAATAACTCGTTCACCGTTTTCCCAGGTGACCAGCCCAATCAGGATGGCGTCGAACTTCGCTTTCAAGTCAAAGAATGTCGAATCGTAATCCTTCCCACAGTACGGATTGCTTTCCAAAACCATGAACTGCTGGATATCGAAATCATCGGAGTGAACGGCGCTGGCGATGAGATCTTCAGTGAATTTTGCAACCTGGGGTTCAAAGACATAGCTGGCGATCAACTTTGACGAAAGCTCGTTCTTACTAAATACGATTCCTGCCCCCGCTCGCTTGAATGCAGGGATGAGGGCCTGGTCATCCAGCACCGCGCCCAAATTGAGCCCGTCGCCAAAGTGAGCAATGCTGTTTAACAAGAACACCAATGACGCGGCATCATCCGACAGATTGACGAACACAGTCTTCGCTTCCATAAGATTGGCATTTGCAAGGACCTCCATTGATCTGAAGTTACTGAACAACGTGTACACCTCGCGCTTGTCGAATGCTTCCGCCAGAAAATTGATATCGTCGCGGGAATCGGTGATGATTGCCACTCGTACACCTGCTGCCAACATCTGTTCTGCAACCGTTTGTGAGAACAGGTCCCACCCCACGATAACGACGTGGCCTGTAAACGAGGTGCCCCGATAGCCAAGCTTGGTATTCTCCGACATTTCGGCGAAAAATGCGTTTATCTTGCTGATCAAGAAACCAAGGACACCCAGACTGGCGAGCACGAAAATATAACCAATAATCCGGCCACCAGGGGTGCTGGGATAGTAATCTCCATAGCCTACCGTTGTCAGCGTAACCAATGAATACCAGATCGCGTCCGGGAGATTGTGAATATTGGTGTCTTCTCCAGCCAACTCGAGTTGGACCAACATGTTTAGTAATACAGCATAGACTATTATCGACAGACCGAAGGCCACCAGTCTACGAACAGACCTTCGCTGTTTTTCATTATTCTTCACTTCTGAATAATAGGAATTTCAAGCCATAAAGTCAAGGTATTCTGAGCAATTGCAAAATGAACAGCCCCCCGATTCATATTAGCGGCTTGAGGCAATATGTTAGTCATGTAGTTGGACTGCTTGATGGCCTTCTTTGAGTAGTCCAGGTGATTGGCAGGCACTAAATGGCCCCGGTCATAACGCTGGCCTTTTGCCT
>DUAT01000035.1 GCA_012960755.1 Gammaproteobacteria bacterium
GCCGAGGTCCCGTTAGCTTATCCGGTAACTGACGCCGCTATTGCGCCAATTCGGGTCAGCGTTCATAACGATACTCCAGAGCTCAAATTTCCCTTAAACAGAGTCCATACTAATCTTGGGACGCAGGGCATAGGACTAAATTCGCATTTCTTCTGGGATATATCTTCCCTGACCAGCTATTGGTTCCCACTAGAGAGGTATTCAAGACTGGTCATGGCGCTGGAGGGACTACCTCATAGACCCGCACATAGCCTGTTTATGAATCAGCCAACCGCAAAAGGTTTCGAGGCACTCAATCGATTGTTTAACGTAGGTTGGGAGCTCACATTGGAAAACGATGTGTATCGGGTTAAGAAGTATGGCACGCCTTTTGGGGCAGCATGGATTTCCGATACCATCAGCGGTTACGAAACCTGGGAGGAACTCTCCACAGCCTTGATCTCTAATACTGACAGTCAAGAACTGATCCTGCTTTCGTCTGACAACAAAACACGGGGTATTGATTCAACGACATCAACCTGCCAAATCAAACAGGCACCGATAATGGAACCATCTGATTTTCCCTACCGAATTGACCTGACGGTAACGGGAGAATGCTATCTTACGGTTTCTACGAACTACACAAATATACTCCGTACAACCGATCAGGATGGGCAAAAGTTAAGAACATTCCCGGCCTACGGTTCACTTCTGGGAATTGTGATCGATACTGACGTCAGAACCGTCTGGATAGAGCCCACACCAACCTTGATTCCAGGGTCATCGGGAATTCAGATAACGGGGCTGTTGTTAGCGCTGGCTTTGTTTGCCTTTGTGCTGACCCATCCCACCCCGATATTCAAATCATCAATCAATAAACGCTGATCTACTTTTCATGGTGCCTAGTCCGGAGATTAGGGTGGATTGTTCTGGAACGATCGGGTTTCGGCCTGACGCTTCTCTCCGATGAGAATCAGGGAAGATATCATGCATTGCTCAATCTATCGGTGGCACGTAACTGTTTGTCTTCAACTCTTCTTTGCTCAAGAAAGGAAACATGTCTTCCAGCGCAGGTGATACGATAGTGCCGTCCGGTAACTCGCGAGAACTCACTCGCGGCTCAAATCCCTGCTCCGGGTCCAGAATCACTTCGAGAACACCTGGGCCAGATGCATCGAGAAATGCCCTCAGGTCATTTGCGAAATCACTCTTACTCAGGCGCGTCGCTGGAAGACCGCAGGCATCAGCCAGTTTCAGAAAGTCGGGAAAACCAACACCAGAGTGCTGACTCTCTCCGGTCTTCCTGCCGAAGAAATTCATCTGGGAGCCTCTAATCGACAGGTAACCATCGTTATTCAGAATGACAATCTTCACTGGGATTTCGAGGCTGGCTACCGTCTGCAGTTCCTGGGCGTTCAGCATGATACTTCCGTCACCGGCCAAACAGATGACACGCGAAGGCTTCTTCCCGGTCGCCTGTGTACCAAAATAAGCACCGATAGAGGCAGGCAGGTCGTAACCCATTGACGCGCTGCCTGAATTGGAAAATAGCCGCTGCCCCTTCTTAAGCTTCGCTACCTGAAACGGCACGATACAAGCGGTGGCATTGCCAGTCACTATCACATCATTCTCTTTTGACTGTTCAAACAGCTGATTAACAAAGTGGTAGATATTAATAGGTCGATTTACATCCAGGTGATGAGGCAATACCACTGGATACAACGTTGATCTCCTTCTGCTCCAATCAAGCCAGTCACGATGCTTATCCTCCTCCAGCGGAGCCAACCGAACTTGCCGAGTTAGCTCAGAGCAAAACTGTTTCGCATCGCAGCATATGCCAAGGTCGGGTTGATAGGTCGGTTTTGACATTTCAACAGCATCGATATCAACCTGAATCACGAACGCTTTTGACGCAAAGTTTTCATAGTTATAACTCGTCTGGCGAATATTCAGGCGTGAACCGATCACCAGTAACAGGTCAGCATTTTGAACAACAAAATTACCAGCCCGGGTGCCTATCGTGCCGGGCCTACCACAAAACAGGGGGTGATCAGACGGAACCAAATCATGTGCCCAGGCCGTTGTAACGGGTATCTGTAACGCATCGATCAGTTCGGAAAATTCGTCAAGAGCGCCGCCCAAACGCACGCCGCTGCCTGCCAGAATGACCGGCGATTTTGCCGCCATGATTCTTGCGATGATGTCCGAACATTGAGCTTCCAGCCCCGCTTCCGTCGACTGGTCGCCAACATTACTCAACCCGGTATCAAAATGGTTCAACTTTCCCGGGTCGATGAACGACGATTGCACGTCAATCGGGATGTCTAGCCAAACGGGGCCTTTTCTTCCATGGGTCGCAATATGCCAGGCCTTTTCCAGTTCGTAGGCGACATGCTCAGGCGCGAGTAGCACGCTTGAATACTTAGTAATGGGTGAAGCCATCTTTACGATTTCAACTTCCTGGTCACCCAACTGCCGCAGGTTGGCGATTGGGTTAGCCGCGAGCGACGTCTCTCTTTTCACCTGCCCAGAGATTACCAGCATGGGGATGGAATCGGTCCATGCCCCGAAAACCCCATTCAACGCATTAATGCCGCCCGGTCCTGTTGTCACCACGCATACACCAGGAGCATTGGCTATTCGTGCGAAGCCTTCAGCGGCCATCGCGCAAGCTTGTTCGTGATGTTGGTACACCATTTTGATATTGTCGTTGTGACCAAATGCGTCATTAAGAAACATCGCCCCGCCGCCGGTTAAGGTAAAGGCATGTGAAACACCCCATTCCACCAGCTGGCTTACAATGTATTCTGATACTCTAACGTTCATCGATTTGCCTATTTCAAGGCAGTTTTCAAATCACTCAAACACTAATGATCGATAGATTATCTACTGCCGAATGTAACTCTGTCAGGACTTCATCTGCATTAACGGCGATTGCCACCACTATAGTGGCATTATTGTCCTGTGCTCGCTGGAGACCCCGTTGTGCCGAACAGATCTCAACCCCTCGCAGCAATTTACCATGTTTGCTGGTATCGCTATCGATAATAGCGACAAGGTTTGCCGAGACCAATGGACCGTTGGCCAGTAGCCGTTTCGCATGTGAACCAGCACCCCAGATAACAATCGGCGCATCCTTTTTTACCAGGTCCTGTAGCAAGGCCATATTGGGCAGAGCCATAAGCGTTGCCGCGCTTGCCTCAACATAATGTTGAATCGCCTCGGCGGAATTGATCTCTGGTTCCGGTTTGTCTGCATCAGTTTGAGCGACCAGCCAAACAGCTATCGCCGGATACGATGACGCAGCACCAACATCGAGCTCCTTGGCTTGCCACTTCGACAACACCAACCCTTCATGGGCCGCCATCAATCTCAGCGAATCCAGATCGAAGTGATTAATGTGCTCAGGGTCAAAAAAATAGTAAGGAGGAAAACCTTCGACGGTATAGCGCGACGCATCGGGCACTTCGACGTAGATCGTGCCACCGGGAGTCAGCCTTCGCCTGGCAGAGGCCAGGCCTGCGACCACATCAAAGACATGCTCAAGTACATGGGAGAGGATTATCAAGTCAAACTGACGTGGGTCCACTGCCCACCCATCGTCTTCCAGGCTACCAATACAAGCTTCAATTCCGTAAGAATGCATCGACTTAACACAAGCCTCTGACGCGTCAACGCCAAACAGCTCCTTGTAACCTTTACGTTGAAATTCAACAAGCACGCCGCCCTTTGCTGCACCAATGTCCAAGACACTCATATCAGTAGCCTGACCTTCGGTAAGCGTATAAACCAGGTCGGTTATTCGTTTTTTATCCAGTTCATATTCACCTGACCCACTCGCATTGACGGTTGACTCATACTTGGTTTGCTCGGAATAATAACCGCTATAGTCCGAGGCGGTTTTGTCTGACCTGGCAAACACAAAACCACAGCCTGAGCAGGCCACAACGGCTGTTTCTGGAGGTAACAGGGAAGTTTCCTCCAAACAATACCGCTGGTTGCAGACGACCTCCGCATGATTATCTGAGCATAGTGGACACTTACGCATCATTCTTCAGCAGGGGTAAGCGTAGAGAACCGTATCAAATCCGTTCTGACCGTGAGATCTCAGATAGAAACGATAGTCCAGATCGAATTGATTGATCATGAGCGGGATAACCCAAAGATCAGCCGGCTTATGGTAGACACTTAACGCCAGGACAGGTCGGTATTTTCCGATAACTGTTCGAGCACCATTAAGCGAATCCGCCTCGGCACCTTCTACATCCATCTTGATAAGCGTTACCGGAAAATCAGCGCAAAGGTCATCGATACATTCAACGCTAATAGAAATATCCCCATTCCTGTCCAGATGCGACGCACCGGTTCCCAGGTTAGAGAACCTAAACGCGCCTTTGCGTGCGTGTGTTCCTGCGTTGATGGCTGTACCGAGACTGCGAGTCTGCAGATAATCATTTAGTTTCGCAAATGAAGCAGGGTCTGGTTCGAAAGCCAGAACCTCCTTAACCTCGTAATCATTGTCGATGAGTCCACGGATGGTGTCACCATCATAGGCGCCGCAATCGATCAGTCTTACGGGCTGTTCATACGGCGGCAACCCTTTAGGCATATATTGACCGGCCCTATCAACCGCGCTCAATCCTGAATAGTTACCGGACTGCCGTAACGCAAGCAATTCACTGAAAAGTTTCTTGCTCTGGCGGTCTTCAAACAGATGATAGGCCTGACTGATTTCATCTTTTTGTGAACGCCAGTCAAAGTGCGGGGAAAGCCAGTAGGGGTTTTCAGGTAACCACTTTTCACGCTGGCAAAACTCCCAGAGGGTGAGGACTTCGTCAAAACCTGCTGAGTAAATATGATCCCGCAACTCACCCACTGAAGTCATGAAGTTATGCACAGCGATGACAACAATTGAATTACTGCCTGACAGGTTTTCTGGCGCCTGGGATAATACCCAGGTATCTATCCCATCTACAGTACCGAGTTCCTCCGCTCGCTGATCAATAAACCCAGCTGGCACTCTGTTAGTGGATAGCAGATAACCCAACACCTCTTTACCAAGACCGCCCGCACCATAGATGAGGGTGGGTTTCATATAGTTCCCTCCAGTAACTGAGGACTATCATTCAATATCAGATACCCCGATCGTAGATCAATTTCTGCAAGGTCTCATCTTTCGCATAAGGGCTGTCGATATCGTCAATGTGGATGGGCTGGTTCTTATCCAGGTCGGAAGTTAGCACCTCGCCATTCATCAATTCACGGCAGGAAATTTGTCCTTTCTGAAGTGGAATTGCCAGATACACATTGTCGAGTGTCAGTGTGTCCCCCTTTTTCAGATCTTTTCTCATGTAGACACCGCGAACAAGTTGATCCAGATATTCGACCTCCCGCCTTTTGGGGACTCGTTTCTGGGTTCCTGATGCCCCTGTCATAGAGACCGCAGTTTTCCAGGACTTGAACCATTCATCCGCTTGCGCTGGAAGTGTGCAGTAATCTGCCACAGGAATAGCATCTGCCTCAATGTCGATGTGTCGCTCAAAAGTCCGGGCACCTTTCGCATAGGCGAGCATCACCGAAGAATGCCAATCATGATATTCATGGCTTGAAAAGCCGATTACGTTCAGCGGATATCTCTCAACCAGAAAGTCAATCTGATTCAGTTCAAGCTCATCATCTTCTGATGGATAGAGTGAAACACAGTGATTAATTGCGAGCGGTATATTTCGATGGGCAAAAAATGTCACAAGGTCATCAATATCTTTCAGCGATGAGCCTCCTGTCGAGACAATAACTGGCTTACCGATCGTGGCGATTTTCTCTATTAGAATCCAGTCGTTAATATCAGAACTTGCGATCTTGATGACTTCCATGCCGAGTTCCGCACAAAGGTCTACCGACCGCTCATCAAAGGGGGTAGCCATAGGGACGCAACCCGACGATCGGATGGCATCCGTTAAGGTCGCGTATTCTTCTCTTGAGAGTTTTGTATCCAGAGTTTTCTTAATGTAACGAACGTCTTTCCTGTCATGAAAGTCCTGGTGTACAAAGGCATCAACATCACGAAACTGGAGCTTGATAGCTGCCTTAACGTTGTTGTAACGAACAATTTTAGAAAAATCAGAAATGATCTGTAAACCGCGATTCACGTCTCCCCAATGATTGTTCGCCATTTCAAGGACAAATAGATCATTGAATAATTTCTTGCCATCATCCATGTGGACCACCTTTTTTGATTTACACATCTTCTATGCAACGCACTAATTGCGTTTGAGTGCGAGCAATAATCAACTCATTAGCAATTATAAGAGTCTGAGTACTCGATTGCCCATATCGACCGATGGAGCTGTCCAGGTTCCGGACAAAGTGTGCTGAAATTCAATGCCCGGTTACTATGAACCCTGTCACAAAAACCCTGACAGACCTTCGATCAATTCTCGTCAAAATTCACGCGCTCGAGTTCCACTACAAGAGGGAGCTTTCTCACGTGGGTAAGAATAGAGCCTACATACTCACCTAACATGCCCATCAGTAACATTTGAATTGCGGCAAAGAAAAATATTCCCAACAATATTGGCGCCATGCCCATGCTAAAGCTATCCCAAAAAAGCAGCTTCATACCCAAAAAAAATATCGCCGCCAAAAAGCTCAGC
>DUAT01000036.1 GCA_012960755.1 Gammaproteobacteria bacterium
GTGAAATAGCCGCCGAGGTGTTGAAAGAGATCTGCAACAGGCTTAATTTTCTCGTATCCGTCGGCTTGTCTTACCTTTCATTGGACCGTTTGGGTCCCAGTCTTTCGGGGGGCGAATCGCAACGGATTCGTCTGGCAAGCCAGGTTGGTTCCGAGTTGTCCGGAGTTATCTATATTCTGGATGAACCCAGCATAGGATTGCATCAGCGAGACAACGAAAAACTGTTGGCAACCCTCTGCCGGATGAGAGATATCGGCAACACGGTGGTGGTCGTTGAGCACGACGAGGAAACAATCCGATCAGCAGATTACGTCGTCGATTTCGGTCCCGGCGCTGGCACGAAAGGTGGTCATATCGTTCATGCCGGTACACCAAAAAGCCTTGAGAAAAACCGCAAATCCCTTACCGGGAATTACCTCGCCGGCCGCAACAAAATAGAAATATTAAACACTCGACGCAAACAGACGGGTTCCATCCGGGTTGAAGGCGCAAAAGCCAATAATCTGCAGGACATCAGTGTCGATTTTCCACTCGGTATACTGACAGCCGTGACCGGGGTCTCCGGCGCCGGTAAATCAACCCTGGTTAACGACATTCTACACCCGGCCCTCGCCCGGCAGTTCCACAATTCAACCCGGACTGTTGGATCACATAATCGGATCCTCGGCCTCGATCAATTGGACAAGGTTGTTGCAATCGATCAGCGACCTATCGGTCGAACGCCGCGCAGCAACCCGGTAACTTACATTAAGGTATTTGATGAAATTCGACTTTTCTTTTCAAAACTGCCCGGATCCAGTATGCGCGGTTACAAGCCGGGTCGCTTTTCGTTCAATGTCAAAGGCGGTCGATGTGAAGCCTGCCAGGGTGACGGGGTTAGAAAAATCGAGATGCACTTTCTTGCCGACGTCTTCGTTAAATGTGAAGAATGTAATGGACGCCGATTCAACGAAGCCACACTGGAGGTAAGATACCAGGGGAAAAACATCGCCGACATTCTGGAGATGACCATTGCAGAAGCTGTGGTCCATTTCTCCGAGCATCCAAAGATCCTCAGTAAACTTCAACTGCTGGTCGACGTGGGCCTGGATTATCTCCATATGGGGCAGCCTTCATCGACCTTGTCAGGTGGTGAGGCACAGCGAATCAAACTCGCCAGAGAACTCTCCAAGGTTGCGACGGGCAAGACATTTTATATTCTCGACGAGCCCACCACCGGCCTGCACTTTGATGATGTTAAAAAGCTCCTCATCGTCCTGAACCGGTTGGTTGATGCGGGTAATTCCGTCACGGTCATCGAGCACAACCTGGACGTCATCAAAACCGCCGACTGGATTATGGACCTGGGGCCGGATGGCGGCCCCAAAGGTGGAAAAATAATTGCCGAAGGCACGCCGGAACAGGTCGCCAGGAATAAAAAATCAGAGACCGGTAAATACCTGCTCCAGATGCTCAAGTGCTGACTTCGGGGGCTGTCTCCGCACGATTCGCTAAGGGACAATTCTCTAAGGGGCAATCGTACTGAGTTTTTTCACATCCGTGTTGTTCATCAGTCGCTGGATTTTAGGATTATTCCCCAGCGTCTCGAAGTCCAATCGCCGAATTGCGCTCATTATTTCCGGGTCGCGGAGTATGGCTTGCACATCAGGATCATGCTGAAGTCCCCGGATAATCGTCATGGTCGAATCGTTCCCCATCAAGCCAGTCCGGATAGCCTCTAACCGGGTATCCCCCCTGGTTATCAATGCGCTCTGGCCAGGGAGTGTAGAGTCGACATTGGCAGATGTTGACAAAATACGACTGACCTGGTGGGTACCAACTTTGATAACCCCCAGGGTGCTCGAACGGATCGTATAGCTATTGTTTTCAAGAGATATAATCTCACCCTGAATGACGCTGCCATCCTTCATTTCAATCGTGTGCCCGTCCGCAGAGGCATTCATCCCTGTAAACATTGCCAGCACAACGGCGCTTGTCAATATTCGAAACAGGCCAGAAAATTTTTCAAAAAATCGATTCATTTTTGCAGCTTAGCCCTAATCACAGGGTATAACAAAAATCAATGGTGTGGATCGCTGCCTTCCGTCGGATTTAACGACTTGCTTAAGACGCTCCCTGTGTAGGACACTACACAGGTGCCCCTTAATCGAACGCCACAATGAACGAAATAGACCCCGCATCAGTACCCATTAGATTCGCAGCTACAGTCATGTTGATTGATGATCGGCCAGATCTCCAGGTATTCATGATGCAAAGGAACGCCAACACCGTGTTTGCTGGTGGCATGTGGGTATTCCCTGGCGGTTCTGTTGATCCCACTGATCATCCGGAATCCTTCGAAGAAATTTCTATTCACCGTAACGACGCTGAAGCCAGTTCATTGATGGACCTGCCACATGGTGGTCTGGCATTTTATGTCGCTGCAGTTCGGGAGGCATTCGAGGAAGCCGGTATTCTGCTGGCGCTGAATCAACACGATCATTCTCCGTTGAACCTGATCCAATCAACGACTAAGGCGAGGTTCGCTAGTCATCGCAATAAAGTGAACGCAGACAGTCAACATTTTCTCAATGTCATCAACGACGAAAACCTGATCCTCGATGTCGGGCAAATGCATTACATCGCCCGCTGGATAACGCCAATGGGGCCGCCGAGGCGTTTTGACGCCAGATTCTTTATTTCACGTATGCCAGAAAATCAGGTGCCACAACACGACGACAGCGAGCTGGTCCATTGCGACTGGTTTTCTCCATCGGAGATCCTGGATAAATTTGATGCAGGAGAAATGGTCCTGATGAGTCCGACATTAAGAATGATTCGTTGCCTGGCCAGGTTCAATACAGCGGGCGAGGTCATCGAATCAGCGGCGAGTAATTTGTCGAACGAACGTGCGAGGGTCAACAAAGATCGGGAGATCATTCTCCCGGGTGACGAGGGTTATGAAACGGGTGATGAAACCGTAGAAAGCGGCTGGGTTAAGTTACGTCCCCTATTATAATATAGTGTCTTTACAAAAAGTGACATCATAACCGCCTACTCCATAATTTTAACGAGTAAGGGGGCAAAGACGATGGCGCCCAGAGCGCCAATGAAATAGTCCCTGTCCCAGCCAAAATTAAGCATGAAATCCACAGGCATGTTTGCGCCGATACTCAGGAGTAAAACAAGAATTACCAGAAACAGATTTCGGTGCATAATGAGACCCGTGACCACGGTCGCAAACAGCCCTATTATCAAATAGTCCTGGTCAAAGCCCAATCGCGCCATGGCGTTGTCTCCAACGTTCACTGCAACGGTCATCACCAACATCAAAAAAATTAGCAATCCCTTACCTGTTGTACCCACATCCAACAAATTCAATTCTCCCCTGGCTTCAACTCAACGCTGACAGGACACCCATCAGCACGCAACAAGTATCTTTCTGTTCACAAACCGCACAGACAGATACAATACAGTCTGCAATTATATTGAGAGAACGCCATGAATTTCGGATTTACCGATGAACAAACACTACTTCGTGACCAGGTGCGCAAGTTTCTCGACGAACGGTGCCCTTCTGGGGTAGTTAGGAAAATTATGGCAGATGAAGGCTATCGCCTGGACTTATGGCAGGAAATGGCCCAATTGGGCTGGCTGGGGCTGGCCATTGATCCAGAACATGACGGCGTTGGCCTGGGTTGGGTCGATATGCTCGTTGTACTAGAGGAAATGGGACGCTCACTCTATCCTTCACCGTTTATTTCCACCACCCTGGCAGCCTCTACCCTCTCTGAATTGGGTTCGGAAGCGCAACAAAAACAATACCTGCCACTTATCGCCACCGGCAGGTTAATTGCCTCCCTGGCGCTGCTTGATAACACTGACTGTCCCTCAATCGACAATATCCAACTGACGGCCAGAGAGGAAAATGGCGCTCATATACTGACAGGCAGGAAACCTTTCGTCGCTGACGCTGGTGCCGCACAATTGTTCCTGACGGCTTTCCGATGGGGCAAACAATTGTATCTGGGGCTGGTGGATCGTGAACAGGCTGGTGTTTCTGTCACACCGTCGGCAACCATGGACCTGACTAAACGCACCGGGTCACTTGAGCTGAACAATGTCACCCTGTTATCGGAACAGGTTATCGAAGTGGCGCCGGAAGCCCTCGCGCGGATTTTCGACAAAGGTGCAGTCGCCGTTGCGGCTGAGATGGTTGGCGCGGCAGAAACGGTATTAACAATGACCACTGAATACGCCAAGGACCGAATTCAGTTTGACCAGCCCATTGGAAAGTACCAGGGAGTAAAACACAACCTGGCGGACATGTTCGTCGACATCGAGTCTTTCAAGTCCCTGACTTACTATGCCGCCTGGACCGCAGATGAAAGCCCGGAAGAATTCCCAAAATCAGCATCACTTGCCAAGGCTTACGCTTCTGACGCATTCGCTAAAATCGGGATTGATGGAGTTCAACTCCACGGCGCTATCGGATTTACCCAGGAATATGATATCCAGCTTTATTTAAAACGATCCAAATGGGCTCGTCCCATGTTTGGTGATTCTGATTTTCACTATGCAAGAATTGCGGCGCTTCATGAAGCCGCAGCAGCAGCAGACGAAGCCTAAGCATTTTGTAAGGAACCAGTTATGGATTTTGAATATACAACCGAAGAACAGACTTTTCGAAAAGAGGTTCAGGATTTCCTGGCGGAAAACCTGGCACCAAAAGCAAAACGAGATCAGAACTTTATGGCAGACTGGCTGAAAAAAGTACGGGACAAACGCTGGGTCGGATTCTCCTGGCCTGAAGATGTTGGCGGTGGAGGAGGCAATATCATGCAGCAGGTCATCCTCAAAGAAGAAATGGCGAAGGCCAAAGCGCCACCACTGGGCACATGCATGATGGGCCTGGCCTGGGTAGGTCCAGGTATCATCCAGTATGGAACCGAGGCACAAAAACAGCGATTTATTCCCGATATACTCGACAGTAAATACCACTGGTGCACCGGATACTCAGAACCCAACGTTGGCAGCGACCTCGCTTCACTGCAATGCAAAGCCGTGCGTGATGGAGATACCTACACAATTAATGGTACCAAAATCTGGACCAGTCTCGCACCCTTCGCCGACTGGATCTCCATGCTGGTGAGGACTGACAACTTCGGATCTTCAGAAGCCAAGCACGAGGGTATTACCGCGTTACTCGTCAAACTGGATACCCCGGGTATCGAAGTGAAGCCAATCGAAAACATGGCGGGTGGCAAAGTTTTTGCGCAGATATTTTTTGACGACGTGAAGGTTCCGGTTGAGAACAGGCTCGGTGACGAGGGTAAGGGGTGGGCGGTTACCATTTCTTCACTCGCCAACGAAAGATCCAGTATTGGTGAAGTCACCGCCATGTACGAAAAACTGGATACATTAAGAGCCCTGGTATCGAAAGTGACCAGGAACGGCAGGCCTGCTAACCAGGATTCAAAGGTGCGACGCACCATGGGTGTCTTTGAAGCAAAGATTGAGTCCATGCGACTCAATGGACTTCGTTACCTGACCAAACAAATAAAAGGTGAACCGTTAAGTAGCGAAACATCTGTGAACAAGCTGCACCGCGCAGACCTCGAGGTTTCCATGGGCGACTTCGCCATCGAAATCCTGGGAGCCGCCGGTTTACAATTACACAATCAGCAGGATGCCGTCGACAGGGGTAAATGGGCGAACGATGCCCTGGGCTGGCCAAATGTTGTGATTGGCGGCGGTACGCCCAATATTCAAAAGAATATTATTGGTGAACGCATTTTGGGGTTGCCTAAAGATTGACTCATTTTTCCCAGGGAAGAAAAAAATGAAAGCATCTGATCTATTTGTTAAATGCCTGGAAACGGAAGGTATTGAGTATATTTTTGGCGTCCCCGGAGAGGAGAACGCCGACTTTATGATGTCCCTTGAGCAGTCTGACCAGATCAGGTTCATTCTCTGCCGACACGAGCAGGGGGCGGCGTTTATGGCAGAAATTTACGGTCGGTTGACCGGTAACCCAGCCGGTTGTCTCGGCACCCTCGGACCCGGTGCAACCAATCTGATTACCGGTGTGGCCGATGCCAATATGGACCGGGCTCCCATGCTGGTGCTCACAGGCCAGGGTTCTTCAGAGCGACTGCATAAGGAATCACACCAGGTGATGGATGTGGTAAGTATGTTTGAACCGGTTACCAAGTGGTCACAAACTGTCCTGAACGAAAATACCATTCCGGAAATTATCCGCAAAGCCGTTCGCCTGATCCGGACCGAGAAACCGGGCGCGGTACTGATCGAATTACCGGAAGACATTGCTGAGCGCGATACAGACAAGCAACCCATTCAACCGGTGCGATTCCGCCGCCCGGTTGCTGATGACAAGGCGGTCGATCGTGCTTGGGAGGCGATAAAAAAAGCCTCCAAGCCAATTATTCTTGCCGGTAATGGCTGTATACGTAAACGGGCATCCGCCCAGCTTCGAATATTCTGTGAGAAAACAGGTATCGGTGTTATCAGCACCTTCATGGCAAAAGGTTGTGTTGATATGGACGCGCCCTATTGTCTTTATACAGCTGGTCTGCAGGCCAAGGATGTTGTGTTTCATGCAATCGATTCCGCGGACCTGATCATCACCCTGGGCTTTGATATGGTGGAATACCATCCACACCTGTGGAACGAAAACGGCCGCAAACCCATTGTTCATGCTGACTTTCTGCCTGCTGAAATTGATGAGGAATATCACCCGAAGTACGAGGTTATCGGCGATCTGGCCCATACCTTATGGATGCTCAATCAACGCATTGATGCAGATGGCATACCCGAGTGGGATTTTTCTTCCCATGCACGTGCCCGGCAAGCCATGGCAGCTGAACTGTCTGAATACAAGGACGATGTTGTCGAAGGTCCTCTCCGGCCCCAGAAAGTACTCTGGGACTGTCGACAGGTGATGAACCCGCAGGATGTTCTGCTGTCAGATGTGGGTGCCCACAAGATGTGGATCGCACGGCATTACCAGTGCCACGAACCCAATACCTGCCTTATTCCAAATGGATTCTGTTCAATGGGCTTTGCGCTGCCAGGGGCCATCGCTGCCGGACTCGTCAACCCGGATAAGAATATCCTGGCTATTTGCGGCGATGCGGGTTTCCTCATGAATGTACAGGAAATGGAAACTGCCAAACGTTTGAATGTCAATATCACTGTGATGATCTGGGAGGACCATATGTACGGTTTGATTGCCTGGAAGCAGGAAACCCAGTTTGGGAAACACACAGACTTGAGCTTCGGCAATCCGGACTGGGCGAAACTTGCAGATTCGTTTGGCTGGAATGGCCACATCATTGAACGGTCCAACGATCTGCTGCCTGCACTTAAAGAATCTTTCAGCGAAGATGGGCCGAGTCTTATCGTGATACCTATCGACTACCGGGAAAACATGTTGCTGACCAAGCGGCTCGGTAACATCGCAACGTCGCTCTAAATGGTCCAAACACTAGACCCAAAACATGAGCACTAAAAACATGAGTATCAAAACATGCTAAAGGAAAAGTTCCCGTATTATCTTGCAAATAAAGCGGTCTTTGCTAACGACGATCTGGAGGTGACTGACAAGTACTCAGGTGAAGTGGCAACCCGGGTCGCGATGGCTGACAATGCGGCGATTGATGCGGCTATAGCCGCTGCTTGCGACGCCGAAGAGGCGTGCGCCAATATGGCTGCCTATGAACGAAAAGCGGTTCTTGAGCATTGCGTTTCTCGCTTCCGGGAACGCTTCGATGAGTTGGCTGAGACGCTGTGCATTGAAGCTGGAAAGCCGATCAAAGATTCTGAGGGTGAGGTTGCAAGGCTCATCGATACCTTCCAGATTGCCGCCGAGGAGTCAGTCCGTATGACCGGTGAGGTAATGCCGCTGGATATCAGCGCCCGGGCACGAGGCTATTCTGGCATGTGGAAACGCGTTCCCATTGGACCGTGCTCCTTTATCAGTCCATTTAACTTTCCCCTTAACCTCGCTGCCCACAAGGTTGCCCCGGCGCTGGCAGTGGGTTGCCCCTTTGTGCTGAAACCCGCCAGCCTGACACCTATTGGTGCACTCATTATTGGTGAGGTACTCGCCGAAACTGATTTACCTGCTGGCGCATTTTCCATCCTGCCCTGCAGGCGAGACGGTGCAGCGTTGTTTACTGAAGATGAGCGTTTGAAACTGTTGAGTTTTACCGGCTCACCTGCCGTTGGCTGGGACCTGAAGTCAAAGGCTGGCAAGAAACCAGTCGTTCTCGAACTAGGCGGTAATGCTGCGGTGATTGTCGATGAGGATGCCGACATTGATGATGCCGTGAATCGAATTATCTTTGGTGCATTTTATCAATCCGGCCAGAGTTGCATCGGGGTGCAAAGAATATTCATTCACGAGCGAATTTACAGTGAATTTAAGAGTCAGTTGGTCAATAAGACCAAAGATCTGAAAATGGGCGACCCAAAAGACCGGGATACGTTTATTGGCCCCATGATTTCCGAAAACGAGGCGACCCGGCTTGAGGGATGGATACAGGAAGCTGTATTCCAGGGAGCCACTTTGCTCTGCGGCGGTAACCGAACCGGTAATATGCTGGAGGCAACTTTGTTGGAAAATGTGGGCCTGTCCAGTCAGGCCAATACCGAAGAGGCATTCGGCCCCCTTGCCAACCTCAGCAAATTCAGTGACTTCGATGAAGCGCTTGATGCCGTTAACGACAGTCAGTTCGGGTTACAGGCCGGTATATTCACCCGGGATCTGTACAAGATGCAAAAAGCCTGGGATCGCCTCCATGTCGGGGGCGTGGTGATCGGAGATGTCCCATCCTGGCGAGTCGACCATATGCCCTATGGCGGTGTAAAAGAAAGCGGGCTCGGTCGCGAGGGTATCAGATTCGCGATCGAAGATATGACAGAAATCCGACTCCTTGTAATCAGAACTCCAGAGAAATAACACCATGAAGAGCAAGCAACCTATTATCGTCGCGTTAGTGGCAGGCGCTATTTTCGTCATCGCGATCGCGCTCTATTTAGGCCAGGCGACGGAAGAACCTCTCACAACCACGGAACCCGTAGCAACTGAAGAAGCTGTGGAAGCGACAACAGAAACAAACGTGGTTTCCGTAGTAGAAGCTATGGAAGAGATACCGGATTTCAAATCCTATACGAACGTGAAGCAAAAAAAGCACGACTTTTTCAATTTTATGCTGCCACTGGTCCGCCGTGCCAATGCCTCGGTGGCCCGAGACAGGGAATATGTTCAAGCCCTGGCAGGTCAACAATCTTTATCTAAACCTGAAACTGCCCGCCTGCTGGACTTAATGAAACAATACCGATTGGAGGCTTCAGAAACACCCGCAGATCAGCTGGACGCACTGCTTGTGAAAATAGACACCGTGCCTGCATCACTCATACTGGCCCAATCCGCCAATGAGTCAGCCTGGGGGACTTCTCGCTTTGCAACCGAGGCCAACAACTTCTTCGGCATCTGGTGTTTCTCAAGGGGATGTGGACTAACCCCAAAAGATCGGGATGACGGCCTCAGCCACGAGGTAGCCAGGTTCGACAGTGTACAACATGGCGTCGGCCGCTATATCCATACCCTCAATTCTCATCCGGCTTATGAACAACTACGCACAATACGACTGGAACAGCGCCAGAACGGCAAAGATCTGAGCGGTATAGAACTCGCAGAGGGGCTGGTGAAATACTCTGAAAGAGGAGCGGAGTATGTGGAAGAAATTCAGTCAATGATCAGCTACAACAAATTACAGCAATACAACCTGGCAACCTCGGAATCCTCAGCGGTGCTCTTGTCAGAATAAGCATGCTGTCGTGAGCTGCAGTAATTGATCGCATAAACTAAATGGCACTTTGCTGCGTCTAAACAAGCAACCAGAATCAAACGAGAACATTATGAGACATTTGCTATCGACCATTTTGATATGCCTTTCATTCCCTGCACTGGCATCTGCCTGTAAGGAGGAGAAGCTGATAACGCACTCTTTTGCCTCCAAGGACGTCTCACAGCTGCTGGTTAACGCGCTTGCAGGGTCATTGGAGGTAAATGGTGACGATAGCGATACAATCACCATCAACGCCAGAGCCTGTGCGGACGAACTCAAATATCTCGAACAAATGACGATAGACGTTGACGACTCCAGGGATCAGCTCGAGCTCACGGTCATTATCCCGTATAGAGGTTTCGGTTGGAACGCTGACTATGCCTTTATGGATTTGGAGATTACCGTGCCGACAGATCAATTGGTCAAGCTCAGGGATTCAAGTGGTCACCTGGAGGTGAGAGATGCAAATGTCGCCAGCATAGACGACAGTTCCGGGGATATTCGACTGTTCAACATTTCGGGCGACCTCGAGGTCAGTGATTCTTCAGGTGATATTTACCTGCGAGGTATGACTGGCAACTTGCAGGTCAACGATAGCTCTGGTCGAATTGACATCCAAGATGTCGACGGCGACGTTGTCATACCCAGGGATAGCTCAGGCGATATTGACATTGATACCGTATCAGGACTGGTCACTATCGAAAGAGATGGTTCAGGCTCAATCGAAATCGAAAACGTCAAAAAGGGAGTCAACGTCCATTCAGATGGCAGCGGTGACATCCGCATTTCTGCCGTCCAGGGTTCGGTAAAAATAGGCAACGACGGATCAGGCAGCGTTCGCATCGCCCAGGTAGATGGTGATTTTAGTATTGATGCAAAAGGCAGCGGCAGTATCCGCACTAGCGGTATCAAGGGAAGTACTGATATTCCCAGATAGTGTTCACCGCGCGGTGTTTTCTCAAAAGCCGGTTTACCTGTTCATAAAGAACAGCGCACGCCACAAGGTCGCCGCCACCAGTGCGTGATCAATCTCTCCGGAAACGAGCAATTCCGGTACCTCGTCCATGGGGACGAGCAACAATTCGGTCTGTTCTGTCGAGGTGTTATTAATCTCGGAAACCAATTGCACGTCTGTTGCAAGGTAAGTATGCAGTCTGTTGCCAAAAATAGCGGGGTTTGCGTTAAGAACGCCCAATGATTGCAGATTAGTCGCTTCAAAACCTGTTTCCTCAAGACATTCCCGGGCAGCGGCAATTTCTGCTGGTTCCCCGACATCCACCATCCCCCCTGGGATCTCCAGGGTAATTTCCTCAGAACCATGTCGAAACTGCCGAATGCAAACCAGTTCATTGTTCGATGTAATGGGCACAATATTGACCCAGTCCGCGGTTTCAATGAAATAGAAACTATGTTCCTTACCAGTGAAAGGAGAGACCGTTAAAGACTCCTGCAGATTGAATATACGGCAATCTGCCAGCAAGCGGGTTTCCTTCCTTTCCCAGCGTTTGATTACACTCATATCTTACTGACTCCTTTCCCAGGGAACCTCTGATTAAGGTCTATTTACTTAATCAAGTTTCCCAAGCTAGATAACCTGGAACTATTTCGATATTTTGGTATTATTCGTCGCAATAAAGTATAGAGAATACAGGAAATTTCCATGTTCGATCTCCTCATAAAAAACGGCACCATCATCGATGGCTCCGGCGATGACAGGTTTCAGAGCGACATAGCAATAACCGGCAACAATATCGTAGAAATCGGCAAGGTTACTGGCAACGCAAAACGTACCATCGACGCGAAGGGCAAGCTGGTCACACCCGGTTGGGTTGATATCCACACCCACTACGACGGGCAGGCGACCTGGGATCCCATCATGGCTCCTTCCAGCTGGCATGGTGTCACCACCGTGGTTATGGGTAATTGCGGCGTTGGATTTGCACCCGTTCGCCCTGGACAGGAGCAGTTCCTGATTGAGTTAATGGAAGGGGTTGAGGATATTCCCGGCTCGGCCCTGGCTGAAGGGATCGATTGGAAGTGGGAATCCTTTCCTGAATACTTAGATGCGCTGGAAACCATGCCTCGCACCATGGACGTCGCGACCCAAGTACCCCATGGTCCTATTCGCGCTTATGTCATGGGTGATCGTTGCAACGATGACAAGGGACCAACCCAGGACGAAGTAAAGGAGATGTCAGCACTTGTCCGTGAAGGCGTGGCAGCGGGTGCACTGGGTTTTTCCAGTTCCCGAACGTTGTTACACAAAGATATTCACGGCGACTATGTTCCCGGCACGTTCGCCGGAAGTGATGAGATGTTGCAACTTGGATTGTCCATGAAAGGTCTGGATCACGGTATTTTTGAACTCGTCTCAGACAACCTTGGAGAGGATGACGAATGGCAGTGGGTCAAACAGTTCGCCCGCCAAACAGGCAAAAAAGTTACCTTGATAGCTACTTCTGCGGCTGCCTATGCGAACGGGAAAATATACCGGATTGCGGAGGAAGCCAGGGAACAGGGCATGGAAATACTCCCGCAAATGGCCGGACGTCCTACCGGGATCCTGCATGGCTTGCAGAGTAACTTCCATGCATTTGTTGCCCATCCAACATTTGCAACTCAGATCGCACCACTTTCACTCGAAGAGAAAGTCCAGAAGATGAAGGAACCCTCAATCAAGGCGCAAATTCTCAGTGAAGAGTCAGGCATCAAGGCCACTCTTCTGGGTAATATCGATGAGATGATGGCCATGGTATTCCCACTGGGGGAAAATCCAAATTATGAACCTGACGCAGAGGATAGTGTCGCCGGTATCGCGAAAAAACTTGGCGTCAACCCACTCGAGGTAATGTACGACCTGCTGACAGATCACGATGGAAAGGAGTTGTTTTACCAGCCCCTGGGTGGATACGTTGGCTACAACCTCGACGCGCAACGCAAACTGATGCAACACCCCAACGTTGTTATGGGTTTAAGCGATGGTGGTGCGCACTGCGGGGTTATTGCAGATGCCGGTATGCCTTCATTTATTATGACTCATTGGGGCCGGGACCGGACCAAGGGCGCCACCTTACCCCTTGAATTTATTGTTAGATCCCTGACCAGGAGAACCGCCGAAACCTACGACATGATGGACCGGGGATTACTTAAACCAGGTTTAATCGCAGACATCAACATTATCGATTTCGACAAATTACAGCTACGGCGACCAGAAGCCATCTTCGATCTACCCACCGGCGGCAAGCGTCTGGTGCAGCGGGTCGAGGGATATGAGTACACCATTAAGTCAGGTGAAGTGACCTTCGAAAGTGGTGAGCATACCGGGGCGTTGCCGGGAACACTGGTTCGGGGTAAGACAGCGCAGAGAATTGGACCATCTTGAGCGCCGTGTTGAGTTGGAAGAAGCTGCTTTCCTGAGGGGCGCCGAGCTAGCACGCCCGTGGACGCAAACGGCGACTCCCTCTATTGTCTCGCGAAGAGTTCCGACTCGATATTTCTGAAAGCCTTGAATTCCAACGCATTTCCAGAGGGATCGAGGAAAAACATGGTGCCTTGTTCACCTGCTTCTCCCTTAAATCGTATATAGGGTTCGATCACAAAGTTACTGATGAATTGTCTGACCTTGACGGCGAGGGATTCTCTCCTCAAAATTCAGAACGACCCCGAAGTGAGGCACCGGGACCCCATGACCATCCACGGGGTTTACAATGCCAGGAATTTTTCCTTGTCGACCAATGGCGGGATTCAGGTGTGTGACAAGTTGATGGCCGAACATATCAAAGTCAATCCAATTCTCGGCACTTCTGCCTTCTGCAAATCCCATCTTGATACCATAGAATTCCCTGGCCTCTTCGATGTTTCGTACCTGAACAGCCAGGTGAAATGGAGTTAACTTCATCTTACTTCCTTGCATGGTGTATCTATCTGCCTTCCCTGTTATAGCTAGATTCTAGCATTTCAATGAACCTTTGCGGTCGGAAAGTCGACTAACCAATGACAGTGTCCATTTCGGAAACCAAAGATGAAGTCATTCTTTCACGTGGTTCTTATATTGTATGCCGGGTGTGTGTCCGCCAAGGGGATTCGGCAGATTGATGCGGCAGTACCGGGCGATTCGTCGTCACAGGTTAAAAGCGAACTGTCATTTCATGGTGAGTTTACTGTTGACCTGCCCCAGGGTTGGCAACGGTCGACGGAACGCCAGTTAAACGGGCAGGAAGTGGTCAACATATCTCACCCGGAGCAGGACGGCATTTTGCAGATTATCTCAATGCAAATACCTGGGAAACCCAGTCAAAACCAGATTCGCAACATGACTAACGTGGATTTATCCGTTGACCTGAGCTGGCAGCAATGGGGCGATCTCTCGGGATATCAATACGATTATTCCAGGGCAGGTAAGTTTTATAGACAATGGTGGCTCACGCAGCAGAATAATATCCTGCTTGTCGTCTTCAGCAGCGATATGAAGAATGAACAACTGCGGTCCCTGGTTGACGACATGGTCAGCTCCCTGGTGTTCACCGGAACCAGTTAGGGAACCTATCAGAGGTTCCCTGGTTCTTTTGCATCAAATTAGTCCGTTGATGCATACTACCCCATACAAATCCATACACATCTGAACGGTTTTTACATCCTACCGGGAGACGGGAGAATACAATGCAACTGCAATGGTCACATGCTGTCATCTATGTTCGAAACCTCGAAGCAATGCTCGAGTTTTACTGTAAAACCCTTGGCTTTGAAGTCACAGACAGGGGAGCTATCGTGGAATCAGGGCCGGAAATCATCTTTCTTAGCCAGATTCCAAATGATCATCATCAGCTGGCAATGGTAACAACTCGAAAAGACGATGCCCCATCGAATTCAGTCAATCACTTTGCTTTTCGGGTTCAGGCATTTGACGACCTGAAATCTCTTGCAAAGAGCCTCGATGACATTGGGAGCATCAAGATCAATCCCTTAAGCCACGGTAATACACTATCCATCTACTTCAGTGACCCGGAACAAAATGGTATCGAGGTATTTTGGGACACACCCTGGCATGTCGCCCAACCGCAGGGTAAACCCTGGGATCTGAGTCTTAACGATACAGAAGCATTGGAATGGGTGAAAAAGGAATTCAGTGATGAGCCAGGATTTCAACCGAGAGAGAATTACTACAAACAAAGAGCCATCGAACTAGGGAAACTCTGATAAAGGTCGGTATGTATCCAATTAAACCGAACCTCAATAAACGCTAAAATCACTCAACCCGGAGTCGAAGTGTCATAGCGTGATACGAATCCTTCCTCGGTGGTACTGTAAGGCGACCCCCAGGCGGAACCCTCAGCACCAACACAAAGCCATGCGTTTGCGGGTACCGCGATGGGTTCCGGACTCTCTACGCTTTGCACAATGGCGGGCCGGGTTAGTTTCTTTGCCCAGACGCCGACCCTGTGAAAACAAGGCTGACAACCGAGTGAAATCAGATGTTCTTCTGATGGTGTGGGATTCCAGCCTTTCTCATCCCAGGGTCGATACAAGTCTGCAAAATGATCGGCTCGAACTGGCCAATGCAAATAGTCATATAGCTTGTCTTTTACGATGTCCTCTGATCTGAAGCAGATGACATAACTGGCCGTCGCCCCGAGGGTCTCCCATTCTGTCTTTATCGTCAGCGGGGCTTCTTCTTCCGGTAACTCACCTGCCAGTACCACTTCTTTTCGACGTTTGTAATATCGAAAGCCCTCGTCGCGTAACTCCTGCTCAGTCCAGGGGTACCTCCGAAGGACATCTTTCTCTGGCATAACTGCTCATCCACTCACAGTGAATTACTTATTACTCTCATGTATTGAAGTACAAACAACAGTTCCCAAATCCGCTTAAGGTGGATTTCGTGATTCTGGCCAGGTTTTACCAGCTTTGCTTTCTCTTTCTCGATCCATGCCAAATCACCTTTTCAACCACAGGCAACGTCATGCTGCCATTCTCAAATACACGATTGTGAAACTCCCTGATTTCCACTCATAGACTATGATGATTCATTAGGAAATGTCTATACTACGGGACTAACGGGAATTTATTTTATGATGAGGCAGCTACTGCAATATGTCTGACACTTCTGAAGATAACCCCCTATTGATTGACATGCGGCCGCGTATTCTCTTCGTCGACGATTCTCATGTGGTTCGCTCAGCGGCGGTGAAAATGCTTGGCGACGACTTTGATCTTGCATTGGCTGAAGACGGTCAAGAAGCCTGGGATATGATTGTCGCCGACAAAACTATCAAGCTGGTGTTTACGGACCTGGTAATGCCGGAACTGGATGGTTTTGAGGTTCTGAACCTGGTACGTAACTCAACTGACGAACGTATTCGCAAGTTACCCATCATCGTGTTGACAGGAGCCGATGACAGCAGTGGTTCCAAGGAAAAAGCCTACCAGCTGGGCGCAACGGATTTCATAACCAAACCTTTTGATGAGGCGAGAATCAAGACCGGAGCTGAATCTCATTTAAGCCACCTCAACACTCGTAGTACTCCCAGGAAAACATTCGAGACGGATAACCAGGACCCGTTAACCGGACTACTGACAGGTCGCGCTATTCACTCTCAGATCGAAAAAGATGTTTCCTTTACCTCCCAGCACAACCTTCACCTGGCTGCACTGCACGTTGAAATTGACGCATTTAAGGAGCTGTTTGTAAGCGTTGGTCGCAAACGCGCTGAAGTGATCATTGAGATGGTCGCCAAAGCGATTACCGATAACACGCGCAAGGAAGACTCTGTCTCACGCCTCGGCCTGTCCAGTTTCGCAGTATCGCTACCGGCCTCCGACCCTGACACTACATTGCTCACTGCCCATCGTATCAGTCTGACGGTAGCTGGATTTAAAGCGAAATTCCGCGGCGCCCAGCTGCCTGTTAGCGTTTCTATTGGCGCCTGTATTACTGAGCAGGGCGCTCAATCCGATGCCGGTCGTATTTTAGAGATCGCCAGTGAAGCAGGAAGACAGGCGACAGCCAATGGCACAGGTGAGGTTTCATCCATAAACCTCAATGCAGATGAGGAGGATAATCAACCTGTCCAAGATGAAATATCTGTTGATCACATGCTGAACCAGTTAAAGGCAGGCGGAAAAAAGGACGTAGTGGCTCAGATGGATTCTATTCTTGACAAGTTGACCCCCCTTTTCGAGATATTGAATGACGAAGAGAGAGAACAACTGTTGGTGTCATTGATAGAAAGCAAAAACGCTCAATCGTGACACTAGGAGGCTGATCGAGAATAGAAACCGTAGCCAGGGGAAGCCTCCTAGCTTAGCCCATCAACTGGAATACAAGCACCGTGCACGGCATTGGATTCCCCGGAAGAAAGAAATCCGATAACACTGGCAATCTGCTCAGGAACAACCCACCTCGAATAGTCAGCATCCGGCATGTCGTCCCTGTTTCTCGGCGTGTCAATCAGGCTCGGCATGACTGCGTTGACATTGATGCCTTTCTCCCTCAACTCCATTGCCATACTTTCAGTAAGGCGCATAACCGCTGCCTTGGACGCCGTATATGCGCCCATATTTGCCATCCCTGCCAGAGCAGCCCGAGCCGCAACGTTAACTATTTTCCCTGATGACTGTGCCAGCATGCCCGGTACAACCGCTGCACCCATATTCATAATTGAACGTGTATTGAGGTTAAACAGAAAATCCCATGTTTCGTCACTGGTTTCATGTACGGGGTCACCCATTAAAAAACCACCGGCAATATTGGCCAGCACATCAATTTTCTCAAACTGACGAATGACCCTGCCTACCGCATCGGCACAGCTTTCTTTTTGCGTTAGATCACAGGCAACATAAAAGTGTCTCTCCGAAGGGTTGGGAAATGCTTTTGCCAGTAAATCGTCAGAGTAGTCAAGTACCGCGACTGTAGCACCCAGACTCGAGTACCAATCCACAACGGCTCGACCTAATACCCCGGCACCACCGGTGACAATGACACTTTTATTTTTGAAATAGTCGGACAAGTCGATCTCCTTAATTGATATCGATATCATGCGCCCGGTCTAGAGAACCTACCAGTCGTTCCCTAGCTTAGCCAGAACCAAAAATCCACTTAAACAGGTAGAAGAAAACAATAGCCAAAATAGCACCGGCGGGCAAGGTCACTATCCATGATATAAAAATAGTACCAACCACTCGCAAATTCAAGGCGCTGATACCTCGCGCCAGGCCAACACCCAAAACACCACCCACCAGGGTATGGGTCGTCGAAACAGGCAAGCTATAGCCAGACGAAATCGCCACCGTGGTCACCGCTGCCAGTACCACCGCAAACCCACTGCTCGGTGTCAGCTCGGTAATATTGGTTCCAACGGTACGAATAACTTTATGGCCATACATGGCTAGCCCGGCAACAATACCGCCACCACCAAGAAGAAGAATCCAGATGGGCATCGTAGATGTCTGGGCCACAAAACCGCCGCTCTCAATGATGCCGTTCACGGCAGCGAGTGGCCCAATGGCATTGGCTACATCATTGGACCCGTGAGCAAATGCCATCGAACATGCGGTAAACAACATCAAAACACTAAAAACCTTTTCTACATAAACCAGGTTATGCTGGGATGAATCAGAGACCCGCGTAATGCGGCTCAGTGAAACAATACCAACCAGCGTTATCAGCAACGCAACCCCTAGAGAATAGAGTAAAGCTTCCTGCATCGATAAATCGAGGCCGATGTGTTTCAACCCCTTCACGAAGGTCAACATAGTGACAACCAATCCCATCATGAACATGTAAACTGGCACCACTCGTTTCGCGGAAACAAAAGGATCAGCAGTACTGAAAATAAATTTCCGGACACTCAGGTATAGTAAAAAAGCCAGGCTGCCGGACATGATCGGAGACACAACCCAGGACGCCGCAATTTCGCCAACCTTAATCCAGTTCACCGCATCAACAGAAATCCCAACACTGGCGAAGCCCACGATCGAGCCAACAATCGAGTGAGTAGTTGAAACCGGCCAGCCCATAGAACTTGCCGCCAGTAGCCAGATCCCGGCAGCCAGTAAGGCTGCCATCATGCCGTAGACCAGCAATTCAGGGGTTTGGCCTAACAGTTCCGGATCAATAATGCCTTTTCTTATCGTTGCGGTAACTTCACCACCCGCTAAATAGGCACCGGCAAATTCAAAGATCATTGCTATGACAATTGCCTGCTTGATAGTTATTGCCTTTGAACCAACAGATGTGCCCATCGCATTAGCAACATCGTTAGCACCGACTCCCCATGCCATAAAAAAGCCGAACAAAATGGTCAACAGCAGCAGTACACTGCCGTGATCTTCAATTACTCCCATGGATTATTACCCGCTCACCAAGTGGTATTCTTATTTTGCAATTAGGTTCAGCATCCGGTTACCGACGGCTTGCGCGTTGTCAGCAATATCCCCTATCCAGTCAATAATTCGATAGAGAAAGATAACGTCAACCGGATTTATCTCACTCTCCATTTTGTACAACAGCATTTGGACTTCGTGTTGTTTTTCATCTGCCTCATGTTCAGCCTCGTTTAACTTCGAAATCAAATCTGAAATCAAATCAATTTCACGACCGCCAAATCCTGTTTCAAACAATTCATCCAGTTCGTCAAGTGTCTGCATTGCCATGGTTGCCGCTCTCACCGATGACGCAACAAAATCATGCATCAGATTTCCCAGTTCGCCAGGGAATTTCATCTTACGACCTCGACACAAACCAGCGATATCCTTGGTCCTGTTTGGAATCTTGTCCTGGGACTTGAGTAAATCCAGGAGGTCACTTCTTGAAACCGGCATAAAGAGGCTGCGCGGTAGATTCGCTCGGATTTTTCGTTTGATGTCGTCAGCTTCGCCTTCGATACTACTGATTTCATCACCAATCGCATTGGCCGACTCCCAGTCTGACTTTATTACCGCAACAAAAAATTCCGGCAGCTTAATAGCGGCGCTACAGGCAACTTTCATATGTTCCTGAATCGGGGCGATCGGGGATCTGGCGAATATCTGACTAAACAATGGGCGACGAGACATGGTTTTTCACAGTGATTCTTCGAGGAGCATTATAAGCGACAAATACTTTCTTTGTAGCCTGTATTTTCTAAGTCGGACTCGTTAACATCCGCCCCTGATCAACCTTCCCTGCGGTACGCAGCATAGGCCCCAATGAAGTCGAAACAACACACTGACCGCCGCAGGCTCGATGCACTTGCTATCGTTCTAAGTGGAACCTGCATGGTGCATTGCCTTGCGCTGCCCCTGTTAGTGACCCTGTTCCCTATTATCCAGGGCAGTCTGCTCGCTGAACAGTACTTTCACCTGATTATGCTGGTTCTTATCCTGCCCACAAGTCTGGTTGCACTCACCATCGGATGTCGCAAACACAAGGACCCCGTGACCATCGTCCTGGGCGGCACTGGTCTCGTCCTGCTCAGCTTTACTGCTCTATTTGGTCATGACGCTTTTGGAGAACTGGGAGAGCGCGTTGTCACTTCGTTCGGCGGATTGATTCTGGCTGCAGCGCATATCCAGAATTATCGTTGTTGTCGCGCTGACAATTGTTACCATTAGTCCTGTCGATCCCGCCAGCCCTCGATAGCATGAAAAGACGCCAGACTCTCCAGCAATCCAATCATTATCGATACCGTGGGTCCTGTAATACGAATACCATCCTCGGTGTAAGAAAAATGCCCGCGATTGCCGCCATGCCGGGTAAGTTTGTAACTGGTGCTATCAAACATTCGCGCCAGTGAAATTTCATGGATCGATTCCACCTCGTCGAGGTTCGCCTCAACCTTAGTCGGATGCTGGATAACCCCGACTACGGGCGTTATCCTGTAACCAGCCTGGGTGTAGTAGTTGCCGAGACAACCCAATACCTCGATGTCTGCCGGATCAATTTTGATCTCTTCGGAAGATTCTCTCAATGCAGTGTCGATCATCGAAATGTCACCCGGGTCAGATGTCCCACCGGGAAAGCACAAATGACCTGCAAATCTGATATGAACCTGACGTTTGGTCACCAGGACCCTGGGATGCTCATCTGCAATCAACGGAATCAGCACCGCGGATTCACGCGCATCCTCCTTCACAGAGGTGCTCACAGGATCTTCCAGGTGTGGATTACGTAGCTCGCGCAATGCCCTGTTCTGCTGTTGAAAGTAACTCCTGACAAGTGCCAGGTCTGCCGGAACAGTTGTCTGCAGAACCTCTCCTCTGGGAACAGAGGTATTTCTAACTACCACTACACGAGCGCCCTTTTCAATTCTCGATACCCAATCTGATGAATCCCTGAGGATTCGATGTAGACTTTCAGTTCGGGATCAGTAAAAGCCATATAGTCTGCATGGCGGGACTCCGGACGTTCCCTGTCAATCGCCATCAATTCGTCAGACATCTTGGCAGAATGAAACAACAGGTGACTGAGACCAGGTTTAATTTGGTCGATCAGATCGCGATAGAATTGTGATTTATCTTCCATGGGTACCAGCGTGTCGATAATAATTTCATCCAGGGTCGGGATCTGGTTCGTGTCAATTCGCTCCAGTATTTCCAGATAATCGTCATGATCTTCGGTGCGATTCAGTTCCCGGAGCCGGTCCCTGGTAATATTTGGCAGAAAGGCCGGAACCTTATACTCATTCGCCAGATCAAGATAGCTTTGCAGAAATTTAGGATGCACTACAGAACCCATATGTGTGTCGATGTGAGTTATTTCGAGACCCGCGTTGAGTGCCAGTTCAATTTGCGCTCGCATCTCCACTTCAGCGGCTTTTGTCTCAACATGCCGCACCGCGTCTTGCCTGGTATGCCATAGATAGCCTTCAGCATCCAGCAACCCAGACGCAGGGTCCCTCGTACTAACCGCTGGCCATCTAAAATGGGGATATTCACAAGTGAAGGTAAGATGGACACCCACATCATAAGCCGGGTTTGCCTTGCAGATTGCAGCCGCCTCAGGAAACCACGGCGCTGCCGTCAGTATCGAACCACAGGTTGCCGCCCCTACATCAAGACATTCGAACGATGCGACATTGGCTGCATGACAGAAACCAATGTCATCAATGTGGGTGATCAGCACCTTGTCTTGCGGCCCAAAGCCCATCTTTTTAAGGAATTGGTTCACTACGGTATGGGACTCTTGTAAAAATTCGAATTATATTGTGCCATAGCAGCCTGCTGAAAAAGCCACTCAGCAGCCTGATAGATCAAAATATTTGTGTTTCGGGTCTGGGCATATCGATGAGAATGTGATTCTCTAGCCGAACCTTGTCGAACACTTTAAATTCCGAAATCAAAATGACAAAGCGAATCGAACTAGCAGTAACTGCCTGGGCATCAAGATCCGGTTGGCAAGCCGCAGAGCTATGCGGGCAGGCAGAAGTCGCGGAATCCATGGGGTTCCATTCATTTTGGCTACCAGAGAACCATTTTGGTGACCAGCGATCCATCCCCTCACCCCTGACCTTGTTGGCTGCCGTTGCGGCACGTACTGACAGGATTAAGCTTGGCTCAACCTCTTATTTGCTGACCATCCGTCACCCGCTGCAAGCTGCGGAGGAGGTGGCAGTGCTGGATCAGTTATCCAGTGGCCGGGTCATCCTGGGGGTTGGACGCGGCGTTCAAAATGCAATGTTCCAGGCCTTCGAATTACCCACGAAGGACAAACGAAAGCGATTTCAGAAGAATCTCGACATTATGCTCAACGCCTGGTCAGGCTCCCCCATTTTAGAAGACGAGGACGGTAAGCCCGTTTTCCTGGCACCTCTGCCCGTACAAAGACCTTATCCAACCATCTGGGTCGCTGCGTTTGGCCCTTTGGCATTAAAACAGGCGGGAAATCTCGGCATGCCGTACCTGGCATCCCCAATCGAGACCCTCGCGACCTTGAAGGACAACTACCAGCTATATCACAATGTTGTCGAAGAAGCCGGTCTCGAACCGGTTAAAACTATCCCCGTGATGCGCACGATATTCATCACCGATAACAAAACACTTGCAGCTAAGGTAAAATCAGCGCTTGATAACGCCGGTCCACACACCATGCGAGATGAGAAGGCAGGCGTCGATGACTGGGTGATCGTTGGGGACAACAAATTCGTCTTTGACAAACTACAGGAGTACGCTGAACAATTGGACATCAGCCATCTTATCGCTCGAGGGCGCATACCCGGTATCGATAACGAAACCCAAATCACCAGCCACGAAAAGTTGATCTCTATTGTTAATTCTCTTTAAATTCAACTCGCCAGGCCTCCGTCAACCGAAACTTCTGCTTCGATAAACGGGTCTTATGCGGGTAGTACATAGAAATCAGTAACAATATTTATTGGCAAGGACAGTAATCATAAATGAAGCGAGTTTTCCTGCGCCTGCGCGCTTCGAGTTGTTTTTTTGCTTTTATGCTCACAACAGCCGGTATCAGTTCCGCCGCCGGTAAAGATCAGCAAATCGAAGCCCTTACGTCTCGTGTCGTCGACTTTTCAGGTTCCTGGGAATTGGATTACAAATTGACGGAAGACCCCAGGGACAAGCTCCGCTGGTTGTATGAAGTCGCCAGGAGTCAGATACAGCAGCAAAATGCGGCCATGAGGGACCCGTCGGGCCGGGGAAGGATGCCGAATGATCTGAACCGCCGAGCCATCAACAATCTGGAAGGAATCATCGGCCTGGGCTCACTTGCCGAGATGATGGCCAGATCGGTTGTGTTAACCGTGAAACAGTCTGAAGATTACATTATGGTGGAGCGGCAAGGGGATTTCTCCCTGACCTGTGATTTCATTGACGGACAACGCTCAGGCACCAACCTCGGCGAGGAGTACTGTGGCTTTGACAGCCAGGGCCAGTTGATTTTTATCGTTTCGCTGCCGGAAGGTCTTACGGTGAGAAATCGACTGGTACTGTCACAAGACGGCAGTAGGCTCAACGTGGCGACAACAGTTCGTTCGTCAAACTTTTCACAGGAGTTTACTCTGAACAGGGTCTACATGCCGTTTGAAGCAGGCAAGGGGCTGTATGAATGCACTTACACCCTCGCAAAAAAGAAAACCTGCTGGCTCCGACCCGCGGAATAATTACGTGGCAATGAATTCCACATGGCTCGCCCCTCCCTGGTTGATCTTCACTGGCATCGTCTTCCTCTCGTCCTGTTCCTCAACACCGCAGGTTGAGGAACAGCCTGTAGCAAAGACTGTTGAGTTGAATCAGGCATTGATGACCATTAGTGACAACACAGGTGAGAGCTTCAACAGCACCACCAGCAGACGACTTAACGTCAGTATCGCTATTTTCAACAAGGGGATATTGGAACAAACCAGCAAGCGTCATATTTACAACAGGGTCAGGCAAGCTGAATCCAACTACCTGCCCGTGGTATTAAGGAATACGCTACTGGAGTCCCAGCATTGGGGGGCAGTTCGGGTAATACCTGAAATCGACCCCACCACCGAAGTGTCTGTCACCGCAGAGATACTTGAATCCACTGCGGTAGAACTCAGCTTAAAAGTGCGCGTCGTTGATGCCAGAGGCATAGTCTGGCTGGATCAGGTCTATTCGGATGTTTCCACCGACCATGGCTACGGCTATGGCTCGGATTATAGTGTCAGCGATGGAACTAATGAGTCCAGGGAACCTTTCCAGGACCTATACAATGACATCGCCAACGACATGTATCTGGTGCGAAGCAAACTCGGGGAAACAGAGGTTTCCAACATTCTAGACATGGCGACCTTGCGTTACGCAATTGCATTATCACCCCAGGCATTCAGCGAATACCTTGAAGTAAACGAAGATGGAAGCGTTGAAATGTCGGGTCTTCCCGCAAGAAATGACACCATGTACTCAAGGGTAAAAAAAATACGTGAAAGTGAATACCGTTTTATCGACATCATGGATGAACAATACGATAGCTTTTTTAAGAACATGCAAACCGTATATCCATACTGGCGGCAGTACAGCTACGAGCTAATGGTCTACAACCGCGAGCTCGAGCAGGTGGGCACCAAGCGCAAACCGCGAACTGGCAACTGGACGGTCCTGAAAAACGTTTATCATACCTATCAGGAATTCAAGATGAACGAGGATGCTCTGCGTGAGCTCTCCAGTTCCTTTGAATCAGAAATCAAACCGACAGAAGCTGAACTGGAGGGTCAGGTCGTCAAGTTGAGCGGTTCCCTGCAGAATCAATATAATGACTGGAGAGAACTACTGCAGGAGATCTACACGCTGGAACGAGGGAATTAAACCCACAACCGACTAATCAACAATTTTTATCAATTGCCCGGGTTCAGGCTGCCCATCGGGATAGAGCCCATTCATTACCCGCAACTTGTCCAGCGCATAGTTGGTGATGGGAGACTCTGCCGCCAACTGTTCCATTGTAGTTTCTTCTTCCGCTCGAACAACTTGAATCTTGGGTACCTTCGCAACTCTCCTGTCCTCCTTGTCCATAGCATCGAAGCTAAAGATAGTTTTGATAAAGTCCCGGTCGGATGCGATTTTACGCAAGTCGTGCTTTCCAGCCCCTGTCAGGATAAACACCAGTCGCTTTCTGGTGTCGTATAGAACCGCCACTCGCAAGGGCCTTGGTCCGAAGGGGGAATCTGCCCGGTCCGCGATACCGATAAACCCTTTCAGGTCTGAAATAGTAACATCCCGTCCATCGCGAATATTCATTCCGAGATTTTGCTCCAGGTACTGTCTGGGAGTCAGGTTCTTTACCATTCTGCCGGTGTTTATCGCAAAAACAGCATCAGCCGTGACTGATACCGCCTGTACGCCACGCTTGGTGGTCTCGATCCTCCAGCCATCGGGAAAGGACATCTTTACGCCCAGCCTCGGATGGTAGAACGTATTTTTGCGGACGACCCCAACCTGTCGCATGTCTCCATAGGCTAATCCATTTAGCTTCTCTAGAAACTCATCCGAGCGTATGAACTCATCGAAGTCTTCCAACAACTTCAGGGATTCTCTAACCGCCTCCTTGTATCGCGTATCATGGTCAGGATGCGTTGAAAGGAAACCGTGATAAACATTCGGCGATCTTTTTTCGATTCTAGCCTGTTCTATCTCGATTCGGTCATTTGCTTTTAGAACCTCAATAGTCTTCAACATCGCTTCCGGCGAATAGCCTGCTTTCGCCATGTATTGCGCACCCACCTGGTCGGCTTCCAATTCGAATTCACGGCTGTAACCTTTCAGCAGGACGCCCCCAAAGATATTACCCAATTCATAAACGCCCGGGGTGCCGGTGGCCATAGCTGCGATGGTAGATGCCACACTCAATGCCTTGCCCCGTGACTGTGACCTGAATGCATGCTTCTCGGTGACATGGGCTACCTCGTGACCCAGGACAGCGGCAAGCTCGGATTCCGAATTCATATGCGCCAACATGCCACGGGTGATGTAGATATACCCACCCGGCAAGGCAAATGCATTGATGATCTCATTGTTTAAAATGGTGAAATGGTATTCAAGCCCGGGTCGACTACTCTGGGCCGCCACCCTCTGACCCACCATTTCAATATAGGTCTGCAGATCCTTATCCCGGTACACACCATACTGGGCAACAATCTTCAGGTGTTCCTGCTGACCAAGTTTAATTTCTTCTTCTTCTGAAACAGCCCACGCCATACCTGCGACACCCAGGGCGATGCTGGCCAGGGTACCGACCCACAGGCTTCGAGCGAAACAACCAATTCTAAGGTATCGAGGTGACATAACTTTTATCCAGGCTGTATTCCCCATCAGCCTCCTAATGCTTTGGACCCGATTCTTCTGCAAAAGGTTCGAAATCACAAGAAATACTTAATGAAAAGCCTGATTTAACCCACGTCAGTAGCCTTTCTGTACAAGTTTCCTGTAAGCCGCTGGTATAGACTGGGTATGTAAGTAGGCATTGAAATCAATTGTGTAACCTGCCGGTCACAATGGCAGGTCCTATGGGGAAATAGCTTTAATTCCAGAACTGGTTGATAATGTTTCTTAAATGGGAGAACGGCTCACCTGTATGCTTGATCGTTTACTAGTCGTCGTTTTAACAACGGCTACTGCCGTGTTAGCGGTGTCATCTGAGGCTGCCAGTGTCAACTCGACGGCGGATTTGACAGCGCCGGATGAAGCTTTAATTTACGAAATCAATCAGGAGTACGACCATGCCATTGGTGGCTACAAGGCAGACATTGAAAGCACCGAAGAACACATCGGTCCTTTTGCTGAAGAGTTGATCGATCCACTCATGGGACTGGCTCGAAGTTACAAAGCGATTGGCGACTATGACTCCTCCATCAAGGCAAGCGAACGGGCGCAGCACCTTTCACATCGGCATGATGGTGTGTATTCCTTGCGCCAGCTTGAAATGATGGATCTGTTGACAGAAATCAACCTCAATAGCCGACAAGCCGAGGAGGCAGACAAGAATCAGCTGTTCGCCCTGTTTATCGCCGAGCACAACTATGACAGAGACTCAATGGAAATTCTCCCGGCGCTGGAGAAGATGAGTCACTGGTATGTTGAAACGGGCCAATTCAGTCGCGCATTCAAAACCCTTGATCGCAGCGAGCAGATTGTTACGCAGAACCGGGGTGCAACTGACCCGTTACAGTTTCCATCGATTATTATGCGCGCAAAGATTAAACGCTTAATGCGCTCATGCTGCAGCCACAAGGTTCTCGAGGAAGCCCTGGTTATTATCCAGGCTAATCCCAATATTTCTAACGAATGGCGTAGCCAGGTTTATGTGGAACTGGCTGATGCCTATTCCGTGATTAGAAACGAAGCTGGCGCAGATAACTACTACCGATTGGCCTGGGCTGCCATGGGCGAAAAAGATCGTCAGGAGAACTTTGCCCACCCGCAGGAAATCGCCTTGTCCAAACCGTTGACTGATAGCAACCGATCATCCAACGTTCGGATATTTCGGATTGAAAAAGACCGTTTTGGCCAGGCTCAGATGGCGCAATTAACGCCCCAGGAACAATTGGTATTTGAAGCACTACCACCCCAGGAGTTCCTCTTACCTCTTAACAGTAACGATTATAAAGTCCGGATAAAAGACAGTCGATACAGGGATCCGTATGACGACGAAAAAGTCATTCGGGTCGTGGGACACCCTTTCCAGTTCGTTCACAAGCAACTATTGAATATTCTTCCGTTGAGCTTGCAGGGAGATGATGCCCTGTTTCGGATGGGTATCGAACTCAACTTTACGGTCGGTGCAAATGGCGATCTGTCCGATATTGAGGTGAGCACGGCCGGTTTACCGTCAAAGTTGACAAGACTGATGAGGCAGGTACTTCGAAAGGCAACTTTTCGCCCGCGGTTGGTAAACGGTGAGCCTGTCGCGACCAGTCATGTAACCCTGTACCAGACGTTCGAGCCATGAGGAGGAAACAGAAATTAGAACCAGTAACCAGATCATTAAGCAGAATAATACAATGTTAATTCAAGACGAAGATTAAGAGATGAAGCATTAGAGACATTACTTTCGAGACTTAAAGTATGAGAATTTTCTACCGACACGCAATGTTAGTCATCACCCTGATACTGGTCAGTACCAGGGTATGCGCGATGTCTACCGACAACATGTTCCGGCAGGTTGATTTGGCTAATTCAAACCTCAACACCCAGCATAAACTCCTGTTTACGCATCTCGACAATGAAACGCTGGACCTGGCAAGAAGTGTCGCCCTTGATCTCGCTGAAGAGGTGTCGAAAAACTTCGACATTGACAGTGTCACCTATGCAAAAGTGCTTACCAATGCCGCAATTCTTGATTCACTCTCCGGTAATGAGTCTGAAGCGTTGATTAGCCTCAACAAAGCAGTGGAACTGATTGAAGCAGTAAACGTATATCATGCTCACCTCTTCAGGATTCTGATGGCTCGCGCATATATTGAGACCACGCTAAAGCAATTCGATGTCGCCACGGAAACACTTCGACGCGCACAACACATCTCACATCGCCAGGATGGCGTCTACACAAGATTACAACTTCCCGCAGTGAACAACCTTGCTGCAATACAACTGCAACAGGGGTTTCATGAACGTGCCGATTTACAACAACGCTTCAACCTGAAAGTCAGCGAGCAGGCTTTTGGGGTCAATGGAGAAGAACTGTTACCGACCCTGGAGAAACTGGGCGCCTACTTCGCAATGCGCGGCTATTCGGTATCACAATACGGTACGACAGAAAACCGCATGTTTCGGGACCAGTTGTTCCGTCAGTCTGTTAGCCTTTACAACCGTTCTATTTCAATTATCGAAGACAAGTACGGCACCGACGACCTGCGACTGGTCAAGCTTCTCATCGGACTGTCAAATGCAAGGTTCAAGCAGGGTGCACCCCGAAACCTGACCAAAGAACCCATGGAACGGGCGTTGAGCATCGTTTCGACCCATCCGTCGACTGATGAATCTGACATCGCCAAATCTTTTGTTAACCTGGCCGACACTTATATTATTACTTCCGACCACCGGGCGAAGGAGGTTTATTTGCAAGCCTGGCAGGTACTCGCGGATCACCCGGAATACGATGAACTGCGTTATGAGCTGTTCGGTAAACCAAAAAGACTGTTTCCAAAACGCAGGATCCAACCGGTACTCAATCGTTTTCCAGCCAGTGTCCAACCGGGACACAAGTTGTTTATGGATTTAGAATACGATGTGCGATCAGATGGACGAGTACAAAACGTCAGAGTCATTGACAGCAACATACCTAACGAACAAAAAAGAGTGTTCAAGGGCATTATTTCAAAAATGCGATTTCGGCCAAGAATTGTCGATGGGGAGCTTTTCGAAACGAAGGGTCTCAGTCTGCACCAGATCTTCCGGGTTGTCGGACAGGCCCCAAGCGTCGGGATATCGCTGAATCCCAGCCCGATCCCCCGATGAGCCGGAAATATCTACAGGGTGCCAGTTATCAGAAACTCTCTTAACTGCTTGGCCAGCGCCTTGCACGCCGCGTTGCCGGGCCTGGCTAAAATGGGTATAGGTAAAATCAAACCCGCAAGGTAGGAGGTACCATTAGCATCGGCACTAATCTCACCTGCTGTCGTCAGATTCTGAAGGTCCCAGATCGACGCTTCATAGGATGCATCCTGCTCCCAGTAGGTGACGCCAAAACAACCGCCACCAAAGGTGCTGATGGTACAACTGAAACTACCACCTTTGTCGACAGTGATAGTATCGCCGTCAATCCATGCCAGGTAGCGTACATTTGATGCTGTGATCCTGTCCTGCACGCCGGGCTGGGCGAACAACTGGGCCAGGTCATCGCTGGAATCAGGTGCTGTTCGTGGCTCGAACCACGGATAGAGTGAATCCTTAAATTCATCCTCGGGAATCAACCTGATTGAATTTGGACCTTTGCTGAGCTCATCAGAAAGACACTCAGTAAAACTCTCCTCGGTCTCACGGTCGTTGTAGCTGGCGCGACCGAGTATTACCAGTGCATCATTGCTTCGGATGCCTGTATTGGCCGTCCTTGATTGCTCAATCCTGGCGGTTACGCAACCGGTCAGCACGAGTGTGAGTAACAACATGACGATGATTGCTCTCACTAGTCTGCTCCTTCCCGTTGAGCTAGCCATGCAACAATCGCCGGTTGTTGACTAAGTTCGATTGCGATCCGCGTGCCACCATCGCGAATCGCCAGCATAGTCGCTTCACCCAATGCGTCCCCTGAGCCAAAAAGCCCAGCTTCACTCTTGCCATAGCCTACAACCACATACTCCGCCACATTCTCGTTGTTCTGATTTAAAACGATAATGCGGTAATGAATGGAAGCCGAGAAGAATTTTAACCCGGAGATACCCGGCGTCAGAAAACCGTATTTTTCGATTCTGGGAATCACCAGACCGTCAAGTTCAGACTTCTGCTCCTCGGTTAACTCCGGGGAATTAACCTCGACGACGGATTTGAACATTGCACGGGTTAATTTTCGAAAAAACGACAGGTTCTGCTCGCCCAGATCAATATTCCAGGTGCCTTCTTCCCGAATCGCTTCTGTATGAACAAAATTCCTGAACCTCTCATCATAATAAACACCAACATCGGCTGGTATTTTAGCAACCAGGGGTGTCGGCACGGTTCCTTCAACCACAACGTTGGTCGTGCACGCGGACAGGGCTATTATCGACAGCAATAAGCTAGCTGAGAATCTGACCAAACCTTTACTCCCTTATTTTCTAATCCCTGACCTTTCCGATAAGACCGGTATCCTTACGCTAATATTCAGTCTCTAACGGCGCGACGTCAACCACTACCTTACGATCGGTACGATTCAATGAAAAAATCTCGCAACTTTTCACAGTAAGATCGCAACTGGACGGTAGAAAGCCCTTACATTGAGGCTAAATTCCCCAACAAACGCATTTTTTTGAACATTTCAGCCGAAAATCAGGTCAAACTCTAATCAGGGATAAATAACCCCGAATCATTCAGGTAAACTTCATGTTCAGAGTGACACACTACTCGAATTGAGAATATGACACGATAGAGAATATTTGGCGCTATTAGGGTTAATTTTACCGTTTAAGAATACTCAGAAGGAGGAGTTATGGACAAGCTAAACAAGCCTGGGGGTTACTGTCCAGAGTTCGAACCTGCTGTTAAGAAACTGCTCCAGGCATTGATTGTCATCGCCTTGCTGGGCCTGGCTGCCTGTAAATCGCCCAGTTCGTCCACACCACCGCCCCCTTCACCGCCACCCTCATCGCCACCATCGTCTTCACCGCCTTCTTCTTCACCACCCAGTTCCACACCGCCGTCTTCGAGCCCGCCATCGTCTTCACCACCGTCGTCTTCACCACCGCCATCGAGTCCTCCTTCATCGCAACCGCCATCGAGTTCGCCACCATCGAGTTCGCCGCCATCGAGTTCGCCGCCGAGCACTCCATCATCATCACCGCCCTCAACATCAATGCCAGATCCAACGGCCAAAAGCGAACCTTCGTCCCCGAGTAGCTCACCTCCGGGTGAAAAAGGAGAAAAAAGTCAGGGCAAGTCTCAACCCGGAGACCAGGAAACTGCAGAACAAAAAGGCGAAAGACAAAAAGCGGGCGCTGACCTTCAGCAAGCAGGAGAAAAAATCGCACAGGCTGGCGCTCAAATCGGCGAACAAGCCCAGGCCAGCGGTAGCAATGAACCTCCCATGTTCCCCAGTGAGCCTTCCGACAAGTCAGGCTCGGAGCTACCTGACCCTTTGATTCCGGAAACAGATTCAACCTCAGAAAGCGAAGAACTCGTTTTTGATGAAAGTGAGTCAAGTAGTAGCAGTTCAAGTGAAAGTGCCGAATCCGAACCCTCTTCTGATGTTGCCGGCAATGAATCCAGTGCTGAATCAGCAGACGGCAGCCCTCCCAGCGGCGAGCAAGCTATGGAAGAAGGTATGCCCGGTGGTAGTCCACCAGGCGGAGAGGAAACCATGGATGACCTGGCTGGGGGCAACCCACCGGGCGGTGATAATGAATCAATAGACGACATGGTTGGCGGAAATCCTTCGTCAGGTGATCCTTCCGCCGGTTCACCTCCTGCTGGTGGGCCCATCGGAGATGAATTAGCCGACGATATCGTAGCCGCACAGGAAGCCCTGGAGCAAGCGGGTATTGCGTTACAACAAGCCGGTGCGGCAGTGGCAGGCGCCGAATCAGACGCAGACCTTATAGCGGCAGAGAGTTTATTATCCAAGGCACGCATTGCCATTATTATCGCCGAACAGGATCTCGGTGCTCTCGGGGATGCCCAGGATCAACCAATCGGTGATCCAAGTGCTGGAGGCAACGGAGATGATCCATACCAGGACACCGAAGCCGCGTTGCAGGATGCCAATGTGTTACTTGTGATCGCCACGCAGGCTGTACTGAATGCCAAGACCGGGTTGCCGGACTTCCCCCCGGGAACGCCAACTGCCGGGGTACTCGGCGAGGGAACGGGAGAAATAGGATCATTGGATCAGGAACTCGAGGAGTCACTGGTGATTTTCGAGGGTAGAATCCAGGACGCGCGTGCCACAGTGATCGATACCACCCCACCACCAGTCACAGACTCCACCAGGCAACGACAACCCGGTGATCGAGGCCAGGATCTGATGGAGGTACCGGAAGATGCAGAAATCGGAGGGACAGGTGGAAGCAATGCCAGTCAGAAGCCGGAGGACCAGATTGCCTCAAATCAAGTAAACCCTGCAATCCCTGAGGATATTCCAAGTCCACAGGGCGATGACATAGTTGCGCAACAGCTAAGGGAAGCCGCCATCTCAGAATCTGATCCCGATCTTAAAGAAAAACTCTGGGACGAATATCGTCGCTACAAATCAGGTCTGTAATAGTTGCAGATAAAACAAAAGAGCAGTTACCGATTCAACAGATGACGGGTTAAAATCATGCAAATGAAGCATAAAATTTTATATCCATTGGGGCTTTCAATCCTGGCTGGTTTTCTTTTGGGCGCAAGCGGTTGCTCAACGACAGAAATCGTCAAGGCAAATTCAACACCTGCTCGCCAGGCAAGTATTGCACTGCCCACTCACCTCTACATGGATATAGGCATTATCCCGCTGGAGACGGGCATACCCGACACCGAGGAAGAACTTAAAAAGCAGTTGATTATTCCCGACGTGCGCAGGGCCGAGTCGCAGTACATTGCTTTTCATCTCAAGGACACACTCGAACAAACCGGCAACTGGGGAGCTGTGAGGGTCACGCCCGACAGTTCAGATGCCATTGATGTGGAGGTTTCAGGAAAAATTCTCGGCTCGGATGGGGAACTTTTACGGATACATTTAAAGGCTGTGGATTCCACCGGCAAAGTCTGGCTGGAGAAAAGCTACAAAGACCAGGCGAGTAAATTCTCGTACCGTGGACCAAAAGAAGATCCCTTCCAGGATCTTTACAACGATTTTGCAAACGACCTGCTTGACCATCGTCAAAAACTGAAAGAAGTGGATATTACCAGGATACGCCAGGTTTCAGATCTTAAGTACGCGCGGAGTCTTTCCCCCGATGCCTTTGGCCAATATATAAAAACATCCCACGACGGTACGACCGAAATTAGCCAGCTGCCTGCTGACACCGATCGCATGCTGCAACGCGTAAACAACATTAAGGAACGTGAGTACCTGTTTGTCGATACCCTCGATGAGTACTATGGTAAGTTCTACAGGGACATGAAAGCGTCCTATGATGAGTGGCGATTTGCCACCTACGAGGAGGCTCTAAATTTGCGCCAAATGCAAAAACAGGCCACGGCTCGCTTGCTAACAGGCGCAGCGCTTGTCGCCGGAGGAATCTATGCAGGATCTGAGAGCGGTACATGGGCTGGTGATGCCGCCGCCCTTGGTGCCGTTACAGGTGGCATCGGGTCGATAAAAAGCGGTCTCGACCGTAGACGCGAGGCAGAAATACACGCAGAATCCCTCCGTGAGTTAAGTCATTCCCTTGGCTCGGAAATAACTCCCTACGTACTGGATATAGAAGGTCGAACCGTTGAACTGACCGGAACCGCAAACGCGCAGTACGATCAATGGCGAACCATATTAAAGGAAATTTACACTGCAGAAATCGGGTTATCAGAAGAGCAGTAATCTTTAGTCTGACCAAAAAGTGCTAAAAAATAGATGGCAGTTACACTAGGCGAAGGGCAGACGATTTCTGCTAAATATTCCTTGTTACACAGAATCGCTGAGAACGATTTCGTCGACTGCTGGCTGGCAATCGACACGGAACTCAATGAGCGGGTATTTCTGAAGGTATTCAAACAGGGCCTGACGCCAGAAGCAGCAGATTCAATTTCCCGAAGTATTGATCGGCATCGCGGGCTCCTGCATGAAAAAATAAACCGAACCTTCGGTCTCGAGCAGATCGATAACACGAGTTTTATCGTCTCCCAATACCTTCAGGCTGCACAAAGTTTCTCCCATGTCGGTGATTTCAAGGTTCAGTGGAAACAACTGACGCAGGTCGCAAATGCACTTACATTTGCCCACAGCCTCGGATTCGCCCATGGCCATTTACACCCCAACAACATTCTGGTGAATGCTGAAGAGAATGTCTCTCTTACGGATTTTGGTACAGCGCACTCGACTGCCGGTCAAACGGTAAGCTATCTCAGCCCCCAGATACGGTCGAATCACCCTGTGGATGCATCCGATGATATATATTCGTTCGGTCAACTGCTGTTCACCAGCCTAACCGGTCAGACCTGGCGCGAGGGCCAGGAATTTGAATCTGACTTACCGATTCCATTAGAATTTCAGCAGTTGCTGACGAGTATGTTACATCAATCACCCTATGATCGGCCTTTGGATATTGCCACGATTGTCGAGATTGTTGATGGCTACGCCGCAGGTGCTAACAACACCATTGATGTTGTTGCCACCGGTTTCAATCGGGCAACTCCGGCGCCCGCTGAAATCAGTCCCGAGGTAACCCACAGGTTACCCCGGGATCGCGTTACAGTATCGACAAACACAGCGGTTATCGGCCTGGGCTTGCTGGTTATTGTCGCCCTTATTGTGTTTATTTTTGCTCCCGTATCTGAACCGGTGAGCCCGATCACCAGCATCGATGTCACCAACATTTCCAAACCGCACCAGACCTCAACAACAACCGAAGCTGAACCTGAACCTGAACCTGTTCTTGCGCCACTGGAAGTCGCACGGCTCAAAAAACTACAGCAGGAAGGTAGCGAAACCGCCACAGAACTTCTCCGGTTGCAAATCAATGTAGAAGATGCAGGCGGACAGATCTGGGCAAGCAACGAGTACAAGCAGGCTGTCAGCCTTGGTCTTGCCGGTGATGACGCATTTCGATACGAAGACTTTCAGTTGGCGCTCGACAAGTATTCCGAAGGCATCTCTGTTCTCAATGCTGTTCTTGACAATGTAGATGCTGTTTTTAGTGAAAACCTCGAAACCGGCAACCGAGCACTCGAAGATGGCAACGCAGACAGAGCGCTTGACGCATTCACGATTCTCAGTGCTATCAGGCGGAGTGATCCGCAAGTCGCTGCAGGGCTCGAGCGTGCCGTTAACCTGAAGGAAGTCCTGGGTCTGGTGAGGGATGGTGAAGTGATCGAGAGAAACGGCGACTTAAAGGAAGCCCTGGCTTATTTCCAGCAGGCCGTGAGAATAGATAAGTTATGGCATCCCGCGACAGAAGCCGTCACAAGGGTAAAGCGAACAATAGCTAACAATGCATTCAACGACCAGATGTCAATTGCCTATGACGCCCTGGGTGATAAAGACTATGAACAGGCCCGTCTGGCTTTTGACAGAGCCCAGAGGATACTTCCCAATTCAAGTGCACCTGAAGGCGGGCTGCAGGAGATCGTTATTTCCGAAACCCAGGATAAAATCACGGTACACAAAAACCTGGCAGTACAAAATATCCAGGGCGAAGCCTGGCAGGAAGCGATTTCCCAATACGAGGACATCCTTTCACTCTCACCTGGCACAATCTACGCGGTCGAGGCACTGAAACTTGCCCGCAGCCGTGCGGCGCTGGAGCAGGAGCTTCAACGTTACATCGAAAAACCTGGATTGATGATTACAGACGACGAGCTCGACCGGGCAACGGCTGGTTTGCTCAAAGCGGCCCGCATCAAAGACTCAGGGCCAAAATTACAGCGCCAGTTAAACCGACTTTCACATCTCATCTCACTTGCGCGCATACCCATTGATATTGAACTGAAGTCAGACAACAAGACGGATGTCACCGTCTTTAAGATCGGCAGCTTCGGCAAATTTGATTCCAAACACCTGGAACTCTATCCGGGCACTTATACCATCGTGGGTAAAAGACGCAAGTACCGGGACATTCACCAGGAGATTACCTTGCTGGGCGGACAACCAGCACCAGCAATTCTCATCAGCTGCGTGGAAAAAGTGAACTGATGGAAGACGAACATTCCATCATTGAAGCGACCCCGTTCCAGAGATCGCAGGGAGACGAGTCGCAGCATGGATTTCGGATTAAACCCGTCCCTACCGCGATTGGCATCGTCTTTGTCATTCTGGCGATTGCCGCCGGATTTATGTTCACTGCCCGGGCAGTGAGGGTCACAATATCGCCGCTACCGGATAGTTTCAGGTTTACCAGCGGATTCAGCTATCAGTTAGGTGAACGTTACCTGATGTTGCCCGGCAGTTACGATCTAACGGCAGCAAAGTCCGGCTACCATGTCCTCTCAACGTCCATTGACGTCAACGATGACGCTGATCAGGACTTCAGCTTAGAACTGGAGAAGCTTCCCGGCATTCTCGTGGTCACAACCAGCCCCGATGCCGTGGTGAACGTTATTATCGACCAGCAACCCAGAGGACCAAGCCCCCTGACGCTGGATGAAATCCCTGCCGGGCTGCATGATGTCAGCATTCGATCAGAACGCTACCTCGATTACGATACTGAAATATTGATCACAGGGATGCGTCAGCCACAGTCAATCGAAATCCCAATTTCCCCTGCCTGGGCCAATATTTCCATCAGCAGCCATCCAGAGGATGCGAGTATCCTGGTGGACGATGAAGCCCTCGCCACGACGCCGGGTATCGTTGAGGCGCTGCAGGGTGAAAGAACAATCCAGATTCGGAAAAAGGGCTATAAAACCTGGCAGACCACTGTCGACATCGTTGCCGGTGTCGACCAGACAATCGACAAGGTTGTGCTCGAAAAGTCTGATGGCAAGGTTTCTATTCTTTCGACTCCAGAAGGCGCTAACGTAAGGCTCAATGGTCGCTATCGCGGACAAACTCCACTCGAACTAACCATTGCTCCGGGTGTGTCTTACCAGGTGACACTGTCGAAAGCAGGCTACGAACCGCTGCAGCGAAAGATTCTTGTTCAACCTGAAGAAGCACTTAGCCTTAGCAACACGCTGTTGCCGGTACTGGGTGTTGTCAGGCTGATGGTAGATCCCGACGGGGCTGAGCTCTATATTGATGACAAACCTATGGGTAATCCATCCCAACGGTTTTCACTTACTGCCAGTCAGCACCAGATTAGAATTGTAAAAGAAGGTTACGCAGAATATACAACAAAAGTGACACCGCAACCGGGATCGACCCAGCAACTGGTTATCCAATTGCAAACTGAAGAAGAGGCCCGGATCGCGTCAATTCCAACATCTTTTGAAAACGGCGTGGGGCAGACACTCCAGCTCATCATTCCTGCTGAATTCACGATGGGTGCCAGCAGGCGTGAGCCGGGTCGGAGGTCCAACGAGGTTCAAAAAACCGTTCAGCTGACCCGCGCTTACTATATGTCCGTCAACGAGGTGAGCAATTTACAATTTAAGAAATTTGATCCGACACATGATTCAGGTGTTCTTGGACGTGCACTCTTGAGTGACGATGACCGACCCGTGGTCAATCTTTCCTGGCGCCTGGCTGTCGAATTCTGCAACTGGCTAAGTCAACGTGACAGTCTACCGCTGGCCTACGAGGAAGTTCATGGGCTCTGGCAAGCCGTCAAACCCCTCAATACAGGCTATCGCCTGCCTACAGAAGCTGAATGGGTCTGGGCGGCACGTTATGCCAACGGGCCGGACCCTACCCGGTTTCCCTGGGGCAACAACATGCCACCCACTGATATCGATGCGAATTATGCGGATGAATCCGCCGCCAACATGGTGCCTTACACTATTAGTGGTTACCATGATGCCTATCGCGGTCCATCACCTATCGGCAACTACCCTGCCAATGAACTTGGCATTCATGACCTGGCAGGAAATGTTTCAGAATGGATGCATGACTACTATTCGGTCGAGACCCCGCGAGAAAAGCAGATTGACCCTGTCGGCCCAGAAAAGGGGGATTATCATGTTATACGTGGTTCCAGTTACAAACATGGTCGATTCAGCGAACTCAGATGGACCTACAGGGATTATGGTACTGAGCCAAGAGCAGATGTGGGTTTTCGCATTGCCCGCTTTCTGGAATAAATCAGATTAAACTATACTGTTAACGCTAACGAGCTGAACACATGAAAACCATCATCCCCCTTGTATTTTTTTTACTGGCGGTAAGTTCCGGGGCCCAAGAACAGACGCGGGTAAAAAAGGATCCGGCCTCCGAAGAAATCGCAAACGGCGCGCCAGTGCCGGAGCGCAAAGAGCCCGAAGACGACAAATTAGCGGCTGAAGAGGATACGGTAGAAAACACTTCTAACGCAGCCGAGCCAGAGGCAGCCAAACCGGTTACTCCGGATACCGGGGACAAGGTTGCAGAAACTGACCTACTACCCCCAGGGTCCCTTAAAAACAGGAATCTAAGTGAAGCCATCGAACAGTTTATACCCACAGAAACCATTAGCGCCGACAACGCAGTGCCATTTCCTGTCGACATCTAAGGGGTCAAAATGAAAAGACAGTTACCCGTCGAGTTTATTTTTCAGCTTTTCTCGCTGATTATCGCCATCATCGTTGTCCATGGCGTTTATGTCTCTATTATTCGTCCCAACGCAGCCGCCATACTGGAAGTACAAGCCATCCAGATGAATGCCAACCCTGATTATGTCCCGGAGCGTTCGACGTACGTTATCGTTCGTGACTTTGAACAGGAGTCATGCTTTATCCTGATGATCTGGGCGATGTCACTCATGGGATACAAAGCCATGCTCTCAACCAGGGAACGGCAGACTCTGCAACTCGACCTGATACCCCTTGCACAGGGCACAAGTATCCTGCCTGAGGACGCCAGGGAATTTTCAAGACCTGTGCAGGCTTTGACATCCGAACAACAAAGTTTCCTCTTACCCCGTGCCCTTCTGACTGCTTTGCACAGATTCCGCTCAACCAGAAACATCCAGGATGTATCCAACGCTGTTGGTGCAATCTGTGAATCAGAATCCGAGAGACTGGACTCAGAACTATCAATGATCAGATATATCGCCTGGGCGATTCCCTCCATAGGATTCCTGGGTACGGTACGGGGTATCGGCCAGGCACTGGGGCAGGCCCACAAGGCGGTGCAGGGCGATATTGCCGGAGTCACTCAGGCCCTGGGCGTTGCGTTCAACTCAACATTTGTCGCCCTGCTGATCAGTATTGTAGTGATGTTCTTGTTACACCAATTGCAACTGACACAAGAGAGACTGGTATTGGATACCGAAGATTACTGCGATAATCGCCTGGTCCGGCACCTGCAATCCTGACGACTCGTCAGGCAAAGACCAAAACCTAATCCTTCTAGAGGAGCAGATCGTTGTCAACAGGATTCATCGAACTAAACGATGCAAGCATCAACCAGGCTATTGACGGCAGGTTAATAGATACCAGCCCCGGCTATGCCGTCCTTGACGGAGAAAAAATGCTGCTCGGTCAGGCGGGCCAGCAAAACGCCAGACTCTTACCCCGCTGGACCAACAATCGATTCTGGAATCAGTTAAACAGTGATCCCATTGCAAACAGCACCAGATCGATTCGCCATCATGCAGACCTGGCATTTGGCCACCTGGAGGAAATTTGGGCCAGGATGATAAGTCATTTGGATCAGAACGAGAATCAATCTATTGACCATGTGGTGCTCGCTGTACCCGGGTTTTATGACCGGCAGCAATTGGGACTGCTACTGGGCATGGCGAAGGAGTCACAAATCCCCGTGAGCAGCCTGGTTGATCTTGGCCTCATCTCCGTCGCCAAACAGTCGAATTTACCCACGACCCTGTATCTCGACATCTCATTACATCGAATCAGTCTTACACACCTGACATCAAACGGCCTGCTGCGGGCAGTAAAAACACTCATCATTAGTGACAGCGGCCTGCATACCTTGTGGGACCGATGGGCAAACATTGTAGCCAAGCAATTTATCCAGACTTCACGTTACGACCCCATGCATCAGGCCGACAGTGAGCAGAGACTATTCGACCTGCTACCTTCCTGGATCCGCAAAGGTGACAAGTCGGGGCCCTTTGAAATCGATTTACACGGTGTAAAACATTCAACCCAGGTTTCCAACGAACAGCTTCTCACCGCTTGTTCTACGTTTTATCCCGATATAGTCAAAGCGATCAGAACCACGATGCTGTCCAACGACGGCGCTACCTTATTTCTGTCACACCGCTTTCTTGGGTTTCCAGGCCTGGTTCGTTCGTTACAACTAATACCAAACCTTGAAGTTGAACAACTCAACGAGACCGCAGCAATTGATGCTGCCTATGCTAACTGGGATAAACTGGTGTCATCGAACGGATCGGTCTCCCACGTCACTACTTTGCCAGTTAGCGGTAAGAAAACTATTGCGAGATTCGTTCACCAGTCGCCAACGCACCTGCTGCTGGGTAACAGAGCCTATGCGATCAAGGGCTCGTTGCGAATAGAGTCATTTAACAATAGCGATTCCGAAACCGGTGACCTAAAGGAAAGTGCAGAAAACGCAAGGTGTACGCTGTACAAACGTGGCAAGGATATTTTCCTTGAGGCTCACAGCGCTGAGGTGCAGATTAATGGCACTTCGGTAACCGGTCAAACATCACTCAGCCCCGGAGACAGAATCACTATCGAAAACCAGAGCGCTGTACTGATTACGGCAAACTGATTTGCAGGAGTGTACTAATTTAAATGGCCAAACGACGACAATTTGATGTCTTTAGTCTTTCCTTTCTGGATGTCATGTCCTGTGGGTTTGGCGCTGTCATTCTTATTTTCATCGTCATCCAGCACAGTACTGAAACGACTGCACAGGAAATCAACATTGATTTGATGGCGGAGATCAAGAAACTGGAGATCGAAGTAGAAGAAGGGACTGACAACCTTGTTGAACTAAAAACCACGATCAAGGAAACGGATGATGAAATCGTCACTACAGAAGGGCTCATTCTACTGATCATCAAGCAAATTAGAGAACTCCAGTCCACCATTGATGTTTCAAAGGATTCCGGGGCGAGCCAGTCAAAGATCATTGAAGCCCTCAAACTGGAGTTAAAGAAGCTGGAAGAGGCGACCGCCAACCTCGAGGGTTCTGTTGCTGCCGATGAGCAGAGCGGCACAAGTACCCGGTCATTTGTCGGTGAAGGTGACCGGCAATATCTGACGGGTTTGCATCTGGGGGGCGATCATATTCTGATATTGATCGATTCATCTGCAAGCATGTTGGCCGGTACGATCGTTAACATTATCCGCCGCCGTAACATGGATGATGACACCCAACGAGCCTCTGCAAAGTGGCTCAGGGCTGTTCGCACGATCGAGTGGATCATTGCCAATGTTCCCAGGGATGCCAATATCCAGCTTGTTGCATTTAGTACGGAAGCAGTTTCTCTTGTGCCCGACGGCGACTTGAACTGGGTTGAAGCAGTGGACCGGGAAGATATCGACTATGCCCTGGAACAACTGCACAAACTGGTCCCTAAGGGTGGTACTTCATTACATCACCCCTTTAGCCTGGCAAGACAAATGAATCCGGCACCGGACAGTATCTTCCTCATTGTCGATGGCCTGCCGACCATGGAATTCGAACCGCCGAAGAAGTCACTGGTAGAAAGCAAACAAAGAGTCAGGTTCTTCGGCAATGCCCTTAACGAGCTCCCGAATGGAACCCCGGTCAACGTGATTTTATTTCCGATGGAAGGTGATCCATTCGCTGCACCCAGTTTCTGGCGACTCGCCCAGATAACCGGCGGATCTTTCTTAAGTCCATCAAAGGACTGGCCCTGATGAAGCAACGACGTGAGATAGAAGGTGTAAGCCTGGCTTTCCTGGATGTGATCAGCTGCGGTTTTGGTGCCATCATTTTGATGCTGGTGCTGACGAAGGTATTCGAGCCGGTAATTCTGGAAGACACCATTGAGAACCTGGAAGGCTATCTTGCTGCCCTGCAGGAGGACATTTTCGACATCCGGGGCGAAACCCGGGACCTCAATCGTGAAATGATAAGAAAGGAGGACCGCAAAAAAGAGGAAATCCAGCGCCTTTCAAAGTTACAGCAAAGTTTGCAGGCGCTGAATAACCAGTTTGAAAACACCTCTGACAAAACCAAAATAGACAACCTCATTCTCGGCCGCCTGGCTAAAGCCAAACAGTCCCTGACGGAAGAAATGCAGCGCTTGCTGGCGGATTTCCAAAAGGATATTGACGATGACACAATCGGCGGTATTCCTGTAGACAGTGAATACCTGATTTTCATCGTCGACACATCCGGCAGTATGAAACAGTTTGCCTGGCCCCGCCTGGTCCAGCAGGTAGAAGAAACCCTGGCGGTCTATCCTCGCCTCAAAGGCATACAGGTGATGAACGACATGGGGAATTTCATGTTCAGTCAGTACGCCAATGACTGGATTCCGGATACCCAGGCCCGACGGCGAGCCATTCTGGACAGGCTTAAGAACTGGGATACATTTAGCAACTCAAGTCCCGTTGAAGGCATTACCAAGGCAATCTCCACCTTCTATCGGCCGGACCGAAAAATCAGCCTTTACGTGCTGGGGGATGAGTTCTCTGGAAGATCAATTCAGCGGGTGGTAAGCCTGGTGGACCAGATCAATCGCGTAGGCAGGGATGGTAAGCGGCTCGTTCGAATTCATGCAATCGGTTTTCCCGTAATATTCTCACAACCGGTGCAGTTTCAAGCTACAGGGATCAGGTTTGCAATATTGATGAGAGAACTCTGCGCACGAAACGGCGGCACCTTCGTCGCGCTGAACGATTACCGAATTCTGTAACCTGCGCGAGAAGTAAATCTCAATGCCGAATTGTGCTGCCAGGGGCTTTCTCAGCAGCCTGCTCGGGAACCTCTGACTGGTGCGGCATACCTACCTCAATCAGAGGTTCCCTAAAATTGGGTCTGCACCCGATATGATATTGTTTTGTGACCTTCTGCAGGAATCTTAATACGATACTCCTGGGTTCTGCTATCCACGGACCTGCCCGGCTCACTCTGCTCAATGATTCGCCAGTCTCCGGGCATCTTTTCATGCACAATAATTTCAACTTGTTCTTTTTTACTATTGTGAACTTCTATTTCGTAACTGGCCTCAACGAGCCGTTCCTGCAGACGCCTGAATGTAAGCTGTTTTCTATGTGCGGTAATGTCAAACGCCCGACCCAGGTTTAATTTAATATCCTGCCCCACCGGTGTATGGCTTGCGGTATCTTCCCCAATGAATTGCAGCGCGCCCGACCGGTCTTGCAGGTACACGCGAATGATACCCGCGGGCAGCGGAACACCCAGTTGGTTTTTCCTGCTGTTCTCAAATGAAATCCTGACCTCAACTTTCCTTTTCTCGACGTCGGGCAATTGATAATTTTGATTCTGTGAAGTCAGGTGATAACTCTTCACATAGCTGACCCCCCCTGAGCCCAGAAACCTGATCTGCTTCTTCTCGTTATTCTTCAGGTCAGTTTCCCCGGGCAACTCGTATTTGTGATACTCAAAAACTGCTTCGGTGGCCATTGATGCAGTATCTGCCATCATCAGGGATTCGCGGCGACGAGATTGGGCCACGGGTTGTGGCGTTACCCGGTTTATATCACCAGCTACCAGCTGAATACTGACCCCATCGAATTTCACTCCCGTGTGGTTATCAACGGTCACCCAGGAAGCCAGCGCCAATTGTTGGTCTTTTTGGTTAAGGGTTAGAACATAGTCCGCCTGCCAACGCAGGTTGCCGGTCAGGTAACTGGTTTCGATGGACTGGGATCCTTGCAACTGGCTGTTCAACAGCCACACCAGCGATGGCGATAAGTTGAGATCTTCCGGCACATCATGCAGGGAAACAGTTCCCTCTGGAGATATTTCGACCTCGCCATCAAAATCGACTATCTCCGGGTCTGTGGATAGCAATACCCCGTGCCGGGACACTCTTTCGTAAGCGGAACCTTGCAATCGAGTCTGGCTATAATTTACTTTTCGACCAATGTAAGCGTCGAGTAACGTATCCCTGTTAAGCAAAAGATACCGATAATTCTGCTCCAGAATTTCCAATTTATCGCCGTTGCCTGTGGAACGGGATACCACTGATGTGGGCTCCAACGAGCCGGGGACATCCTGGTACTCAAGTTCTACCAGGCCCTTGGGAAGTACCACTTCCCGCACTTCCTGCACCAGTGCAAAATTGTTGTATATCATCAGGGACACGGACGTCTGGCTATCTCGACCGAGTACAACATATTCGGGTGAACCGTCAGAATTTATCGACAGGCTGACAAGAGCCAGATATAACCAGCAGCGAACCATGGTTATCAAAAGTTCGCAATTCGTTTGCCCGGTTCAGGCGGATCTTCCGGTGGACCGGCAAAGCACTGCGCAATTGCCATCCACGTTTGTGCTGCTTCGCCAATCACCTTCAAGTCAACATCTTGGATGTTTCTGCCCTGGGTCACGACATGGCAAAATTCCACAGCATCCCCTTCAACCATGTTGTTCTCATCTGGCTCGTTGAATTCCCAGACGGCACCTGATGGAGAGACTAACTTCACATAAGGCGCAGGACCAGGGGTTTCACGTCCCCGATTGGTAAAGGTCCAGCCATAGGTCTTTACACCAATGACCGCAATGTTTTTTAATCGATCAGTGTTGTTGCGTTTTTTCCCCATAAGATCATAGATATCCTGCCCATGAGACCAGGTTTCCATTTGCCTCGCCGTGGTAAACATCATGACGCCCATATCAGGCCCGAACCAGGGCACTCGACGCTTTGGATCTGAATCCCCCAGCAATTCACACATTTGAGTAAAATAGTCCCACCATTGAGCCCGCAGGGCATCACCGGATTCGGGTATGCTTTCGGCATCCGTAAATCCTCGTCCACCACCGGTAATTAACGCCTTGAAACCCGCCGCATCTTTCAGGGACAAAACAGCCATCTTGTCAGACGCGTGCAGATGTCCAACTATCTTGTCGATGGACCAGTCTTTAAACGGCGTTGCCTGCTGCCAGTCTTCTGCAGACAGGGCCTTGAGTATTTGATGTAGTTCCTCGCCCTCTTCCAACAGGTCTTTCGCTTGCTGCAACATCGCCGGGTTCGCTCCTTAACAGGTAAACAAGCCAGTAGTGTATCTGAATTATTCAACACGCGGCAATCTTATAGAATCCCGCTTTGCATCAGTTATACTTCGAGGCTCAAAAGTCAACGACGGGTGACAGGCAATGGCAGCGGCTAACAATTATAATCGACAGACAGAAGACGTCGGAAACATCCTTGCACTGGAGCATGTGAATTTCACCACCCCGGACCAGTCCCTGGCCACTTTTTTTTATGTCAACGGCCTCGGCTTTACCCGGGATCCATACGTGGATTTCGGGCCTTTCAATGTCTGGATCAATGTCGGTAACCAACAATTCCATTTGCCTACAGGTAAACCGCAGGTTTTGCGAGGACATGTCGGACTATATGTTCCGGACCTGGAAGGTCTGGCGCAACGACTTGATCGTATTGGTCGTCGATTAGCCGATACCCGGTTTGAATACCAGGTTCGAAAGCAGCATATTCTCGTCACCTGTCCCTGGGGTAACAAGATCAAGTGTTTCGCCGGTAGTAAAAACATGAGACTTGGCATGGCTTATGTAGAGCTCGATGTTCCAACAGAAAATATTCCCGGCATCGCCAGGTTTTATCAGCAGATATTTGGTTCGCCGGTCACAATGGGTAAAAATACCTGTGAGGTAGCCATTGGCAGGGAACAGGTCCTGCGTTTTAAAGGTTCCCGAAAGCTGCCGGAGTACGACGGCCATCATATCGCCATATACACCGTGGACTTTTCTTCGCCCTATGAGCAGCTGAAGAAACGAAAGCTGATAATAGAGGAATCAGATCAACATCAATATCGCTTTAGCCGAATTGTAGACCCTGACTCAGGAGACTTCCTGTTCGAACTGGAACACGAAGTACGCAGCCTCAGGCATCCAATGTTTAGCAGAAAACTGGTGAATCGCAATGCCAACCAGTCGTTCTTCAACTATGTTCAGGGTCGGGACGCTTACTACCCCAATTAAACAGCACTACTGGAGTCTCGTCATCATTCGAACATCGCGGACGGTGAGTACCGCCATAGTCGGTAGGATCACCGTCAACGCCGCGATAAACAAGGTTGTGCGGAAACCCAGCAATTCAAACAAAACCCCTGCCACCACTATACCGATAGGCGCCAATACAATGGAACCCAGGTGGTCATACGCACTCACCCGGGACAGCATATCTGGTGGAATCTGCCGCTGCAAAGTCGTATACCAGATTACTGCGAACAGTTGCCCGGCTACCCCTTCAACGAATGCGGCCACGGCCACCACGTAAACCGGTAACAAAAACGCCAGAGTCAATGGAACACCTGTAAACAGGAAAACCAGGCAGGTAGCAAACCGCATCGGGTACCTGGGACTCACTTTTAGCGCCAGCAGGCCACCGAACAAGGTTCCAACACCGAAGCTACCCGCAATGAAGCCCCAATCAACTGCACCGGACATATGATCACGGGTAACTGCAGGCCCCACCAGTCCAAACACACTTTGCATAGCCGCTACCACCAATGAGAATTGCAGGACGATCACCCACAACCAGGTGTGGGAGGTAAATTCTCTCCATCCAAGCTGCAGATCCTGCATCATCGACGCCTTGTCGGGCTGGACTTGTCGCATCGGATTAAGCATGAATACCAGCAATGCAGACAAGCCGAACGAGACGGCATCGATCATTAAGGTGACACCGGCTCCAAAGACAGCAACAAGGATGCCACCTAAGGCTGCGCCGCCAGCTACAGCACCATTGCGGGCTGTTCCCAACAGTGCGTTGGCAGCCTGCAGGTCTTCTCGATCGACCAGTTGAATTATCAATCCTGTCGCAGCGGGTGCGTTTAACGCCATCGCGACACCATTGACCAACATAAGCAATGTCAGCCAGAGCACCGTGGCCTGATCCGTCAGGAACAAAATCGCAATAGCGAACTGGGACACCATGGCAAGTGTTTCAGCGATTACAATAATGTATTGCCTCGAGGTCCTGTCTGCCAGCACACCACCAAACAGCATCACGACAATCGAGGCGAGGGTGGGTGCGGCGATCACGATGGCGGCATCCCGGGTTGATCCGGTCAACTCGAGAACGCCGAACGCCATGGCAATGGGCGCCATAGCAGTACCGGTGTAGGAAATCAGGTAAGCAACAAATAACTTGCCGATGTCCGGTTGGCGTAATAATCTCAGCCCGGTCTGGAAACTGGCATCCGCCAAGTCATTATGTCCTCAGCTAACCGGACAATGCCTTTAGCACAGCATCCGGAGTGATTGGAAGGTGCCTGACTCGTGCACCTACCGCAGTGAAAATCGCGTTGCCAATGGCCGGCCCAACCACCGTTGTTGCCGGTTCTCCCAGCCCAACCGACTGGTAGTCACTTTCTGCGAATTCAATATCCAGTTCCGGCACATCAGCCATTCGAAGCGGTGTATAGCTGTCCAGGTTGGTATCCTTCACCTCACCATTTTCGAAATGAGTGCCTTCGTGCAGCGCCATACTGACCCCCCACAGCGCAGCACCTTCGGCTTGAGCCAAAGCACCATCCGGGTGAACAATGGATCCCGCATCGATGACCAGGGTGACTTTTTGCAACGTCACCTTACCGCTTTCCCGGTCAACATGTACCTGTGCCGCACAAGCACACCAGGTTGGCATCGCCCGTTCCTGACCAAAAGTGGTCGCAACACCCAACCCCGTATCGGCAGGAAGCGGCTGTCCCCAATTTACTTTTTTGCTAAGCCGTCTCAACACCTTATATAATCTGTTGGCGCCCCTGACTGAATCAGGCGCACTCCCTGCGTTGTTTCCCTTGCTGATCAAATATTGTAATCGAAACGCGACCGGATCTACGCCAATTTTAGTTGCCGCTTCATCCATGAAACTCTCCAGCGCCCAGTTCGTCCATCCAGGTGCCGCTGATCGCAACCATCCGGGTCGAAAGGTCTGACTGGCAAGATCATTGCTAATCGACCGCACCCGATGGGCACCCACTGAATACCAGTGATCGGCGCCATTAATCGAAAAAGGATCAAATTTCTCACCATTTTTTCCTTCAACCATGATAAAAGGTGCCATGACCTCGGAGGGCCAGCCAGCAACGGCGTGATGCTGCATTCCGATGACCCTGCGTTTGCTGTCAAAGGCCATGCTCACTTTCTGCACTGACGCAGACCGGGGAGAATCGAACCTTGAATCATCTTCCCGGCTGAACACAACCTTGACGGGTTTCCCAAGCACTTTAGCAGCGAGCAGAGCAGGCACGCCATAATCACCATTCAGTCGGCGTCCAAAACCACCCCCCAACAGATAGGTGCGCATGATTATTTTATCTTCAGTTACACCAAGGGCAGCAGCAAACAATGGCAATGCCAGGGACTGCCACTGGTTGCCTGTGTGTAATTCCCAGATCCCATTTCTCTCCAGCGCGATTGCGTTGAGGGGCTCCAGTTGAAAGTGAAGTACTGTATTGGTTGTGTACGATTCCGTGAGCACAGAATCAGCCGACTTAAAGGCTGCATCAACATCTCCTTCTTCCACGACGATCGAGCCTTTACTGGACTCGATCAAATTCGCACCATACTCAAGGATTGCTGCTTCGGAAACACCCGCGGTGTCGCCAAGCTGCCAATCAACCTTGATTAAACGTTCCGCAGCAAGAGCAGCGTGATAAGAGTCTGCTATAACCAGGGCCCAGCCAGGTACCGTGCCCGACGGGTCATCCAGCGTGATCGTCTGCTGATACCCCTTGACTCCCCTGGCGAGACGGTCATCAATATTCTTTATGCTTGAACCGTACCGGGTTGGCGGCAAAAGAGGCTTGGCAAAGACCATACCATCGTAAATCGCGTCGATACCATAAACAGCAGATCCCGTTGTCTTTTCGGGAATATCAAGCCCCTGGCTCTCCTTACCGACGAGCTGCCTGTCTTGCGGTTTTTTTACTTGTATTTTTGCCAGTTCCTCTTCACTGAACTTTCGGGTCATATCACCCTTTCTAACAATCTCCGCATAACTGACCGACTTGTTGCCTGAAATCACCTGGCTGCCGTTCGCCACGCATCGTAACGCGGTCGTTCCAAGAAGCTTCGCCCCTTCTTCAATCAATGTCTTGCGACCCGCTGCTCCAGCTCGACTTAACAGGTCGAAGTTGTGCCAGACTGACCAGCTGCCCCCGGTAACGCGATAACCATACCTGGATTCTGAATCTACATAGTTGAGGCGAACATCTTCCCAATTCGCTTCCAACTCATCAGCAATAATCCTTGCCAAAGCAGTCCCAACATGCTGCCCCATTTCTGCCTCAGCAATATTGACTGTGATGAGCCCTTGCTGGTCAATGGTGTACCACACTGTGGGTTCAAATTCTTCATTCACCATGGCCCTGGCTCGACCAGTCAGCAACAACGACGCTGGTACAAAAGCCAGGGTAAAACCAGTACTGGTAGCACTGATCACAAATCCCCGACGGGACAGCTTGTGCCGGTGATTTTCTGCACCTGCGGGTTGTGAAACGAGATGAGTAAATTTATTCACTTTGCAACGCTTCGCTTCCTTGAAACTCAGCCGTCCCGGCAGCAATCCTGATTGCTTTCCGAATTCGCGTATAGGCCATACAGCGACACAAATTACCGTTCATCCCGGCATTTATTTCAGCATCCGACGGGTGAGGATTCACAGACAGCAGGCTCGCGGCTTGCATGATTTGCCCGGACTGACAATAACCACACTGAGGAGTCTGGGCTTCGACCCATGCTTTTTGCAGCGGGTGCTCACCTTGCTCATCCAGACCTTCAATGGTAGTTATGTTTTTAGATGCGACATCTCTCACCTTGGTAACGCAAGATCGCGCCGCCACACCGTCTATGTGAACAGTGCAGGCACCACACCCACCAATCCCACACCCGAACTTGGTTCCCTTCAAGCCCAGTTCATCACGAATTACCCACAGCAATGGTGTTTCATCCGGAACATCTACCGCAACTGAACGTCCGTTGATCTTAAACGCTATAGACACTTTCTACCTCGTTTCCTGCAACTGACACACATTGCTTTAACCAGGTCATATTTTCAAGTTTTGATCCTTTTTCAAAACCAGTTTAGATGGCTGCGGTGCACCTCCCCCGTTCATCCTGTTAGAATACGCCACTTTTATGTTCAGGTAGTAGCATGGCCAATCGAACCGACAAACGCACCGCGTTTGGAGTCAAGATCCTTAATTCCAACCACAAAGAAATTCGCCGTATCAAACGAGAAGGTCATGTCGCGGAACTCCACGGACACAAATTCTGGAACTCGAGTTTTTTAATAATGGATCACCTGAAAAAGAATCCGCCAAAAAAACGCCTGAAAGTGCTTGAGATCGGTTGCGGCTGGGGATTGCTCGGTATTTATTGCGCCACGACATTCAACGCAAGGGTTACAGGCATTGATGCCGATAAGAATGTACTGGCTTTCCTCGACGTACATGCTGAGATTAATAAGGTTAAAGTTGAAGGAAAAAAAATGTCCTTTCAACAACTGTCTGTCGAGAAACTAAAGGGCTATGATCTGATAGTTGGGGCTGATGTTTGTTACTGGGACGAAATGACCAACATTCTGTTCAATCTTATTGGCCGGGCAAAAAAGGCCGGTGTAAAACAGATCATGATCTCAGATCCTTGCCGCCCACCGTTCACAGAGCTGGTTGAAAAATGCAATACTAAATACCCGGAAAGCGAGGTCGAGGTGGTCGAAAAATTCCTCAAACGCCCAGTGCATGCTTCCGGAGAGATCCTGATCGTCAGTTAGGGAGACAGACAATGATTGTAACAACCACACCAACCATTGAAGGGAAACGAATCACCCGGTACCTGGGCGTTATTACGGGCGAAGCAATCCTTGGAGCCAACATTTTTCGCGACATGTTCGCGGCGGTGCGCGATGTCGTTGGTGGTCGTTCCGCTGCATACGAAAAAGAACTGGGAAAGGCTCGTGAGATTGCGCTTGAAGAGCTGATAGACTGGGGCGAAGAACTCGGCGCCAATGCCATTGTTGGTGTTGATCTCGACTATGAAAGTTTCGGCCAATCCAATGGCATGATGATGGTCAGTGCGACCGGAACTGCTGTTGTCGTCGAAGGCTAGTTGGTCAGGGACCTAATCAGAACGCTGATCGAGTTCCGTCTCCTCCACATTATCGATGATGGATTCAAGGGAGTCATCATCTGCGTCATCCTCAGAACGAGCATACATCGTACTCAGCATCGGAAGTGGATCCATGAACTGCCAGGCAGGAAGTGAAGTAAGAAGACTGCTCAAGAGGACACCACTTCGTGCAATCCAAACGACATACCCTACTGACAATCCCGTCGTCAGGGCGAAGCCTCGTCCCACAGACATCTGGTCTGTCTGTATCGCGATCTCAACTTCCCGTCTCACACCATCCAGCCCCCGTAGAAATTCAGGGGAGCTGATCAGTGCCGAGGGATCACTGAAAGTCACATATTCCGAACGCAGCCGTTCGGCAGAGGGGAGTGCAGGGGCTACGTTCTCGTAGTTTTCACTGTTGTTAATAATCGTGAAACCTGATGCCGCGATTGTATTGTTGGAGATATCAAGACGGATTTCTGCAGTACCTACATCTTTAAACAAAAAGTCCCTGGAGTCTTCAATGTCCAACCCCCCGAGTTCTTCCGACTCACCGTTATCGTCAACATCCCCAGGCTGCTCTTCTTCGACGACGCTCTGTTCAACCGGTGCCTGCTCAGATTCCGCTGTGTCATCAGGCGTTGTGTCTTCGGTTTCAGCATCCTGGCTCGGATCGTTGGCTGCCACTTGATCAGGGGTTTCCTGGTCATCACTTTCTTCCGGAATTGTCAGCACAATGTCCTCGACACCACTATCGACACCTGTGACTACGACTGTCAGATTGACCGATGCACTACCACCACTCCCATCTGTCACCGTGTACTGCACCCGGGTCGCTCGTGTCTCGCCCAGTTCCAGGTCATGGAAATCATCTCCAGGATTGAAGCTGTAGGTCCCATTTGCGTTGATTACAAACACACCTCCCTGATCACCGGTGATAGATTCACCAGGAACAACAGCGACGGTGTTGTTAGATATTTCGATGACCTGGAGCTGATCACTCGCATCCGGGTCGGCGTCATTAACCAGAATACCGGTTTCAACTGGTGTTGTTAATTCAGTCATTGAATCGGTATTTCCACTGTCCTCGACGCCTGTTATTGGGTCGTTGGCGCCGGTAACGACAACGGCCAGATTAACAGTCGCTTCTCCACCTTGACCATCCGCGATGCTGTAGCTCACCTCGGTGCGACGCTGTTCAGAAACCGCAAGATCCTGAAAATCATCGAGCGGATCAAAGTTATAGCTGCCATCGGTGTTAATGATAAATGTGCCCCCGGAAGTTCCGGCGATAGCAACACCCGGCTCAGATGTCTCGGTACCGTTGTTAACTCGAGTGACCGTTAGCACGTCATCTGGGTCTATATCTGAATCGTTTTGAAGGACCCCATTCGTAGCGTTTTTGGTAAGCTGGCGATCTTCGTCGACCGTAACCTGTTCGCCTTGCCCAATGGGTGGGTGGTTGACGTTACCTATCGCTGTGGTGGTGACACTGGTTACTGTTTCCGCTGTGCCACCCGCGTCAATGTAGCTCACCTGTACGGTGATCACCGCGCCAACGTCCGCCACATCCAGAGTATAGGTATCACTGGTCGCAGTCGCATTACCGATATCTGCACCATCGCGCTGCCATTGATAACTGAAGGCACCCAGGCCGTCATTATCCGTCAGGCTACTGGTGTCTGCAGTCAGCGTCTGGTCTTCAATCGCTGTGCCGGTGATCAACACGCTCCCTGCTGGCGCATCGTTAATGTTACCGATGGCTGGGGTTGCCACACTGGTGGCTGTTTCCGCTGTACCACCGGCATCAACATAATTCACCTGTACGGTAATTACGCCGCCGACATCTGCTTCATCCAGGGTATAAGTACTGCCGGTCGCACCACCGATATCCACGCCATCGCGCTGCCATTGATAACTGAAGGCACCCAGGCCATCATTATCCGTCAGACTGCTGGTATCTGCAGTCAGTGTCTGGTCTTCAATCGCTGTGCCGGTGATCAACACGCTCCCTGCTGGCGCATCGTTAATGTTGCCGATGACTGAAGTTGCCACACTGGTGGTTGTTTCCGCTGTACCACCGGCATCAATATAATTCACCTGTACCGTGATGACGGCACCAACGTCCGCATCATCCAGGGTGTAAACACTGCTGGTCGCACCAACAATGTCCACACCACCACGGTGCCATTGATAGTCGAAAGTGCCGAGGCCATCGTCATCCGTTATTCCTGCAGTGTTAGCCGTCAGCACCTGATTTTCGATCGCCAATCCATCGACCGATACATTTCCTGCCAGAGGATCATTTACTGGCGTTATAGTGATCGTACTGTTGACACCCACAGAACTGGTATCGCCATCATTGACCTGCCAGGTCACAGTGCGATTACCCGAGTTCGGGTTGTCGGTATTGCTGTTGGTATAAGTGACGCTTTCCAGTGCAGCCTCGTAGTTTACCAGGGTGTCTGTGCCCGTCAGTGTCAGCACACCGGTGGCGGCATTGTAGCTGCCACTGATGTTTGTGGTATTGGTAAATGCCAGAACGTCTTCACCACTGGCAAAGCCGGTATCCAGGCTGATCGTCGCTGATTCGATATCCGCGTCATCAACATCCGTGATTGTTAGAGCCGCATCAATCACCTGCGCCCCATCACCCTCGGTATAGACCAGCGTGCTCCCAGCATCGGCCATCTCCGGGGCATCATTCTGCGCTGCGACGGTGATCGTGCTGTTGATACCGACTGAACTGGTATCACCATCATTGACTTGCCAGGTCACAGTGCGATTACCCGAGTTCGGGTTGTCCGTATTGCTGTTGGTATAGGTGACGCTTTCCAGCGCAGCCTCGTAATTCGCCAGGGTGTCCGTGCCAGTCAGGGTCAGCACACCGCTGGCGGCATTGTAGTTGCCACTGATGTTTGTGGTGTTGGTAAACGACAGGATATCTTCACCACTGACAAAGCCTGCACTCAAACTGATCGTCGCGGATTCGATATCCGTATCATCGACATCGGTGATCGTCAGTGCTGCATCGATTACCCGTGCACCATCACCCTCGGTATAGGCCAGGGTGCCGCCTGCATCAGCCATCTCGGGAGCATCATTTTGTCCTGCTACTGTAATCGTACTGTTAACACCGACTGAATTGACGTCGCCGTCATTGACCATCCAGGTGACAGTGCGGTTGCCGGTGTTCGGGTTGTCGGTACTGCTGTTGGTATAGGTGATGCTTTCCAGCGCAGCCTCGTAATTCGCCAGGGTGTCCGTGCCAGTCAGGGTCAGCACACCGCTGGCGGCATTGTAGCTGCCATTGATGTTTGTGGTATTGGCAAATGCAAGGATATCCTCGGTGGTAACAAAACCACCGCTGATGGTTATAGTGGCTGACTCGATGTCGGTATCATCAGCATCGGTGATAGACAGGGTCGCATCAATCACCTGTGGGCTCATGCCCTCGGTATATGCCAGCAAACCACCTGCATCCGCAACCACCGGTGCCAAAGGAGGCTGAACCACGGTTATGGTCACAATCGCAATGTTTGAGTCAGTATTTCCGTCATTGGCCTTGTAGGTGAAAGAGTCCGTGCCTGTAAAGTTCGTCGATGGTGTATATGTAAACGAGCCGTCTGTATTCAAGGAGAAACTTGCGGCATTTGACGGTCCGGAGGCAAGCACGGCATTGAGGCTATCCCCATCAGCATCAAAATCATTTCCGAGCACACCCGCAATGGTCTGCTTGAAACCGTAGGTGATGAGTGAATCCGTCGCAGCGGCGTATTGAACACTGATCCAGTCGGCGCTTCTAGCGGTATCCGATACGCGGACCTCATCGATGATGCCTTCGAAGTTGCCTGAGTCTAATGCGATCTTCAGAGTGCCGTCGATACCGCCGGTTGCTTGCGCCGCGTAAGATTCAGTGGCGGCAAGCGTTCCGTTGATGTAGAGGTGCCATTCCTTGGCGGTTGTGTCACGTACCGCGGTCAGCTTATACCACTCATCGGTGTTCAGGCTGACGCCCATGTCATGGAAATCTTTCGTGCCGTTACCGGACTCGTGACCCAAGTTGATGTCGCCGCCGGGTAAAAGGCGCATCGTGTACAGGTAGTTGGTTGCCTCTGTATCGCCATTCCCAGCGAACTTCACTATCCCCGCGGTTCCCGAGATCGGGTGACTAGCAATCTTCACCCAGGCCTCAAGTGTAAGGTCACCTTTGATCTGCAGAGCCGTGTCGACCCCGTTCACCTTGAGCCTGTCATTGCCTCCATCGAATTCGTCTGCACCGCCTATCTTACCCGTTGCCGATAGGTTCACACCGCCGTTTTGAATCGCTGTATAATTGTTCGAGGTCGAATCACTGTGACTTCCGGAAGTCTCATCCAAGTGCCAGACAGCCTTATAAGGCACGTCCCACACGTTGGCGACATTCTGCCCGTCCGCAGCACCGACATTGCCGTAGTACATCCAAATGAAGTCGGTGCCGGAACCAGCATCAATCTGCGGTATCTGCACCCACACGTACGAAGTGCCGGTCTCGTTCCAGCTTTCGATCTGATGGGCAAGTACTGTGCCGTTACCGTCCACGAAGCGTAAATCCTCTCCGTTGTTCTGCGTATTCGAGTAGTCGACGCGCGTGGAATCCAGGATGATCAGCACCGGGAAATCAGTCAGGTTTTCGGTCTGTGCGGAATTGTCGAATGCCAGCGAATTGCGGTATGACCAGCCGCTGTCGAACCAGGTGTCGTTGGAATCCAGTAATGTATTCTTGTTGACGGTGTAAGCGTCCGGCAGAGCCATTGTATTAGCCGGAGTCGGTGTCACATTGATCGTTACCGTAGCAACGTTTGAGTCAGTACCGTCATTTGCTTTATAGGTAAAAGAGTCTGTTCCAATAAAGTCGGACGCCGGTGTATAGCTGAACGAGCCATCATCGACATTGAAGGAGAAACTCGACGAATTCGACGGTCCGGTGACGAGGACTGCAGTAAGTGCATCTCCATCGGCATCGAAATCGTTTCCGAGCACACCGGCGACGCTCTGCTCATACCCGTAGGTGACAAATGAACCCGACATCGCAGCGTGTTGGGCACTAATCCAGGCAGCGCTTCTCACTGTATCCGAGATTCGGATCTCGTCGATGGTGCCATCCAGGTACACTGAATCGAATCCGACCCAGAGATGGGAGCCGGAACCCCCCGTTGCAGCGAAGTTGTAGCTCTCGGTTGCAGTAAGACTGCCGTCGACGTAGAGATGCCACTCCTTGGCTACTGAGTCCCGCACGGCGGTGAGTTGATACCACTGCCCGGAGTTCAGGCTGACACCCATGTCGTAGAATTGGTTGCTGCCGTCACTATACTCGTGACCCAGGTTGATATCTCCATCCGGCATGAGCAGCATAGAATACAGATAGTTTTTTCCCTCGGATTCACCACCACCCGCAAACTCAATAATAGAGGCGTATCCCGAGGACGGCAGAGTATCGATGTACACCCAGGCTTCAAGCGTGACATCGCCGGTAATCTGCAGGTCCTGATCTTCTGGTCCAAGCCCCCACAGGTAATCATTAGTGCCGTCAAAATTGTCCGCACCGGAAATTTTACCTGTCGCGGACTGATTCACACCTCCAAACTGGTCGATATCATGACCCGACGGATTGTTGGTCGAGTCGTCGTGAGGCCCGGAGGTCTCATTCAGATGCCAAACACCCTTGTGGGAAGAGTTCCAGACGCCCGCGCCATTCTGCCCATCCGCGACACCACTGTTGCCGAAGTACATCCAGATGAAGTCGGTGCTTGATCCGGAATCGATCTTTGGCACGTGGACCCAGACGTAAGAGGTACCTGACTCGTCCCAACTTTCGATCTCGTGGGCCAACACCGTGCCGTTGCCGTCGACGAAACGCAAGTCCTGGCCATTGTTCTCTGTATGCAAGTAGTCAATACGCGTGGCATCCAGGATGATCAGCACGGGAAAATCAGTCAGGTCCTCGGTCTGTGCTGAATTATCGAACGCCAGTGCGCTACGGTACGACCAGTTGTTGTCGAACCATGAGTCGTTAGATTCGAGCGCCGTATTCTGGTTCACGGTGTAATCATCAGGGAGTGCCACTGGCACTGCCAGTAAATGTTGCCACTGCTGCTGTGTCGTTAGGCTGAGCGCGCTGGATGTTTCAATCGAACCCGTGTGGACTTCCAGATCCCAGTCGCCATTCAATGCCTGGGCACCCGTATCGTCGTCGCTGGCTGCCACGTCTGCACCAGTTAGCCGGGCCAGTTCATCGAGAAAAAGAACGCCGCTATTGGTTGCACCAAGATTACAGCCATAGAGCAGAATGTCAGCGTCGATATCAAGTGTTTGCTGCCAGGCTATCAGCCCGGAGGCGTATTCCGAGAGGTTGCCACTGTTCAACTCGGCGTTACCTAGAAAGACCTTGCCATCTTCTCCATGGCTAATGATATGTACGGCGTCAACCGTGGCGTGATCTTGCAAGATATCACTAATCTGTTGGATTCCATCAGAATCAGAATCAAGTACGTAGATTTCATAAATGGTATTGTCAGATCCCGATCGCACACCATCGATCAACTGCTGATAGTCTGATGTCGCCGGGTCGACAATGATGATTTCCACTCTCGAAGTGATATCTTTAGCATCGCTTGAGAGGAGGTAAGACAGGTCTTCGAACAAATCACTGGTTGTTCGAACGTCGTTCCATTCAGCAGGTTGATTCTCGTCGAGCAATCCTAGTCGAAGTGAATGCGGAAAGTCTGAAAATGAATTCTGGACCTCCAGCTTTTCCCCGGGAGAAGAAAGAAAAGCAAGGACCGGTTGCAGGTCCGGTGAATAGTCCAACGGCTGATCCTGGTTACTCAAGTCATGGTCAACCAGGCCAGGAAGAAAATCAGCCGACAACAGGATGCGCGGTTCCAGCCGTTCGAAGTGAAAGCCAGACGGTGCCGGATCGCGTTGCGACCAACCGTTGCTCAAGTTTTGCAATATCTGGGACCAGGACATGCATTTTCCATGTTAATAAACATTTGAAGTCACCCGGGGCCTGCCAATATCTTGATTTGATTCACAAACACAGACTACGAGGGAGTTTTCCTCAGCTGAAGAGCATATCAATCCCGGGTTTAGCGTTCCTGATTCCAGCGACCGATGGCGCAACAGTAAGCTCAAGCGGTGCGTAAAAGAGGCTCAAGTTGACCGACGGTACCCGTCCTCTGAAGTTAAGCCACGGTAGTGTTTGCCACCCGTTGGCCCTCCTTGACATAAAGGTAGTAAGGCAGTGCACAAGAGAGTCCGATGGCCAGGTTCAGGACGATATATTTCCAGATTCCACGTTCTTTTTTGGCAATCAGGTAGCTCCAGAAAATCGCTGAACTGATCAGGATATCTGCGGCAAATCCGGTTGCGGCACCATTGGCAAACACACCCCGCAGAAAGACAATCACATCAACTCCCTCCGCCAGGAAAAACGCAATAAAAAAGACATAAGGAACAACAGCCCCAACGACAGCAGCCAACAGATAAAAAATTTTCACGGGAAATTCCTCCAGGTGTTTTGGTCGAGAAATGATAAGACCCTATACCGTGCAGGCCAACACTACCTCAGGGGTTCATTTATTCGGCTGCAAGACTAAGATTGTTGATTCTGTGCTCGATATAGCGACGCTCCTGCGGGTTCCTGGTTAACCGCGATGCCCGATGCAGGTCGCGTACTGCATCAGCCGACTGATCCTGCATTACTTTAAACTCTGCGCGGGCAATATAGAAAGGATGATAAAATTCAAGATCAGTATCCAGTGGGCCCAGTTGCTGCATGGCAGCGTTGACCTTACCCGCCATCGCCAGGGCAACTGCATAGTTCAGCCTGACAACAGAATGGTCATTGACCTTCAACAGTGCTTCATACAGCAATACAATTTCGTTCCAGTCTGTTTCATCTGCTGACTTCGCATCGGTATGTAGTGCCGCAGTGGCAGCTTGTATCTGGAATGGACCAGGGGCTGGTGTAGATGCAACGCATGTTCGAGCAATTGCTTACCGGCACTGATCTGATCCCTGTCCCAGCAGGACCGATCCTGGTCACGCAGCAGCACAAGTTCACCGCTGCTGGATAACCTCGCTTCCCGGTGGGAATCCTGCAGCAACATCAATGCCAGGACGCCTTCAATCTCTGCATGATCGGGGAACAATCGATTCATCAGTTCTGCCAGGTGGATGGCTTCACGGCAGAGCGGTTCCCGCATCATCAATTCACCCGTGGTGGCACTATACCTTCATTAAACATGAGGTAGATCGTTTGCAGGACGCTTGATAGACGCGCCAGCAGCTGCGAGCCTTGCGGAATCTCGTAGGCGATACCGGCTAACCTGATCTTTCGCTTAACCCTGACCAAACGTTCCATTGTCTTTATATTGACGAGGAATGCGTGCGCAACCTCCTCGAGTGTAAACCCAACGACGGTTTTCAAGGTCAGTGCAACCCGAATTTCGGGGTCAATGGCTGGATGGCAACAAGTGAATACGAGCGGCAGTAACGCATAGTTGATCTCCTGGTTTTCTATTATTGAAAAGACCCACCACAGAACCGCCTTGGCATTGCATCATATGCACCATGAACTGATAGTTTAGCAATCAACCCCGGCACAATCTGTGTGTTCTTAGATAACGAACCATGACTGTAAAATCCGACAGCAATTAGAAAAAAAATAGTCCCGCCTCTAAATCCCGTCTTTCCTGTACTGCTCAAACATCGACAAATAAGCAGCATTGCCCCGCTCGAGTCGTGTCATCTGGTGGGGTTTGACCTCCCCGGCGATTTTTCCGGGTATACCGAAAACCAGTGATCGATTCGGTACTTTCATCCCCGGGCTGACGACTGCACCGGCACCTACAATACAGAAGGAACCGATCTCCGCGTCATCCAGCAAGGTAGCATTGTTGGCGATTAAGCTGTTGTCGCCAATCGATTTACAGTGAATGACAGCACCATGACCCACAATGACATTGTTGCCGATCACAAGCTCATGGCCTGTATGCACCACGACGTTGTCCTCAATAATTGTCCCGTTGCCAATTCGAATCGTGGCGAAGTCTCCTCGAACGATGGCCCCGGGCCAGATGCCGGAACGCTCACCAAGTATCACCGAACCCATTAACAATGCAGTCTCGCTAACAAAACAGGAGTCCGGGACCTCTGGCGTTTTACCATCGTATGTTTTGATCATCGGGTCATTTTAGGTGACCAATACCTGATTAGCCAACTGGACAGGAACTAACCAGCTGGGCAAGTTTTGAGATTCAACACAACTATTGTACCCACTGACATGAGAGCAACGGCGGCAACGCGATACTCGAACACCTGAATGGCAAACACGACCGAAGCACCGCCGACAACGATCATGCTTGCCAGGGCGACGAACTTGGTACGAAGGCTTATACAGCGATTATTTTCCCAGTTCTGAATCATAGGACCAAACAACTTGCTGTTGAGCAGCCAGGTATGCCATTTCTCGGAAGACTGGGCAAAAAACCACGCAGCTATCAGTAGAAAAGGCGTCGCAGGCATTACTGGCAAAACCACCCCGATGATAGCCAGACCAAGGAACAAAAAGCCTAATGCAATATACAATCTACGGGACAAACCGACTCCCCTACGGATTTTCCAGCACACTGACTTGTTCGTCAGGCACCTCTTTATACAGGCGTTCGACTTCCAAAGCTCTTCGACGCAGAACCTCACCCTGATTAACATAACCTTTGTCTGTGATTTCAAATGCCCCAGGATCAGGCGGAGAATGCAGCAACAGAAAACGTCTGATACGTTTGGAAGATCCCGGGTTTGTCTTGTTGTAATTCTCGATGCCCGATACTATTGCCCGGCGCACCAAATCTGACCCCACAATATCAAGGACTTCTTCGCTCCCGGCCAGTTCCGCGCAATACTTTACATTTGGCCAAACCAACAATGAAACATAGCTTTCATTCAAACCGCAAACCACAACATCACGGACATAGGGCGATGTCGCAGTAACAATTTCTGACCTCAGGGTACCGGCAGAAACCCAGGTGCCAGTCTGGAGTTTAAACTCTTCCGCAACGCGGCCGGCAAAGCACAAACCTTTTACAGGGTCGTTATCATCTGCAAACCGAACAGCGTCACCCATCTTAAAAAAGTCGTCTTCATCAAAAGCCTCCGCTGTTCTCTGCGGATCATTCAGATAGCCGGGTGTATTCCCTGGGGATCTGACCCGAATCTCATACTTGTTCCCAAAAGGGACGAGCTTTATCTCGGTACCAGCAATCGGTAGTCCGACGACATCAGTTTGATCACAAGCCCAATATCGTGACAAACCGCACATCACTTCAGTCGATGCCAGCCCCGTGCCGAGTGAAATTGTTGCACCACTATATTTATCCGTTAGCACCGCCAGCCTTTTTGCAAGGGATACCGGCATCGCGGCTGACCCTGATGCCATGGTTCGAATATGGCTAAAAAATATTTGCGCAAGATCCTCATCGGCTTCCAGCGCGTCAGCCAGCATCGACCACCCCAATGGGGCACCGACGAAAGATGTCGGTTTTACCACGCGTAGGTTTTCAATTGTCTTATGGAACTCAGCGGGAACCGGCTTACCCGTATCGAGATAAATCGAACCCGCATTGTTTATCATACTGGCGAGCCGCATGACACCGGCTCCCACATGACTCCAGGGCATCCAATCAAGTACCCGCGTTTCGAGATTCGCAATACCAGGTTTGCGAACAGCGCCTGCGGACGCCAATAACTGACAGGACATACCGTGAGTGTGAACAACGCCTTTTGGCATGCCGGTCGATCCAGAGGTAAACATATACCGGGAAACGGTGTCATGGTTAATCGCATCTATGGATTTGTCCACGGCATGGGTTGCTGTCATCCCGATCACCTCGGCCCAGTTTGTAAGAGGCAATGAAGGATGCGAAGTCGCAGAAATGAATTCAACCGCTTCAGAATCCCCCGCCAGGCCATCCAGATCAAGCGTCGAAATTGCATCAACATGTTGGTTGATATCCTCGGCGAAAATAAACCCGGGACGTACCTTCTCCAGTACCGCACCTAACTTGGGGAAAGCGCCCGCCACTGTTGAGTAGGACAAACTGACTGGGACATAAGGCACTCTGGCGAAGATCGCTCCCCAACCCATTAGAAAATGGTTTATCGAACTGGCCGACAGGATGGCCATGGGCCTGTCTTCGCAAGCCCCGTGATCCATCAGCCACTGGGCAACTTTCCGGCAACCGGTAACTGCGTCAGCGTAGCTTAAATGCTGCCATTGACCGTCCGTGCTTTTTTCAGCGATCAAGGTTCGGTCTGGATGTTGTTTTGCCCGTTCAATCAACAGATGTGCCATGCTCCGGTGCAGGGGGCCTGGTTGATAGGGGCTGGTCAGTATCAAGACACCGTCGTCACCTGTCTCAACATTGACCGCAGGTTCCAAACTTGAAGTGGCCGGGGCACTCAAACTATGCTCTCCGCCACCATGCAACGCCCTGCTCGTCCTCTCCAACCACGAGCACACGTCTGTCCAGTAAACAGTGTAAATGTGCAATGGATTCGCCCGTTGCCGGGAAAAAACTCATATCGGTGATTTTACTCTTGAACAGGGCCGGAAATACGTCCACTGCTCGCCTGGGCTCATCACAAAGATCATAGAGTTTTTCCAGTGCAACCTCGTGCCAGTCAATCAACTCGGTTAAACGTTCATGAACTCCCAGGTACAAACTCTGGTGAGCAGGCAGAACCAGCAGGTCCGGTGGTAACAGTTCCCTTAAATGGGCACAGGAATTTAACCAGTCACGTAGTGGGTTAGCCTTGGGCTCCGAAGGCTGGACACTCACATTGGGCGTAATCTTTGGCAAGATCTGATCACCGGCAATAATGAGTTTTAATTCCGGACAGTACATGCAAACATGTTCAGGCGCGTGTCCATGGCCAATCACGGCTCGCCATTCCCTGCCGCAAATATCGATGTACTGGCCGTCCTTTATTCGTTGATAACCAGCCGGTAGGGGCGCGATATTGGCTCCAAACTGACCAAATCTCTGACGATAGCTATTCAGTCGATCTTCAGTAAAACCTGCCCGTCTGTAGAAACGTATTGCGTCCTCGGGTACATCCGATGGCCCATCGGCGGCCATTACTTTACACATGTAAAAGTCGCTTCGGCTCATCCAGAGTTCACAATCCCACTTGGCCGTGATCCAACCTGCATTACCCGTGTGGTCGGTATGCAGGTGCGTCGCGATCACTCTGGTGATGGGTTTGCCTTCAAGATATTTATCAAATATCGCCTGCCAGTGTTTTTGAACTCCCTTGTTAAAAAGGCCCGTGTCAACAATCGTCCAGCCATCTGTATCCCTTAGGAGCCAGACATTAATGTGGTTCAGTCGACCCATCATTGGCATGCGTATCCAATACACACCGTCTGCTACTTCAGTCACCTCTCCGGGCTCTGGCGCCTGGTCTTTGAACTTGTAAGTGAGGGGATCAAAGCCCCGTTTTGACATATTATCAACCATGTCTTTACTCCTGTTTTAATGTGCCCAACACTGCCCCAATTGGAATTATTTTTCAATGATTCAACCTGTCCTTGTATTTGCCCGCGTAAATTGTTGTCATATCGGCAATTTATTGCGTTAAACATGCCCAGACATCTGGAAGGATAAGATCATGACAAGTTATCAGGAAATTAAGTACGAGCTGGATGGCCCCTCCGCAGTCATCACCCTGAACCGCCCGGAAGCCCTCAATGCCCTGACAAACAATATGATGGAGGAGCTAAAGCACGCGCTTGGTGAGGCGGAAAAAGATGAATCAGTGGTGGCGATTATCCTCACCGGCGAGGGTCGTGGATTCTGTGCCGGTATGGATATGAATGCGCTGGACTCCCAGGCAAGCGGCGGCGATCTAAGTGGTGGCCAGGAACTCAGGAAACTGGAAGCTGACCCTGGAGATAAATCCATGGGTGAAAACTTCCAGATTGCTTTCACCTATATCATGTCAATCCGAAAACCGATTATTGTCGCTGTCAATGGGGCTTGTGCCGGACTGGGTATGTCAATTGCCTTGTTGTGTGATATGCGATTCGCCTCGGACAACGCCAAGTTTGTCACTGCCTTCTCACAACGGGGCCTGGTTGCAGAACATGGCCAAAGCTGGATTCTGCCGCGCATCATAGGCCCGGCACGAGCGCTCGACCTGTTATGGAGCTCCCGCCGCATCATGCCCGAGGAAGCGAAGGAAATCGGGCTGGTGGATCGAATATTCCCACATGATGAATTGCTAGGGGAAACGAAAGCTTATATCCAACATTTAGCCGATACCTGCGCACCCATGTCGATGATGTTGATGAAACAACAGGTCTACAAGCACCTTAACGTCTCACTCGCTGACGCGATGCGTGAATCCAATAAACTGATGGCCGCGAGTCTTGAACGGCCGGACTTCAAGGAGGGGGTTGCGTCTTATCTGGAAAAAAGATCTCCCGACTTTACCAAGGTTAAGGTGGATTAAGGGATTTATCTGTCATTCAGTTCTGCCATCATGAGAAGCCGATAGAGAGTAAGTTATCCAGAGGCTGATACAGTTCTTCCAGATATTGAATATCATCCGCTTCCAGCTGGATTTCAGTGGCGGCAACCAGATCATCCAACTGGGATATTTTCGAGACACCAACCACAGGGGAAACCACCTCGGGTTTACTCAGCAACCAGGCAACGGATATTTGTGCCGCTGACTTGCCATACTTGCCAGCCAGTTCAACCACCCTGTCAGCGATTTTGAAATCCATCGCACCGCGGTAAAGCCCCTCTGTGCGTTTTCGATCCTGACCCTGTGAACGGTTTGTGGTGCCTTCATCGAACCCGCCTTTGTAAGCACCGGCCAAAATACCCCGGGCAAGTGGAGACCAGGGGGTCAAAGCGACACCCGTCTTTTTACAGTATGGATTCATTTCCCGCTCTTCTTCGCGATAGATCAGGTTGTAGTGATTCTGCATCGAAATGAACTTCGTCCAGCCGTGCATCTCGGCAGTCATCTGTAACTCGGCAAACTGCCAGGCAAACATAGAGGAGCCACCGAGATACAACACCTTCCCTGCCTTAACCAGGTCATGCAGAGCTTCCATGGTTTCTTCAATGGGCACTTCGACGTGCCCAGGGACACCATGGGGATGCCGGTGGATAACCAGTTGATCAATATAATCGTGCCCCATACGTTTCAGGCTTTTATCTATCCCTTCCATAATATGCTTGCGGGACAAGCCGGACATATTTGGGCTTGCACCCATTGGCATTGCCACTTTGGTGGTGACAACATATTCATCCCTGGGCAGCAGTTCCTTTAACAATGTGCCGACAATACCTTCACAGGCACCTATGCCATAGACATCCGCACAATCAAAATAGAAAAGTCCCCGGTCGATGGCGGCTTTGAAAATCTCCCGACTTTCATCCAGACCCAGTGTCCAGTCACCTTGATGACCTTTGCCGGGTTCACCAAAGTTCATGGTACCGAGACAGAGTTGTGAAACCCGTAAGCCGCTGTTTTTACCAAGCTGTACTGCTTTGAGCATAGTGTTAACTCACTGTATTAAGAATGAAATTTGAACCCACCTAGAGACCGTAGTTAACAGCAATTTCGCATCCTGGCCGCTGCTGTAATCTCTGCCAATAAGCGGTTGCGTCCGGATATTCATCGCTGGGGGCCAGTCTTTCACAGAGCATCATCGAATAACCCAGCATCATATCTGCCGCGGAAAATTCACTCAGTATAAAGTCTTTGCCTTGAATTGCTTCATCAACCGCTTTCATGCACAAAAGGGACCGGGCCTGCATCTCTTCAATCGCTGCAGGTTGTTGCTCTAACTCCGCAAACGCCCGCCGATGATTTACGATTTCACCCAGGGGACGAGCAAACGTTGATTCAGCGAACCAGGACCACTGCAGGTATAAGGCATGCTCAGAGGTACCGGCTTCAGGCTGCAATTGTCCCTCGCCATAACGATCCAGAATGTACTGCACCATGGCACCTGATTCAAACATGGTGAGCGCATCATCCGTCATGACAGGTACCTTGCCTACCGGATTCATTTTTCGCCAGGCAGGGCTGGATCGAAATTCCTGCGCAAAGGATATCGTTTCAACTTCATAGGGAACCTGTAGTTCCTCACAAAGCCATATAACGCGAACAGAGCGCGTACCTGGGACATGATAGATTTTCAGCACTTTGAATTCCCGACTAATGACCAGGCTCGATTGTCACAAAGAACTGAAACAGGATCAAAGCAATTTGTGACTAGGTCAGATTCTGTCGCCGCTGGATTGCGAGAGTATCAAGCCCAAACAGCGCGATCATTGCTAGCACACACGGTAGGATGGTGTTAACAGCAACGAAGAACACAGAAGTTACCTCTGCTGGGACGTGTAGTTTGAATTGAAACCACTCGAAATAGGAAAAAAACAGGAACAAGACAAACGCAGACACAATCACAGCTGCGCCCAGCAGCAGAGAAGAAATGGTGGACTCAATTTTTGCTTTTCGAAGCTTCTCAATCATGATCCTCGCCATAACCCGTGATGAGAAGCCAGACCCCAGTGCGACCGTCGATGTCGCAAGTGCCTGGTTGAAGCGCGGGTCTACAGCTTGATCATCTCGGTTACCATCATCAGGAATAAACTTATCGGACATCAGACCACCCCTTTGAGCGAACTATTATGCAAGCCATATTTAAGTTCGCCATGCAATTCATCACAAAAAAACGGCTCCAGCCGTTGCTTCAATTTTTTTCTCACCCGAAACAACAGATTCTTTATCGTACCGGCAGGTTTGTTGGTCACCCTGGATATCTCATCGATGCTGCAACCGTGGATGTGGTACAGCGTGATGGATGTCCGCTCATCGACATTAAGCTGGGAAATCTCGGATTGCAGCAACCCGACGAGTTCATCATCAACCTGTAGTGGAGCAGATTGATCATGTATCCGCTCATCAAATGGCTCAGTGTCAAGTTTCCGTTTTCTCAGATAAGACAGGGCTGTTCGATAGGTCACAGTATACAACCAGGTCGAGAACTTACTGTCGAACCTGAACTTATCCAGGTTGAAATACACCTTGAGAAAAACGTCCTGGCAAATTTCTTCACGGTCCTGCTCCGATCGGATCAGGCGCCAGACCAATTGGCCCACTAGATCCTGATATCGCTGGATTAACTGTTGGAAAGCATCATCCCGCCCGGCAATCGCCTGTTCGATCAAAAATTTGTCAGATTCTTCCATCATGTAGATTTGACGCAGCCTCTGTCGGTTCGGTTGCTCTTTCTTCAGAAAAATAGAAATAGATCAGGAAATATGTGCAACCAGCATACTCCACCCTGCATCAAACAGAGTAATACAAAACCAGCAAGGAATTAACAGATGGATGGCATACTTGTCCCGATCATCATCGTACCCGCATTTTTTTTCGTAATCGCCTATATCACCCGGGTAATATCAGACAACCGGATTCGTCACACACTGATCAACAACAATGCATCGGAAGAAGTCATCCAGAAGCTGTTTCTGGAGAACCGCACTGAAGGCGTTTCAGGAAACCTGAAATGGGGACTGGTCCTGGTTTTGATCGGCGCCGCGCTGGGTGTCATCCAGATGACCAGCCTGAGTGGTGACGATCCGCTCACCTATGGTGTTGTTTTCATCTTTGGGGGTGCGGGGCTACTGATGTATTACGCTATCCAGTCTCGATTGTCTGATGATTGACCATCGAGATTGAGGTTAGCTGTATTAATCTATTCTCCATATGAGATCACTATAAGGTTCAAGCGCACGATCCGCCGTAATCAGCCGCATAGGCTCCGTTATTGCTTGTGCAAAGCGTTATTCAAAAACAACAACCGCCACTGCCACTTTTTTATTGTTGCTGGCAATATTGCTTCCTTTCCATATTTTTGCAAACAACACAGAACAACGTTCACGGCCCGATATTAGTCAATCTACTAAACAATACACAAATAACAGATCAAGATGAGGCAACGGCTGAAACCCCCGCGGAATTGAGGCTATGTATGCTGATTAAGGCGACAATGGAAAAATGATACGGTCTACTTGAGAATTGAAAAATTCTACCGTCAAACCGGATTGCTAACCCGCTGCCGCCCTGGCCGCCAGCCTTTCGTTACGCCGTTCGAGACGTTGGCGCAGACGTGCATGACGTTCGGGTGTCAGCGGGTAATTCCAGATGAGTTTCAAGGCCATGCCGTAGAACACCACCGGACCGAGGCAATACACCAGTCGCAGTGACGTAACACCGATTTCGGTACTGGCTGCCACACCTCCCTGGGGATCAAAACCCAACAATCCCACGATGTTCAACGATGCGCCGGTGCCAAAGGCAATGGCGATTTTCTCGCTGAAACCCAAAAAGGCAAAATAAGTACCGGCACGCTGACCGCCAGAGCGGGCACTGTCCACATCGACCACATCCGATAGCATGGCGACCGGTAAAAACTGTAAACCACCAAAGCAGAATCCTTTCACTGTAAACAGCAGGAAAAAGGGCAAATAGTCACCATAATCCAGCAGCAGGTTAGCGGCACTTACTGCGGCCACGGTGATCAGCGTGATCATAAACGCCCGGTGTTTGCCAATAGTCCTGCCGAGCCACAACCAGAAAGGGATAGCGGCGAGACCGGCAATAAAGTAGACAAAATAGGCGGCACCGATGGTCGGCACGCCAACAATGTCACGGATGAAAAACAGGGAAACCGCATTGCGAAAGGATTCGCCGAAGTAGACAAGCACCGCAATAATCAGCACCCGCACCATAGGTCCATTCTTGGCTACCAGTTTGAGACCCTCGACGAACGATGGACGCTTTTCAGTGGTGATCGCTTTGGGTTCTTTAACCATGATCAATACGATGCTGGCGCAGATAGGTAGCACGATAATGACGGTCCAGGCGAGCCCCATCAGCACAGGTCCTGTCAGGGTGGCCCGATCCACGATCTTTTTGTCAGCAAAATTACCAGTGAACGCCCCTATGGCATCACGCCAGAGCGTACTGAACACCTCTCCCACCCCCGAACCGCCGTCCGCTCGAATCTCTATGATCATGGGTACAGCGGCGGCGATCATTAAGCCGACCAGCACATAAATTTCACGGGCAGCGCTAACCCGGCTGCGCTGGTGATAATCAGGCGAGAGTTCCGCCCCCCAGGCTCGATGCGGCAATGCAATCATCGTACTGCCAAGGAAAAACAGCGCGAGCCAGAACAGGAAGTAAACCAGACCAACCCCTTCATCGGGAATAAACAAATTGTAAACCCCGAGCATCATTACCGGCACACCCGCCAGCAGCCAGGGTTTACGACGCCCAAACGGTGTACGCCAGCGATCCGAGAGCTCGCCAATGATAGGATCTGTGATCACATCGGTAAGCCGCGCAAGCATTAAAATGGTACCCACAGCAGCCAGGCTGATACCGAGTCCACCGGAGTAATGTGCCGGAATCCAGATGGCAAGCGGATAGCCGATCACGGCCAGTGGTAGCCCCATGGTTCCATGTGCATAGATGGTAGTTCGTGGCAGAATATCGCTCATATCAGCTCATTTTTGTTGGTCTTGTGTCCCGATAGTGGCGTCACCTGGATATTGGAGTCAAGTTTTTCGATATGATGGCCTTTGGCTCGCAGTCTGATTGCATCTGATTTCGGTTGTAGGTTACGCTGACAAAAAGGGAATGCCCAATGGCTCTATTAACTAACGAACATCGTGCCTGGATCGGAAAGCCGGAACCGATGGAATCGGTTGAAGTCAGCCGCCGTGATATCATCAAGTACTCGGTCGCCACCGAACAACGGCAACAGAAATACCTGCAAGGAGATGAAGCGCCGCCCATGTTTATTTTCAATCTGTTCGGCAGGATTTCCGCACTCGAAAATCTACGCCCTGACGGATTGCCAAAGCGGCTCGTCAAAGGACCGCAACTACCGTTGCGACGAGTCATGGCCGGAGGCACCGAAATTCATCAGTATCGCCCCATTAAACCCGGAGATCGACTGGTGGCGACACAACAAATTACCGACATGTATGAGAAGCAGGGATCAACCGGCCCGTTGATCTTCACCGTGAGAACACTGAGCGTCAAAACAGTCTCCGGTGAACAAATTCTGGACGAGACCCAGACCAGTATTGCCAGGTGATCAGATGCCAACCATAAACTTCTCAGAGATCAGGCCTGGTAATGCTTTACCTGAACGACAATTCGTTGCCACCAATGTCAGCCTGTTTCTCTACAACGCAGCAGTCTGGAATCCCCATCGCATACACTACGACAAGACCTATACCACCGAGGTAGAACAGCACCCCGGTATTGTTATCGACGGTCCCCTGCAGGGTGACTGGTTGAGCCAGTGTGCATTGAACTGGCTGGGGGATCAGGGAGAGTTAATATCATTTAACTACAGCAATCGAAAGGCAGCTTACCTGGGTGAAACCCTCACCGTCGGCGGAACCATCCTGTCTGTCGATGAACAGGCCCTCACCGTCAATCTGCAACTCTATGTGAAGAATGAAAACGGTGAAGTGACTACACCCGGTGGTGCCCAATTGAAGGTCTGCAACCCGGCGTCTTAGGGAGGTACCACCCACGCTGGCAGGTGGTCGCGTCGATAAAAATACGGTATCTTGTCTCACAGATTATTAATCGAGACTACAAGACTTATGATATCAACAGAACTTTTCGACCTCACGGGTAAAGTTGCCCTGCTGACCGGTGCATCAAAAGGCATGGGCAAAGAAATGGCGATGGGGCTTGCAGAACACGGTGCAAAGGTTGTGGTGTCAAGCCGCAAGCTCGATCAGTGTGAAGCCGCAGTTGCTGAAATCAACGACAAGTGCGGTGCCGGATCAGCAATCGCAGTCGCTTGCAATATCGGCTACAAAGAGCAACTGCAAAGCCTGGTTGATGAGACCCGTGAAAGGCTGGGCCCTGTCGACATTCTGGTGGCCAATGCAGGCATCAATCCGTTTTACGGCCCCATGTCAGAGATCCCTGATTCTGCTTTTGATAAAATCATGGGGAGCAACGTCCGGTCAAATCACTGGCTCTGTCAAATGGTCTCCTCGGATATGATTGCATCCGGGTCGGGATCAATCATGATCACTTCAAGCACCGGGGCGTTTTCCCCTTCGGAAACCCTTGGCACATACAATATATCAAAGCTGGCCGACATCGCTCTGGTCAGGAATCTTGCCGCTGAACTCGGCCCAAAGGGCGTCCGGGTTAATGCGATTTGCCCGGGTCTGATCAAGACCGACTTTGCCAAGGAATTGTGGAACAATCCTGAAGCGGCAAAACGCGCAAACGAGCAAACACCATTACGAAGATTCGGTGAGGCAGAGGATTTCAAGGGCATTGTTGTTTTCCTCGCATCCAAAGCCAGTAATTATATGACCGGACAGGCGCTTGCAGTCTGTGGCGGTACACATATGTACCGATAAACACCTATTTCAACAGCACTCATACAGAAAAAGGGGAACAACGATGACTGAATTTTGCCTGGTCGAGAAACAGGATCACATCATGACGGTGCGTTTAAACAGACCCGAGCGCCTGAACGCACTCCACCCACCCGCCAATGCCGAACTCGGGGAAGTCTTTGACGACTTCGCTGCGGACGATGACATGTGGGTGGCCATCATTACCGGTGAAGGTCGAGGTTTTAGTGCCGGTAATGATCTTCGTTACCAGGCTGAAGGTGGCGAGCGGGTACCGACGCCAAAGGGCTTCGCGGGTCTGACATCCAGGTGGGACCTTACAAAACCCGTTATTGCAGCCGTCAACGGCGTATCCATGGGTGGTGGTTTTGAAATCGCCCTTGCCTGTGACCTGATCATCGCCTCGGACAAGGCAAAATTTGCCCTGCCGGAACCCAGTGTCGGTCTGGCAGCACTTGCAGGAGGGCTTAATCGATTGCCCCGACAAATTGGGGTAAAGAGGGCACTTGGGATGATACTGACCGCACGCCATGTCTCCCCGGAGGAAGGTAAGCAGTTGGGTTTCGTCAATGAAGTGGTTCCCCATGACCAGCTGATGGACAAGGCACTCGAAATAGCCAAACAAATTACCGCGCTCTCTCCTCTTTCGATTCGGGCGAGTAAAGACGTGGTGTACCGAAGCCTGGACGCAGAATCATTACGCGGGTCCATGGAAACCCAATATGACTCCGTGAGAGCGATGGCAAAAAGCGAGGACTATATTGAAGGACCAAAAGCGTTCTCGGAAAAACGACCCCCAAACTGGAAAGGCAAGTAAATACCAAAACAAGACCCAGCAGTGAATAGAAATTCAGGATAAAAAGGAGAATATTAATGACCCACGATATTGTGATTAGAAATGGAAACATCGTCGATGGCACCGGAGACGAACCCTACATTGCTGACATCGCGATAGATGGAGATACCATCACTGCTATTGGCCAAATCGATGGAAAAGGCAAGGAAGAGATAGACGCCAATGGCAATGCGGTAACACCGGGATTTATCGACCTGCACACCCACCTGGATGCACAAATTGGCTGGGACTCAACCTTGACTTCTGTTACCTGGCACGGCGTTACCACCGCCTTGCTCGGTAACTGTGGCGTGACCTTCGCGCCTTGCAAGCCAGAAGACAGGGAGTTTCTGGCGGCAATGATGGAAACCGTGGAGGATATTCCGAGGGAAGCCATCATGACAGGCCTGCCCTGGGACTGGGAATCCTATGGCGGATATCTTGATTCCATCGAGTCACGCAGCCCGATGATCAATGTCGCTGGCCTCGTCGGGCACTGTGCCACCCGATTTTATGTTATGGGCGAACGCAGTGTTGAAGAGCTCGCCACGCCGGAAGAGATTGCGCAAATGGCAGAAATTGCCGCCCAATCCGTCAGGGACGGAGCAGTGGGATTCTCAACCAACCGCCATCTGGGTCACTTTTTGCCTGACGGCCGCTGTATCCCTGGCACCTTTGCGCATCCCGATGAATTACGGGCCATCGCCAAAGCGGTTGGCAAAGAAGGCGGCATCATGCAAACGGTCATGAACTTCCAGGAAATGGAAAGTGAAATGGATCTTCTTGCCGATGAAGCAGCCCTGAGCAAAGGCGTGCTGTTCAGTGCCATCGCAGGACACACCTCGGAACTGGGGCAAAAACTGGACAAGCGCGTCTCGGCTATTCGCGCCAAAGGTCACAATATAACGGCTGTCACAGTGCCTCGAAGTGGTGGTGGTGTTGGCGGTCTTTCAACCAATAACTTCTGGGGAACGCCTTCCTGGAAGGAACTCAAGAAACTGGATCTAGCCGATCGCCTTGAAAAGATTGCCGATGAAGCCTTCCGGGAGAAACTGGTGGCTGAACTCAAGGTTCATCCCAAGTCCGAAGATATAATCAAAGGTACTAGAAACTGGTATCCCATGGGCGATGGTGAAAGACCCATCTATACCCAGGCTCCGGAAGAGAGTTTGTACAACATCGCCAAAGTCGCTGGGGAACATCCTGCAGAGGCCTGGCTCCGGATTGCATTGGAGAGTAAAGGCAAGGCGCTGTTCCATCAGCGAGGCTTCAATACAAACCTGGACACCCTTGAAGAACTGATCACCACTGACTGGGCCATGCCGGGCCTGGGCGACGCAGGGGCTCATGTCAGCCAGATGATTGACTCAGGATGGTCAACCTTTGTGCTTTCTCACTGGCATCGGGACAAGGCAGTTTACAGCCTTGCTGAAGCCGTGCGAAGAATTGCAGCGGTGCCTGCCGAGGTTCTGGGGCTGGACGATAGAGGCATCCTGTCCGTTGGAAAACGTGCCGATATCAATATAATAGATATTGACAGGGTTGAGGAACGCCAGCCTTATATTGTCAACGATATTCCCGGTGACAAACCCCGATTCGTTCAACGCGCTGTTGGATACCAGGCGACACTTTGCAACGGCCAGGTGATTCTTCGGGATGATGAACATACGGGAACACTGGCTGGAAAAGTTCTACGGGGATAGAGCCAACAGAACAAATAAGGGGTCAGTTACACGACCCCTTGACTCTGTAAATAGTCCTCATAGGTACCGTGGTAATCAACAATGCCTGTGGGGGTGAGTTCAATGATCCGTGTCGCCAGAGAAGATACAAATTCCCGGTCGTGACTGACGAAGATCAAGGTTCCTGGGTAGTTTTCCAGCGCCAAGTTTAATGACTCGATGGATTCCATATCCAGGTGGTTGGTGGGCTCGTCCATCAATATGATATTAGGCTGCTGCATAACAATCTTGCCAAACAGCATCCGGCCCTGTTCACCACCGGATATCACCTTGACGGATTTTGAGATTTCACTTCCGGAAAACAGTAATCGACCCAGCGTGGCTCTAATGGCCTGCTCGTCATCACCTTGCTTACCCCACCTGGCCATCCAGTCAAGCAGGGACATATCTTCGTCAAAATCTGCAGCATGATCCTGGGCATAGTACCCCAACGATGCGTTCTGGGACCACTTTACGATACCCTCGGTTGACTCAAGGTCACCTACCAGACACTTCAACAAGGTGGTCTTACCGATGCCGTTCGGGCCGATAATCGCGATTCGATCACCCGCATTAAGCATCAGGTTAAGATTGGAAAACAGTTTTTCATCGTAGCTGTGACCCAGATTTTCTACTTCCAGAGCCAGACGATGTAGTTCCTTGTCCTGTTCAAAAATAATATAGGGGTTCTGGCGGGATGACGGCTTAACTTCTTCCAGTTGAATTTTGTCAATCTGTCGGGCGCGAGAAGTTGCTTGCTTTGATTTCGACGCATTGGCAGAAAACCGGCTGACGAAAGTCCGCAATTCAGCAATCTGGGCTTTCTTCTTCGCATTATTAGACAACAGGCGCTCGCGTGCCTGGGTTGACGCCGTCATGTATTCATCATAGGAACCCGGATAGACACGTAACTCGCCATAGTCAAGATCAGCGATATGGGTACAGACGCTGTTCAGAAAGTGACGATCGTGAGAAATAATAATCATTGTACAGTTACGTTGGTTCAACGCGCCTTCCAGCCAACGGATCGTATTGATATCAAGGTTGTTGGTTGGCTCATCGAGCAACATGATGTCAGGTTCTGAAAACAATACCTGTGCCAGTAACACCCTGAGTTTCCAACCCGGGGCTACTTCACTCATCGGGCCGTAATGTTGCTCGAGAGGGATGCCCACTCCCAGCAACAATTCCCCTGCCCTGGATTCTGCGCTGTACCCATCCATCTCTGCAAATTCAGATTCCAGGTCTCCGGCGCGAATGCCATCCGCTTCAGTCATATCCGGGTTGGCATAAATCGCATCCTTCTCAGATTTAATAGCCCACAATTTCTCGTGACCCATAATGACGGTATCGACAACACTGAATTCCTCGTAGGCAAACTGGTCTTGTTGTAGTTTGCCTATTCGTTCATTCGGTTCCCTGGAAACATTTCCACCGGTGGGTTCCAGGTCTCCGCCAAGAATTTTCATGTAGGTTGATTTACCGCTGCCGTTTGCGCCGATCAGGCCATAGCGGTTACCGTCTCCAAATTTGATCGAGACGTTTTCAAATAATGGTTTCGCACCAAACTGAATGGTGATATTCGATGATGTTAACAATTTTGAGCTTCCGATTAGAGTCTAGCGGGTTCTTGTCCGGACCCCGTTGGTGGTGAGATCAAAACGGCGCGAATTATGCCAACTTATCGCTTCTAACACTAGAAGTTCTGCGAGAAATTCTCTTTTTTAGCCCTATCTTCACCCCTGTTGGTGCAATACACTCGGATTACCAACCCCTCTCGGTCTTAAAGGCATAGGTTAGATATTTGAAAAAATTTGAAAATCAGTGGCTTCAGCTGGGTTTGTTAATTTTGTTAGTAGCTGGTATCGGGGCGTATTTCTATTTCGATACCAGAGAATCCGTAAAAGTCATTACCATTGTGCCCTCAAAAACCACCGCCGACACGACCGTTGCGAAAAAGGACAAACCGAGAGTTGTTCTCAAGGCTTTTGTAACCGCCTGCCAAAAACTGACCGTGACCATTCCCCTCGACGCAGGTGTGATTACCCAGTCCGATGATTTAAGGGTAATGAGGGGTTACGTAGAGAATCATGGCAACGTGCCCGTCCAGTTTGTAAAGCTGCAGGTAGTATGGCGTGACGGTAAAGGTAAGGGACTGGAGTATGAAGAAATCTATGCAGTCAGAACACAACCTCTGATGCCAGGTGAGAAGGCGAGCTTTCAATCATCGAAACGCAATATGCTCATAGAGAAGTGCAACGTCAGAGTTCAGGACTGGTGGGTCGTCACTGAAGAGACTGCAAAATCAGGGGAACGGCCATCAGATGCGCCTAAAGAACAATCTCATCGACCTGCTGACGGCTGATCTCGACTGCCTCAGCTGTTGCTAACAGACCTTCCCAGGAGACCTCATCGATAGAAATACCATTCGTTTCGCGATCAGCTTTCGCGATTCGCTCCGGTTCGCCGGGTATTAATACAGAATCAATCTCTTTGGCCGCGGGCGATGACTTCACCCAGTCGATCAAGGCCAGTGTTTCCGATGTGAACTTTTCCTTATCTCCGACAACCTCCGGGTTCAGAATAAAGGTCAGCATATGGTTGACAACCGTACCTTGTCGTTCATTACCCGGTTGTACAGACCAGGCACCCGTTAATGCACCAGCCAGTAATTCACAGATAAACGCCAGTCCAAAGCCCTTGTGCTTACCAAAATGGGTTTGGGCACCGGGGGGATCCTGAACCACGACATTGGGATCGGTGGTCTCATTGCCTTCATGATCAATCAGGCAACCTTCCGGCACTTGCAAGCCGCTGTTCCTGGCGACACGAACTTTCCCCGCAGCAATCGCACTGGTTGCCATGTCCAGAATAACAGGGTTGCCACCTTCCACCGGAATCGCACAGCAAAAAGGGTTTGTCCCTAATCGTGGCCTGGTCCCACCGAAAGGCGCAACCTGGGGATCATGGCCCACCACGTTGGCATAATGCATGGAAATAAACCCTTCCTTAACCACATGCTCCGCGTGCGTGCCGATCCTGCCAAGGTGATGCGCATTCTTTAACGCTACAACCGCGACACCGTGCTCACGGGCCACTTTCAAACCCATATCCATAGCCTCGGGGCCAACAACCTGGCCGAACCCCAATTTGCCATCAACGATGATACAAGGGCCATTCTCAGATTCAATTTCCGCATGTTGATGCGGGATACAAAAACCCATTTTGATATTGCGGATGTAGATGGGCAGCATCCCCACGCCATGTGAATCATGTCCTTTAAGATTCGCTTCCACCAGGTGGGTTGCCACTGCCGTGGCTTCGGCTTCCGGTGAACCGGCAGCGATACAAACAACTTTAACGAACTGCGTTAGTTTTGCATGGTTAACAATCATGGTTATCGAGTTCCAATAGTTAATAATCTCTTGTAGCAGGTTACGGTAATATCTTTCTCGCCAGTCCCGAGTCGGCCAGGTCAGTCCAGAGTGACTCAGGAATTTTCACGCTCACCATTGAAAGGTTGGTACTCACCTCGTCCAGGGTCCACATGCCTGGTATCACCGAAGCCACCGCAGGGTGTCGTAATGGATATTGCAGGGCAGCAGCTCTCATATCAACCTGGTGAGCGTCACATATCGCCCGAATTTTCTGGGCCTTTTCCCAACGTTCATCATCGACAGGTTTGTAGTCATAGGTGGCCTTTTTGCGGTTGTCACTCGCCAGTAGTCCTGAATTGTACGGGCCGCCAATGATGATCGACGTGTGTTTTTCATAACACTTAGGCAGGAATTCATCAAGCGGTGCTTGCTCCAACAACGTAAATCTGCCTGCCAGCAGAAAACAATCCACATCAAAATTATCCAGCACTTGACTGCATACCTGCCACTCATTGACTCCAAGACCAAATGCACCGATCACGCCTTCAGATCGCAAATCACTCAGCGCGGGCAGAATTCCCTCGCAGGCGGTCCTGTAGATCGCCGGCTGCGCTTCACCGTGCGTCCAGACGTCGATATCGTGGCAGAACAGGATATCTACCCGATCAAGACCCAAACGTTCCAGGCTGGATTCAAGTGACTGCCTGGCAGCTCCATAGGAATAGTCGTACCGAATCGACACCGGTTCTTCATCGCGCATCAGGGGATCCCTGACCCCTTCACCCGCCGCTACAAGAAGTCGACCCACTTTGGATGAAAGCACAAAATCATTCCGATTGAATGATCCAAGATTGCCACCGATCCGCTTCTCTGAAAGGCCATGGCCATATAGGGGCGCCGTATCGAAGTAACGAATGCCCCCTTCATATGCCGCTTGAAGGACGTCGTGGGCCTGTTCTTCGGAGATGCGGGTTCCGGCCCCGCCCAATGGACCCCCGCCAAAACCAATCTCTGTCACCACAAGATCGGTGGTACCAATTGTATTTGTTTTCAAGGTCATCTGTGTCTGCTTTTGGCTTCATGTATGCTTTTATCCACGCTTTGCATAGCGTCGCAACAGCACATTCATGGTATCACAGCTAATACCAGATGAACTTGACGCCAGCTAATCACATTGCTTAATGATGAATAGGCAACAGGCTGTAATGCCAAATTACAGTTTGTTCACCCAAGATTTGACGTAGAGGCCAGTTACTCTTCATTATCCATAAAAATAAACAAGGACCTACATTTTGGTAGTTGAAGCAGTTCAATCGAGTGATACTGATCACCTTCACAATTTTCACACCCATACTTACCGTTGCAAACACGCCACGGGAGATGTTGCCGACTATTGCCAGGAAGCCGTCAACCGGTCGATGCAAACCCTCGGCTTCTCGGACCATTCGGCGCTTCCCGATGATCGCTGGATCCAGGCAAGGATGCACTATGCGGATCTGTCTGAATATACCGGGGCCATTGATCAGGCAAAGGTGGACTTCCCAACACTGACCATCCTCAAGGGTATGGAATGTGAGTACATCGAAAAATTTCATTCATGGTATGAGGAGGAATTGCTCGGCGAGCTCCAGTTTGACTACCTTATCGGCGCCTCACATTTTTTTACCGCAGACGACAAATGGGTGGGCACTTACGGCGGCACGGATTCACCAGAGAGGTTGCGGGCATTTGCCGATTACACAATCGGGATGATGGCCACCGGTTTATTCGATTTCATCGCGCATCCGGACCTGTTCGGTAACTGTTATCTCAATTGGGATGCCGATGCACAAGCCTGTTCCCAGGATATCCTGCAGGCCGCGGCAGACCTGGATGTTGGCATGGAAATCAACGCTCTGGGGTTAAGAAAACAGGCCCACAAGAAAAAGAGCAATCCGTTCCCCATGTATCCCTGGCTTCCTTTTTGGGAGTTGGCTACAGATTATGACGTCAAGGTCATTGTTAACTCCGATGCACATCGGCCTGAGGATCTGCAGGCAAGAACCGGAGAGGCGCGGAAAATAGCTGAAGATTTACAGCTTAACTTCATGGATCTGACGACCATCGGAAGAAGAAACAACGCGGTAGTTGCCAGTTAACAGTGCCCAGTCAGGAGAGCGGTTATGCGCCTACCATTGAGATTAATTTGTTGACCGTGTTCCAATTTCTTGCGGTAGCTGCGACACCCATATTTTTCTCCACCACCGCTGCCAACCTGGAACGACCGATACCATCAGGCGCATATAAATAGAACACGGTTCCAAACAGGGCGAATTCTTCTGAATCTGATTTAAGACCTTCCAGTTTTGCTAGATCCGGACTCTCTGGTATTGCATCAAGAAAGTAAAAGTGGAGAGCCTTCGCCTCGTCTGTATTGAAGGGGTTGTTCTTAACTGCCAACCGTAGTTCTGTTTCCCCAAGTAATAATACCTTTGGTTTAAAACCGTGTTGCGCCATGATTTTTTTGCCAACTTGTGTCGCTGTACTGCTGGAACACTTCTTCGAACTGCGAAATATCACATTGCCACTTTGAATGTAAGTATTGATTTCAACAAACCCCAATTCGTCAAGAATCCCGATAAGGGCTTTCATTGACAGTATGTTTTTCCCGCCAACATTGATCCCGCGAAACAAAGCGATATAAACATTCATGTCATGGCGCAATCGTCATATCAGGCCACGTCTTGGAACATAAAACGAGAAAGCGAGAAAGCATGGTTACATGAAGAAGTTGTGCAATCGTTCATAGTACGAGTCACTTGTTGAGAGATTATTGTGTCCTGCGCCTTTAATCACCTCTACCACTACCTGATTGGTAGGGAATTCGGCGATTAACCGATCAGAATATTTTTTTGGTATCACTGAGTCGTATTCAGCGATGACAATGAGTGTATCTGATTCTATATTTCGTATCCGGCTTACAGAATCAAATTTGTCTTTCAGCAAGAAGGTGATGGGGAACATCGGATATTGGTCTTGAGCAATATTTTGTATCGCATCATAAGGTGTGATGAGAACCATTTTGTGTATTTTTCTTGTAGATGCCAGTTGTGTGGCCACGCCTGATCCCAAGCTACGGCCAATGACGGATACCTTTTCATGTTGAGATGATGTTCTGTCGTATACAAGTTGTGCATCTGCATATATTGTTTTTTCTGTTGGAGTCCCACTGCTCCCTCCATACCCTCTGTAATTTACCAGGTACACAGTCTGGTTCGGAAACGTCGCGGCATAATCGGGAGCATTGGCAACAACTGATTCTCCGTTGCCACCAAAGTACAAGATTGCATCTCGCTCACCTCTGTTTAGAACGACAATCTCCAGAGTTTGATTGTCTACCGAAATGTGCATGGTTTCAAAGCCATGTTCAATCTTAGGTGATGGGAAATACAGAAAGTTTCGCTGAAAAACAAACAGCAACGCTGCCACAAAAAGATAGATGGAAATCAGGACGCCAAAAAATTGATAAAGTACTTTCATAGTTCACCGCGAGTTCAAAACCCGACCGTCAGGGTCTTGGTAGACACCTGTTAGATTGTGTCACCAAATTGATGTCCTTCACCAGATGCTTCGGCTAGGCCTTCAGGAGATAAACCAGCAGCTTGGATTTGCGCAAGTTTACCCACGATGATTTCAGCCTGCTGTTTAGTCAAACCGTACTGTGCACTATTTTTCAAGACTTCGAAGTGTTCAAGCAATTCTGCCTTGTAACCACTAACGCAGGATTCCCATCGTTTTTTCTTGCGTTCGTATCGATCTATTTTGTAGTGATCAACGTCAAACACCATCGGAGTAGCCTCGCTACTCTCAGTCGTATTCGTTGGCGCATGACTGATAAACCCACCGTTTGCCAGGATGTCTTCCTGATTAGCAATGGACTTTGGTTTTTTACAGTCGTTCAAAGGTAATTGCCAGTCCAGCGCTGCCTGCACTTTATTATGGGTTTCTGCTGACGAGGGACTCGATAGAGTGAGAAAGAGTAATACACAGAGTAGTTTGAGTTGGCAGATGGTTGTGAATCCCAAAGCTAGTTTTGTTACACATTATCCCACGAATTAGTAGAATTAAGTAAACTGTCCCAAGGGTTAGTGCGAGTTAAAATGGATATTGGTGAGCCTCTAAAGAATATGCTGATTGCCGTAGTCTTGATGGCTCTGATACCTCTTGCGTTTTATTCGTATTCCAAAACAAAAGAAAAAGTAAAAACAGGTTTTATCGGTAATTCAACGATATTCATTGGGTCACTTTTTAGTTCCCATCATGAAATAGTGAAGCAAGTAAAAGCTACAATTCGCAACAAGGTGAAGAAGACAGAACCCCAGGAGAAGTAATCGAGCACCCTTGCTCGGCACAAAGTAGTTGACGAGCTCCAAATATATAGTAAAGTATTTACTTTCTATATTTAGAAGGGTAGACCCAGTGGACAAAATATCAGTGGCCACCCTCGAGGAGCTAATCAACGGCCCCAAAGTTGTACGAGGAAACAATCACAATATTGTTGTATTCGCAGACCAGGGACAATGCTACGCGGTAGATAATCGCTGCCCACATATGGGTTTTCCGTTAGACCGTGGCACCGTAAAAAATGGCATCTTAACCTGTCACTGGCATCAGGCGAGATTTGACTTAAGTAGTGGCTGTACCTTCGATTTGTGGGCCGATGACGTGCTTAGATTTACCACTTGCGTAGAAGATGGACAGGTTTTTGTATCAGCTGATCCGGAAGAGCAGCGTGATATTGAGTTTTATCGTCGCCGACTCATCCAGGGGATTGAACAGGACGTCAGCCTGGTGCAGGCAAAGAGTCTGCTATCTATATTAGAATCCGGTGCAGAACTTGATTCACTGCTCAACGATGTTATTGGCTACGCCGTTGATAACCTGGATGAGATGTCCGAAGGGCTGACTCGACTTGGCTGTATCGCGAATCTTTATCCCAATCTCACAGCCGACGTTGCCTACCAGGGCATATTCTATGCGATACGAAAGCTCTCGCAGGAAACTGCCGGAGCAATTCGTCATCGCAGGAAAGACGCTCTTTCCGGTGAGGGATATGCCCATGGACAACTCAAGGCATGGTTACATCAATGGGTACAAACACGCCACACAGATGGTACGGAACGTACTTTATTGACAGGGCTCAGTCGCCCTGATGGCGAGATGGCCGACCTTGTGTTTTCCGTGGCAAGCCAGAGACTGTACGCAAATGGTGGCCATTTACTGGAGAGCTGCAACAAGGCATTTGAATTTGGAAAACGCTGCCCGTCTTACAAAAAAGCGATTTTCCCTTTACTGGTCGATCCGTTGACACAATCAAGGGGTCGTGAAGAAAGCACCAACTGGCATCACCCCATTGATATTATCCAGCCGCTTGCCAAAGTGGATGAGCAACTTCCACAGGTTATTTCAAACAACCAGGGTAGTGGACAACCTGCTGAGACCACCAGAAATATACTGCTGGGTGATGATCCGCTGACAATCATTGATCACCTGTTGCGGTCAATGAAGGATGACGTCGCGCCGGTCCTACTCGCAAGGGAAGTCTGTTATGCCGCCGCAATGCGACTGGCAAGGTTTGCCACTTCGAATGAGGTCACGGACTGGTTCAATCCTCAGCACACCTTTATTTTCTGTCATGCCGCAACCAGAGCAATCGAGCAAAGCCCCACCGCGGAAGTGGTACGCGCCATGTTCCAGGGAGCGATCTCAGTCTACATGGATCGTTTTTTAAACGTGCCACCTGCACGTTTACCCTCAGAACACAATCGAGCAGACCTGCCAGGAACCGCAGACGGACTACTGAAAAAACTTTTGGAGCAGTTGGACCAGCGTGCCAACATCGACGACACAGCAGCCCTTACAGCGACATATATAGAGCGCGGATTCCCGTTTAAGGCGCTCGTTAACACCTTGACCCTGGCAACAATCAGGGAAGATCTGGATTTTCATTCGCTCCAGGTTCTGGATGCTGCTGTTCAACAATGTGTCAATTGGAATGATCAACAGGTTGTGGAAAACATTATGGTCGGTGTGACCCGGAATCTCGCAGCGCATTGCCCCACTCGCCGTGCTGGACAACAAACAGCCAGAATCGCAGCCAAGCTCCAGAGCGGAGAAGCCGTCTACGAATAAGGAAGAAGGGGACAGAAGTACAAACCAGCTTCTGAACTGGCGATCATCTTCGAGCTCAAGTTCTCTCGCCAGTTTGGTTAACTCTGGTGTGTTCATGATGGTTCCCTCGGCAACATCTTGCAGACTACCAGATGCGAATTCGTAGCAGATTTAATCTGTCCGTTAATCTGAAGCAAAAAATGTATATCGAGCGCCTCGTGGCCTGGGTATTTTATTTGCTTCAGGTAAGTGGCACAGTCTGTTCATTCGCGTCACACTTCCATCTGCGTATTCCCATATCAATTGGTCGCCATCAGGATAACGTTTTACCACAATTGGCCCCCAACCAAACACATGGAAGTTCAGCACACTGTCATTCCAGATTTTACTCGCAGAAGTTCGCGGGCAGTATTCTCGATCACCCATTATGAACAGTACTGCTCCCTCGGTATCGTTGGTATTAAGGTCCAGAGTACTATTCGGGCCATAGTCGTGAATAAGGCCAGAGCTGGTGATCACTGTACGCAAACCGCACTGCTCCACTCTTTCCACATGCCCGACATTGCCCTCGACCCCTATCCACAATCCACGAATATCTGCAGCACCTTCAGCTAAAGGCTCGGTGCATGCCGCCAATATAGGCAATGGAAAGTGAGCATAGCTGCACCCTGGTGTATTTCCCTTGGGTATCTCTGCGGCAGCTTTCCCGCTGCCGTCCAACACCGGTAACTCGCAGTAATTAATGCTGCTACCGTCACCTGCCAGTGTTGCAGGATCGATGGTTAATGGCGGCCGCGGTGATAGAAACATCATCCAGAATGCGGCCGATACTAAAACGACTAGCGCAACCAAAGTGCGGATAGATATTTTTTTAATGATGAAGACTCTCCCATCCGGGTGCCAGAAGCGTCGCAAATACTACCACGCAAACCCGACTCACCCTGGTAGCAAGTTCATGGTGCCCCTCCATGGCTGTTTACAATACATTCAACAGTGCACCTGAAGATCGGACAGTGCAAGACTATAACTCAACGACCTGGCTAATAATTGTGGTTATGACGCTGGTTATGGCGCAAACATAGACAATACAAATACCCACGTATCGCGCTCGAAAACGATTGGTGCCGGTAAGAAACTTTCTGTCACCGGTTACACGCCAACTACAAAAAAAGGCGCCAAGGGTTAACAGTGACAGCGGTAGTGACGCAACCACCGTGGGATCATGGATGGGGACGAACCCATGTAGAAACAAGGCATTTTCCATGGGCGTCATCCAGAGGCCAATTGCGACCATAGCCGTGCAGACCAGAGACAGGGACCCAAGCATGACGATGACAGTATTACTGGCGGTGGTGACACTGACGAGTAACGAAAACTGGTATGTACAGACAAGGGAGACGATAACTGGCAGAGCTGATACGTAATCCGACAGAGTAACGATGCAGCTCAAACTGGTGAAAACCAACACGGGTATCGCGGTTATCTGTTTGCTTAAGAATAACTGTAATTTTGATATTGGATGGCAATAAGTAACTGAATGAAGACCATGTCTCTCATTGGCTACATAAGCATTAGTGCCAAGTGCGGCAACAATAATCAGGGCAAAACCGGATGTCATGATGTTGCGAAGACTGTGTTCATTCACATCGTGGTTCGCGATGTTAAATTCCGGCAGTTGTGGATTAAAGACCCACAGTAAAAGTGCTGCAAGGAACAATCCCAACGCCAGAGCATAAAGCAGGGCGGATTCCGAGAGACTTTTGAAGATCAACCCTCTCATTAACGTCGGATTATCTCTACTTCCCCAGACCGCTCCAGATATGGGTGGTTGCCACTGGTACCAGACGATAATCACCGGTGCTGCAAAAAATAACAGGGTAATAGCGATAACATGCAATGTGCCCTCAAGGTCGAATGTGCTGTCTTCTACCCAGATAAAGCCAATCAGAAACCAAAGCAGTATTTCAGCGCCAAGTGTCAGAAAAACGATCGCGATGCTATGTTGTGTCAAACGGGTAAAAACCAGTGCAAATAGAAAAGAGGTAGAAATGGTGACGAAAAAATTGATTGGAATCGTGCCAATATTACCGGGTTTGGGTGGGAAGACTTCACTCAGGTCAAGCAAGGAGAAAAGCAGCATGCTACCGACATACATGATAAGCAAGCCGACCACACAAGCAGAGATCTTCTCTGTATACAGGCGCGCTTGCGAGATAGGCAGACGGTGCAAAAGCAAATCCGTCCCGGCAGTTCTTTCTTCTGCGATAGTCCCTATACCGAGCAGGATGGCGACCAGAGAAGTCAAAATACCCAGGTTCATCACTACCGCCGACGCCAGACCTTTGGCAGACATTTCTGCACCATAAAAAGGAATCAGGAATAGCTCGAAAATGCCTGCAAACAACAGCCCGCACGCTGGAATAATCAACATTGCCTTGAATACACCGCGTAGATCCTTGTAGAAAACCATGGGCGTGATGGTTATGCGCAAGCCCTCACAACAAAGATGTCCTCCAGGGAAAGTTCTTCGACGGAAATATGCGAAGCATTGAGGTGAGACAGTGCCGCCATGGACCTCTCATGCTGAAACTTGTCGATAATGGCAACGGCTTCGCGACCACTGCTCTCTATACTGATCAAGCCGGGCATATTCAGTTGTTCCGGCACGCCCTGATCAAATACTAACCTGACGCGCTTCATGTCCTGATGCAGTTGCTCGGTGGGTGATGCCAGATCGATTTTACCGTGACGAATAAACGCAACATGATCCAGCAATCCGGAAAATTCATTTAACAAATGTGATGACAATACGATGGTTTTTCCCGTTTGCTGGTAACGACTCAGAATAGTCTCGATAAAGTTACGACGAGCGGCGGGGTCGAGACCACTGGCGGGTTCGTCCAGCAACAACATATCTGGCTCAAACGATAATGCCAGCAGTAGAGCCAGTTTTGCCCGCATCCCCTTGGATAAGCTTTTTATGCGGACATCCGGCTCCAGGGAAAATTCGTTAAGTAGTTCGTCGCACAACTGATCATTCCAATTGCGATGATAGGCACCGATAAAAGCAATGATTTCACTGATGCGCATTTGTTCATAAAATCCATGCTTCTCGGCCACGTAACCTACATTGGATTTAATGGCGACATCATCTGTTTTCGGGTCGAAGCCCAACACGCTGACGGAACCTTCAGATGGCAGCAGAAGGCCCATCAGCGTCTGGATAGTTGTAGACTTACCGGCACCGTTCTCACCAAGCAACCCAAATACTGACCCTCTGGGCACCTGTAGATTCAATCCTCTGATCGCCCAGTTATCGTCGAAGCACTGGCCGAGCTCACTCGTTTCAATTGCCCATTCAGTCATGTTGATATCCTCCTTTGTTATGCTTCATTGTTATCCCTTTCTGGAGTCATGCCTGCCGACTCGCTTTGCAGCAGTTGCACAAGGTGTTCAGTAGACAAGCCGCACAATCGCGCTTCTGTCAGCAGTTCATTGACCTTGTTCAGTATTATATTTCTGCGTTTCTGCCGTTCTTGCCTGGCACTATGCTCAGTCACGTAGAAACCTGATCCCTGGCGTGCCTGAACAAGCCCCTGATGTTCCAATTCAAGATAAGCCCGGCTCACCGTGTTGCGATTGACTCGTGTACTGATCGCTGTCTGTCGAATGGGCGGTAATCTGTCACCCGTTTGCAGCGACCCGATAGCAATAGCATCGCGAACGGCGTCGGCAATTTGTAAATAGGCAGGTTTAGCGTTGTACAGGTCGACAGAAATTATCATGGGACCTACTGTAGCCAATTGTCATAGTAGTTATGTGACAATGTGGACAATCTGTTCTGAATCTGCGACCAACGGAATGTTGATGGTCGGCGCGAGTTACGGGGGGTCGCCCGGGTGATGACGCACAAGTTAAGTCAAGCGCATGCGCGCTCAGCGTCTAAATCAGGCGATTTTTTCAAGTTGCTCGTCCATGAATTTGTTGATTAACGATGCAATATCATCACTCTGTGATTGCATATGAAGATGATGTGGCCCAGGCAGGCTGATCAGCTGGAGATTCCTGTCTTTGCCCGTTTCAAGGCGTGCTTCTACCACATCGAGGGTTCGTCGAAGCCAATTGTTTTGCATGTCCGCGACGATAAACAGGGTTTCTGCAGTGGTCCTGTCAAGCAGCGCTTCGAGTTGATCAGGGGTTAATTCCAGTGGCCCGGAACCTCGGATGCGCGGATCGGTTCGCCAGCTGTAACCACCCTCAACAATCTTATGTCCTCGCTCGATCAGGCAGGTGGCAGAGGTTTCATCCTGGCCGGTCGCCTCGCACAATCGATGGGTCATCTGCTGCAGACTGGTAAATGTCTTCAGACTGGTGCTTTTCTTGAAGGAGGATTGGATTGAACTCTGGAAGTGCGAGAGCGTCTCCCCGGCTTTGTCAGTACCGCAATACCCGTCAATACAGGCGATTCGCTCCACCCGATCGGGGAATAACCCGGCGATTTGGGATCCGATTTCTGCGCCCATCGAGTGGCCGATAATATTAAAGGAATCCCAGCCAAGTGCATCGGCAACCGCGAGGACATCCCGGATATCGTTAAGTCCAGAGTAGAGCGAACCCTCCGCACGATGATCAGACCAGCCGTGACCTGCAAAATCCATGGCAAATAGTCGCAAACCCAAGAGATGCGGCGCGATCATATCGAAGCTGTTGGCATTATCCAGGTAGCCGTGCAGCCCAATGGTTGGGGTGCCGTGAACCGGGCCCCAGAATTTGCCTGCAATCCTGATGTATCCCAGATCAATTTCGTGTTGAGAACTCAAATGAAAACCTTGAAGCGATAATTCCAGGGTCAGGATTATAGAGATGAACAATGGTAAGGTCAGGCGCTGCCAGGGTAGTTGATACCTGTCAATAAGCGCCCTTGATATACCCTAACCCCGGATGTCAGCCTGGAACCGCTGGCCGCAATCTTAGTTCGCCACCGATGCCGGGATCCAGCTACCGTGAAACCCGTTCGGGATTCGAGGCAGATCGATTGACGCAACAGGGGTGCTGTCCATCGTTGCGGCATCCATGATCACTAGGCTGCTGCTGTCTGAGCTCGCATCATACACATATGTCATCAGATAGCCGTCATCTTCGCTGTTGGGATTTTCCGTTGGCACGAACACCGGTTCGCCGCCCACGCGGCCCCGTCCAAACTGTATTTCGCTGCGCTCACCCTTTTCCCTGTCATATTTCAGGATGGCACCCGAGGCACTCATCGGGTCGTCAGAGTTGCCTGGTTCAGACATGCCCATCATGTATCCATAGCGATGCTTCAAGCCGACCACGCTGTCGGCAACTCGCGGAAACTCGGCAGCCATATCATCAATCTGCTCTTCGGAAACCTTGCCAGTCACGGTGTCGATCGTCCATCGCCAGAGTTCCGGTGATGGAAAGTCCATCGAAGACTCTCGCCACATGTGGCTGAAGCGGGCAACATCCAGCACGATGGTGTCCCCTTCCTCATACGAATTCATCGGGTGGAAGACATAACACGGATTGATGTCGTACCAGGTTACCTGCGCATCCGTGCCATCGCGCGGCATTACCCCAAGACGCGCGGGATAGTTATCATCCCAGCGAATCGGCATATCACCACTCATCGCCAGTTCCATGTTAAAGACCGCAGGAAGATCCATGAAGATGACGTGGTTCCGAGTGATGTTGAAGTCGTGCATCATCGTCGGTCCGCCAACTGTTATGTTCTCTGTCTGCACCAGATCGCCAGCTGCAGAGACTCGCAAATAGCGTAGGTAAGGTTCTAGCGCTGAGTAACCAAATGCGAGCAACTCACCGGTAACGGGACAAATTTTCGGATGTGCGGTAAACGAGCCTTTGAGTACGCCACCAAAATCGGTGGAACCCACAGTGCCCAGATCGCCGTCAACCACGTACGGAAAGTGACCTTCTTCAAGTGCGAGTATCTTACCAGCATGACCGATCACGTGTGTGTTCGCCTTCGAAGACTTCATGTCCATCATGACTGAAGGGTCAAGAATGTCCACAGAAGGGTTTGCTATAAACGGGGTCTGCACATAACGGTTGCGATACCACTCTGCCCTGCCCTCAAGCAACCGCACGCCGTGAATCATGCCATCACCGAAGAAAGGATGAGCACTGGTGCCACTGAGCGGGTTGGCACCGGTGCGAACATAACGACCATCGAGTTCACTGGGAATCGATCCGTTAACCTTGAGTTCAGTGATTGTCTGCTCTTCGACCACCGGTCGACCGTTGCCACGTAGGTGTACTGGCGTGCTGTCTAGAACGGCTGCCATTGTGATTCTCCTGTTTTGTGCATTAAGAATCACCATGGTACCTAATGATGATGCGCCTCGCCATCAATGCCGTGAGAGTGGCCATGCGCCAGTTCATCCGGTGTTGCCGCCCTGACCTGATCGATATCGATCTCAAAGGTGAGTGTTTTGCCTGCGAATGGATGATTTGTGTCTACATCCAGATTAAATTTACCGACTTTCACAATGACGACATCCCTGGCACCATTTTCAGTATTTACCTGGACATTCATACCGATCCTGTAACGTTTGGATTTTTTCAGCAGGTGTTTTATGGGTATTCTCTGAATCGAGCCTTTTTTGCGTAACCCATACGCCCGCTCCGGTGGCAAGGTGACCGAAACATGGTCTCCTTCCCACTTTCCCTGCAAGGCTGTCTCCAGACCCGTCATGATATTGCGGTGACCGTGTAGATAGACCATCGGTGCATCAGAACTGCCCTTCTCAATCACTTCACCGTCAGCGTCAGCGTCAAACAATGTGTAGTGGAAGGAGGCAACGGTGTTTTTTTCAATTTGCACGTCAGTATCGCCACGCCTGATTGGATTTTGACCGAAGCATAGCTGCGCGAACGGTCGCAGTCACTCTAAATCAACATTTGGCTGTTACTCCGAACCAGAATGGGTCAAAAGCGCCGCGGCGCGACCCAGAACCAACTGCCGACAACCATCACACCAAACACCGTGTAAAAAAATGCGAACACCCACCAGGGTGCTTGAAAATACAAAATCGAATCCATCCAATGTGACACGAATGAACCAGCGTAGACACTATCCCCTGCCCTTGAACGAAGTGACATTTCGAGGGTCGTGAGCGGGCAGATCATACCAAACCAGGATTGAGCGACAACCACACTAATCGCGACAAGATGCACTACTCTGAACCAGCGATTTCGTACCCAGTACCAGGACAACACTTTGCCCGTGAATATCATAACAAGTCCCGCTACGACAAAAACGACAAAAAGCAAATGAACCAGCAGGATTGCATCAGCAGCCAACAGAAATAGTGTGGATGATTCCATTCATAGCCTAAATTTCGAACATTAAAATGGGAACTACATTACCAACAAAGGTACGACATCTTCGTTGGTTGCATTACTCCAATTGCAGCGAAATCATCAACATCTACCAGATACGCAGATGGAAGATTGTTTGGACGGCTAACAATGCTCCGCTACCACGGGATCAACTCCGTATAGGTAAAATGACACTGATCGAAAAATTCACTGTCAGAGTCGTTCCTCAACCTGATGCCTTCAACATGTGCGTAGTCTGTATCCTTTTGAAACCTGGATAAAGTAAAAGAGATTTCTCTGGGACCAATTTCGAAGTATACGGTGTCGTCAGACTGACGCCATTTCCCTGACCTGGTCGTTGTGCTCGTCTTGTCGGTCTGCTCATCCCAAAGGTTTAGTTTGAGCGCAAAGGTCAGATCTGTGTCCAACGCTAAAGTCGCGTCGGATGATGGACAAACACCGAACAACTCCTTTCCAAGGATTGATATCACACGTTTTCGCCCAGGCACGTAGGGTGATAAATAAACGCCTACATTGATACTGGTGTAGAAATGATTACCTCGTGATACCGGTTCCAGGTCAACTTCATAGCCCAGTGTTGAAATAAAATCGCGGAGCTGTTCTACCTGGGCCAACTCACTATGCATGGGTGAGTACACAATCATCGGTGTGATAATCCCTTCGGGTACAGGCAGTGAATTCAGGAGTGTTACATAACCTTCACTATCGAGAGACGCCTGCAAATACGTGATCGTTTCCTGAGTCAATCCTTCAGTAAAAAGATGTACCTTGGTGGTGGTGCAGGAGGTGATACTGGTCGTTGCAACGCATAATAATCCAGCCAGGATCAGCTTGTTCATCAGCACACAGGCAGGATTGGCTGCCGGATATCGTTCTCCAAGGGTTATGCAACATCCACCGTGTTTTTCGTTGCGGCTTCTATCTCACCGGCATTCTTTCGCAGTTCATTAAATTCATTCTGCAATGCCCTTTGAAGAATATTGGAGTCCATGGCATGCAGAACAAACCTTGCACCGAGTTCCATGGCCACTGTGGAGGTTTCAATAGTCTGTTGGTGCACCATGACGGCTACGCCGACGGCCTCGCACTTTTTGATGATATCGCCAACAACTTCGATATAGCGTGGGTTCGAATAATCATCGGGAATACCCAGGGATGTGGACATGTCGTTAGGCCCGACGAAGACGCCGTCGATACCGCCAACGGCGAGGATGTTTTCAAGGTTTTCATAGCCCGGCACTGATTCAATACCGATAATCACGAAGGAGTGTTTGTGTCTTGCTTCAAGATATTTTCGCGACTCCTCGCTGGGGAGTTCATTGTCACGAACCGCCTTCTTTAGATATTCGCCTTTTAAGGGGTGCCATTTCGCTGTGGCGACGACGGCTTGTACTTCTTCTACCGTTTCACAGTAAGGCACCAAGATGCCGGACGCGCCTGCATCCAGCGCCATGGCCACCCATTCCGCCTTGGGCACGGGAACCCGCACGACCGGTGCAACACCCGCTTGTCTTAGCATGGTGCAGAGTTGCTGAATTTCTGCGCGATCCCGCGAGCCATGCTCGGTATCAATAATGGCGTAATCTGCTGTGCTTCCCTTCAATACATTCGCGAAGCGGGTTGATGCCATGGCAGAGAGCATAAATCCGTATACCCGACCGCCTTCTTTCAATGTCTGTTTCAGTGTAAATCCATCCATCACTGCTGCCCCTATTGACTATTTACGACCCATACTAACAGACACACCGTACAAAAAGTGACAGCCAGCCCGAGAGAAGATATTCTCGAATGCATAACTTTAATCAACTTCAAACAATTCAAAACCATTTAAAACAAACAGAAAAAGAGGAAATTATGTCGACGTGTTTACTGTGGCCCATCACCCGCTGGGCAGATAACCATGAGTTCGAACTGGAAGCAGCCGGTTCTGATGTTGAGTGTATATTCTGCGCCGGACCGGAAAGTGTCACGGATGAACAGTGGGCCAGGGCAGATGGCCTGATCAGTATTCCGGATCCACTAGAGGGGGATGATGTTCAAAAACTGGAAAAATGCCGCATCATTGTGACGCCAAAGGTGGGTTTCGATAATTTCGATTTGGGAAAATGGGGTGAACTCGGTATTCCCCTCTGTAATGTCCCGGATTATGGTACCCAGGACGTTGCCGACCATGCCATGGGATTGCTGCTGTCACTGATGAAAGGTATCAGTCGCTATGATCATCAACTGCGAACCGATCCTGTAAAAGGCTGGCGAGCCATGGATCATCCCCTGGCTCTAAGATTGTCCCATGCAAAAATCGGCATCGTCGGCCTCGGACGAATAGGCACAGCCATGACGCTTCGCTGTAAGGCTTTTGGGATGGATGTCACCTTTTATGATCCCTACAAGTCCAACGGTTCTGAACTTGCGCTTGGCATCAAGCGAGTTGAGACACTGGAAGCCCTGTTTGCAGAATCAGACATTATTACCATGCATGTGCCACTTTCAGAAGAAACCCGTGACCTCATCAACGCTGATGTGCTGTCCCATGCAAAACCGGGTCTGGTGTTAATTAATGCAGCGCGGGGAGAAGTGGTCGATATTGACGCGCTTCATGACAGCATTAAATCCGGCCAAGTCGCAGGTGCGGGGCTGGATGTGTTGCCTGAAGAACCCTGCAATATGGAGCGGCCGTTACTCAAGGCATGGAACAGTGATGAAGAGTGGATCAGGGATCGCGTGCTGATTACGCCCCACTCCGCGTTTTACACACCACAGAGTGTTTACGATATGAGGGTGAAGGGGATCCATGTGGCGAAGAAGTACCTGGCGACAGGTCGACTCGAAAACTGTGTCAACGAAGAGTTTTTAACAAGCAGACGATAAAACGCGGCGATAAAACGTGAGTCGAACAGTCAAAAAAAAAGGAGCTATACCTGATAGCTCCTTCTCTTTTCAACCTGTCTTACAACCGAGCGTTTACCACAAACCGTACTTTTGGACTTCCGCACGGCCAACCACCATATGATGTACCTCATCAGGGCCATCTGCCAGTCGCAGTGTACGCTGTCCGGTGTACATCGCGGCCAGTGGAGTCCACTTGGAGACACCGGTGGCACCATGCATCTGGATCGCCTGGTCAATAATGGCGCAAACTCTCTCAGGTACCATCGCCTTAACCGCACTGACATAGGTTCGTGCTTCTTTATTACCCAGGACATCCATCGCTTTCGCTGCGCGCAATACCATTAAGCGCATGGCGTCGATATCGATACGCGCTCTGGAAATCACTTCAACGTTTTTACCCAGTCGAACAATAGGCTTACCGAAGGCTTCCCTGGTCGCGGCACGCTTGACCATCAATTCCAATGCTCTTTCAGCCTGACCAATGGAACGCATACAGTGATGTATTCGGCCAGGACCGAGACGAACCTGGGAGATTTCAAAACCCCGTCCTTCACCCAGCAGGATGTTTTCTTTGGGTACCCGAACATTGTCGAACTTAATATGCATATGGCCGTGTGGCGCGTCATCATTGCCAAATACATGCATGGGGCCGAGAATTTTTACTCCGGGTGTGTCTATGGGCACCAGTATTTGAGACTGCTGCCGACTCGGTGGTGCATCAGGGCTGGTTTTCACCATGGTAATCATAATTTTACAGCGCGGATCACCGGCGCCTGAGATGTAGTACTTCTCACCGTTAATTACCCACTCGTCACCATCAAGCACAGCCTGAGTACTGATATTCTTCGCATCAGAAGACGCCATGTTGGGTTCGGTCATTGCAAAGGCAGATCGAATCTCACCGTTCAACAGCGGCGTCAACCATTTTTCCTTCTGTTCCGGCGTGCCGACCCGCTCGAGTACTTCCATATTGCCCGTATCGGGCGCGCTACAATTCAACGTTTCCGAGGACAACGGATGGCGCCCCAGTTCAGCCGCAATATAGGCGTAGTCCAGGTTTTTCAACCCTTCGCCAGTTTCCGCGTCAGGCAGGAAAAAGTTCCACAGTCCTGATGCCTTAGCCTTGCTCTTAGCGCCATCCAACAACTCGAGTTGCCTCGGGTGCCAGGTCCAGCGATCTTCCTTTTCTTCATCAAGGGCATAAAACTCCTCGACAATAGGCGCTACATTCTCATCAATATGTTTCACAACCGCATCAAACAGTGGTTGTACTTCTTTCGACATGACCAGGTTGTTCAGGTCAGCTAGCAGATCTGGCATCGTTATTCTCCCTTCTCGATTTCGTGGATTGCTTTCAACTACTCACAGTGCCGATAATCCATTTAATCGCCGCTCTGTGTCAACTGTTTGCACCTTACCCTTGCTCCCATTGATGATGTTGCCATGCGTTCGTTTATATTGTGTTTGCTGCACAGCGGAAGAACGTATTTGACTTCCAGCTCGCGAGAATACCATTATCAATATTCACTCACGGCACTCGACCAGGGATTGACCAGAAAATGGCTAACTATGACGCACAAGCAGCACTTCCGAACGGAAAACCCGGTCCATGGGGCGACCCTGTACCCATCAGCTATGAAAAACGAGATGTGCTGCTCTACGCCGTCGGTATAGGAATCAGGGAACTCGCTTTCTGCTACGAGGGGCACCCTGACTTCAGTGTTTTTCCGACATTTCCAATCAGGTGGGGCGGCGCCGGTGCTCCTATTGATCTGAATGCGATTCCTTCCTCACCCGGGCCTTTAAATATTGACGCAGAACGATACCTTGAGATGCTCAAGCCGCTACCGATTGAAGGTGAGGTAATGATTCGATCCCGATTGATCGGTGCTCACCCCAGGGGCCGTGGCAATGGATTCGTTGAATCCGAGAGTACGGTGACAGATGCCGATGGTGATGTTTGCATCAAAATGGTAAACGGCTCCTTTAGACGCGGCGTCAAGGAACTCGGGGATATCGAACCCTTTGAGGGATCAGGGCAAACCTTCTCAGAGAAAATTGCGGTCCCGGACCGGGAGCCCGATGTCACCACGAGCGTGCTGATCCCTGACAACCAGGCACATATTTATCGATTATCCGGGGACTATAATCCATTGCATATTGACCCCGAGTCAGCCAGGTTCGGCGGCTTCGACGAACCCATTCTGCATGGCCTGTGTACATTTGGTCACTGCGGGCAGCTACTGCTTAACAGTTTTTGCGGTTCAGACGCCCGGAAGTTCAGGAAAATAAAGGTCCGCTTTTCAGCACCGGTTTTCCTCAACGACACCCTGGAAATCCGTGCCTGGAATGATGGACCTGGGCGAGTGCTGTTTGAAGCAAAAGTGGCAGATAAGGTCGTTGTGTCCAATGCCTATTTTGAGTTTGAATGATTACTATTCAACCGGTGCAGGTGCTATTTAGCCGGCGCAGGTGCTATATTGGCGGTGCAGGTACAATGCCCTGCATCGGTTGCATATTGCGCACATTAATCTCAATCAACACAGGACCACTGATATCCATTGCCTGTTTCAGGCGATCATCAAATTCTTCAACATTGTCAGCAAGCAGACCCTTAACACCCATACTCTCGGCCAGTTGCACAAAGTCGGGGGTGTAGAGCTCAGTCTGGTTGATTCGACCTTCAAACTGGCGATGTTGCAAACCTCGCAAAACACCATAACCACCATCATTGAAAACCACGACAACTATAGGCATCTGGTATTGCGCTGCCGTCGCCAGTTCACCGACGTGATACATAAAACCGCCATCGCCATGCATGATGATGGTTTTAACCCCGGTTGCAACCGCGACGCCCATCCCAAGGGTTAACCCGGGGCCAATCGCCCCGGAAGTTGGAAATATGTAACCCCCTGGTTTAAATATCGGCAGCAAGCCGTTGGCCCAGTAATACCCTGGGATCGTGTTGTCACGGACAAAGAAGGCCTCCCGATCCATATACTTTGTCATCGAATTCAGGACCGACGTGTGATCCGGCCCGATTCGCTCGATATTTTTTGCCTTTGTGTCTGCTGCGGCACCTTGAAGAGTTTCCCGGTACTGGGCGTCCCCGGTTTCGCTGATTGATGCCGCGAGGCTCTCCAGTGTTGTTCGGGCGTCGCCAACAACGCCCGCCTTCGCCGGGTAATTCAAATTAATATTTCGCGGGTCCACATCAATATGCACGATCGGCGGCAGGGGCACTTTGACCTGGTTACCTCCTACCCCCGCCTGAAAACGAGTACCTACGGCAATCAGAAGGTCCGCATCCTTCAGCGCTTCCAATATCGGGGCGCTCATAAGAACTGGACCCAGATACAAGGGATGGTCATCCCGTATTGCACCCTTGCCATTTGACGTGGTGATTACCGGCGCATCAATCTGCTCGGCGAACTGTTGCAAGGCAGCCGAGGCACCGGATAATGCAATACCACCACCAGCCAGAATCACCCTGCGTCGTGCGCTACCGATCACATCAACGGCTTGTGACAAAGCTTCCGGGTCAGCAATAACAGGTTGCGATGCCGGAACCTGCATTAGCGGTGAGTCTGTTATCACATATTGCAGGTCGATTGGAATCTCGATGGCCCCGGGTTGCGGCCTGCCGCTACAAATATCCTCGATAACAGAAATCAACTCGCGCTGTATTTCCGATGCATACCGGGGTGAGGCGACTTTTCTGGCAACAGATTCAAGCATTACCTTCTGGTTTTCGGCCTCGTGAACGTATCCTTTTCCCTTGCCGTAGAACGTGGTCTCCGCCTGCCCGGTGACAACCAGTACCCTCGAAGAGGCATAAGCTGATTCATAGATCCCGGTCACCATATTCGTGGTTCCAGGCCCGGTGCTGCCCAGCGATACCCCCAGTCCGCCCGTGGCACGAGCATAGCCATCCGCCATATGGGTCGCACTTTGTTCATTTCGAACTGTCACCATCTCGATACCATCAAGACGCCCGATGGCATCCACAATCGGCATATTGTGAATACTGACGATGCCAAACACATGCCGTACGCCGACAGCTTTCAATGTTTCAGCGACAACTTCCGCACCGGTTCTACTGGTCATACACTTGCCTTTTTTATTAATCCTTGCCCACAACAATACACAAAAGTTGTATTGTTTAGGTAATAATTAAACGAAGCCTGAATGGACTTGGAGAATAAATTGAATAGATTTGAAGGTAAAAACGTTATTGTTACTGGTGCTGGTTCAGGATTCGGTGCCGCCATTGCCAGCCGATTCGCCAGTGAAAGCGCAAATGTTCTGTTATCGGATATCAACGCCGATGGGGTCGCGAGTGTTGCCAACAATATTAGGGCAAATGCAACCGGTAAAATTGAAACCAATATCACCAACGTTGCAGAAGAAGCCGACGTGATCGCCATGATTGAACAGGCAAATTCAGCTTTTGGGGGTATTGATGTACTGGTGAACAACGCCGGTTACAGCCACCTCAATAGACTCACCTGGAAAATCTCGGTTGAAGAATTCGATGCGGTATTCGCCGTCAACGTACGGGGTGTTTTCCTCGGCTGCAAACATGTGATTCCGGTCATGATCCAACAAGGTACCGGTGGCGCGATAATCAATATTGCCTCAATTGGTTCAATAGCACCAAGACCGGGAGTCACACCTTACAATGCCACCAAGGGGGCGGTGCTCACCATGACCAAGGGACTGGCGCTGGAAGTCGCTCGCAACCAGATCCGTGTCAACGCAGTAAACCCCGTGGCTTCTCTCACAGGTTTTATGGAATCCGCTACGGGCGTTCCCGCCGAAGAAATGAGCGAAGAACAAAAAGCCCGTCTCGTCAGCACAATCCCACTGGGGCGCATGGCAGATCCGACGGACATCGCTGGCGCGGTGACTTTTTTAGCTTCCGATGACGCCGTGTTCCTTACCGGCACATCAATTAATGTAGATGGTGGAAGAAGTGTTTGACCATGCGGCCCAGTTCCTGATTCAATGTCGCTTACGGAGGGCTAGTCGCTGGTAGCGTTTGACTCGCGTACTGAATTAAGTCTAGTGAATCTCTGCCATCCCCGCCCAGGCCTGTTTCATCTTCTCAATATTAAAACCAGGCGCTTTCGCCGCAGTGATCAGGATATGTTCTCGCGCCATAATACGCCTGGCTTCCTCAACAACATCTACCGCACTTTCCATGGGGATAACGACTGACCCATGCAGATCGGCATGAATGAGATCCTGATCCTGTACTTCCATGCCGTGGACATTGACAGGGCTACCCCAATCTACGACGTGGACCCAGGCATGGGATGGATTGATCATCCCTGCGAGCATCTGAAAATTCTCCTGTGAATCAGGTATGTCCCGAACACTACCGTTAGTGATCACACCCTGGCAGCCCAATCCGTAGTGAACATTGGTATTTACCTCACCCCAAAGTGCACCATATCCCGGCACTTCATCCAGATCCTGAACGACCACGATGCTTGGGTTGGGTCCGCCTTCCGCGATATAAGTATAGTATCCAACACTATCCTGGGGTTTATCAGGTTTATGGGTAGCGCGAATCCTGGCGGTTCTTGCAAACCCAACAATCGATGGTAATGTCGGATGCGCACATACCAGTGGCTTAATATTAAAACCTCTGGTACGTCGTTTCGGATCGACCACTTCAAGGGCATTACATACTGTTGGCGTATCCAATTCTTTTAAGGCGGCGGCCAACTCTGTCGATAACTCCATCACACTCTCCTGCATCTTTAACAGTCTCTGACCACGGACAATACTATTCTAGCCTTCACTAGTCGAACCGTTCATCCGCAGAATTGACTTGCTCACCCTACAAAGACAGCGGATTCTAGTCTAGACTCATGCCAGTGCGTATTATGGGGCCTAATTCAGGAGATATAGATGACACTTGATATCGAGGACATTGATGTTAGTCGAACAATTCCGTTCCAGGGAGTAAACCCCGCGTCGATCAAGGAATGGATCGATCAGTGTAAGGTTCAGGCGTTCGATGAAGGCGAGATTCTCTTACAACCCGGGGAAAATAACGAATTCATGTTCGTCATTCTCGAAGGTGAAGTCGGCATATATTTAGACCAGGAATCAGAAGAAGCCATTATCACTTTTGGTCAGGGTGAGTGTGTGGGCGAAATGTCGCTGCTTGACGGCCAAAGTCCATCGGCTTTTGTCAAGGCGAAAACAAAGCTTAAGGCACTGGCAATAGAAGGAGAAGTACTGCTCAATCTAATAGACAATTCCAACGGAGTGGCGAGAAATTTTCTCTATCTGTTAATTAACAGACTGCGTTCAGGCAACGAAGCCGCCAATGCCCGTAGAGAAGCACAAGCTGGAATCGAAGCACATGCCAGTGTGGATATCCTCACTGGTTTGCACAATCTCCGCTGGATTAATGACTACTTTTCGAGGCTGTTGGAACATGTTGTTGATAAAATAGACTTTCCGGATATAACTATACTGGTTCTGGATATTGACGATTTTAAGGAATTCAACGAGGACTATGATCAACTGGCGGGGGACCATGTGCTGCGAAACGTTTCCTACTCGCTGCAGGACTCGATTCGGCCAACGGATATGGCGGCTCGCACAGGCGGTGGTGAGTTTCTGGTTATCCTGCCGGAAACAGTCACGGAAAACGCCCTGGTTGTAGCGGAAAGAATCAGGAGCAACGTTGAAAACAAAATCATAGATACGACCGAAAGACGATATCCTCCGGTCACCGTTTCCCTGGGGGTGGCCCAACTTCTTATAGATGATGCGTTTGAAGATGTATTCAACGCCGCAGAACAGGCGATGTACGTTGCGAAAAAAGACGGCCGTAACCAGGTTTCTGTATCAGATCGTTGACTACCAACCCTGCCTATCATTATTAGCTGGAATGGGTTAGCTTAAATGTGTCATGAGTGACCAAGCAGTGCCTCAAACAAAAACCGCGAAAAATAGTCACGACGCCGAAAAGGTCCTTGAGATTTACGATCTATCCGTGAGTTTTAACGGAGTCGCTGCTGTTAAGCATGTCAGTGTAGACATCAATCGCGGTGAAACCGTTGCCCTGGTGGGCGAATCCGGTTCCGGTAAATCCGTTACTGCCCTGTCTGTTTTACAACTATTGCCTTACCCCACGGCTAATCACCCGAATGGCTCTGTCAAGGTGACTGGTGTCGAAGTGATGGGTGCCGACAATGAAACATTACGGAAGATTCGTGGTAGTAAAGTCACGATGATATTCCAGGAGCCCATGACTTCCCTGAACCCCTTGCATCGAATAGAAAAACAGATCGGTGAAATTCTTTTAGTTCATCGGGGTTTGAGACTAAAGCACGCGAGGCCAAAGATACTCGAACTGCTAAACCTGGTGGGCCTGCAAAATCCGCAAGAAAAAATGCGCTCCTTCCCCCACGAATTGTCAGGCGGCCAACGCCAGCGAGTGATGATAGCCATGGCACTGGCCAACGAGCCGGATCTGTTGATTGCAGACGAACCCACAACGGCACTGGATGTCACAATCCAGGCCCAGATACTGGAATTGCTAAAAGACCTGCAACAGAGATTAGGCATGGCCATGCTGTTGATTACTCATGATCTTGGGGTCGTCAGAAAGATGGCAGATCGTGTTTGCGTGATGACCCTCGGTGAAATCGTCGAGAAAGGGGATTGCGCTGAAGTGTTTGATAATCCCCAACACGAGTACACCCAACATCTGCTGGAGGCCGAACCAAAGGGCAAACCGATCGAACTGGATGAAACCTCAACAGTGCTGTTGGAATGCAACAATATTTCAGTCAAGTTTCCATTGAGCAAAGGCTTTTTCTTCGTTAACAAGTATCTGCATGCGGTGGACAATCTGTCGCTCAAGGTATCACAGGGGCAGACCCTCGGTATTGTCGGCGAATCAGGATCCGGTAAAACGACCCTTGGCATGGCACTGCTTCGATTGGTTAAATCCGAAGGGGAGATCATCCTCGACGGTAACAATCTGCAAGGTCTCAGTTCCACAGAGTTAAAGCCTTATCGACGGTATATGCAGATCGTTTTCCAGGATCCTTATGGCAGTTTGTCGCCACGCCTGTCCATCCACCAGATCATAGAAGAGGGATTGCTGGTCCATGAGAAGAACAAATCAGAACAGGAACGGCGGGAGCTAGTTGCCAGAGCACTGGCAGAAGTCGGTCTGGATGCCAACGCCCAGGATCGATACCCCCATGAATTCTCAGGCGGGCAACGACAAAGAATTGCCATCGCCCGTGCGTTAATCTTGAAGCCCCGGTTACTGGTGCTTGACGAACCTACATCAGCATTGGATATGTCAGTCCAGGCACAAATAGTAGACTTACTGAGGGATCTGCAACGTCGGCATCAATTAACCTACTTGTTTATCAGCCATGACCTTAAAGTAGTACGCGCATTGAGCAACCATGTGATCGTGATGAAGGACGGTGTGATTGTTGAATCCGGTACCTCAGAGCAGATATTTGAAGAACCAAAAACCCAATACACGCGAAAACTTATCAGTGCAGCATTTGATCTCACTGTTCGCTGACGCATGCTAATTCAGTTTTATACAGGGCATCTCGTAAATAAGAGTGCAAACGAGGGTCCGCTTGCGCCTTGTCTTGAATCATCTGGTAAGCTCTAAATCTGTCAATTTAACGTAGACGGAGTACCCATGGAAATGAAAGCATTTGATCCCAATCCCGAAGGCTACGATGTTGCTGCGGTGGAAAACTGGGTCATACAAAACAAGGTCGCGTTGACCCCACCTTTCAACTGGACACGATTGGAGGGAGGGCACTCCAACCTGACCTACCAGATCGATGACGCAAACGGTAAACAAGCTGTCATTCGCCGCCCGCCTCAAGGCGTGTTGCTCCCCAAGGCCCATGATATGGGGCGAGAATGGTCGCTGATATCATCACTGGGTCCAACAGCAGTACCCGTTCCGGAAGCCATCGGCTTCTGCGAGAGCCCTGATGTTATCGGTGCCTGGTTTTATATCATGGGACTCATCGATGGTCGCCCGCTGTACAAAGCAGAAGAAACCATAGAATGGGTACCGGAAAACAGGAGAGTAACCCTGGCTCATTCCTTTATCGATGTTCTGGCAGATTTACATTCCCTGGACCCGGACGAAATCGGACTGGGAGACCTGGGCAAAAAGGAAAATTATGTCGGCCGCCAGTTAAAGACCTGGTATCGATCCTGGACCTCTTCAATAGAAGCAGCAAATCTTGACGACCCACGGGCACACGAGCTCAAAGAGTATTTTCTGAGCCATATGCCGGAACAAGGGATGGCCAGAGTGGTGCACGGTGATTATGGATTGCACAACTGCCTGATCGGAGCCGATTCAAAAATTGCAGCCGTGGTCGACTGGGAAATATCAACCCTGGGGGATCCTCTGGCAGACCTGGCTTATGCACTGAATCAATGGCCACAACCTGGTGATGGCATCCCGCGCAATCCAGAGTCCGCAACCTTCCCGCCGGGCTTTCCAGCCAGAGATGATCTTGCGCAGCGATACGCAGATCGTACTGGTCGGGACCTCTCAAAACTCGACTACTATATCGGTTTCAATCGCTGGAAAAGCGCCGCGATTGTGCATGGGGTGTACGCAAGGTATATGGAAGGCAAAAAAAGTCACGAGGGTATCGACCTTGATGAACTTCGTGGTCGAGTTACCGGATCCCTGGATCTTGCTGAACTGGCAGTTAATCGATTGCACTAGTGTAGTAATATGTTCGACCAGAAGACCATTCATGGCGCCTACTTCGCACTCTCAGCGTATGTTTTCTGGGGAATCGTGCCTGTCTATTTTAAGTTCCTCACTCACGTCTCTCCACTGGAGATCTTGATACAGAGAATCCTCTGGTCTGTGGTACTGCTGCTTGGCATTCTTGCTTACCTGGGACAACTACAGGCACTGCGGGTTTCAAGAAGGAATCTCGGCATCCTCTTTTTCTCCTCCTTGTTGCTCTCGGTGAACTGGATGATTTTCATCTATGCAATTCTGGACGACAATATCATCGAGACAAGCCTCGGCTATTTTATTAATCCCCTGGTGAGTGTATTTCTCGGTGTGATCTTTTTAGGGGAGCGCCTCAGACCACTTCAATGGTTAGCTATTGCAATTACCGCAGGTGGCATCACGTATCAATTGCTAACCTTTGGCGCAGTTCCGTGGCTGGCGCTGGGCCTGGCTTTTAGCTTTGGCTTCTATGGCCTGATCAGGAAAAACCTCAATCTTCCTTCGGTGGCGGGACTGGCATTGGAAACGATGTTATTGGCACCCATCGCCCTGGTTGGATTGTTTTGGATTTTTCAACAGGGCGAGTTGCAGTTCAGCCAGGTAGATATCAGAACGGATTTGTTGTTGATATTAACTGGGGTGGTGACATCCTTTCCCCTGCTATGCTTTGCATCTGCTGTCACCCGGCTATCCCTGACAGCGATAGGTATGTTCCAGTACATTGCACCCAGTATTGCCCTGATCATCGCGGTGATCATTTACAATGAACCCTTCGGCACGGACAGGGTCATCACATTCACCTGCATCTGGGTTGCATTGATCATCCTGACTGTTGAGACGTTTTACCATCATGGCAGACACAAGGCGATGAATTAAGACCAGCAACGTGGTCATTGAGCCACGCTGCGACCATCGACTTCTGCGCGCATTTTCTCGTAAGCCGATTCATCCAGTGAAAACCGGGAGAACAGATAGGTCCCGATTGAGTAACAAATCAATGGTAACAGGCCATAAAGGGAAACCAATGCAATTTGCACGGTCATGGTTTGTTCCTGATTCGGTATGAATCCGGAAAACTGCAGCACATAACCGGTAATAAATATCATCACCCCCACTGCACTTTTCTGGGCAAAATTAAACGCGGCAAAATACGAGCCTTCTTTTCTTTCACCGGTCATATATTCATCGTAATCAATAATATCACTTTGAATCGACGGTGCGATCGTACCACCGCAACCGGCGGCCAGGCCCGCAAACACCGCCAGGCCGAAGATCCAGGGAGTGCGAAGACCCAATTCCATAAACGGCATGAGAAACATACCGCCAAATGACAATCCTGTCAGCATCATCGAAAACATCCACAATCGAATCTTGCCAAATCGGCGGGACAAGGGTATCCAAATCGGCACCGAAACTGCGGAGGGAATCATATACGAGAGGATAATAAACGCTGCCAGTTCCGGCCGACCAACAACATACTGGGCAACATACAAGGTGAGGATACCAATCACCGATGAACCAATATATTCAATAAATGTAACCACCAGCGTGAGCCTGGCGTGCCGATTATTCCAAACATCCTTGAATGCCTTAAACGGGCTGGCAGAGACTCGACCCTGAAAATCTTTCCGCTCCCGCAATCGTATGACTGCAAAAGCAATCAACACTGCTGTCGCCACTGAAGCCGCAACACTCAACTGAAATGAAAGCTGCCGAACCTCTTGCTCCCCGCGCGTTTCGGCGACACTCAGAAAATACATACTCGTTACGGCCAGTAATGAGCCGATGGTGAATGCAATATGACGCAGACCGTACAATCGACTTCGTTCGTGGTAGTCGGTGGTCAGTTCTGCCCCAAGAGACATATGCGGGACGATAAAAATAGTCAACGCTGAATAGAAACCGATAACCCCGAGCGTCATCCAGGCGATCAGGCTGGACCCGTGAAGCGTGGTCGGTGGAGAAAACACCATTATAAAACTGGCAGAAACCGGGATAATGCTAATAAGTAACCACAATCGACGCCGACCCAGACTGTGCCGGGTGCGATCACTGAAATACCCCACCAGCGGGTCTGACACTGCATCCCAGACTCTGGAGACGCCAAAAATCGTACCCATCACGACCGGTGCTATTAACAACACGTCGGTCGAGAATTTCATTATGTAGAGGCCGATCAAGAGGCCCATATACCCTGCGCCAATACCGGGTGCACCGTAAGCGCTAACTACATTCCAACTTAAGCGATGGCTCTTCGAAGCCACGGAATCGACGGCATAACTATCTGACATACTGCCTCTGTTTTCTGTTGCAGGGTGGATATTGCGGTATATAGAAAGGCAAAGCAATTGTTACTGAATTCAGCTATTCTAGGCGCCTTTTTCAGCAGTGCGGCTTGGAGTTCTTACCATGACAATGCAGACCACCCCCCTTCTCATGTCGAGAATATTGGGAAGGGGCGCCAAACTGGACCCCCAGGAAGAAATTGTTACTCTGCAGGAAAACGGCACCCATCGGCAGACCCTGAAAACCACCTGGGAAAGAGCAAACCAGGTGGCTGGTGCCCTTAAGGGCTACGGTATTAACACCGGTGATCGGGTTGCCAGCTTTATGTGGAACAACTACAGGCACCTGGAACTGTACCAGGCCATCCCATCGATGGGTGCGGTGCTACATACATTAAATATTAGGCTCTCACCGACAGATCTCGAGTACATTATCAATCACGCCGCAGATCGCGTTATATTTATCGACGAAGACTTACTCCCTTTACTGGAACCTATTTTTGACAAAATTCCAACCGTAGAGCTGCTGATTGTCTGCCGACACGGCGAAGAGGTTGAATCAACATTCAACAACTCTGTGGACTATGAAGCCTTTATTGCCGACCAGCAGACAGAGTTCGAATGGCCTGTAATTGACGAGGATTCGCCCATGGGGCTCTGCTATACCAGTGGCACAACGGGTAAGCCCAAGGGTGTCATGTACACCAATCGGTCAACCTATTTACACACCATCACCCAGGCGATGACCGACTCAATGAACCTGTCTGCGCTTGACTCCGTCTGCGGAATCGTGCCGATGTTCCATGCCATGGGCTGGGGACTTCCTTTCACAGCATCCATGCTCGGATGCAAGCAGGTGATGCCCCACAGGTACATGGTGCCGGACAAACTACTGAAGCTGATGTCAGATGAAGAAGTGACTATTTCTGCAGGCGTGCCCACGATATGGCAGGGCGTCAGGGCTATTTTGGAATCGAGCGAAGGCAAGAACTTCGACCTGACAAAATTGTCGCGACTTACCTGCGGTGGTTCTTCACCTCCAGTATCAATGATGCGCTGGTATTGGGAGACTCTCGGTGTCGAGATGGTTCAAGGTTGGGGCATGACGGAAACCAATCCGCTGGGCACCCTGTCCCGCAAAGTCGCAAAGCGTTCACATCTAAAACTGACAGAAGACCAGCAATTTGAAAACATTGCCAAAGCCGGATTGCTGATGCCAGGTCTTGAAATGGAAATTTTTGATGAGGAATGGAATCCCTTGCCCCATGATGGTGAAGCTGTCGGAGAATTACTGATTCGGGGGCCCTGGATCGCCGCAGAATATTTTGATGACCCACAACCCGATAAATTCCACGATGACTGGCTGGTCACCGGCGATGTCGCAAAAATAGATTCTGAAGAGTATCTCATCATCGCCGACCGATCCAAGGATCTGATCAAGTCGGGTGGGGAGTGGATATCCTCTGTAGATCTTGAGAACCATATTGTCTCCCTCGAGGGCGTTTCCCAGGCTGCTGTCGTTGCCCAGCCGCATCCAAAGTGGGATGAGCGTCCCGTGGCGCTGGTTATCCTGGTTGAGGGCTCGAATGTCACCAACGATCTCATTTTAGATCACTGCGCCCAGATCTTCGCAAAATGGCAGTTACCCGACGATGTTATTTTTGTCGAGCAGATTCCTTTGACCTCAACGGGTAAAATCGATAAGAAGACCATTCGCGCACAACTGGATGAAGAACGCTACAAGCTGCCAGATTTGAGAACTGCCTGAACCTATGCAATCGCCTGACAATTACCCTTATGCACCCGCATTGCGCCAGCAATTACACGCCAACGTCCGGGATTTCGCTGATCAGCGCCATGACTCAACCTCGCTGACGGGAGCCGCAGTTGCGCTGACAGTGTTCGAGTACGAAAACGAAGCCGCTCTTATCGTCACCAAGCGCACGCCACGATTAAAGGACCACGGAGGTCAATGGGCTCTACCCGGCGGCCGAATTGATGACGGCGAGTCAGCCACAGAAGCCGCGCTGCGGGAACTACACGAAGAAGTTAATCTTGAACTCAAGACATCAGCCGTGTTGGGTGTTTTGGATGATTACACCACCCGATCCGGTTTCGTAATTACCCCTGTGGTCGTCTGGTCAGATACCGACTTTGCCGGACTGCATCCCAACCCTGACGAAGTTGCGTCGATCCACGCGTTCACGTTTAGCGAATTGCTTCGACCGGATTCACCCAACCTGGAAACGATTCCTGAAAGTGATCGACAGGTCCTGTCGATGAATTACCTCGAAGACCGGATCTACTCACCCACTGCCTCGATGCTGTATCAATTTCGGGAAGTCTGTATTTTAGGGAACAGCACCAGAGTGGCGCACTTTGACCAGCCAGTGTTTGCCTGGAAATAGCGAACCTTTCCCTTACGGATTGACCCAAACCGATATCAAAGAATATTCTTGAACGCGTTCAGTGAATCCGGGTTTGCCAGTGCATCCTTGTTGTTTACCGGCCGACCATGGATCACATTACGCACCGCCAACTCCACAATCTTGCCGCTAATAGTCCTGGGAATGTCCGGCACGGCCAGTATCACGGCTGGAACATGGCGCGGAGTTGTATTCTCCCGAATGGTTAACTTGATTCTGTCGACGAGTTCGTCAGTCAGTGACACCTGCTCTTTCAGTACAACAAACAGCACCACCCGAACATCCCCTTGCCAGTCCTGTCCCACGCAAATAGAGTCAGTCACTTCGTCGACTCTTTCAACCTGACGATATATTTCTGCTGTACCAATCCTCACGCCGCCAGGATTCAGCACCGCGTCTGAGCGACCATAAATAACAAACCCGTTGTTCTCGGTCAGCTCGCCGTAATCACCGTGAGCCCATACATTATCAAATCGGTCGAAGTAGGCTTTATGGTACTTCTCGCCCGTTTTATCATTCCAAAATCCCACTGGCATGGACGGAAACGTCGACGTGCAGACCATTTCGCCTTTTTGCTGCTCTATGGCAACACCTTCGTCATTGAAGATATGGACATCCATACCCAGACCTGCACATTGCAGTTCACCGGCGTAAACCGGCAGAGCGGGGTTGCCAAGAGTAAAGCAGGAAATGATGTCAGTACCACCGGATATGGACGAGAGACACAGATCTTGCTTTATATCGCGGTAAACGTATTGGAAACTCTCGTGGCTCAACGGTGAACCGGTTGAAAGAATACAACGAAGGGTGGAAACATCATGGCTACGGGCGGGCGTAACCCCTGCTTTTTCGAGACTGGCCAGGTATTTAGCACTGGTCCCAAAAACGCTGATCTTCTCTTTTTCCACCAGGTCCATCATCGCATTTTCAGAAGGATAAAACGGTGACCCGTCATAAAGCACCAGCGTCGCGCCGCTGGCCAACCCTGAGACCAGCCAGTTCCACATCATCCAGCCACAGGTGGTGAAGAAAAACAGCACATCATCCCTCCCCAGATCAGTATGTAACTGATGTTCTTTCATATGTTGTAACAGGGTCCCACCCGCGCCGTGAACAATACATTTGGGTGTACCGGTCGTGCCGGACGAGTACATAATGTAAAGCGGATGGTCGAAAGGCAACCTTGTAAACTGGAATTTTTCAGCCTTTTCACCAGACAAATGTGCAGTTGAGATTGCCGAATCAAATGCTGTTAACGTCGCACGTCCAACCTCGATCCTTGTCTCAAGTGAGGGCAGTAAAGTAACCAGCAGAACCTGCTCAATCGATTCAACCTGGGTAACAATGTTTTCAACACGATCTGAGATATCCAGTGTCCTGCCATTGTACTGGTAGCCATTACAGGTCACGAGTACCCGGGGTGTGATCTGTCCAAACCGGTCCAGAATGCCGCTTGCACCAAAATCCGGGGAGCAGGATGAAAATGTCGCACCAATACTTGCCGCTGCCAGCATAGTGACGACAGTCTGGGGGAGATTTGGCAGCAGGGCTGCAACCCGATCCCCGGGTTTTATGCCTGCATTGAGAAACCAGGTTGCAAGAGATTCAACCTGTTGGCACAACTGAGAGTAACTCAGGGTTTGCCGTGTACCATCCTCCTGGTAAGAAATGATGGCCAGACGATCATCATCGTAGCGTAACAGGTTTTCTGCAAAATTAAGTTGGGCATTCGGAAACCACTTTGCACCAGGCATCCGGCTTGCATTTTGCAGAATACTTTCTTCTGAGTGCTCAATTTCTCCCTCAGCTTCTCCTCCTTTTTCTCCCTGTGTTTCTCCTTTATGGCCAATCACTTCACAGTAGTCCCAGAGTTTTGACCAGAACCGGGTTTTGTTGTGGATACTAAATTCGTGGAGTTGCTGGTAATCCCCATCTACGCCAACGAAATCCTGAAACGCGGTAATTCGAGCGGCTTTTTTCTGGCGGCTGGTCGGTGACCACAGTGGTTTTCCCATTGCTTATTAACTTGCTGAAGTATAGACGCTGGTATTCTAGTTGACACTGACCTTAATCGGCAAATAACTTCCGGGATCCTCCCGGGTGGTTTGGGAGTAAGTCTGACCCTGCCACAAATAATGGACCCGGTACCCTGTGACTGAGGTCTCCTGTCTGCTCTTTGTTTCGCAATAGCCCACACCCAGATCCCACTCCAACAATGTTACAAGATCCTCAACCTCAGGTTTCCCCGTTCGGCAGTCTGCGTTCATCACCTTTTTGTGGGTAGTCTGTACGATGGGCACCGCTGAAAGTACTTCAGCCCGTGCAAGAAATTCATCAGCAAGGCAGTGGGTTGACAACCCCAGGATCGATCCCAGAACCAGTAACACCAAAATCGACCTGCCGTAAATTATCATTGTCATACTCCTTTTCACTTTAGGCTGGAACGCAGTTCCGGGATGAACCTTGCCAGTTTGTAGCGGGTGCTGACGTCAAGCGCAGTAGTATCAAGATACACAGCGGCTTGCCCTTTTTCTGCAGATACAATTTCAAGTACCACAGTGGGCACCCTGTTCTTGAGCGCCTTCACATAGCCCTCCGCACGACTGATTCGATTGAATTGCATCACCAGCAGCTTTTCTTCAGAAATCGATCCCGCAGAAGCAGTGCTCATTTGCCGGGCAATCTCCGTCCTGCGTTTTTTTACCTTTCTCACATAACCCGCGACACTGGCGGGAATATCTGCACGGGTTTTTAACCTCGTTGGGCCATAATTGTAAGCAGCCAGTGTCATGTCCAGATCATCATGGAACTGTTTTGACAAATCTGCCAGATAACCAGCCCCAAGATCTATGTTTAGACAAGGGTTGTACAACTCCGCAACTCTGCCAGCCCCGAGGTATTTAGCCGTGAGCGGCCAGCGGATCTGCATCACACCGTGAGCACCGGCTGAAGAACGGGCATCCGCATTCCAATTGCTTTCGACGGATGCCACCGCCAGCAGAAGATCCAGTTCTATACTGTGGCTCCTGCTGGCCAATTCAAAACAGTTGATGAAAGGAAACGAGTCGCTGGCAACTGCTAAACTCAAGGGCTGGCAGCAAAAAAACAGAATACAAATTCGGCGCGCAAACATGCCTATATCAGCCGCTCTCTGGCCGGTTGTTCAGACGTAAAACCGGTCATCGTGTTAATGGCTTCCAGGACCTGGATTCGCTCTGGCTGATTCACAAAGTTAAATCCGACTTCGTAGTGCCCTGGTCCCGTTCGAAGCACCTCAAACTCTGTCTCAAGTTGCAGGGATAGTTTATCTGCAAAACCTTTTGCTGAGGTATGGCTTCGAAACGGTGTCCACACTACCTGAAACTGCCGCGTATTTTTTTTGGATACACCTGTTGTCGGCACCTCCTGATTCGGTCTGTGCCCAGGGTCCTCGGCAGGTATTGAAATTTCTGGCATTGCCACTTCAGTGTTGGTAATTACTAATTCAGAGAACGCACTTTCGTCGTCTGCTAACAACCCTTCGGCTTTATCAAGTGCAATATCGACCGTGGTTTTCAGATTATGTTCCAGTTCGGCAATGCGTTCGTACGACAGTGGCGGACTGTTCATGGGTTGTACCGATGGTTCAGCGTTGTTCATCACCAGGTTCTTCACATTGTTGACAGACATTACAACCACACCAACCAACATCCCGACAAATACCCCAATTAAGAATCTCACGGCAATCTCCTCACATCACGTTGATGTCGTTGCTTGTACGAATAAAATGAAGTGACTCCCATGAGACAGGTTGGCTCATATTTTCCAGCGTATTGCGCATTGACACTATCCATTTTGCACTCCCCCGGGGGTGCTTTTCACATCTCTTAGCACCTGCAGCCAGTTGTGATTGTAGTGCCAGTGCATCGGATCGATTTTCAACTGCCAACACATAAAACCCGAGCGAAGGTCGATCACTTTCTGTTCCCCGGGGCACTTTCAGGCCGTATTCAACAACGCCTGGCCGTTGCCTTGACTCCAGTTTGCAATTCAAAGGGACCGCATACCCGTTCCGTGTAAAGAACGGCATGATATAGGCAGATTGATGAACCCTGAATTTAATATCGACACACTCCGGTCCTTCGCCATGACACTTGTTTCGTTTTGATTCTATTTGGATATCTGAAATCAGGTCAGCCCGTTCCGGTTGTCGGGTGATTCGTCCGGTAGCAGGCCGGCGCTCTGCAAAGACACCGCGTCGCGAGTTGGACAGTGTAACCTCTGCCAGGCGGATGCCCCGGCTACCTTGCCCGGTTAACAGATCCAAAGCTGCAATGCCCGAAGCCTGATCGGGCGGCAATGTCAGGTTTATAATCGATCCCGCTGCTTCCCTGTCCAGGCTTGTCAGGGTCCTGTTTAACAGACCTTGCCTGACTTTTCTCAATATCTCCCGTTCCCGGGCATCGTTGCCGGGTACGAAGTAAATCGGCGCATCTATGGGCAATTGGCATTCCAACTGGGACAACAGCGCCTCACCGATCTCGCTGGTCTGATCGACCGAATAGATGTCCCAATCAGGCTTGAGGATATTCTTACCGAGGTTTCGCTTCTGATTTTCTGTCAGTCTTCCGGTCCAGTGCTGGGATGTGCCATTGATCCAGATACCTTCCTCCGCATCGAGCATCGCGAGGCTGACACGATACCTTTGCCCGCCGGATCGCCTGACTTCTATGCCTAGTAAATTCCTGGTCTCAACTGACCTGCAGGCAACTTTGTCGGTATACGGGATTCGAACATCAGCACCATCAATCAGATCCTGAGTTAACTGTTGGCGAATCTGGCCACTCAATACATTGCCTGGCGTCACCGGGCGACCATCTACCAGCGAAACAATTTTTATCTGCTCACCTTTCAGGCGCGGATGATGATTGAGCAACTTTGTTAGCTCAGGCACTGCTTCGGCCTGGAGCCAAATGCCCAATGGCCCGTCGACAAGATCGAGGGCAAACAGCGGTCTACAGAAAAAGAGGAATGCTATCGAGATGGCGAGATTAATTTTGCTGACACAGGGACGGGGAAACACAGGTTCAGGTTTCATGGCTCACTGCTCCATCTGCATGAACTATTAGCGACCCACCTGCGATACTGGCGTTAGTGTCATTTGCAAACCCTTCAATCGAACGTTGGGTGGCATCCGGCAGAGAAACCAGGAAGACCACATCACCCAGAGTTCCAAAAACACGACGAACCTTCGCTGGTATCGACTCTGGCAACAATTCGTACAGGGCCCCGGTGGGTTGCATCAATCTGGTATTGAATTCCGGCGTTAGCCCCACAAAGCCGGATTGCGTGCTGGCATAAATGCTGATGTCATTTCTGGCGATCAAACCAAGAAAAGTTGCATCAGACTCGAATCGCAATGCCAGAGATTTTGGTGTTGGCGTTTCAGAGACGGGTTCAGAGATGGTTTCTGAGATGATTTCTGAAATGGGTGCAGCGGAAGCTGGAGTCAGCAGCGTGGGATAACCCGGTATTTTCGCCTCGGCGGTTTTCTCCGGCGGCTCAATCAAAGTAACTACCGGCTCAACCACGGATTGGACTACGGTCTTTTTAGGCACTGCGGGTTGACTGTTGTCTGGCTTATTGCGGGCCTTGTTTACAATTTCTGGCGTCGCCGTTTCCGGGTTTAGCTTCTCGAGATTGTCCACCAGGGCCATGATGGAAATAAGGCAAAATGCAATGATCGCCATAAAGCGCATCACATCGGCCTGCAGGCCATCTGTATCCATCTGGGTACTAGCTGTCAGCCTTGGCATCGCCGGGGCTCCTGTTGAAGAGATGGTTGAACAGATTCGCCGTTAACAAGGGTCGTTACCAACAACTCAATACGCGCGAGTCTTTCAAGTGCCACGATAATTTCCTGGCGTTCATGCTGGTGATAGTATTCAGTAAGTTCCGCACCCAACCAGAATGTCTTCGCCAATCGCATTAAATAGCCACCTATTGCACCGACGATGGTTGTCGTCAGGGCGAGCAGAATGCCACCATCCACGAGTCGTGAGAGGACCTGTCCGGCATCGACAATGGCAGATTGAGGGACATCAAGTGTGGTAGACAACGCACTTCTCATTCCGACTGCAGTCCATACAACGCCGATGCCGACAAACAGGTGAATCCAGACTTCACTAACCTGGTCAAGTCTCACCACTTGCTTAAAGTCGTTCTTGTCTTCTACCAGTGTCTGCAAACGGGTAAGGTTGGTGGCATAAAATGCCAGCACCAGTGCAAACAACCAGACTGAGCTGCCAAGATTCAGGCTTATCCAACTCTGGCCGACGAGAACTGTGTTCACAAGAACTGTGTTTAAAAGAAACGTGTCCATATCGAGAGGGATAAAAAACAGGGTTGCAATAACCGCAAGAGTAAAACCGGTTATTGCACCCCCAAAATAGGCCATGAGCGTCATGACCCTAGATCCCGCCTGCGCTGCATGCTCTACATGTTGCCTCAAGTACTATTTCGGCCTCTTTGAGCAGATGGTCCGCACGGTAGTAGCTGCCTGCATCTTCACTGGCCTGCATCAAGCCCATTTCCTTGTCCATGAGCTCATTGCTCATATCAGCCAATACCTTGCTTCTGACAGGACATACCTGGGAACAGGTGTTGTAATCTCCCTCAAGCGATACGAATTTCACATTGAAGTACCGGTTGTAGATTCCTTTGGCCTGTCGTTTGCTGATCGTGCCCTGATCGCTGACCCGCACCAGAAAATCACTAAACGTCTTTTTATTCTCTGGGGTGGGATTAGCAATGGCGATATCAATCAAACCGGCTAAATAACTGTCGAAACTGTATTCGCAACCGTTTACCAGTTTGTCTTCGATGACCCTGGTGGCAGATGCCAGTGGTCCTTTCAGGTTAACGCGACAATCCACGAACGCAGGCGTGGTCTCACAAGCTGAAATGATCGCTAACACGAGCAGGACGATAAGACTGAATCGTGTTTTGAAGCTTTGCATGATGGTCTTCATAGGATTCCCCTTAAATTCAGATTTCTAACGGACTGACGAATGGTGCATCGGTCTGAGGCATTGGCGCTGCGGCTATGGGCGACATCAGCGCACTTTCTCCAAACAAAATGGACTTCACCCCATTCACTACCTGGGTCATTTCCGGAGTGATATGACCAAAAGACTGGTTCAACTGTTCCATCAACTCAGCACGAGTAATTTCTTCACGGGTAGCGGCAATCATCTGGGAGGCTTCTTCCATATCCAGGTAGATATCCGACGCGATGACCGCAAGAGATTGGGACGAACCACTACGACGGGTGGCCACCAGGTCATAATATTGCTTGAATCGATCCGAAAGACGAATTCCGGATCGCCCTCTAAGGGCGATGGCGGGCTGATCATTTTCAGCCTGGGATACGCGGCCTAACAGTGTGTTCTGCAGATCCGAAGGTGTGGACTTTTGCCCCAGCTCTTCCCGGAGGCGTTTCTCCAGGCCAGTGCGGGTATTGTTAACTGCAGTTTCCATCGCCGGTAACCGCTCCGTCATGTTGCTGAGCATTTCCAGGTAGGTGGCTCCCAGCTGTTTTGCGATGCGACCGCAACCTGGGTCTTCATCCGCATCGGCACATCTTGATTCTGTATACAGTTGTTGCTGCAAATCCAGTCGTGCAATAACGTCCTGCAGGCTATTCTCCATTTCTTCAGCCACAGCACCTGTCTCCTTAATATCTTCAAGCACGGTGGTCGGGAATAGCCTCATTACAGGGCCACTGGCAGCTGCCATTACATTAGCCGCAAACATTGCAGCGATCGCTGCGGGAAGGCCCAATGTGATAATTGTGAGTTTGGTTTTCATGTTTCACTCCTTGTGGGGATTATAGACTGGCGTAGGCCGCGTCTGATTCATCTACAACCGGGGATAGCTCAACCCTGATCCGAACCTGGTCACCGGGATGCTCTGTGGTAGATTTAGTAAATTCCCGATCAAGATAGCGGTATGTCACTGCGTAGCCATCGAGCCGCTCAACCGTCTCGACGACATGATTGGTCTCGCAGTGTTCTCGTTGGGCCGTTTCGAAATAATACTCTTGGTCGTCATCATGATGTTTGTGACCGGAACGTCCGCGGCTACTTGAGCTGTTAGCAATGTGAGCCCCGGAAAATGCTCCGATTACCGTCATCGCTGTTTTACCCCGGCCGCCGCCAAACTGGCTGCCAATCACACCGCCCACCAACCCGCCAATAAGGGTGGGGAGAAACCGTCGCTGCTGACGAGACTCCCGATAATGATCATGCCCATCTTGTGTTCTGACACGGCGTCGAACAGGTTCCATGGTGCACTCACGATGGGGTGTGGAAATCCGTTGTTGACTGATAATGGGCTCGACATCAACCACATCCGCATAGGCGTAGTAGTAGTTTTTATTCTCCTGGGCAAGCACTGTCTGACCCGTAAACCCCAGAATCAGAACGGCGGTCGCTATAACACTCTGTTTAAAGCTTCGACTGGCAAGACTCATCGTATTCCTCCCTGAGATCTTTACTTTCCACGGAAGAATACGTCAGCGATCTTGAACTGAACCTGAACAAACAAAAGAACGATGTTTATTTGTGACTGACTTTGGAAGGCGTTACTTGTTAGTTACGAAAGAAATCACCTGCAGCTTGAAGGATTACTAGCGCTTTACGAAAATAAAGTCGCCGCCTTCATCACCGGCGCCCCTGATCTCGCCAAACTGCGGCACCTGGTTCGTGGGACTATTGTTGATGACAGCTGTTCTGAAACTCGAGAAGAGTGTTTCAGAGGAGAGATATTTGTTTGGGTTATCACTCAGACGTTTCACCAGATACTGCACGAAGACACTTTTATCAGGCACCTCTGTCAGTGTCCCGCTGGTCATTGCCTTTCGGCTTGGCAACTTGTAGAGCACATTCGTTGCCGCAGGCGCATCATTAAAGGCTGAGCGGGTTTTGAAAATACCACCGCTAAAACAGGCATCCGAAACCAGCAAGGTGTGCTTTGTGTTAATGCCCCGTATATAGTCACGAATCGTTCCATTGGGAATCCAGCTGGAACGTCTGTCTCGCCTTGCATCACTGGGTAACCAGTAACCCTGGGCGAATCTTTCATCCCAGTAGCCATGCCCCGCGTAGAAAATCAGCAAGCTGTCTTCCGGCTTAATAATGCCGGTAAGCCGATCGAATTCGTCCAGAATTTGCGCCCGGGTTGGGTTGTTTAACTGGCTGACGTTTTTCTCGTCGAAAGTGTAGCCACCGAGCGTACGCTTCAGGGTGGTTGCGTCACTAACCGGTTGTGACAAGTCGCTGATCGATGGATGGGCATAATCCTGTACCGCAATCAAAAGCGCATGGTAAGCGCCGGTTCGAATCTGATCCTGAGTCGTCAACGGCCTGGAAGCTTGTTGGCCGGCAGAACGCTCCAGCACAAAAGACTTTGTGGATTGATTATTTGAGACATCTATCGCGGTTATGGTGATTGTATTGCTACCGGGTCTTAACAAGATATCTGCAGAAAAATTACCTTGCTCATCAAGGCTGGCTTCACGGCCATTGACCTCAACTATCGCCACGCCAGAATCATCGGAAGCCTGCCCTGTCACTGTATGTCTCGCCCTGGAAACAACACTTACACCACGCTGCAGATATATCGTTGGACCGGTACTGTCAGCAGGTAATTGATAAGTGGTGCTTATCCTGTTGGAAGAATCCGGGATGATGGGTCGCTGAGCCTTATTTTTTGTAGTGCTCCCAGAACCCTCGAGCAACGCGCCAATCAGGTCTTCGGTTTTCCTGGCGTCATCCGCCGCAAGTACAGAATCGATAACTTTGGGATGGTTTTCCTCAAGAAACTGGAGCATATTCGGGTTTATGTAACTTTCCCCTGCCGGTGCATTGATGGATGAAAGATAGTCAGCCCCGGCGGCAGACATATCATTCAACTCTGCATTCATATACGCCCGAAGATAGAAATTCAGTGCCGAGGGATTGTCGGATATCTGTTTGGACAGGATCTGCCTTGCCAGGTCTGATCTGTTGTTGTCGTTTAAGGCTCCCACGATTGAAACGATGGCAATATCACCTTCAGCCCCGATGACTCCAAGACAGGGTGAGAATCGGCTTAGGATGGTTTGCAGATCTGCGCCAGTATCCATGAATTTGTCCCCCATACAGTGAGGCCCCGGAGCAAGTGCCTGTACAAGTGGCGAAGCCGTTGCTGCCGCGCTAGCCAGATCAGGGTACATCATGCTCATCGAGGTTTTTATCTGTGATGCGAGTTTTAGCGGATCAGTTGTCGCTTCGAGGGCTTCACTTTTCTTGATATCCAAAATTGCAGCATCCCGGTTGCCCAGGCTTTCATTGACCATGGCACGCAGGATGTGGTTCATTGCCGATGGACCCTGGTGAATGCGTTGATCCAACAGCGGTAGTAGTTCTGCCGCTTGTCCCTTAGCTGTTTTCATCTGAACGAGCATCATCAGGGACATATCACCTTCCATACCCGGCTCATCAATGCAGTTCATCATCAGTTCCATGAGCTTATCCTGGTCGGCTGTGAATTCACCGGAACGCATGGCCTTAGCAAGGTCACACACTGAATAGGCTGATGGCGACAAGAAAACCAGCAGTAACGAAATAATCGCGATTATCTTCTTCATGTTCAGATCTTACAATTCGTCACCTAAAAACACTATTTTGGATGCTACCGCTTGCCCGGTAGAAACCGCCTTGTGTAGAATTCGCAACGTCTGGGCACACCAGGCTCTGCGGGTAATAGAAATGAAGCAAATCATCGTCGAAAACCTGAAGAAAACTTTCTACGTCGCGAAACGACAACCGGGGTTCAAAGGCGCACTGAAAGGTCTTTTCAAACGGGAACACAATCTAATCCGCGCCCTGGACGGTATAAACTTCGAACTCAATGCAGGCGAACTGGTTGGTTATATCGGCCCTAACGGTGCTGGCAAATCGACCACAGTGAAAGTGCTGTCGGGTATCCTGACCCCCACAAGTGGTCACTGCGAAGTAAACGGCTTGACACCCTGGAGAGACAGGACCCGGCATGTCGCCAATATTGGTGTTGTGTTTGGTCAGCGGACACAATTATGGTGGGACCTGCCGGTCATAGAATCCTTTGAACTACTGAAGGATATCTATCGTATTCCAAAAACCAGTTATCAGCGTGATAGCGAAGAACTGATTGAGACCATGGGACTTGCCGGTATGCTGGACACACCAGTGCGGCAACTTTCCCTGGGGCAACGAATGAGATGCGATCTTGTCGCTTCGCTATTGCACGCGCCAGGGATCTTATTTCTTGACGAACCCACCATCGGGCTGGATGCCACTTCAAAACTGGCGGTGCGAGATTTCGTGAAACGCCTGAACCAGGAACGCAATGTCACAGTGATTCTTACCACCCATGATATGGATGATATTGAGGCGCTGTGCAACCGCATCATCGTTATCGGTAACGGCACTATTTTGAGTGACGGCAAACTTTCAGAGCTAAGAACCAGGCTACTTGGAGAGAGGCGAATTAAAATCGACTTTCAGAAAGATATCGATTTTGAAGACCCGGATGCCAGGGTCATTTCGAAACAGGGATTGGAATATCACCTGGCTTTTGATCCTTCGAAGGTTACCTCCACTGCTCTTATTGCGCGAATTACCAGTCGGTATGAAGTACTTGATCTTCTGGTAGAGAACCCGCCCATTGAAGAACTGATTGCCCAGCTGTACAAACGCAACCAGATAGAAAGCGAACAGTGAGCCCTAATCCAGGCCGTGCTTACCTGGCGATTATCAGCGCCCGCTATCGAACATTATTGCAATATCGAGCGGCCGCATTCGCAGGGTTTGTAACCCAGTTATTCTGGGGAGGCATTCGCATTATGGTGCTTATGGCGTTCTACGCTGTCGGGGCTGATGACCAGCCAATGAGCCTTGCCCAGGTCATTGCGTATATCTGGCTGGGACAGGCATTACTCGGGATGTTTCCATGGAATGTGGATACCGAGATTGCCGAAATGATCCGTAGCGGCGCGGTCTCATATGAGCTGGTACGTCCACTTGATCTGTACAACTTCTGGTTCTGCCGAACCATCGCTCTAAGGACGGCGACGACCACATTACGTTGCATTCCCATGCTGATTTTCGCCATGATATTGCTGCCCCTGGCTGGATATGAGCAATGGGCACTGCAACTGCCCACTGATCTGCAGGCACTCATCGGTTTTCTGCTATCGGTGACGTTGGCACTGATGCTGGCCTGCGCCATCACCATGCTAATGCATGTGGTACTCGTCTGGTCCCTTAATGGCGATGGTATTAATCGTATCCTGCCATCTTTTATTGCGGTGTTGTCTGGTAATATCCTGCCGTTACCACTGTTCCCGGACTGGCTTCAGCCTTTTCTGGAAATTCAACCGTTCCGGGGGCTCGTTGATGTTCCGTTTCGAATCTATTGCGGCAATATAGTTGGGATGGACATCGTCACCGAGTTGTTACAACAGATTATCTGGGCTGCGGTACTGATCTTTTTTGGACGCTGGGCACTGGCTCGTATCACTCGAAATCTTTTGGTGCAGGGAGGTTAGTATGAATTCCCTGAGTCTTTATGGGCGCTACATCGGAGTATCTTTCCTTGGCCAGATGCAATACCGAATGTCATTTATGATGAGCGCGGTGGGACAATTATTCGCGACGGTTATCGAAGTAACTGCTATCTGGGCCTTGTTTTCCCGCTTTGGTAACCTGGAATTCTGGCGTCTGGAAGAAGTCTGCCTTTTCTATGGTGTGGTTAATATCTCCTTTGCTTTTGCTGATGCTATTTCACCGGGATTTGACCTTTTTGGTCCACTGTATGTAAAAACCGGCAACTTTGATCGCTTGCTGCTGCGACCACGTGCAATTGTTCTGCAACTACTGGGGCATGAACTTGCACTAAGAAGAGTAGGCAGGTTGATACAGGGTGTCGCGGTGTTTGCCTGGGGAGCCTACCAGCTAGATCTGAGCTGGAACCTGGGCAATTGTTTGCTGTTGAGTTTTACTATTGTCGCTGGCGTTGCCATGTTCACCGGGCTGATGGTATTCCAGGCAACCTTGTCAATTTGGACCGTCGAGTCGCTGGAAATAATGAACACTCTGACCTATGGTGGCGTCCAGACTGCACAGTATCCTTTGGATATCTATGAAAGCTGGTTCCAGAAATTTTTTACCTTCATTGTCCCGTTAGCCTGTATCTCATACTTTCCCATTATTGCGTTGATGGATAAGCATGACCCACTGGGTACCAACTTTGTATTCCAGGTGATGGCACCGTTATTCGGGTTCGTGTTTCTCGGGTTTGCTATATTCTTTTTTCAGTTCGGTGTAAAAAGATATACATCCACAGGTAGTTAGAGCTTCATGCACGACCAGCAAAACATGGCACAAGTCTTAACGGACCACGAAATAGAAATCTTTAAAGACAAGGGCGTCACTCGCTTGAATGGGTTTCTGACCGACGATAAAGTTAAGGCTGGCCAGGCTGCAACGTTCAAAGCCCTTGAGCGAGCAGGTGTATGGCAAAACGAAGACTGGCAACTAGATCACCTTGAGAAGTCAACTGCGGTAAACGCCGGGGCGAATCTAGTCAGGGGTCTTAAAAAGTCTGAGGCGCTTGCGGATATGATAACCAGAAATTTGCGGGATGCCGTGAACCAGCTTCTGGATGGCAACCCGTTTACAACCCTGACAAACAATCCCCAGGTTCTGTTCACGCTGCCAAACGCATCAAGGTGGACAGTGCCTTACCAGATATGGCATCTCGATATACCCAGGTTGCCGCTTGGAAAATCCGTTGGGATACAGATGTTCACCTTTCTGAACAGTGTCAGCCCGGGAGGAGGCGGGACGTTGATCGTGGCGGGCTCACATCAGCTGCTCAATAACGGAAAATTTATCCGCTCCAGGCAGGTTAAGAAACGACTGAAAAAGCACCCTTATTTTCGCGATCTGATGTCGAAAGACTTTCCACAACGAGGAGAATTCCTGAAGAAAACAGGCCAGGTTGGCGATGTGGAACTTCAGGTAGCTGAGTTATGGGGAGACCCAGGAGATATCTATCTGGTGGACATGAGAATGTTGCATACTCTGGCACCCAACGCATCCAACATACCCAGAATAATGCTGACCCAGCGATTTATTCGCGAAGATTCGATAAAAGAACTCTATGGTGGTTCCGGATCAAAAGCTGCGCATTAGCCGTCATTTTTTACCATCGTTCCCCGTGTCTGACCCGTTGTGTCCCCCTCTGCCCTTATGTGTCAGCGCGGGCTCGTCATCTTTTGTCAACAAACGTCACCTTTGTGCTCCGGGGCAACAAACATCGGCACCATGAAAACCTGACTATTTTATATAATTCAAAGACATACGATGGATTTGGTTAGCCTGGCACGGCTTATGCTGCTCTTTATGGCAAGTGCTTAATCAGATGTTTCCCCAGCGATGGAGTTGGTATGGATAATCGAACACTGACGTCAGAAAATCTAGACTTTGTCGGTACTAGCGGCATCAGCCAGAACAACAGGTCATCAGGTTTAAGACCTGCTTTTCTTGACCTGAATACCGGTCGAATCGAAATCGCTCGGTTAGCCAATGGTCAGTCAGCTCCTGTGCATATCATCAACTGGCTGCCGGACGAGTGGGCAAACTCCTACAAAGAGAACGGCACCATCGACAGTCTTATCGATGGGGTGATAGCGGGATTTGTCAGCGGTAACGTGTTCTACACGAGAGAGGAAGCAGCAAACCTCGTAGCCTGCTGAAAAAGCCCCTACAGGGTGTCAAGGTAAACCCAACTGGAGACTGTCAACCTTTCTGGCCTGACTAAACACCACCCGGGGCTCATCGGTTCGAACCTGCTCCAGCCAAAACACGCCATCATAGGGTTCGCTATTGCCGCGAGTACCCAACACATCAAGGTCACCATCACCATCCAGATCCCGAAACATCCATTTATCATACATACCCCGCTTGCGCCGTGAAATATCATGCCGGGGCCAGTCTGACAACACTTTGCTACCGGGGTTCTCAAACCATGCAATTCGACCCACCGGGTTTTCTGCGGTTATTAATGGGTCGTCACGATCACGGGGTCCGCGGCTGTATGAGCCGGTGAATATATCCAGATCCCCATCGTTATCGATATCTCCAAGACGCACACTCACTAGTTGGTCTGGTGCAGCATGACCTATAGAGTAAAAGCTCCAGTCATTCTTCTTATCTTCTGGCTGGATTAACAGCACGACCCAGCCTGGCCAGGCAGTTGAAATGATATCTGTCCTGCCATCACCGTTCATGTCTGTATAGTCCATATTAAAACCGGTGATAGATAACTCATCCGGGGCATCCGGCAGATTAATTCTGTGTTCCACAAATTCCAGTTGACCCCTGTTTTCAAACCACAGGATTCGACGCTCGGCACGTGAACCGGCTACGATATCCAAATCGCCATCACCATCAAGATCAATGGGTTCAGAATTAATAGGAATCCTGACTCTGCCCAGGACTTTCTCCTTCCATTGTTTTCCGTCTAATGGATTGTCTGGTGGTAAATACAACGAGATGTTGTTCAGGGGGGCTTTCTCAAGTGCAGGGTTTTGCCCGCCCTTGTTAGCGGCAGAAATTTCAGGAGTACCATCATTGTCAAAATCAGCCAGGAATGCGCGAATGTAGGAGCCACGATCCCTGCTCACGTCAAGGATCGCCCGGGGCCAGACAACCAGCCGACTGTTCTTGCCGGGATTCTGGAAATAGATAAGATGGGCCAGTTCACAAGCCACTACCACATCGACAAACCCGTCCCCATTGACGTCCGCCAGAGCCACATCCTCCGCGGCGGCTGCTTCCTCACCGGTTGCCAGGGTCGTAAGATGCCATTTTGTTGCATCACCCGTACCCCACGCGATTCGTACATGACCAATCGGCTTGCCGTCATAAACGGTGTCTGACTCATGCACAGAAACGATGTCCTCAAAACCATCCAGATCCAGGTCTGCCATTGACAAGCCATCACTGCCACTGAGATCACTCACCCCCAGGGTTGGATCATCGATGATATGTTCATTCCAGGAAATGTATTGACCATTGCTGGCTTGTACAGTGCCCAGCGTCGCCGATACAGCCGCACAGGACCCACAAGCGTCAGCATAAACCAGGTATGCAGAACCAACAGTCACAGCAACAAGAATCTTTGTCGCCGTTAGGGAATTCAGGACCTTGGGTCCCATGTTCTGATCAAGTGCTCTAATCAAGCAGACGCGCGACCACCTTAATTTCCACATGTGCACCGGGTGCCGCCAGTTCTGTGATGCCAATGGCGGTCCAGGCAGGCCATGGTTCTTGCAGGAATTCGTCCCTGACCGCCATGAAATCAGTCATATGCGTCTGCAGACCCACATGATAGCTGGTCAATTCAACAATATGGGCAAGATCTGATCCTGCTTCTGCGAGCAAAGCATCTATTTTTCGCCAGGCATTCCTGAATTCTTCAGTCACATCCTCAGGCAGTTTCCCTTTCGCATCCTGGCCAATTACTCCGGAGCAGAAAACATGGCCATGACTTTTGCTCCCTTCTGCAAAGTGAAATCTGTCATACATAAACTTACCGGACTCGGTCACTACTCGCTCTATGCTCATCACTGGTTCCCATGTGGATTGTTGGAGTTTATCAGTCTGATGAAGAGCATACCCTTCGTCAATACTCTGGCGAATGACTGCGGGACTTTTTGTCGTTAGGATAGCTCTTTTTAATTTTCAACAAGTTGTATTATGTCGAACACTGTTTCCAAAAATTTTTATGTCGTTGCCGCAACCTCAGAACTGTCAGAAGGCCAACAACTCTATGTTGAGCTGGATGGAGAAGAAATTCTACTTTGTAAACACAAAGACGAATATTTTGCCGTGGCCTATTACTGCAGTCATGCCGAGTTTGCACTGGAAGGTGGCATGATTCGAAATGGCTGTATCACCTGCCCTTATCACGGTGCCGAGTTCGACCTTGGGGATGGTTCTGTACAGGCCCCCCCTGCATTCGACCCCATCAAGACATACCCGGTGAAGATTGAGGATGATTCCGTCTCAATATGTGCGACCCCTAACGCCTTATCAGCCTAGCAGACCGCAAGACCTCAGGCAGGAATCTGTACCCATGATGCCAGCAACCCTCGTTCCCTGAACCCCTCGAATTCCTCCATGTACCTGTTGTCCCTATATTCCCGATACTCGACGGCACAGGTATATGCGTATTTATAGGCGTGCTCACGATCAATATATTCGGGAACAGGCAACGGTTTCGCCCGATCAAATGCAGGGCTTCCTACCACCATGTGGGCAGCCAGCAAACTGCCCGTCAGGGCAGACAGGACCTCGGTTTCATCAATCAGCCCGGCGATCTTTCGCGCTGCCAGGGTCGCCGTAACCATATGCAGAGCGAAGAAGTTTCTCGTGCTGCGGTAAATATCCAACGACAAGGCAGCGCACTCCTGAAAACTTCCCGCTATGCCTGCGGGGTAAGCTTTATTGGCGATAAGTTGTCTTAGTCCTGCAGCAAACCTTGCGTCCGGAAACCCGATTGGTCCTGATTCGACCTGGTGTTGCAATTCATCTTTCAGGCTAACAACCCGATCCGTGTCAGTCCTGACGTCTCGGTGGGACACAATCCAGTAAGCCAGGGCATTGGCCACTTCACCATCGTGCTTCACATCAATAGCATAAGCCAGCCTGATCAGGGGGTGAAATGCATCGAACGCCAGACTACCGATGTACCCAGGCAGGTATTCCGCAATCGCTGCCTGGATACCTTTACGCTGCACTTCTTCCAACATATAGGCACGAAGTGCCGAATATTCTCCCATTCGGCCAACTGTTGTCTTCCAGTCTTTCGTTGCCGTCGCAACTTCGATGGGACGTAAAATCTTCGAATAGTCATCCCGATAGACTAACAGCGACGAGTCGCTTGCGCCGAGGCCCGCCATGGCACACAGCGTCATGGGCAGGTGATCACTATTCATTGAAGGAAGGTAGTGAGGATCAAATTCGAGACCCTGGTCAAGCAACTGATTCAGCGTTTCACTGGAAGTCATCTCGGCGCATTTCCTGACTGCTTATCACGAACGGAACAGGTCACTAAAATAGCGTATCTTTTTTATATAGTAAATAAATTGCTTTACTTATTTGACAGACTTTAATAAAGGCGTAAGGTGGGTGATGTTCCTGGCTAAGCCGGAACCCTAATCCGTTGGAGGCTGATGCCCCAACGAAAATAAACCCCAATTTATTGGAGGATCTCATTATGAGACGTCACAAAGTCTATTGTTGGCCTTGGCAGGAAGCTTATGCAGGCCACTCATCATCACACCAAACCTACGAATCACGCTGGCATTCCCATCGTGGGTCCAACTTTGGTGTGCGTCGCCCGTTGCGACATCTCACCCATCGGCTTGACCTCGACGATTCCCAGGTACGTCGCCTGGCTTCGGTCCTTAATCAGCTAAAAACTGAGAGGGAACAGGCCAGCCTTGATGAAAAGCGCAGCACTGCAGCGATCGCTGAGCTATTGTCCGGGGGAACGCCAACCCTTGAGGAATGTCGCGCAACCCTGGCAAGCCGTCTGGAGACTGCAAAAAATCTCAACGAAGAGACTGCCAAGGCGATAGTAGCCATCAGCGATCTACTCGATGACGATCAGCGAATAGAGTTTACCAACCTGCTGCTAACCGGTGGTTTTGCACTCTAGGTAAGCTCTGGTTTCCGACTCAAACAGCCAGTTAACAGGCGTTAACTGGCTTTTCTTGTTTTTTTGTGAATTTCATCACGCTTCTGTGGTCTGAATTAGCATCTAATGCAACCAATTCGAAACAGGGGAGCAGTTTCAGTGGCAATTCACAGACTTGAGGTTTACCTGGACTCTTACAACAATGAGCCATTTATCAAAGATTTTGAAGACGCTATTTCATTAAGCACAATAAGCACAATGGACGAGCAAAAACTGGAAGAGTGGATCAGCCATGAATCCGGACAACCCGTAGACATCAAAAAACACCTGAAAATCGAAGATGTTCGACGCCGCCATTCGTCACTCAAGCAGTACAAAGCGACCTGCCTGCGGGTCAAATTTGTTCCGTAAAAGAGTGCTGTAGCCTTAACGACGGATCGTCAATACTCGGCTCAATCCATCATCTAACACTAAAAAATCGCTTTAAGTCACGACATACGAATCAAGGTCATTCGCTCCAGGGTGGCTAATCTGGATTGCCTTTCGTCGAAAGTGAAAAATCTATCAGCTTCAAGCAATTGGCAGCAGCAATATGGATGATGTCCAGTGAACTCGAATATCCCCTGAATTCTTTCTGATGAATTGGAGGCCGGTCGAGAATAGAAACCTCAGCCTCCTAGATCACACCACGGCGAATCTGGTCAAGTTCGATGGATTCAAACAGCGCCTGAAAATTTCCTTCTCCAAAACCCTGGTTGCCTTTTCGTTGAATAAGCTCAAAGAAAATTGGACCAATCAGGTTTTCGGTAAAAATCTGTAACAAGACCCCCTGCTTCTCATCCCCATCAATCAGGATATGCCGCTTGGCCAACTCATTGACGGCCTCGCAGTGACCACCAACTCGCTGATCAATCATTTCGAAGTAGCTGTCCGGTGCCGTCTGGAACGTAATCTGGTTATTCCTCAACCGGTCGACGGAGTCATAAATATCCGCTGTGCCCAGGGCAATATGCTGGATACCCTCGCCCTGGTACTCTCTCAGATATTCTTCTATCTGGGACTGGTCATCTGCGGATTCATTAATGGGGATTTTGATCTTTCCGCAGGGGCTGACCATCGCCCGACTGGTAAGGCCGGTTTTCTTACCCTTGATGTCAAAGAAGCGGACTTCCTGGAAGTTGAACAGGTCCTCATAGAAACCTGCCCATTTGTCCATCATGCCCTGGTGAACATTGTGGGTCAGGTGATCAACGTAGGTCAGTCCGGTCGATTCCAGGGTCTGTGAAGTTCCCTGCTCTACCGGCTCGAAATCAACGTCGTAAATAGTGCCTGATCCATATCGGTCCACAAGGTATAGACGACTCCCCCCAATCCCTTCGATTGCAGGTATATTCAATTCCATCGGCCCAACTTTTTGCGCGACGGGCCTGGCACCCAGTTCAATGGCTCGATTGAATGCCAGCGCTGCATCCTTGACCCGGAAAGCAATGGCACAGATCGATGGTCCATGTTCTGCCGCGAACTGTTGGGCAAAGCTGTTCTCCTCGGCATTGATCAAGAAATTAATATCCCCTTGTGAATGGAGCGTCACATCCTTGCTACGATGCCGGGCCGTCACTGGAAAACCCATTTTCTCAAAAAGAACGCGCAAATACGCAGGATCTACTGATGTGTACTCAATAAACTCAAAGCCATCGGTTCCCATCGGGTTTTCAATCATCGTCTTTCCTCGGTTCAACTATTATTTAAATGCGCCCACATCGACTGAAAGTATAATGCAGCTTCAGGAGAGAAAATCAGCAATTACCAGCAGAAAAACTATAAATTTTAGAGCTTTCCACTAGCTTTCGAGTGACATCAGCAGATAAAGGCTATATACATTGGCCATGAAGGGTTTTATCCCATGGCCATGAAGGATTTTATCCCATGGCCATGAAGGATTTTATCCCATGGCCATGAAGGATTTTATCCCATGGCCATGAAGGATCTAATCCCATGAATAAAACAGATATCAGAATTCTTGAACTGATCCAAAAGGATGCACGAATCAGCATCGTCGACCTGTCCGAGCAGGTCAATCTTACCCAGACACCCTGCGCACGTCGGGTCCAGAACCTCGAAAAGCGAGGCCTCATCAACAGTTATGTGGGTCTGTCAGACCAGGACAAGATTGGACTGCCGGTTAATGCCTTTGTCGAATTGCGCCTGGTCCGGGAACATCCCGATGTCATTGTAAATTTCGAGAATACCATCGCAGATTATCCAGAGGTCATGGAGTGCTATGCTCTGTCCGGTGGGCACACGATTATCTCCTCAGAGTTGTTTCGCCTGATCTCACGGCCTACCACAAGTTCCTGAAGGAAAAGCTCCTGTCTATTAAAGCAGTCGATGGTGTTCAAACAAGCTTCGCCCTGGACCGTGTGGTCTACCGCACCAGCCTGCCCCTCAATCACCTGACTTAGTTAGTGGATCATTTCAGTTGTCTTCTTTGCTTAAAGATGATTTATTGCGCGATAAGTTAATTGGGACTAATGGAGAGGAATATGAGTGTTGATGGGAAAGTAGCGATCATTACAGGTGCGGGAGGCGGTCTAGGTCGTCAGCACGCGCTACTACTGGCAAAAAATGGTGCAAAAATCGTGGTTAATGACCTGGGTGGGTCCGTTGACGGGTCTGGTCAAGGGGACGCCGCTGATGTGGTTGTCGAAGAGATTCGCGCTGCAGGTGGTGAAGCTGTTGCTAACAAGGCCTCGGTCTCTGATCGAGAGGGCGCGAAGAGTATTGTCGAAACCGCAGTCAAGGAGTTCGGCACCGTCGACATCGTGGTTAACAACGCAGGTATCCTCCGTGACAAGTCATTTAAGAAAATGTCACTCGATGAATGGGACCTGGTCATCAATGTTCATTTGATGGGTTCTGCTTATGTCACCTGGCATGCCTGGCCGATCATGTATGACAAAAACTATGGGCGGGTAATTTTCACCTCATCTGTCTCTGGCATTCTTGGCAGTTTTGGGCAGGCAAACTATGGCGCGGCAAAGATGGGCATGGTGGGTCTGATGAACAACCTGTCCCGGGAAGGTGCCTCGCACAATATTCACACCAACTGTTTGTCTCCAGGTGCGGCAACCCGGATGACTGCAAGTGTTCCTGGTTCAAGTATTGATGCTGACAATCCGGAAAAAGGTAACCATCCGGGTCAGGTAAGCCCGGTGATTCTCTATCTTTCTTCAGAAGAAGCACCCAACGGCCGAATTATCCAGGCCGCTGGTGGTAAGTTTGCTTCAGACGCTGTTTACGCAAACACGGGCATTGACCTGGGAGTAGATTCGACTGCTGAAGATTTCATCGAAAACGCAGAGGCTGCCCTGGATATGTCTAACGCGGAACTGAAAACCACTTTCTGGCGTTAGACACCGTTTCGAGATTCGGGAACCTCTGCCTGAGGTTCCTTGATCGAAACAGCGACACTAGGAGGCTGGCCTCCCCACGCTACGGTTTCTATTCGCGGTCAGTCTCCTAATATTCCGGCAGTATCTCCTCAACGAACAATCGGGTTTGCTCCTGCATTTCGTCACTCGATGCCGCCATGGGCAACATCACAAACTTGGAACAGCCAGCTGCCAAAAACTCCCTGATGCGGGTGTGGATTGCGTCGGCATTGCCCACCACCATAAACCTGGCGGGATCTTTTTTTAATCTCGCCTGTAACGCGTCAGCGGTTTGTTTCGCCGCTCGCTCACCTGGATCACCAAACCTGAAAGAAAAACTCGCGCCATAATGATCCTCATCTATTTTCCTGCCGGTTTTTACCAGGGCCCGTTTAATTCCCTTAACCATGGTCTCTGCCTGTTCCGGTGAATCCAAACCACCGATCCAGCCCGTGCCATACTCTGCAGTCCTGCGCATAGCTACTTCACTCGAACCACCAATCCACAACGGTATCTTCTGGTTTTTTGGTTTCGGTGAAATGGATGCGTTCTCATATTGAAAGAACTCGCCATCGAAACTTACATCGTCTTCAGTCCATAACCTGCGGACCAGATCGAGCGCCTCATTGGCTTTCTTTCCGCGCCGCCGGGTCGGTGTGCCCGTTGCGACATAATCCTGGCTCAGTGCACTACCCAGGCCAAAGGCGGGCAGCAATCGGCCATTGCTCAACAAGTCAATGGTGGCACACTGTTTTGCAACAACCAGCGGATCGCGTAACGCGATAGAGGCAACGTTCATACCGAACCGAATTCTTTCGGTTGCTCCTGCAAGCGCTGCCATGGTGGACAGACATTCGAGCATCGGTTCTTTCGAAACCAGGCGATCAGTTTGCCAGATAGAGTCGACACTCCCTGATTCACATTGCTCTACCCAACTCCAGTAATCCCGTACCTCATCGAACGGAAACCTCGAAATACCCAGACCCAGACCAATCGTCACAACTTATCCTCAACTATAAAATATTGATTGCCTTCAGCATAATATGCCAATTGACGGCATGATATGCCAATCGATTAACAAAAAGCATCTTCAACCCTTTCTTTGACCCTGATAACAAAATAGTATTCGTGACTCTTCTCAATCGAGTTGTGTAGATGCGAGCCATAGTCTGTGAAGCATATGACAGCCCCGTTAAACTTGCGGTTTCAACAGTAGATCAACCGGATCCAAAACCCAGCGAGGTCCTGGTCGCTATCAAGGCAACCGGGCTTGGCTATGTCGATGCCCTGACCGTTGCTGGTCTGTACCAGATAAAACCTAAACTACCCTTCATCCCGGGCAACGAGATATCCGGTGTGGTCGAGCAGGTTGGCGCTGACGTTAAAAACCTTCAGGCAGGGCAGCGGATACTCGCGATGCCATCCTACGGCGGCCTGGCAGAGAAAGTTTGTATCAATGCGGAAAAATGTATCCCTATCCCGGATGCGTTGAGCCACGAGGGTGCCGCAGGTTTTCAAGTGAATTACTGTACCGCCTACCATGGTTTAACCTATTGCGGAAACCTGCAGGCTGACGAAACCGTGCTGATCCTGGGAGCCGCCGGTGGGGTTGGGGTAGCCGCCATTGATGTCGCCAAAGCACTCGGTGGCATCGTCATCGCTGCAGCATCCACCCCGGAGAAACGCGAAGCCTGCATTAAATTGGGTGCAGACCATGTTGTGGATTATAGCCAGGAGAATTGGCGAGATGAACTCCGTCAAGTTCTGGATGGCAGACCCCTGGATGTTGTCTATGATCCCGTCGGCGGTAATTTTGCCGAACCGGCATTACGGTCTTTAGGTCCCGATGGCAGGTTTCTGGTGGTTGGTTTTGCAGACGGAGAGATTCCCAGGATCCCTATTAATCTTGTATTATTAAAACGATGTCGAATTATTGGCGTCAATTGGGGAGGATTTAGTGCAGCGAATCCATCAGAAGCACGACCTACCCTGGATCGATTGCTCGACTGGATCTCTGCAGGTAAGTTAGACCCTCAGGCAGGAGAACGTTTTCCACTGGAGGAATCGGGCATCGCAATGATGAAAATGCTGGATCGCAAAGCGGTCGGTAAGATCGTAATAGCAATGGATAAATAATCATGACTGAAATAACAGAGTTCAAAATAGACGTCCCACTGTCATCAATTGACGATTTGAAAACTCGATTGAAGCTGACGCGTTTTCCTGACAAGGAAACACCCAACGACTGGTCCCAGGGTATTCCCCTGGCCTATGTGCAGGAGATTCGCGACTACTGGTTACTTGAGTATGATTGGCCAGCCAGGCAAGCGCTGTTGAATCAATCTCCAGGTTTTATAACTAACATCCAGGGTCTGGATATTCATTTTCTGCACATCCGCTCCCAACACGAATCCGCCCGACCTCTGATACTTACCCACGGTTGGCCTGGTTCGATTGTTGAGTTCCAGAAAGTTATTCAACCACTAACCAACCCCGAGGCCCACGGTGGTGATGCTAAAGATGCCTTTCATCTTGTCATTCCCACGCTGCCGGGATTCGGATTCTCCGGCAAACCAACCCAGCCTGGCTGGAATATCGATAAGATTGCGTCTGCATGGAATGATCTGATGCTGCGACTGGGCTATGACGAGTATCTGGCCCAGGGAGGCGACTGGGGATCTATTGTGACGACGATGATTGGCGTCCAGAACCTGGGAAACTGCAAGGCCATTCACGTCAATATGCCTATTGTAGGCCCTGACCCCGACACCATGTCTGAATTAACCGATCAGGAACAGTCCGCCCTGGCGGCAATGCAGTTCTACCAGGAGCACGATTCTGGTTACTCCAAACAGCAAAGTACGCGACCACAAACCCTCGGCTACGGTCTGGCAGACTCTCCCATTGGTCAGGCAGCCTGGATCATGGAGAAATTTTACCAGTGGATGGATTGCGATGGCCACCCGGAGAACATCGTCTCCCGTGATGAACTATTGGACAATGTCATGATGTACTGGCTGACTGATACCGGTGCCTCGAGCGCCCGAATTTACTGGGAGAGCTTCGGCAACACCAACCAGGACCCGGTCACGATACCGGTCGGCTGTAGTATTTTTCCGAAGGAAATATTCAAGACATCGGAACGATGGGCGAAAAAACGCTTCACCCACCTGGTCCATTTCAATGTACTGGATAAGGGGGGTCACTTCGCCGCATTCGAGCAGCCCGAAACATTTGTTGACGAACTACGAACCTGTTTCTCCCGATCCGGAGACTGACTGATATATTGGCCAGGGCTGAACCTACTGCGCAGAAGCTGATTAGGTTAAACTAAATGTGAAAAGACGTAACAGACGAAATAGATGAAATCAGGCCAAATTTCACTGAAGAATGGCCTGATCTCACCTTTGCGAATTACAGCTAGCAACTGAAAATACGCGCTCAATTTAATTCACAATTCCTGGTCCACTGGAGGAGATTTTTACATGGCGACAATTAAGTTCATACAACATGACGGTACGGAAATGGTCGTCGAAGCAGAAGATGGCATTTCACTTATGAACGCTGCCATGGACAACGGTGTATCAGGCATAGATGCAGACTGCGGTGGTGAGTGCTCCTGTGCAACTTGTCACGTCATCATAGATGACGCCTGGATGGCCAAAACTGGTCAACCCTCTGATCAGGAAGAGTCGATGCTTGATCTCAATCCGGACAGAGGAAGCAACTCAAGATTATCTTGCCAGATTCAGGTCTCCAGTGAGCTTGAAGGTATTATCGTAAATCTGCCGGAATTCCAATACTAGACCGCCTCAACACACGATATCGCAGGGCATAACGAAGGTACCCAACATGAGTGAATCCGCCGACATGGTAGCACGCGTACTCGACCCCTACTCTATTCCTTTAGACGGCAAGTTCGATGTTTCGGACGCCTATCTGTTCCAGCAGGACTTGCACTGGGCATGGTTTGAAAGACTCCGCAATGAAGCACCGGTTCACTATTGTGAAGAAAGTGAGTTCGGTCCCTATTGGTCGGTGACAAAATACAACGACATTATGCAGGTCGATACTTCGCCGGAGATTTATTCTTCCGAAGGTGGAATCACCATTGTTGACGAGGACGAGGAATTCCCCTTGCCCATGTTTATCGCCATGGATCCGCCAGTCCATGATGTGCAGCGCAAGACAGTCAGCCCTGTTGTCGCGCCCATGAATCTGGCCAAGATGGAAGGTCTGATTCGGCAGCGGGTGTGCACCATTCTCGACAGTCTGCCCATCGGCGAAGAATTTGACTGGGTCGATAAGGTTTCAATCGAATTGACGACCCAAATGCTGGCTACCCTGTTTGATTTCCCATTTGAAGACCGCCATAAGCTCACTCGCTGGTCCGACGTCGCGACCACGGACGAAGATTCAGACCTGGTTGAATCAGAAGACCAGCGTCGTGAGGAGTTAATGGAATGCCTGGAATACTTCACAAAACTATGGCAGGAGCGTGCTGGCAAATCCGGCAACGATCTGATCTCCATGCTCGCCAACGGCGAATCCACCAAAGATATGCTGGACCGACCCGCCGAGTACCTGGGTAATCTGGTGCTGTTAATCGTTGGTGGCAACGATACAACCCGTAATTCACTCACGGGCGGCGTATTGGCGCTCAACCAGTTCCCTGCAGAATACGATAAGCTTCGCGCCAATCCAAAGCTGATCCCAAGCATGGTGCCAGAAATTATTCGCTGGCAAACGCCGCTGGCGCATATGAGACGTCGAGCTACCCAAGACACAATTCTTAACGGACAAAAGATCAAGCAGGGCGACAAGGTAGTGATGTGGTATGTGTCCGGTAATCGTGACGAAGACGTCATCGATCGACCCAATGATTTTATTATTGACCGCGCGAAGCCACGCCAGCATCTCTCCTTCGGTTTTGGTATCCATCGATGTATGGGTAACCGGCTCGCGGAAATGCAACTACGCATCGCCTGGGAGGAGATTCTCGAACGGTTTGAGAGCGTTGAAGTGGTGGGCGAACCGACCAGAATTCTGTCTGGGTTTGTTAAGGGTTACTCTGATTTGCCGGTGAAATTGACTCGCAAAGGTTAGTAAGCTAGGTCACTCGTGAGCCTGGGTCTCACCTGGGCGGCCCCCGAGGCGCAGTCGGCACGGGCTCGGCGCCCCCGGCTCAATGCTCTGGAAAAGGTCCTCCTTCTCACTCAACGCTAACAACGTGTTATCTGCAACACCCCAAGGATTCAATCCAGCCTGCTCCCAAACACACGCTCGATCGCCCAGATCGAGGTGTCGATATCATCCAGGCATCTTGTATTGACGGTCCAGACTTCCGGCGCAGTTCGTGGGCGTCGAAATGGCAGGATGCCACAGTCAGGGCAAAAGTAATCCTTCGCTGTTCTTGTATGCCATTGATACAAGGTCATATCATCCAGGGGCGTCAGAATTTTCAGCTTGTCTTCTGCGACCCTGATATTCAGAGCACCCCTTTTGTGACAAATCGAACAGTCACAAACCCTGACAGATTCGACATCGATATCCACTTCAAAGCGAACGCGTTTGCAATGGCAAGATCCTGAATAAACGGTCATATGATTACCCGAATATAAACTTCCCGTCGTTGATCACAATCTGACCGTCCTGGTTCATGGTCTTGAACAGCGCGGTGTTACCGTCAACCCACATTGATATAGTCAGCTCATCTCCAGGCATCACCGGCTTCGAGAATTTGGCACTCATAGACTTGAATTTGCTGGCTTCGCCGTTGCAGAGCGTGTGTAACAGGGCACGACCGGTAAATCCGTAGGTACAAAGGCCATGCAGAATGGGTTTTTCAAAACCGCCCATTGCGGCAAAGGATGGATCAGAGTGCAGGGGATTTCGATCTCCCGACAATCGGTAGGTTAACGCCTGGTCTTCTCTTGTTTTGTAGGTCACCTGGTGATCAGCGGCTGCTTCAGGGAACTCCAATTTGTCTGCGGGACCTCGATCGCCACCCCAGCCACCTTCGCCTCGGCAGAATAACGTCGTCGTAGTGCGCACTAACAATTTACCTGTTTTGACATCTTTGGATTCACTGGAAAATTCCAGCAAAGCAGCTGAACCCTTGTCGTAAATTCCCGTGACTTCACCCACGCTTTCAATTTCGCCATCGGCGGGTAGTTCACCAAACAATTCGATCCCCTGCTTACCATGAACCATCAACATGGGGTTAAAAGTGCCGACCTTGTCCATCGGGATACCGCCACCCCCAACGATAACGGCAAAGGTTGGCAGTACTTTTTGAGCCACATCCTTGGTATTTTCAGTGGTGTACTGCAATTCATCGAGACCCGCACCCACACCCACCGCATAAAGTAATGCGTCTTTTGAGCCCCAACTCCGCTTAACGGGGTTACCTTTTGTACCTACAGCTTCCGGATTGATTGGCATAACTTTTCTCTAAAGTGTTGATGAACGTGACATATTAACGCTACTGTTCACACAGTGCATCTTTGAACGGTATGACATAGCAGGAGCTGTTCAAAGTGCACTAACCAATAGTGCCACGCAATGGGAGATATGATGGAAGTCTATGACGCTATGCGAACCACTTTTGCTGCCCGTACCTATACGGATGAGGCAGTCAGCGATGAAACCCTGAACAGAATACTCGACAACGCCCGATTTGCCCCCAGCGGTGGCAATCGTCAGGGTTGGAGAGTGCTCGTGATCAAGGATATTTCGATTCGAGAGCAACTAAAAACCGTCATGGCACCGACGATTCAACAATACAAGGCCCAGGCCATGGCCGGAGAGACTCCCTTTAATTCCGTGACGGCTTCGAATGTTTCCCAGCAAACCATTGACGCCACCAGCGCTAATTTCCCCCTCGTCGATGACCTGGAATCGGCACCCGTACTGCTGGTGATTTGTGTCGACTTAACCGCGGTGAGTTCTTTCGACAAAGATCTTGACCGCGTTGGCATCATCTCCGGTGCCTCAATCTATCCGTTTGTATGGAACATCCTGTTGGCGGCCCGGAACGAAGGCCTAGGGGGTGTACTCACAACATTCCTGGCAAACCGGGAACCCCAGGCAAAAAAAATACTCAATCTGCCAGGCAATATTGCCATCACCTCACTGCTGGCCATCGGCAAACCAGTGAAGCAGCTCACGAAGCTCCGGCGAAAAAACGTCGAGGAGTTCGCCAGGGTCGATAGGTGGGATGGAGACCCTTTCAATCCCCAATAAGCTCGCTGACGCTACGAATCACGTCCGAAGACGTAAAAGGCTTGCGCAGACAAAGATATCCTCCCCTACACTAGCCAAAATCTTATAGATCGTCATAATACGCGCCCATGAAAAAGATATCAGAACATTCGCCCCAGGTCGTAGTTTGCGCACTGTATCAGTTTGTGGACCTGCCTGACTTCGAGGCTATTAAAGCGCCACTGCAAGCGCAAATGGACGAGCACCATCTCAGGGGCACGCTGTTACTTGCCCATGAAGGAATCAACGGCACCATTGCTGGCGCACAAGCTGGCATTGATGCATTGCTTGACTGGCTCCGCTTCAGCCATTTCGATCATCTGAGTGCCAAATTCTCTTTCCATGATGAAATTCCATTCCACCGGGCGAAAGTAAAGCTGAAAAAGGAAATCGTGACCATGGGCGTTGACTCCATCGATCCTCAAAAGATTGTCGGGACCTACGTTAAACCGTCTCAATGGAACGAGCTTATCGAAGATCCTGAGGTTACGTTGATCGACACGCGCAACGAATACGAAGTTCAGATTGGGTCATTTAAGACAGCGGTGAATCCCCACACTACGTCTTTTCGGGAGTTTCCAGATTACGTAAAAAACAATCTCAATCCAGTAAAAAACAAGAAGGTAGCCATGTTTTGTACTGGCGGAATTCGATGTGAGAAATCCACTGCCTACCTCAGGCAGCGAGGTTTCGACGAGGTCTACCATCTTGAAGGTGGCATCCTAAAGTACCTGGAAGATGTCCCGCCGGAAAAGTCCCTCTGGCAAGGTGAGTGCTTTGTTTTTGACAGCCGCGTGACGGTTAATCACCAGTTAGAACGTGGCAAATATGAACAGTGCCATGGCTGCAGAATGCCGCTCACCAACCAGGAGATGCAAGACGAGGCCTTCGTACCCGGCACCAGTTGTCCACACTGCATCGATAAACAAACACCGGAGCAGCGTGCCAGGTTCCAGGAGCGTGAAAAACAGGTCAAACTCGCGAAAAAACGCGGTGAAAGTCACATTGGGTCAGATGCCCGGGAGGCTCAGCAGGAACACAAACGCATGAAACAAATGATGAAACGCCAGCAACGTTGTTCTCAATAATCGACCTGCAGCACAGGGAGCTGATATGCCTGATCTCAAGGGTAAAAATGTATTCGTAACCGGTGGTGGTAGCGGTATTGGCCTGGCTTGTGCCTCAGCTTTCGTCCGTGACGGTGCTAACGTATTGATAATGGGGAGAGACCAGGAAAAACTGGATGCCGCTGTTGAACAGTTACAGTCCCTGGCAGCAGGCAACTGCATCGTTGATTCATTCCAGGGAGATGTAGGAAATGAAGACAAGGTCGCCGCAGCCGTCGACAAGGCGAGCATCAACGACAGTCTCGATATCGCAATCGCCAATGCCGGTATCGGTGGCCTGGCTCCCATCATGGCGACGGATGCCGACAACTGGAACCAGATTATGCAGACAAACCTATCAGGGACCTTTTACACCGTGAAACATGCTGGTATTGCAATGGCACGATCGGGTGGCGGCTCCATTTGCGCTATCTCTTCTATCGCCGGGATCAGGACTCACCGATTCATGGGTCCATATTGTGTCAGCAAAGCGGGTATTGACATGTTAATTCGCAATTCGGCAGACGAGCTGGGAAGGAACAATATTCGCGTCAACAGCGTTTGTCCTGGCCTGGTCGATACAGAAATTGCCGCTGGCTTAATGACCACGGAAGAAGTGCATAACGATTATCTTGACTGTATGCCCATACGCCGAACCGGCGTCGTCGAGGATATTGCCAATGCCGTCAAATTCCTCTGCGGTCCGGAATCGAGCTGGATCACTGGTGTATCCCTTAGCGTAGATGGCGGCCACCATTTACGCCGGGGTCCCAACGTCGAACCCTTTTCACGCATGTTATTCGGCGATGACATCACCGAGGGACGACTTTAACGCCACAGGCAGCTCCACAGAAATAGCAACGAACCGACTCTTTGTACAGACAGGATCAGTTGCGCAGTAACTCTGGCAATAATTTATACACTTCAACATTAGTGCCCATGCCGATATGGGATCCCTGGATCTCGAAATGCTCCACGTCGGCACTCACATCATCCATACAGGCTTTCCACGCGACAATCCCGTCCAGCTTGCTGTAGATACTTTTGATAGGTACCTCGATCTGTTTTTCCTGTCGGAGTTTCAGGAATTGCGCCATCGCCTCTGGTGTCATGCCGGTTTCACGGGTTACCCATCGACCAATACTCGAGGCTTGTGAACCACTCTTTACCGGGGAACCGATGGTAATCACCCGGTCAACCATTGCCGGGTCGTCACGGGCAAGTTCCCGCGCAAGCATGCCCCCCTGCTCCAGCCCACGAGTTTCACTCTCTGATCGTATTTCTGTTGCATCTTGCCAATGATTTTGTGTAATTCGGGCAACAAATCCATCATTCTGCCCCGGTTCAGTCCCAAACCCCAACCTTCGGTGGCGTAACCGATGGAATTCAGAAAGTGCCGCAGAACCAACGTCGATGTGTCATCCGCCATAAATCCGGGGAGCACCAGCACTGGTTCACCATGCCCGCGTTTTGATTGCAAACGGAGCAATGGAAGCCTCAACAGTAGATAACTGGCTTCAATGCCTGCTCGGCCTTCCAGCATGCGAAGCAACATACCGGGCGATGAAATCTCTGAGCTCATGAAATGAGGATTGCATATCAACATTAACCTTGTAAAGATGAATCCATGGATACACAAACCAAAAAATCAGAGCACCGGGCAAGGTTTGAGTCAATTGCCAGTCTCGCGGATGACGAGATTCACCTTGATGAAGCGGCGCTGGTCATTGCTGCAGAATCTCAGCCAGACGTAGACATTGATGTCTCACTACATTGCCTTGATACCCTCGCTACCAAATTTGAAACATTTTTCGACCCGACCACGGGATTTGGTGTTTCAGTCGCCAGCCTGATTGACTATATTCACAGTGCCGAGGGTTTTGGCGGCAATATGAACAATTACTATGACCCTCAGAACAGCTACCTGAATCGGGTTCTCGAGACTCGCAGCGGTATCCCTATTTCACTCGCCCTGGTACATATCTCACTGGGCGAGCGACTCGATATTCCGGTTAAGGGAATCAATTTCCCGAATCACTTTTTAGTCAGGTACGGGGAAAAACCTCATCAACTGATTGTCGACCCATTTAGCGGTCGAATACTCAGCGAACCGGATTGTGCAACATTGCTAAAACAGATCGCGGGTCCAAAGGCCAAACTGCAACAGCAGTATTTTGATGTTGCCAACAACAAGGATATTCTGTTGCGCATACTGGATAACCTAAAAACGATCTTCTGGCAGAAAAGCGCCTGGGATCAGAGTAAGGCTTGCATCGAGCGCCAGATAATACTGCGTCCTGAGCATGAAAAATTTTCCGTTCAGCTGGGCGCTGTGTATGAAATGCAAGGTAACTTTCAACTAGCCCAGGTGATCTATCGGGATTTCCTTCGGGAAAGTCAGGACGAGCATTTGCGAAATATGGCGAGTAATCGATTGCTGGCGATGCATAGTAATACCCAGACGATTCACTAGGGCTGCCAGCAAACTGTTAGAGTAGCTCAAAATGCTGCACCTCGGGGAACGGGTCGTAAAAGTGATGTAGCAGGGCTTTCCAGGTTTGATACTCATCAGACCCACGGAAGCCAACCGTATGATCCTCCAGGCAACGCCAGTTAACCAACAGAATATATCGATTGTCCTGCTCAACACACCGCTGCAGCTGATGGGACTCATACCCCGGCATTCCCGCAATGATCAGTTGGGCTTTGGAAAAGGCCGCCTCAAATTCAGCTTCCTGGCCGGGTTTCACATCTAACATCGCGAATTCAAGGATCATCTATATTTCTCGAGCAGCCGCCAGTGTGTTTTTTCTTACCCTCATCATAGTCGTTAGATATACTTCATCGTCAAGTTTGCTGAGATGCTGTGCTTCCTTGATCGCATGGTATCTGGCTCCCTTGTAATCCCCCATGACAATATCCAGAAACCCTGCAGTATTCGCGTTGTCCGGAGAGTACATCCGTGCTAGTACCGTCGCAGCAAACAATTCTTTGTTGTTGAGCCGGTCCCTGGCCAACAGAATGGATATCTCAGAGAGCGCGAACCCGTTGGCAACTTCGGCAAATCCAATTCTGCCACTGTCCTTTACCCCCACCCGGTAGTCAGAGACTAACAGCAGCATTGCGCCTACTGCCGTTGCATGTCCTGCGCAAAGGCTGACAACCCTTAGTCTCGACTCGTACAGCATCCTCAAAAATCTGGCGGTATCACGCTGCATTTGCTCAGCGGAATCGCCGCCCGCCTGCAAAACTGCCATATCAAGACCCGCCGAGAAGGATCTGCCATTCCCCTCAATCAACAGGCTGCTGACATCCGGGTTAGCGTCAATAAATTCAACTGTCTGCAAAAATCCGGCAGCGATGGCTGGCGAAATAATATTAAGCCCGCCATCATCAAACCGAATATGTGCTACAGAATTGTTAATTTCCGTTGTAATAGGCACTGGTTAACTCAGCAGTTCCATCGCAGCCATGGCGCGATTGCTGACACCTTCCTTCTGTCGATCCAGATCTACATCCTGATCTTCCCCCATGGCACCTACAAGATAGCGCTTGTAAACGCCCTGGCCGATAGCACCAAGACGCCAGTGTGAGAACGCCCGGTAATAGTTAATCTCACTCAAGTCTCGACCCGTGTTGTTCGAATATATCTCACACAGTTCGTCACGGCCCGGATAACCACCCACCGAAGTGGGGGGCGCATCCCCCTCACGCATCTCAACTTCACCTGGCGACACCCAGTTATTGAGGAGGTAACCCACATCAGCCAGCGGGTCACCCAGGGTACACAATTCCCAGTCAAGAATTGCCTTGACGCTACCGCCGACAATCATCATGTTTCCCAGTCGGTAATCCCCGTGAACAATAGTTGCACCAATCTGGTCCGGCATTGTTTCAGCCAGCAATCGCGCGCTTTCTTCCATCTCCGGTATTTCATGGGTCTTGGTGGCTACCCATTGTTTGTTCCAGCGCTTCAATTGCCGGGTCAGGTAAGCTTCTTTTCTACCCAGATCTCCAAGCCCTACATCATCGGGGTTAATCAAATGCAGCTTTGATAAAATATCAATCACATGCAGGCCGATGCTGCGACGATCATCCATCGTCACTTGCTGACCAATCACCGAATCATTCAGAACCACACCCTCAACATAGTCCATGACATAGAATGGCGCATCGTTAACGGCGGCGTCCTTGCACAAGCCCCATGTTTTTGGAACCGGTACTTCTGAATCGGACAAAGCAGAGATAATCTTGTGTTCCCTGCCCATATCATGTGCGCTCTCGAGCACATGTCCCAGTGGAGGGCGACGCAAGACAGCGTTGTTTCCGTTAGCGTCGACACACTTGAAGGTGAGGTTGGAATGCCCTCCGGTAATCAACGAAAATGTCAGGGGCGGCTCGAGACCTGCAATGTTTTCTTGCAACCATGCGGTAACCCTCGTCGGGTTGATGCCGTCCATATGTTTCTCCAGTATCAAATACCACTAGTCTGACAGCTGGTTGGACTTGATTCAATTGCGGCCGGGTCGAACCCCACAATACACGCCAAGTGCCTAGTGGACCGCTTCCCGGTAGACTTCGAAATCACGCTTTTCTCCAGCGTGCAAAACACCATAGGCCAGTATTGCCTGGTAAAAAATGCTCGTGACAATGGCGTTGAGTTCCAGCACCAGATCAAAGGTCTGCATCGACAGCAGGACCAGAATAAAAAAACTGTAGACAATGCTCATATAGGCGAGAATTTTGATGCCCTTTGCAATCCGCTGCATCCTGTCCAGGTTAGCCATGTAGGGGTCAATTCTTTTTCCGTAGAGTTTGTGGAAAACACCAAGGCCACCGAATCCGAGGACCATTAATGCATTCACAAACAGCAATGCGGGTAATTTCCAGCGGACATCGCTGCTCCAGAGATCATTAAGATAGATATAACCCATCGCAAACGTTGCAAAAACATACATCACTATGGCCACGGTGATGGACAAGGGTGAAACAAAGTCAGACAGGTGACGAACTCGTAACTCGGCTTTGCGCGTGGTGGATTGATCCTTCGCACGCATTTGATGGGCCCGTTGTGCATCCCAAATTTCCCACATTGCAACGGGGACAATCTGCACCATACAGAATAGCAGCACCACACGCGTCATGGTGACCTGAGAGTAGTTTGAGACCCAGGCCAGGCAGAAGAAACCAAGGCCGACCAGCGCAATGAACAAGGGTAGATTTCTGCCAATTGTTAATCGCCTGCGCTCAAACTCAATAGTCTGAGGATAATATCTTGGATACTCAGAGACAGGGTGAGTCTCAAAAATCTCCCAACGCAATTTGTACCTCCTGAGAGGCAAGTAGACGGAGACAACGAGTATCTGGCTCAGGAATATCAGAAAAACGGGTAAATTGTCGGGTATCAGGCTATCTGGCATATCTACCTCCTTGCGCGTTAACGCTCTTTCATTACGGTGGTGAAAGCGATTCGGATTTCAGAATCCGTCAACCCGGAATCGCGAAGTGTTGACACTGAACTACCCAGCACATCGGCCGCCTTTTTGCTCAGGTCAACCACGCTGTTGGATTTCGCATCAGGATGAATATAAGTACCTCGATGCCCCCGGGTTTCTATCACCGAATCCCGTTCCAGCAGCCGATAAGCCTTGGCAACGGTGTTGTGATTGACCCGAAGATCATTGGCAAGTTGCCGTATAGACGGTAGAGCGAAGCCTGCTTCGAGTTCACCTGAAAGCACCGCTCCTTTTACCTGGGATATCAACTGGGCAAAAACCGGTTCTGAAACACCGGTATCAATCGCAATTTCCATGAGTCTTTTACCAGCCCTGTATGTTTTGTATTTCCATTTACAAGCACTATTTAGTTGATTTTGCCAAAATATATGTACTACTTATACTAATAGTACAAGTAGTGCTACAAATTGCAAGCTGAAGATAGGATTTTTAGCTAATCACGGATCGGGCCGACAGGCATTCACCGTTACCGTAATCTGCGGATTGTCCATTTGCTCAATTAGAGGGTCCTTTCACCACCCCGAGGCGTAGCAGTTTATCGATATCAGCTTCAGAAAAACCTGCCTCACCCAGCACAACACGGCTGTGCTGCCCCACGTCCGGCGCTTCTGTGACAGGCTTTTTGCTGACCCCTCCGACCTCAATGGGGCTGTTGACGGTCCATTGAAAATCCGGGTTGTCTGAATTTGTTTTTATAATCACATCATTTTCCATGAGGTGAGCGTCCTGTAGTACGTCCTGCAGTTTCTCAACCACACTATACGTGACATCGTTTTCATCCAGGACCCTGACAAGTTCGTTCAGGGTGCGTTTCGCAAACTCCCCGGCGAACAACTGTTTCACTTCGTCGCCTTGTTTCATTATTGCGGCTATATCGACAAACCGGGGATCAGATAGCCAGTCGGAGCGACCCATTGCCTCACAAATTCTAGGCCACTCACGCTGGGAATTGGGCCCGACCAGCACAACGTAGCGGCCATCCCGTGATTGGTAGGTATTCACGAACGGCGAGCGATAGCCTTTGGCATCAAGCATCGCGCTCAGGTCATAGCCCGCAATGGCACCTTGCAGGTGCATGCCATTGGACCATGCACCATTTGCTGCCAATGAGGTGGCAACATAAGATCCTTTACCGGTTTTCTCTCGCTGATACAACGCCATCATAATGGCACCGAACAATGACATCGCACTGGCATGATCGCCGACGCCCCCTACGCCATTTATGGGGGCACCGCCAAGAGGCTTCATCATGTCCATGATGCCAGACCTGGCCCACCAGGCCGCAACATCGAATGCGCGGCGTCCTGCGTCCGGACCGCGAGTTCCATATCCGGTGATATGTGCAAAAATCAGCCTAGGGTTCCTGAGCTTCAGGTCATCGTAGGTTAAGCGGTACTTCTTTAACTGCGCGGCATTGAAGTTTACAAGCAGAACATCTGCGGACTCGATAAGGCTGAGCAACGTGTCCTGCCCTTCCTCGCGGTTAATATCAAGCGCCAGCGACCGTTTATGACGTGAAGTGAGTAACCAATTATAATTTGTTCTGTATCTGGCAGCTAATCCTCGATAGCCATCGCCCGAAGGCGGCTCAATTTTTATTACATCTGCACCATAGTCTCCCATCACAGTCGCTGCAGCAGGCCCTGCGACGTAGGATGCCGCATCTATCACCCTTAAATCTTGCAACATATCATTCCAACCTATTCGATTTGCATCACGACCCGGGAATTCATATCGTACGGCACAAATGATAACAATACTTGAAAAGAAGTACGGAGCTTGGGATGTACAAAATACTCCAGGAAACCTGGGCAGAACTGACCGCTGAGGGATCCCCGTTCCAGATTATCGATGTTGAAGTGCGTGGTGCAACCTTGAAAGCCTATGGACTGGCACCACCCACTCTGCGGGAGGTCTGGCTCGCGTCCGGGCAATTTGCCGAACGTGACTATCTTGTTTACCAGGACGAACGCTGGACCTACAGCGAAGCACATCGCGATGTAGCAGCAGTCGCGATCTGGTTGCGGAATCTAGGGGTCGAGCCAGGCGACAGAGTAGCCATTGCCATGCGCAACTACCCTGAGTGGCTACTGATCTACTGGGCTTGCGTATCCCAGGGAATCTCCGTCGTCGGCATGAACGCCTGGTGGGTCGCCAGTGAGATGGAATATGGCTTAGAGGATTCTGCACCTAAAGTCCTGTTTTGTGACCAGGAGCGCCTCGAGAGATTCGACGAAATCAAAGGCTCCTTCGCAGATCTTACGGTTGTGGGTATTCGCATTACGAAGGGTGACGACTCAATCATCCCCTTTTCTGATGTAACAAGGAACAAGGGCGAGCTGCCCGCAGCGACGTTTGACCCGGATGATGATGCCTGTATCTTCTACACCTCGGGTACCACCGGGCAACCAAAAGGTGCCCAGTTGACCCATCGGGGTTGCGTTAACAACATTATGAACCTGGCATTCGCAGGTACCGCCTTCTCAACTGCCACTGCCCGCCACAAGCAGGTTGAATTACCCAGCCCGGAAGAAGCGCCGATTGGGTCTGCCCTTGTCACAACACCACTCTTTCACGTGACGGCGAACAACTGCCTGACCCACGGTACAACCATGAGCGGCGGAAAGCTGGTTCATATGTATCGATGGGATGCTGGGGAAGCGTTGCGCATTGTTGAGCAAGAAAAAATCACCAACTTAACCGGCGTACCGGTGATGGCACGGGAACTCATCTCCCATCCTGATTTCGAAAAGTACGATACCAGCAGCTTGCTTTCTGTCGGCGGCGGCGGCGCGCAACTACAACCTGACCTGGTCGGTAAGATCGACAGTACGGTTAAAACAGCACGCCCCGGCACCGGATATGGCATGACGGAAACCTGCGGCATCATCACTTCTATCTCCGGTGATTTCTTTATCGACAAGCCGGAAAGCTGCGGTCCCTGTATGCCGAATTTCGAGGTGAAGTGTATCGATGCAAGTGGCGACCTTGTACCTCCGGGAGAAGTCGGGGAACTGCTGGTGAAGGGCGCACCCGTTATCAAGGGTTATTTGAACCGCGAGGAAGCGACGAAAGAGAGTATTGTCGATGGCTGGTTTCATACCGGTGACGTTGCCCGTATTGATGAACATGGCTTCATCTTTATCGTCGATCGCGTTAAGGACATGGTTTTACGAGGCGGCGAGAATATTTACTGTGCCGAAGTTGAGACCGTGATTTTCACCATCGATGGCGTAACAGAATGCAGTGTCTTCGGTGTCGAGGATGATCGACTAGGTGAAGAGGTCGGTGTTGCCATTTTCCTGAAGGACGGCGCAGATCTTTCAGCGGAGCAGATTCGTACCCATTGCCTTGCCAATATGGCAAAACCCAAAGTTCCCCGCTACATTTGGATTCTCGATGATCCCTTGCCAAGAAACGCCAACGGTAAGTTTCTCAAACGCGAGCTACGGGATACTCTCGAAATCGCGGAGGCGGCTTAACAGTTAGACTACTAGTCACCGGTGATGGAGATCCGCTGATTGGTTATATATCGGCCGTCCTCCGAACACAGGTGGGCAACGGTTGCGGCAATATCGTCCGGGGTACAGACGAAGCCGAATGGCATGCGGGCATCAACCTCACGGATATCCGAGCCGCCACCGGTCGCTTCAACAATACGACGCCCCATATCGGTATCCACCAGACCCGGAGCGATGATGTTGACACGCATGCCATGGGACTTCTCTTCCCGGGCCAGCGTATGGGCCATGGCCTCAAGCGCAGCCTTACTGACCGCGTAGACGCCAAACCCCGGATTCAGGGACTGGGCTGCGATAGATGAAATCATTATAATGTCGCTCCGCTCCGCCTGTCGCATATGTGGCACCAGGCCGCGACAAAGGTAGATTGGACCCCAGAGGTTAACATCAAGCAATGTGTTCCACTGCTCGTTCGTTGCATCTGCGATGGCTGGTCGGTTTACCGCAGCAGAGCCAAGTCCGGCGTTGTTAATTAACGCATCTATCTGACCAAAATCGCTGATCGCCGCCTCAATCATCGCGGTGCATGCCAGTTCATCGCCGACGTTAGCCTGATAAGTGTGAGCCTTGCCGCCTAATTTTTCCACTACTTCAGCCACTTCCTGTGCTGCAGCTTCATTGCTGGTGTAATTAATAGCCACATTTGCCCCTTCCCGCGCAAACCGTTCTGCGATGGCGCGTCCAATGCCCCGACTTGCTCCTGTAATCAAGGCCGTTCTTCCTTCAAGCTTTCCCATTTTTGTTTATTTCTCCAGGTTGTATCTTTCATCCAATCGTCAGATCCGAGAATTCCAATCTTACTCAGGCCGGTTCGCGTAGAGGTTGATTATCTCCATCGCAAGCGTCGCCCCTGCCAGCGCTGTGATTTCACCAACATCGTACGTGGGTGACACTTCAACAAGATCCATACCGATGAGATTAATACCCATCATGCCGCGAAGAATGGCGATCGCCTGGTGCGAAGTCAGGCCACCACACACCGGTGTGCCGGTACCCGGCGCGTAGCTCGGATCCAGGCAGTCGATATCGAAGCTCAGGTAAACTGGCCGATCGCCCAGGACTTTTCTTGTCGCATCGATCACGGCTTCAATACCGTTGTTCTGCACCCAGGGCCCATCAAGAATATTAAACCCGAGGGTGTCATCATTCGTTGTCCGTAGCCCAATCTGAACAGAGTGTGCGGGGTCGATTAAACCTTCGTTTGCGGCGTGCCAGAACATGGTGCCATGATCAACGCGACCCTGCTCGTCTTCCCAGGTATCACTGTGTGCATCAAAATGTAGCAGTGACAGTGGTTTGCCATACTGTTTGGCGTGTGCTTTCAACAATGGCCAGGCAATAAAATGGTCACCACCCAGTGACAGCAGTCCCGGACCCTGGCTGATAATGCTGGTGGCATGCGCTTCAATAGAGTCCGCGATGGTTTCCGGTCGACCAAAATCGAAGAAGCAGTCGCCGTAATCAATAACAGCCAGCTCATCGAAAGGATCTACCTTCGTATCGTAGGGACGCATCCAGGCGATGATTGACGATGCCGCCCTGATAGCTCGC
>DUAT01000037.1:0-5734 GCA_012960755.1 Gammaproteobacteria bacterium
AAATCAAGTCGACGGGGAGCGATTCCCAGTCGCTGATTTGGCAAGCGAAAAGGGGTCGGCGCGGCGGCCCCATGCGAGGTGAATGTGAATTGACATCGTGGTAGTGTTTTCCCACATTATTTATGATGGTCAGACCATTTCGTTCGCTGGGACGTGGAATGAAACATATCCGACCACAGAGTAGGGCTTAGTCCTACAAGTTGGATCGATTTACGCATTTTTTTGCAAATCCACCGCAACCCAAAAAGGGCAGCCGAATAAATATGAACACACTATCAAGCCCTAAAGTGACTTCTGTGATGCGTTTTACGTATTGCAAGCGCGTTGTTGGCTACCTGAGACTGCTGCGCCAACATCTATCCAAGCAGCAGGCTTTTATGCCGACCTTTGTCGATGTCCGTTGCATGCTCGTGTTACTCGCTTTTTTTCTGCCTCTGCAGCAAGCTGCAGCCCAGAAGGTTGGTACGTTGCTGCATGCGACTAGCACCAAAGCCGATGGAAACGATGCCTTTGTTTTTGGTTTCGATCGCGTCTTCGTTTCGTTCAAAGGATCAGTAAACGAACATGCGGCCTACAAGGTGATGGTCGACTTCAATAAGTACTTTAACAAATGGAAACAGGCCGATGGACCGGCTTATCCCAGCGATTTTATCGACAAAGACGGCGAAACGGCCACGGCACTCAAAGACGCCTTCATCACGTTTTCCCTGCCGGTATCGGCTATTAACAGATTCAAACTATCTGTGGGTAAGAAGAAAACAGCGGCGGGCATGGAGTTCAATGCACCGGCCAGTAAGCTAGAGTTTGTCAAGCGGGGCCTGGGGCAGAAGTTGATTTTTAATCGCAATGTCGGTCTCATGTTGCACGCATCGGGCCTGGGCGAACGAGGCATCGGTTTTGCCGCGGGAGTCTATAATGCTGGGCCCAGCAATGCGAGCGATATTGGCATCGTGGGACAGGACTACACGCTTGTTGGCCAGATAGAAATAAATCCGAGCAAACGTCTGCACGTGGAAACCTACCTGGGGCATGCGCAAACAAGCGTTGCAGAGCAAAAAACGGTGCAATTGGTTGGTTTGGGCGCCCGATTCATCCCATTGCCGCGGTTGACCATTAAGGGAGAGCTGATGCAAAGAGACGATCCCAACAACGCCGCTGTCGACGGTAGCAACGCCTATTTACAGGCTGCTTACCAATTTTCCCCACGCCTTCAATTGGCCTTCAAACTGGATGCGTTGGACGTTTCTGGCAACGAGAAGGATCGCACCGATATAACCCTTGGCCTCAACGCATACGTCGATTCAAAGAATCCACATGCAGCCAAAGTTCAGATTAACTATGTCGCATCGGACCTGTCAGGTAAGGATGCAATTCAATTGCTGTTTCAGACCGTATTTTAGCGCTTATTCACGTGAAGTTATAAGCGCGTATACAACGAACCGCATATCCACGATGATATTTTTCCGAGACAGGATAGACAATGAAATCGAGTATTAAATATGCACCGGCTGTCGCGCTGATTTTTTCACTATGTGCCCCGTCGTATGCAGACGAAACTACTCCGCTTTCGTTTGCCATTGTGCCACAGCAATCGGCAACAAAGCTCGCCAAGTTATGGGCACCCATCTTGCGCTATATCGGAGAAAAATCCGGTTGTGCGCTGAAATTTCGCACGGCAAAAGACATTCCAACTTTCGAAGACCGCCTGCTATCCGGCGAGTATGACCTGGCCTACATGAACCCGTACCACTATACGGTACTTCATGAGAAACAGGGCTATCTTGCTTTTGCAAAACAGCGGGACAAGCTGCTCGCGGGCGTAATTGTCACGAGAACTGACGGTGATATAAGAGAGATTGCACAGCTTGACAGCGCCACATTGTGTTTTCCAAGCCCAGCTGCTTTTGCTGCTTCTATGCTGCCCCGGGCGTTTCTACAATCGCAGGGCTTACACTTCACCGCTAAATATGTTTCCTCGCATGACTCGGTGTATCGCAACGTCGCGATGGGGCGATACCCAGCTGGAGGGGGTATTCAGCGCACATTCAACAACGTCGAAAAAAAGATCAGAGACCAGATTCACATTTTACATACCACACCAGGCTATACACCTCATGCCATTGCTCACCACCCGCGCATTGCTCGCGAAAGCATAGAAAAAATCCAGCAGGCCATGGTTCAGATGGCCAACGATCCCGTTGGTGAAAAATTACTCAAAGCCATCAATTTCACCGGTATTGATTCGGCCGCTAATCATGAATGGGACGACATCAGAGAATTAAAAATCGATCTACAACTTGGGAATAATAGCCCCTGATACTCTAATTCATGTCTTTTAAATTCAAAACTGTTCTTGGCGTAGCGCTTATTGAAGCGCTGATTTTGGCTTTACTTGTGACCCTATCGCTCAACTTTCTGTACAATTCGTATTCAGAAGCTATACAAGATCAGACCCGAGCAACTGCCGAACAATTCTCTCTCACTGTCAAAAATGCCCTGCTCTCGGACGACTTGGCATCTCTAGAATCGTTCGTCCGATCGATCGTTGATTCGGACGTTATCGTTTATTCGCGCATTCTCGACAGCAACGGAGTAGTCCTGGCTGAGTCCGGTGAAATCGAAGCACTGAGGCGCGAATTTCATCAAGATACATCGCTTGAAAGTGCGGTAGACGATGTCTTTGATCAGGAGGTGAAAATTGAGGTCGATGGGTATTATTTTGGCAGCGTACAGATAGGATATACCACACAAGAAGCGTATTCCATAATGCGTGAAGCACGCAACGAGCTAATATTAATTGCCCTGACGGAAATGGTGTTGGTCGCCATTTTCTCTTTGGGCCTAGGGATCTATCTCACTCGTCAGCTAGATTCATTGAAGAAGGGGGCCGATAGTATCGCCTCGGGTAAATTAGGCTATACACTGTCCGTCGTTGGCAACGACGAACTAGCCGAGACGGCCCGTAGTTTCAACAAGATGTCGACCGACCTATTGGAAGCTCGGCAGGCAGCGACGCTTCAGAGCCAATTGTTTGAAGATCTGGTAGAGACCTCCTCAGACTGGTTCTGGGAGACCGACAATACGGGCAGACTGAAACGAATATCAAAAGAATTCTACCACGACCATGGGATTCCGATGCTTGAAAAGGATATTATTGGCAAGACGTGGTCAGAAATTGTTATCGCGGCCCACTCGGAACAGACAGATATTGAAGACCGGCTGAGGGATTGTGTCTTCAAAAAAGAGCCATTCCGAGAGATTGTCTACATCCGCAATCTGGAAGGTGGAGAGACGCAGTGGCTGTCGATCTCGGGAAAACTGGCTTATCTGGAAACAGGAGAGTGGATCGGCTATCGCGGGACGGGCAGAGACGTGACTGCTACCGTTCGCCGAGAACGTGAGTTAGTCAAAGCGAAAGTCATGGCAGAAGAAAGCGTATTGGCAAAGTCGCGGTTTCTAGCCAATATGAGCCACGAATTGCGTACGCCCTTAAACGGTGTGCTGGGCATAACATCTCTGCTTGCAGAGAGCAACTTAGATGCCGAGCAGGAGGGATATTGCGATGTCATTACTCAGAGTGGTGAAATGTTACTGAGGGTCCTTTCTGATATTTTGGATATATCCAAGGCAGAAGGAGGCGACTTCAACATTTATGCGGAGCCCTTTGTCTGTCACGATTTGGTTGGATCGGTAACTCACCTGTTTGAAGGAAAAGCCACACTGGGTGGCAATAAGCTCGTAAGCACGGTAGAGCCACCTGAGCCCCTCGTATTGCTAGGCGATGCAGGACGCATCAAGCAGATCCTTGCCAATCTAATCGGCAACGCCACCAAATTTTGTAGCAATGGCACTATCTCAGTTGCAGCCGTAGTGAGTCCAAGCGAGTCAACGGAAGACGTCGGTCTGCATATTTGTGTTCGCGACACCGGCATTGGTATCCCTAGTGAAGAGATTGAAACTATCTTTGATCCGTTCGTTCAGATTGATGACAGTTCCACTCGCCAACAGGGCGGAACCGGTCTGGGGTTGGCACTGGTGCGCGAATTTGTCAGCTTGATGAAGGGCACTTATGGGGTCGACTCCACGTTCGGGGAAGGGGCAACTTTTTGGTTCGACATCCCAGTGAAAACATTAAGCCCCGTTGCCAACCATGAATCTGCACCCAATCACCCCGTGGCAAAGTCGCCGACGTTCAGGGCAGACAAGGCGACTCGTATTCTGGTTGCAGAAGACAATCACGTTAATCAATTGATGATGATGGCACTGCTGAAAAAGCAGGGCTATGACGTCACACTGGCGCCAAACGGACGCATTGCCTTAGATCTGGTGACGCAACAGGATTTCGACCTGGTTTTGATGGACCTGCATATGCCAGAGCTTGATGGATTTGCAGTTACCCGCTTGATCCGTGCGGCACAGTTGCCCCTGGTCCAGAGCCTACCCATCATTGCTGTAACAGCTAATGCAATGGACGGAGATCGAGAAAAGTGCCTGCAGGCCGGAATGAATGAATATATATCCAAACCCGTAGACAGCATTGAACTCTTATCGATGATCGAGCAGTTCACCTCTGCATAAAAGGGCTGAATGGAACACCTGTATCAGGCCAATACGGATGAGATATTTTGGTTGTTTATTAAATCTCCCAGGCTGGGATAGTCCAGTTAGCAATGCGTCTTTCGCTGTTGTAATGCTGCCGCCAGTCCTCGATAACTACCCGTGCTTCCCGCAGATTCAATGACTATTCCCGAAGCAGGCATTCATCGCGGAAAGGGCTGTAGAAACTTTCGCTATAGCGGTTGTGCTGAGGACGCAATGCAGACAGTATTGGATTTTCGCGATAAACGCACTGCCATTCTCGCGCTTGGCTACGGAGATGCTCAATGTGCTGCGCGTCATATCCGTGCTCCACGATCTATACCAACTTTATACTATCTCTATTATGCCAGGTTATCCGGTCAAATCGGTTTTTCGACAACGTTCGATCCATTCTTCGGAAAGGTAGCCATTGTGATCAAATTCAAATACAACCTTTTTTCACGGCCGCCGCTGTAGCAGTTTTTGCCGCCTAACAGCGAGGTGCAAGCGACAGATTGGGTTCTTTATGACGACGAATCGACAGACGAAGCCTTGGTCGTCAATAATGGTGGAGCCCACGACGGCGAGCAGCATATATGCCAAGACGAACATGGTAACGCCGGCACGACCGAGGATTCGCAGGGTGGTCGTATATGCTCGACAGCAAAGGGGAACCCTCAACAATTCTACGTCTTAGTCGATCAACAACCGCCGCTTTCGCCGAGTGAAATATGTCAAAACCGATGTGGTCAGCACCGACTGGACGGTAAAACTGGTGGATGTGCATCCAGATTTAACCGCCTACAATGTTTGCGATGGCATATTGCGCTGCACCGACGCTTTAGAGCAGATGCCGCAACAAATCAAAGTAGTGCTGTGGCCGACCAGCCATGTCTTTCTCGCTGGTCACCGTATTCGCATTGAGATTTCCAGCAGCAATTTTCCGCGCTACGATCGCAACCTTAATAGCGGAGATACTGCGGTGGATGCAACGATCAGTCATATAGCCCACCAGCAGCTTTATCATAGTCGGCGCTATCCCTCGCATATCGTGCTGCCGGTCATACCCGCGCTTAGCAATCGATAGCTACCGCTCCTAGGTGCAGAGAACGACGCGCTTTGGTCGATCCGCAACCCCGACAACTAGCAAAGAAGC
>DUAT01000037.1:5937-6384 GCA_012960755.1 Gammaproteobacteria bacterium
GGAGCAGGCCAAGGGCAGCAGCAAGGATGGCAAGGCGGATGGGCAGGCCGGGCATGGTATTGGTCGGTGATGAGTAGTAGGCGTCGTTGTACTCTAGAGTGCATTACAAGGGAAACATGGTAAATTGCGGGTCGAATATAGAGTAGAAATAGGATGCGCCATGCACTGTCCAAGCAGCGACTTGGTCCTTGTTGATGTGGCGTACATGTCTCATTGCAAACTAAGGCGAGACGTGTACACCACATTTTTTGGAGTAATTCAAAGATTTTTTGTATCATGCATGTTAATGGTTCACAGATTGTTAGATCGATAAGTGCAGTGGCGGTACGAGAATTGCAGCCGCATTGGGAAAGGATGGATTGTATGTAATATTATGGGCCTATGTGGCGAGCGTGCTGCTGAGTTGGATCAGTGGGGCCCAGGTTGTAGATAAGAGCTTCTCTAAGG
>DUAT01000038.1 GCA_012960755.1 Gammaproteobacteria bacterium
AGCGCTTCTTGTTTCCATTTCACGATCATGTTCGCGTGGATGCCATATTTGCGCGAAAGCTCAGCCATCGTGCCGTCGCCGCGGATTGCTGCAAGGGCAACCTTGCTTTTATACAGAGTGATCCATAGATATTCGTTCGGGTGAGTTTTAACACAAGTAGGATAGGGACCTTGCGTAACTTGTAAATGACTTGAACTTGTCTGATTGTGCCGTTTTATAAAATTTGGTAAAGAGCTTTATGCCGCGAGCGCTTGATTACCTGATCAAAGCTCAGAAAGCCAATGCTATCTAGCTCGTAGTTGCTACTTGGACACTCTGCTGGATTCCCACAGGGCCAGCTACCGTCTCAATTTAAAAAAACATTCGCAGAATGCAACTTCGCTGCCTCGTGGCGTCACTCAATTGATCGCCTAATGAGATGCCAAAGGCGGTGAAAGGAGCAGTACTTCATCAAAGACCAGTAGGTTAGGCAATGGCGAATTTCTGGCATGACATATGCTTTATGATTACTTAGATGAATTGTTAGGGGATGTTGCCATGGATCATGAAACACTGAAGTCAGAAAGCCTCAAGTACGCCGGAACTCCAGGTGTTAGCATGCATTGTGATGCAAGACGCTTCAAGCCAGCTTTTCTGGACAAAAGCACCGGTAGGATTGAGATTTCAAGACTGAACAATGGTCGACCAGCGCCGGTACATATCATCAATTGGTTGCCAGCAGAATGGGCAATCTCTTTTTTCCGGGATGGTTCTGTGAAGAGCCTCAAACGGAGCGTCATTTCCGGATTTGTTTGTGATACTGTCTTCTACACAAGGGATCAGGTTTTAGAATTATAGTAGTTGATAAATAAACTCCCAACCGACCGATGCCAACAGGTAGGGAAACTGTATGTACTTTGCATAGTAGATACGACCGATCGGACTGGCGCCACTAAATGCGTCATAACCATCATCGGTGTTCATCTTTGGTGGTTCTTCATTAGCAATGTTCTTCACACCAACCGTAATCGCTCCCATCGGCCTGGAAACCCAATTGCAGTAGATTGTAGGTGTATGCCGCATCAACTGTAATGTAACTGTCAATTGTCGGATGTAATCCGATAAATTGACCTCGCGGATGAAGTTCCCATCAGCACGGCGAGTAACCTTGTCAGGCAGGCCTGCACCAATCGAGTAGATTTCCGCGAGGCCGTCACCGTTTGTATCGAAAATAATTTCCCCTGCCATCCACTGCGCAAAGAATCCGGATTCATCAGCAGAGCATCATCCTGCGGAGACCCATCCGGCTTGAACCTTGAGCCGAATGATCGAAAAGCCTCCGCTCCAGGAGCCGTTACCAAAACCGAAGTCGATAATTGTTCCTACCTGGTAGCAGTAGCTGTTCCTATCAAAACGTGGCTCTGTATCGACAGGGCGATCAGCCAGTGATGTACCAGGGTGACCACCCATTAGGAGAAGTCGTACAAACACAAAAGACCACCCAGGGTACCCGTGCCCGTTCCGTCGATGGCGTGATCGCAGCCCGGATCTCTTCCAGGACCAAATGACTCTGATCCAGAAGGATTTAACGGAATTGGATTGAGCGTTATCGCGCCCAGCGCCACATAACGACCTGGTTGCCCCAAAGTGGATATACCGGATGCACCGAAGTCCTCGCGACGGTCGAAATACTGAAGCGGTTCACGGTTAAGATAACTTGCCGACACAACAATATTGCCTCTGTCACAGGTGATGCCCATGATCCCCGAAACAAGCAGGTCATTCTGGTTCCCTGTTTCATCATCCGTAGCGTAATCCACGGATATTTCCACGCCGTCGAAATTCTTGCGGGTAACAAGGTTGACAACACCTGCAATGGCGTGCAAGCCGTACAGTGCGTATACGGGTAAAAATGAACGGTCATTCTGGTAATAAATGAACACCAGTTTTCTAGTGCATTGCCTGTTTTGTATTTCTACCCTATAGGTTCATTTTGAGTCAAGTCACTCATCGTCTTTCGAAGTGATTCACCCTTGAGTTCAATTCGGTGAGCGTTGTGCATCAATCTGTCTAATATGGCATCAGCCAGGGTGGCATCAGCCAGGGTGGCGTCACCAATCGAAGTGTGCCATTCGGTGGTTGGCAGGGGTTTGTTTCAGGGGCTCTAAGCCAAAATCGTCCAAGATGAGGAGTTCGGTTTTTGCGAGTTGTTTGAGCAATCGGATAAAACTGCCATCGATTCTGGCGACGCTCATGGCATCCAGTAATCGATTCGTTCTGAAGTAGTAAACGGTCAGCGACAATTAAAACTTTCGGGTAACGACAACTATAACTTTCGGGTGGTTCGGTGTGTTTGAACAGGTACGCTCTCTTAAAAACGAGAGAGCGTATGGTCACAGAACAACAAGTGAGGTTATTGATGTCGATTAATAAGGGAGTACCGCTATCGACTGCAGCGGCCAAAGCAGGCATGTCTGAGCCTACGGCTCGTAAATACCGGCGCATAGGGAAAGTGCCAGGGGCGCCCAAACCGGCGCGTACCTGGCGGACGCGCAAGGACCCATATGCTGACGTCTGGGAAGAGGCCGAGCAGTTACTCCAGATTGATTCTGGGTTGCAAGCTAAAACAGTGTTCGAAGAGCTCGAACGCCGTTACCCGGGTCGCTTTAGCCCAGGCCAGTTGCGCACGCTACAGCGTCGATTCCGTCGCTGGCGTTCCCAGCATGGCCCTGAGAAAGAAGTTTACTTCCAACAACATCATTATCCGGGAGAACGATGCCAGTCTGACTTCACGGACATGAACTCACTATATGTCACCATAGGTGGTGAACCGTTCCCTCACTTGCTCTATCACTTCGTATTGACCTACTCAAACTGGGAATGGGTAAATCTGGCGTACTCAGAGACCTTTGAAGCGCTTGTTGAGGGATTGCAGGGGAGTCTTTGGGAACTCGGTGCCGTGCCTCTCATGCATCGGACGGACAATCTGTCAGCAGCAACCCATAAGCTAAAAGAATCTCGTGGACGGGATTTTAATGATCGATATCTGGCTGTATTGAATCATTATCGTCTCGAACCATCGAGGAACAATCCAGGCCGGGCCAACGAGAACGGCGATGTCGAGTCGCAAAAATATCACTTCAAGAACGCACTCGATCAGCGGTTGCGCCTGCGTGGTTCACGAGACTTCACTGACGTGTCGGGCTACATGTCGTTCGTCATTGCCATCGTTCGAGATCGAAACTCACGACATAAGGCATTGCTTGAGGAAGAGCTTGCGGTGATGCAGACCTTACCAGCAAGACCGTTACCCGCATGTCGTGAGTCGTTTGTCACGGTGACAAAATGGAGTACAGTGCGTGTCGCTAAAAAGCCCTACTCAGTACCATCGCGTCTGATTGGCGAGCGTCTTAAAGTACGCCTGTTTGCCGCCACTGTGGAGTTGTATTACCACGATGAACTAATTGGGCCATTCCAGCGTTTGCGTGGCGATGAGCCCTTCCGTATTGATTACCGTCACCTGGTTCATTCATTACTCAGAAAGCCAGGCGCATTTGCACGGTCTGTTTACCAGGAGGCGTTATATCCCAGTCTAACGTTTCGACGCGCTTACGACGCCCTGGTTGAACAGCAAACTGGCAGGGCAGATCTGGAGTACATTCGTGTTCTGCATTTGGCTGCAACCACCGTGGAAGCAGAGGTGGAAGTAGCACTATCCAATCTGTTGAATGCTGGACAGACACCGACCTTTGATGCGGTACGAGCGCAGGTCTCACCACGTGACAATGATTGTCCTCAAGTCGATTTGGACAAACCGGATCTGAACCAGTACGACGATCTGCTTGAACAAAAGGAGGCTGCAGCGTGAATACACAGAGTCTGGAGCTTCGACTGAAAGCGTTTCGGTTACCTTCGTTTCTGAGCCACTACGAACCGCTGGCTGAACGTGGCCAAAAGGAAGGTTGGAAACATGTTCAATATCTTGAAGAACTTGCAAGCCTGGAAGCGCAGGAGCGTCAGGACCGGAAAATTACTCGCCTCCTCAATCAATCCAAGTTGCCGCGAGATAAAACATTGTCAGCCCTGGAACTGGTGCGACTACCTACTTCTGCTCGTGGGCAGATAAAACATCTGTGTGAAGGGGACTTCCTTGAAGGTGCAACTAACATCTGTATCTTTGGCAATCCGGGTGCAGGTAAATCGCACACGATGGCAGCGATTGGGCATGAACTGGTGACACAGGGTCGTAGCGTGCTGCTTATCTCGGTATCGGCTCTGGTCGAAAGACTCTTGCAAGCAAAACGGGATCTGAGACTAACCAGGGAGCTGCAACGTTTAGATCGAATTGATTGCCTGGCCCTGGATGATATTGGCTACGTTCAGCAAGACCGTGACGAAATGGAAGTGTTATTTACGTTGTTGGCTGAACGTTACGAACGAAAGAGCGTGATGATTACGAGCAATCTGGTGTTTTCAAAATGGGATCAGATTTTTAAAGATCCTATGACAACCGCAGCTGCAGTAGACCGTGTTGTACACCATTCTGTCATTTTGGAACTCAATGTGCCGAGCTATCGGGTGGAGACAGCGCGACAAAGGATGAACAAGAAAGAATTAAAGAAATGAACAGAGCGAAGAAACGAAAGAAATAGTTGTCGCCAGCGAAAGTTTTAGTTGACGTTAACCAAACGCACAGAGTGCCCCTGTAAACAGGCATGATGACCCAGTGCGCAGGCGAGATAGCTTTTTCCAGAACCACAGGGACCTGTAATGAATAAATTTTGGTAATGGATCAACCAGTCACCTGCTGACAAGGACGCCATGACGTTTTTCTTTAGACCGCGGGGATGGGCGTAGTCTATCTCCGACATGGTGGCGGCAAGTTTCAGTTTTGCCGCTCGGAGTAACCGTGTCAGGCGTCGGTTATCCCGATAGGTGACCTCAGCGGCGACCAGCTGTGCCAGGCGTTCATCAAAACTCAGGTCAGCATAGGTATTGGGTTGTTCTCGTTGCTGTTGTAGCGACGCGGCCATACCGGAAAGTTTCAGGTTGGGTTTGTAGCTGTTGCATTGGATATTCCTTTAAATCGATTGTTTATTGATATTGCGTGTGATCCACGAACATTCTCGTGGTGTTGATTCAGGGGTAGATTGGTCTCCTCGGTCGTTGTGGTTGTTTGATCGCGTTTGTGTTTCAGGACATTTCGGATGTTTTTGACGGTTCGCAGGCCTTCGATATGACCGAGTCGACAAGCGCTTTCAAGTCGCCCATCACCATAGAGTTTGTTGAGATTGAGCAACCCCAGGCAGGCCCGATAGGCTTGTTCTGGATGCGACTTGGCATCGATAAACTGTTGCACCATTATTTTGGTGTTGGGACCGATGGTTGCGCCCCATTTGAGTAATCGTTGCGGGGTCCATGTCGCATGCGCCCGGTGGTTCTCCGGCATATGAACCGGGTTTGTGGTAAAGCCCGCATGGTACTTGCGAGGATGCGTCGTAATGAGCGTATCGAGGCGATACACCTGAACGGTGTTTTAACTGACATGGACCTCAAGTTGACCAGATAACTGATGTGGCACGGAGTAAAAGTGGGCGTCGTATTCGATCAACAGTACACCACCTTCCGCCTTTGATTTATCCTTCGGTTTTCTGGGCCTGGCTGGAATCGCCGCAACGCTGTAATGCGCGGCTAACATGCCATAACTTCGATTCATTTCGGGTTCATAACGGCAGGCTTTGTTAATCGCGCTTTTCAGGTTGTCTGGGACCAAAATCGTCGTGGTACCACCAAAGAACTCAAACGCACGGACATGGGATTCAAGCCAATCAGATAACGACTGCCCCCAGGTTGCTTCAGCAAACGAGTAGTTAGAGGCGCCGAGAACGGCAACAAAGATAGCCGCCTGCCTGATCTCGCCGGTGTCAGGGTTGACCACCGGTACCGTGGGTCCTGCGTAATCGATGAAGAGTTTCTCGCCAGCCTTATGCACCTGGCGCATGGAACGACGCTGCTGAGAGAGCCGGACTTGATAGTGGTGGCAATATTGCGAGTAGCTGTAAGCACTGTGAGGATGGCGCTGGCAATATTCTTCCCACAGGAGTTGTTTGGTGACGCCTTTGTATCGCAGCTCATTCTGGACTGATGACCAATCAGGCACGATAAAGCCCTTCCGATGGGTCACAGGCTGATCCGGGAACAGCGCTTTGACCAATGCCGCCAGGTCCATCTCCACAGGTAATGGCCAACCAATCCCCGCTTGTTCTGCGCGAGTGAGGTATTGATTCACTGATCCCACACTGTAAGCGGTCATTCCAGACCGTCATTGACCTGTCGGTGTAAGTCAGATCGCATAGGTGCATGAGCAAACTTTTC
>DUAT01000039.1:0-2750 GCA_012960755.1 Gammaproteobacteria bacterium
CAAAAACATATTGTGTTTGTGATGGTGGTGGTGGAGAAGGTAAATCGGGTATAACATTTTGAGAGAGTAATCATACAAAGCAGGTTATATCCTGAATGCCACAAAATACAATGCAACATGCTAGTTTTCAGTTATTATTCAATCGCTTACACACCCAGTCATAAAGAGACCCTCACACTGACGGGAAGCATCTCCCTGGCGGCGCTGTTGATATCCAGTACCAGACCGGATGCATCCAATAAGGCAATCGCTTCTACCGCGTGATCAAAGACTGCTCCAAACCGAGCTTCTCTTTCTTCCAGGATTTTCTGGGCCTGCTTGCGATCACTGATATCGCGAATCTGAGCACTCATTATCAGCCGGTTGCCAATGAAGGTCTTGGTGATGGATGCTTCAAGCGCTATCCTGGCTCCTGATTTGTGCAAGCCAATAATCTCCCCTCTTTCACCCATAAATTTCGATGGCGACTTGTCGCCACTAAATACCTGGATACTCTCCGTATGAGCATCACTGGCACTTGTCGGCAGTAACAAGTTAATTGATTGGCCCATGATTTCCTTTTCGCTGTGACCAAAGAGTTGTTCCGCTTTCTGGTTCCAGAAGCAAAAATTGAGATCGGGATCAATACTAAGCACCGCGTCTTCGCCAATAGCGATAATAACATCAACCTTCCTGCGGTTCGATTCAGGCAGCATGTGAGAGACATGTTCTCCCAGCATTTCTTCGCTGCTGAACCCCGATTGCTCGGCGGCAGATTTGTTGAAGAAGAGGATCTCGCCTGAGGTCGTTGTAATTAACAGCGCCTCAGGCAGATCCGTAAGCAGTTGAACTGCCTGTGATTCTACAAAACTTAAACCGGGTCGCCTCTAGTAAGAAGCGCTCTCCTCGTTGAGGATGCTCTGGTCAGATTTTGCATCTTCCATGGCGTGTAATATCGTCATGTCCTCATTCACCGGAACACCAATACCTTCGAATAGTTCCTTGGTCCTCGGTGTGATCAAACCAGCACGAACCAGTGCTGGAATCATCAGATCCTTCAGTGAATGAACCTGGCCTGGCGGCAAATCAGTAAGCAGCCCCATTTCTGCAGCTTCCTTCATACCGGCACCGAAGTCTTTGGGATCTATGCCGCTGACCTCCAGCACTTTGAGGAATCCCTCAGTTGTTTCGGTCTGCGACCCAACCAGGATGTTGACGCCATCAAACGCATATTGCGCCAGATCTTCCACGTCGTCCTTATGCATCTTGGCGACTAATGGCGTGAGGTAAGCGTGCCCGAACGACACGTGCCGAGACTCATCACGCATGACGTTGAACGTGATTGATTTCAACAGTGGCTCATCAGTTTGTCGGTACATATTGTTGAACGCACCAAGTGCCAGGCCTTCGACAATCATATTCATGCCGATCATAACCTTGCGGTAGTCCTCGGTTTGCAAGGTAACGTCAATAAGCTTCTTGAGCCACGGGTTTATCGGATAGTGTATTGCAATCTTATTCACATAGCGGTCATAAACTTCAACATGTCTTGCCTCATCCATCGTCTGGGTGGCGGCATAGTATTTAGCTTGCATATCCGGCACACCGTGAGTAATGGTTGCTGCCGTTAGGGTAGCACCCTGCTCCCCGTGCAAAAACTGCGAGAGCATCTGCGCGGTGGAGTGTGCGGTGAAAGTTTCTTGCTGGCTTTGAGATAAACGCTTAAAAAATGGCATCTCTGAATACTGGGTACTGTCTCGGCCCATGATCGGATTGGATGGGTCAATTACCGTATCCCATTCAAGATCATCAGCATTCCACTGATTAGTCTTCGCGCGCGTATATAAATCATGGACCTTTGGTATGTTGCCATCATAGTCAAAGTTCCAGCTCATATCCGTTACAGTTTTGTAAGCGTCGACCAGGTTTTCTTTTACTTCATCACTAGCGGTGGAGGTTTCCAATGCACTCATCATCGTTCTCTTTATGGATGGATTCGACTGTGTACATTAGGGATTCAAACCGTAGGCTACCTTGACCTAAATCAAATTTTCCGGCTAATATCGAGTCGGATTATTGACCCAGTCGAGGCTGGGGCGAGTGGCTAACTCGAACCCCACAGGGACTTTCACCCTTTGTTCAATGCCAGATTATCCTGGCGTTCTAAGTGCCATTCTACACCGACCTGAATCGCACTTACTAAAGCAGATCAATGTCATCCGTCAGCGCAGTGAAGAATCTAAAATCTTCAATTTATTCAACGATATAGGTCCTTCGCCAGTAGCTTCTCAATAACCCTCTCAGGCGCAGCGCGTTCAGTGATGATATCAGGTAGTGGAGGAATAGGCTTTTCAGCAATACTCAGCCGGTCTGCCAAGTAATGCCAGAATGAGATATCCAACTTGCGCCAGGTTTTCTTTAAACTTGCAAAGGTATCCCGGCATCATCACTGACGATGACAAGATCATCACACAGACCGGCTCTGAGCAGTTCCAGAAAGTTAACCCGGCTTTTTGAATCTGTACTTTGAAACCAGCCAAACCAATCATTGCCAATGTGCGTGACAAATCCATTTTTACCCTGGTGGCGTGCGCCGCTATCATCTACAGTCACATAGGAAGAAGCGGCCAAACCGGCTTGTAGTCACAGCGGTACCTGCGCCCTGACGTGCGTGTGTGGTGAAGATAGGGTGGATCACAGTAGACTAACTCACGACCTTGATAATCGTAATGTTTGAGATAAGGATGTGCACACTCATTTACCAGTTGAAC
>DUAT01000039.1:2863-145996 GCA_012960755.1 Gammaproteobacteria bacterium
GTGCGGCGGCATTATGGCGATGATTGACTGGCATAAACCAGAGGTCGCTTTCGAACCAAAATAATTGACCATGGGTGTTGTTGTGATGAGCTGTAATGGATCAGCACAATAGTCACTGTGTACTATGTCGCTCAGGGAGGACCGAACTGAGCTCAGGATGACAGGTGTTTTGTCCCAAATTCTCTTAAGGACTTCGGATTTTCTCTAGAACCTATAACCTATTGAAAGGATGTACACGATCGGATCTATCTCCACATCAAACTTGACGTCTGCAACGGCGGTTTTAATCGTTGCTTCGGTATCAATATCGATGTACCACAGGGCCCCATTAATCAGCCAGTTTTCGTTAAGCATATAGTCAAATCCTACCTGGGCTGACAAGCCCCAGCTCTGATCCAGCTCAAGTTTCGCGTTCACACTGCCGGGAGGCAGGCCTACGATGCCATCAAGTGCCAGATTAAGTTCATCGTCTACGTTTTCCTCGAAGAAAATAGTTGTGTTGATTCCGAGACCCGCATAGGGTCGAAACCGGCTTGAAGAATCTCCAAAGTAGTATTGCAAGGTCAACGTTGGTGGGAGCTGCTTTGCATCTCCTGCATTAATGCCTGTACCACTGACGGAAATATCATGCTTAAAAGGTGTCGCCGCCAGTAACTCAAGGCCAATGTTGTTACTCAACATATAGACGCCCGTCAATCCCAGCTGAGTATCGCTGTCTACATCAACACCTGGCAGAGTTACGATGCCAGCGACGTCAATGGTATCGCTGTCCCCCTGCGGATCAACGACGATAGGTCCGGCTCTGACGATCCAATCCCCCTTTTCGTGAGCTATGGCGTTTAAGGCATGTATGCCAGACGTGAAACACAATATCAGTGCTGCGACCTTATTCACGACTATCTCCTCAATGGAACATTTGAAGAGAAACTAGTTTGTCTAAAGGGAAAAAGCCTTGATTCACATCAAGTAAGGTTCAATTCAATTTTTCCAGGAAAGAACTCCTTTCCTCTCTAGTATTGCAGCGATATGAAACACCGCCCAGGCCGCCACACCGTTTACAATCGACATTATTACCATAGCAACAAAAAGGCGTCTTAAAATGATCACCTTCAAGATACAAAGGCAGTATGTTTGATCGGGATGGACTGGTCCGGTTTCGAAAGCAGGCAGGTTGCCCTCAGGACGCTGTGCCAGCACAATTGCAATGAACTCAAAGGAGAATATCAATGAAATTACTTGCTGGCAGGACATTGCCATCAATGAAAACCGGATTCCTGTTCGGGGTTCTGGTAATCATACTGGGCGTCAGCCCCACTAATATCGCCACTGCTTCTGAATCCGTCACGGCTTCATCCGAGGCCGCATCGGAAAATTACCAGGACAACTGGTGGCGTTCCGTCCGACAGGGAATGTGGGAATGGGAAGGTGCCGACTGGTCAGTTATTCGAAGCGCGCTGGTCCGTATCGAACAGGCAAGCGGCAAGCGACGGTACCCGGACAAGGTGGATACCATCATCAAGTATGGTCCAGGCCACTGGGTTTACGAGTGGAGTCGAATTGGCGAGAAAGCCTACAAACAAGGACTCAAACAAGAGAATAAAGGCGACACGGTGGCAGCACGCCGTTCATTCCTGAATTCGTCAATCTACTACACCCAGGGAAGCTATCCACACCTGCGAGACAAGCACTCTCGCGCAGCACTCGCAAAGGCCTTTGAAATGTACAAGCGCGCAGGCCGCTATTTTTCTGTTCCAATGGAGGAATGGGAACTGGAAGTTGATGGCGCTCGATTTAAGGCATTCGTCCATTTCCCGGAGAGTCCAACATCAAAACCCATACCAGTCATATTAAAGACAGGGGGCATGGATGTCCTGAGCACCGAATTCTATCCGCTCTCTGAAACAATTACAGAATACGGTGCGGCAATGATTGTCTACGATTCTCCCGGCACGGGAAACGACGGCATTGTCGACAGCGAATACGATAAACACCATGTTGCCGTGCTCAAACGAGTCCTCGCTGACCGCCGTTTTGATGCGGAAAGAATTGGCATCTGGTCCGAAAGCCTGGCTGGTGTAACCGCAGTGAAAATTGCAATCGGTGAGCATCGGGGCAGCATTGCCGCCGCGGTCAACAGCTGTGGACCAATACATACGCTCTACGCACTGGCAATGTCAGGCGAGGAGCCTACTCAATACGATTCACACGAACTGGTTGCGGCATACAACAAAGGGCAGTTGTCAAAGCAGAAACTTGCAGAGATTCAAAAGACTATGTTGACGCCGGAATTTGAACAGCGATTACTCAATTTTCAAACTGAGACCTACCTTGATCGCGTACGCGCCAGCTCCGACAATATGATGGGGCTTCTTGCCAGCAGCTTGCCGGTTTCCCTTGTTGACCAGGGTCTGCTCGGCAAAAAGAATATTACCAACACGCCTATTCTGACTATCAATACGCATTTCGATCCCCTGGTGCCATTGTCCGAAAGCCAATTGGCAACAGACGCTTCAGTTCAGGGAAAGCTCATGATTATTGACGAATACGGTGGTCACTGTGTGTCGAGAGCAGAAATTCCTCTCATCATGGAGTGGTTGGCATTTCACCTGCAGTTAGCGCCGCTGGGGAACTATGTCAATAAAATCAGAGCCGTCAACTAAATCAGTGATGATGTGTGTTGAGTTCGTGGCGAACAAGGAAACCAGGGAACTGTTTGCAGACGAACTCGGTAGGGGCGGTCTGGTATCAAAACAGGCAAGTGCCAGAGGTCTTTTTGTACGTCCCATTGGTCATCTGAACGTGATGTCACCCTCGCTGACCTTTACTCGAGAACCAGTGGACACAATTATTGACACGTTGCGCGTGAGCATCTAGGCAACCTGTGAGCAGCTTCTTGAAAATGGCATATTAATAAGATAAGTCCTGGGCATTCAACAATGTAGCCGTCAACTATTATCTATTGACGTTGGATGTCGACACCCGAATGGTCGAGGTAACCCAGTACCATGCTGATGAACCTCACCAAGGTGCCTGATCAGTACGCAACTATCTCAATAGCGACATAACCCCCGGATCGAAACTAACCTGGAGTAAAGGTTACAGAATGAGCCAGGCAATTAAAAAATAGGGAAGATATCAATGAACCCGCTTTGCTGGATCGTGAAAGTGGATCGATGCAGAGGCTGAATTCTCACCGATAAGTGGTTAGCTGCAAAATAATCAGCGCAATTTCGAACTGTCGGGTGAATGTCGGGTTAGATTCGTAACCGACATTATGGAAATCAGTGAATACTCGTGACTATTAAGCCCACAGGTAAGTTTAATGATTCTCAAAGAGTTACGTACAAGCCATCATCTCTCGCAAAAGCAATTGGCTCAACTATCTGGGCTAAATGTTAGAACAATCCCGCGTATTGAAAACCATTGTTGCCACATCTATCTCACTGCGACGATAATCTTCTTGATGGTGCCGGTGAAGCGGGTCGCTTCTGGCCCGTGACCAATGCCTTCAGCGACTGGTGTCTGATTATCTAGCCCAACGTCTGCAGTTTCGTCAGCAGAGAAAATATTAGGTTGTGTTTTCTCTACGCGGCCTTCTGCGACAACTTTACCGCCGATGTAGATAGTCGCCTTACCACCTTTGCCATTTCCACCACCGTCATAGACAAAATCAACCTTAACAATTACAGGGCCTTCGGAAAGTGCATCGGAGCTAACAATTACATATCTTTCAAGTCCTAGGAAGTTGTAGGTGAACTCCGGCTTATTATCTCTCATGTAAAGTGACCAGCCGCCAAAACGACCACCCTGGGACAGAATGACACCATTAGCTCCTCTGCTGGGAATACCAAGTTCAGCAGTGATTGAGAATGACCGGTTCTTGATATTGATAAATGTATTCTCAAGCATGCCTTCCATGCCCTCATACAGAGTAAGAGATGTTCTGTCGCCTAACAAATCTGGTCGACCGGCAAGGGCTGCATTGGTCCTTACAATTGTTCTGTCATCAATGGGTAGTACATGATATTTCTGTGCCTGCCACATGAATAGATCCTGCATCTCCATTAGCCTTTCAGGATGTTTCTTTGCCAGGTTATTTGCCAGACTGAAATCGTCAGGTACGTAGTAGAGATCCCATTCGTCTGATTTCAGCGGTGGTAGATTGCTGTTCTGCCACGGAGCACGGTGGATCGTGCGGGCAAACCAACCATTATTGTACAGGGCGCGGTTGCCAAACATTTCGAAGTATTGAATAGTATGACGCTCAGCAGCACTCGCATCGCTGAAAGTATAAGCCAAACTGGTACCTTCGATAGGTGTTTGTGGTACCCCATTAACCACTTTTGGTTCCGGTAATCCAGCCATCTCTAAAACAGTTGGTGCAATATCTATGACGTGGGTGAACTGGGTCCTGATCCCTCCCTTATCCGCAATGCTATTTGGGTAATGAATAACCATACCGTTGCGAGTACCACCAAAATCTGAAGCAACCTGTTTGGTCCAGGTGAATGGTGCGTCAAATGCAACTGCCCAGCCAGCTGCCATATGAGGGAAAGTTGACGGACCACCCCATTCGTCCATCAATGGAATAAGGTCTTCCACTCTTTCTTCTACGCCATTGAAGTATGTCATTTCATTGTACATACCAACAAAGCCGCCCTCAGCACTGGTACCATTATCACCCGCAATATAGATAAACAAGGTGTTATCCAATTCATCTATTTCTTCAATGGAATCTACAAACCTCCCAATTTCGAAATCAGTCATCTCCATGAAACCGGCGAAAACCTCCGCCTGTCGAGCAAATAATTTCTTTTCGTTATCGGGTAACGCCTTCCAGTCCTTTATGTCATCCGGTTTGGGGGGGAGTTTCGTATTTCCGGGAATAATCCCCATTTTTTTCTCGTTCTTAACCGTTTCTTTTCTAACGGAATCCCATCCTTTATCAAACTTCCCCTTGTATTTGTCAGACCAGTCTTTAGAAACGTGGTGTGGTGCATGCACTGCCCCTGTCGCAAAATAGACAAAGAAGGGCTTGTCAGGAGTCATCGATTGCTGGGCTTTTACCCAGTTGATGGCCTGGTTAGTCATGTCTGTCGTGAAGTGGTAATTTTCCATTTTAGGCGGAGCAACTTTTTTGACACCATCATAAATAAGCGGGGCCCACTGATCGGTCTCGCCACCGATAAATCCATAAAATTTGTCAAACCCCTGATGTGTTGGCCAACGATCAAAAGGACCTGAGATGCTTGTTTCCCAGGCGGCAGTTTCATGCCACTTGCCAAAGGCAGCCGTACTGTAACCGTTAAGGCGAAGCATTTCTGCTAACGGTGCAACACTATTTGGCAACTGCCCTGTGTTACCGGGATAGGCCGTAGCAGTTTCCATTATAGAACCGGTATTGGTGGTGTGGTGGTTCCGCCCGGTTTTAAGTGCCATCCTTGTGGGAGAACAAAGCGCCGTGGTATGGAAATTGTTAAAACGTATCCCTGCACTGGCGAGCTTATCCAGGTTTGGTGTATTGATCGGCCCACCAAATGTAGAAGTAGCTCCGAAGCCCAGATCATCTATCAAAACAATGACGACATTGGGAGCAGCTTCAGGAGCAGTTACAGTAAAAGGAGCAGGTGGTTTTGTATTTCGCACATCCAATTCGGTAAAGGTTTGGGGCTCGGGTGTCAGAATCGGCAATACTTCTCGATTGATTTGTAGTTGGTTAGACGCAATTGCTGTTGAACTTAACAGCATCGATATTGTCACGCAGGTTGATCTTAACAATGAACGACTCATGGACTGTCCCTTAAATTTTTTATATCGAAACGAACACAATCGCCGAGCAACTGCGGGCACATTGTACAGAAATTTGAGGCGGCGGGTAAACAAATACCCCAACACAGAATCGGGAATGCCCGGCTATGTCCGAATAGAGAAAGCTAAGAATACTGGCCTCATCGAGCAGTATCTTCCGCAGTCCGGTCCGACGTGGTCAGAGTATGTCCTTGCTACCGGCTCGACCAAACGCTCGAACCCTGGCATCAAAATCCGGTCGTGTTTGGGAAACAGATGACTCCAGTACTGAATCAGTGCATACATTGAGCTAAAAGATACAAATCCCAAATTACAAGCCTAACTCACACCATATAGACCGAACAACCAAGTGACCTGAATCATCGCAGTGCAACGATACATCTACGCGATGCATTTTTTGACCATACGGGGATGCACGGCACGTAATCAAATACCAAAGAGAGGTGGTGGCAGGTGATCTTCGGGAAATTAGTGCCGGAGTAACGAGAATCGGTAACAAGTCGATGACAGTTTGCCAACTGGATCGATTTGACCTGGGTATCCGTTTTCTTTCTTTAAGCCAAGTTCTTCAGGTGGAATGCCGCCAACTTTTCGTTTCCAATGTTCCAGAAGATCTGGCGCCCGTTATTCATTTCACCATCAGCGCCGCTCGATGATAAAAACAACTATTCACTGACCGGGCGACTCAGCGAGAATTCGACATTCGAATCTGCTGCTAATGACATCAATCAAACCCTGGAGACGTTAAGGTCAGATAACCCTGACTTGTATCGTCAACAGAGGCTCACCGTCGGGCCGTACAATCTAACCGCGATAATGGGGGGTAGCAACGTACTGTCGTCGCTAGAGGTGAACGGGCTCATCCACCTGTTCATTGTGACCGTCGACGTCGTAGGACATGATGACAAGATCCCTGGCGGTTCCGTTGGAGTCCTCAACATAATCAGCGAGGATTGCCTCCGGGATAAATCCGAGGCGCCTGAATGCAGCCTGCGCACCTTTTTGGTCCGTTGTCATATTGGCCATTAATTTTCTCAGGCCTTCGTGGCGGGCAACATCAAATATTCTGCTGGTCAGGAACTTGCCAAGGCCTTTGCTGCGATACTCAGAGCCGACATTTACTCTGATTTCGCCGACCCGGCGCGTCCAGCGTGCTTTGTTCCTATGCACACTGGCGTAACCAATCAGAAGGTTATCATTGTAGGCAACCAGTGTAATTGAATCACCGGTCTCGAGATTGGTAATCCATTCATCCACAACCGCCGGGTCGGTTATGTCTGTCCGGAGGAACATCAGGTCTTCTTCCCGTAACGAACGGGCAAAATTCAGTATTTCGTCCCGGTCATCTGCAGTCATCAGGCGAACATCAACCTCGGATTTATCCGGTAACTTTATCGTCTGCGGGAAGTCATCAGTAGTTTGTTTGGCGTTCATGCTATCTCCTTTTGTAGAGCACTATTAAGCTAGAACGGTTTCATTGTGGTGCCTGGCGCTGGTTAACAGCTCATCAAAGGCGCCTGTGACCTCGTCTGTAAACATCTCGAGGTCCGGTAACAGTCTCGGATCGGCTGTCAGGTTGAAAAACATTTTCTGGTTGTAGCTGCCGACAGCAATTGCCAAACCCATGTTGCCGGTAAGCATCATGAGACCCAAGGTCGCAACAATTTCTTTCCCGGCAATATACTGGGGCACCTGGACGCCTGGCACATTGGTGAGTACAAAGTTGACCCCAAATCCAGGTGGCCGGGCTCCAAAGGGTGGTAATACCGGTGGTGGGTTATTCGCGGCGAGGCGGGTAGGGTCGAAGGGTGTACCCACGAGTAACAGCGGTGCCATCAGTATCGGTGCTATTGAAACCGACGATTCCTGCATGTAAGTCATCGCCTGTGCTTCCTGGGACTCTTTGATGCGACTGGTTTCCTTAATCACAGCTGCCAGCCGTTCTCGCGCTTCCATCTTTGATGCAGGCAGCATGGGAAAAATTGCAGATACCCGATTACCCAGGTCTCCCCCTTCACCCTCGGTCCTGACATTAACAGGGCACATTAAGCGGAAATTTCTTCCTTCGTTCTGTTCCTTATGAGCACCCAGGTAGCGGGCCGCGCCTTCTGACACCGCTGCAAGCGCAATATCATTGATCGTGCCACCAAATGCGCGGCGGATCTCACGAAACTCCGACATGGGATGTTCGGACCAGGTCAGCTTTCGCTCTGGGCCGACCGCCGAGGCATTCCAGGGCGCCGTTATCGACGGGTTGGTTATGAACCGGCTCATGGTCTCAAAACCACGGCGCAATTGGGTCTGGGCTTCGCTGTTTGTGGGCAACAACGCCATGGGATTGGTATTCATGGCGGCCTGGACATTGTCCCGGAACGCCTCCGTCATTAGTTCAACCTGTGAAGGCAAGGGCGGGACCACTGGCGTTTCGACCGGAGGTTCCGGCGGCTGCGCATCGGCGGAATAATCAAACAGGACCGTTGCCATCTGCACAGTGGAAGCACCGTCTACCATAGCGTGATGCATTTGTTGCAGGATCAGCGTTCGGTCTTTCACTCCCGTTACCACAAAGTACTTCCAGAGTGGTCGGTTCCTGTCCATCACGCCCTGATTCAGTTTCGCCAACGCCGCAATCCCGTCGGTCATGGAGCTGGCTGGTGGCAGTTGATGGTGGACAAAATGATTCTTAGGATCGAAATCAGGGTCCTCGACCCACTTGGGATGGGCAAGGTTCATTGGTACAAAAACAAGGCGCTGTCTCAGCCTGGGAACAAGGTGAAGCCTCGCTGTGTAAAATTCACAAACTTCCTCAAACGACAGTTCACCTTCGACGACCAAAATGCCTGCCGTCTGCATCGGTCCGCTCGCCGTTTCGGTATAAAGGAATGATGCATCCTGTTCACTGAGTCGCATATCGAATCTCCATGCCTGACTGTGTCCATCCTGTCCAATATGAACTTAATCGGGTCAGCTTTCAAAGTTATTCCTACATAGACAGCTGCCGTGCCAGAAAAGAAATATTAGTTAGATAAGACTTTACGCAGCTGCCTGCGCCGGTAGTCTAGTTTGTAATTAGCAGTGATGATGGCATCGGCATTTTCAAGGGCAGCCTGGAAATAATCCCTGAGGTGCGGTGGCGCGTTCTTGAATACCTGCATGCGAACGCAGCGGATATCGACTTCCTCCAGCGCGTACGCGCCTCCCGGACCAAGAATCTCGCGTGCCGCCGGAGATAAATCCTCTTTGTTCATCTCCGCTCCCCTCCCGCAAGGATCATCCCACCTTTCTACACAACTGAGAGGCCAGGGAACCTCTGATAAAAGGCTATTTTCGTCAGGACTTCTATTCAAAAGAAGGAAGAGGCGTACGCAAGAAAATGCTGACATGCGGCCGCACAAAGTAAACCTGCTAATCGAAAATCAATCGATGTAACATTGAAACACCTCTTATCAGGCAGTATGCGATATTCGGCGGATTCAAGGCTCGCGCGCCTGGTTCGGAAGGGACCTTCGAGTATGGGAATAACGCACCTGTGAAAATTATCAGTCTTCCCTGGTACGACCTGCCATCCAGCCAGGATGTGCTGGACAATTTCTGGCTCGTCCTACGCGAAGAACTTCTGGCAGTCGGATTTGACGAACTCCCGACCTGCTTAAACCGGTCAATACCCATCATCAGACAATGGAATAATTCAGACCTGCTGATTAGCCAGTGCCAACAGCCTTTCGTATCTGATCTATCGCTTCATCTGTGTTTCCGATGAGGGCAAATGTTGCGCCCTGGTTGTGGAAACAGAAGTGCTCACCGTACCGGTCCAGTTTACATCTATGAGTGCTCTGTTTGCCGTAAGAGTATCAGGCGCCAGCCCGGGACTTTAAATCGACCAATGCAGCCACAGACTCCGCGCCGATACTCATATGCCCGTGCTCAGGAAATGTCCGCAACTCAGCGTCAGTCAGAATACTGGCGGTATGGCGGGCGTGGGCAATGGGCACGATCCAGTCCTGTTCGCCATGAATTACCAGCACAGGACACACCACCTTGCTAACATCAAAACTCGACCATCCGTTGGCAGGGCCATCTGCGATACGATCGTCAGCGTAGCCCACGGCACCTTGGGCGAATGGCTCATTGTCAGGGTCATTGGCTGCGAACGCCGGATCCATAATCACCGCCATATCTGGCGGACTAAAAACCGGTGGCGCATCGGGATCAGGCGACAGCATTTTTTCACCCTTTTCACCAAACTGCTCCACTGCAATAGCAATGGCCCCATCACGATCCGGTGCATCCCAGATGGGTAAGGCGCCTTCCATCTTCGCCTCTTCCACCTTGATTGCCCAGTTCATGTCTGACATGCCACAGCAGACCAGCACCCCCAACACGCGTTCAGGTGCTACCGACGCGGTCGCCAGCGCATAGCTGCCACCGGTGGAATTACCCTGTACAAAGAATTTCTCCAATCCAAGATGATCAGCAATCGCCAGCGCATCACGTGTCCAATCACAAATGCTGCGCCCTGGCAGTACGGTCGTGCCACCATACCCAGGACGGTCAATTCCAATTAACCGGAACCCGGCCGCCGACGCGGCGTCGCCACTGCGTTTTGCCTCCATGCGCGACCCTGGTCCACCGTGACAGCACAGTACGGCAACATCTGATGCTTTGCCGTAATCGGCAAAACTGAGGGTTCGGTTGTCGGTAGACTGGATCTGGTGGTCTGTCATGTGATCGCCTGGGAAATTGAGTGAAAGTGATAGTAATTCAGTTGTTTGATGGATGCCATTGAACATAGCTTGGGGGATGGTTTTAGGAATAGTGCGGGACTGTTTAAGAACCATGGATCCGGGGCGCCCGTGTGTTGATGCCGGGATTTATCGACCCCCATACCCACCTTCGGCTATCGGGAACTTACATGGGCTTGAACTACGTCGGGCCGATTGCGTCAACCGACCCCATGCGCAGCTATTGGAGGGATTGGCTGACGGAGATGCCGTTCTGCGCCGAATCAAAAGCAGATTTTCTGCTACATCTGCAACGGCTGAGGCAAACCACACGGTTGCAATCCACCTCGCCGGTACACGCTGGCGAGTAACACCGGAACCTGATTTGCGTGAGCAGAATCACACTAGAAATTATATCTCACCGAAACCGACCCGTGATAAACAGTGTCTTCTTCCACTATGGAACTATTGCTGATTTCACTATCCATTCTGGTAATTCCAGTGGCGAGGTTAATATCCCAATGGTCGCTGATCTCATATCGACCTCGAATACCTGCTTGCCAGTTTAATGCGGACCCGCCGGAATAGGCAGACCGAGTGATGGTCTCCTCTGATGATCTCACCCCAAAGTGGTGATCAACAATGTTGTTGCTTAACCACTGAACAGCTACTGAAGGATTGATCGACCACTTGCCAGCCTTCAGATCAAACGTATAACTCAAACCGGCAGATTGTCCGTCATGCTCGCTACCCAGGTCAGTGAGTACGGTCAGGTTCAAACGACCCATATCGGTAGTGTGATTAAAGTATATGCCGCCGTCGATAGTGCTATCTCGTTCCTCAAGCCCTATCAACGATTGATTGTCGTCGAAGTTATCTTCATTTGATAAAAAGGTGCCATGTAGCCCGGCAATAACACCAATACTAAAATGATTCCATTGATGTATTGAGTAACCGATCGAACTGTTCCTTACAAAAAGTTTCTCGCCATTAAACCGCAGAGTTGGAACAAATCTGCTTTCCCTGCCTTCACCTTCGTACAAATTGTCGTTTGAGAAAAAAGTGCCACCAACTACCCAACGGACATCTTTATCTCCTGGATTTATTGCATCTCTTTTTGAATCGGCTTGAGCACTACATAAAATTGAACCCAGTGCGAGTATCGCGAGGCTCGAAGATATTAATTTCATAACACAGCATCCTTGATTATTTATGTTCACCCATTCGCTTGATCGGGCTTGCGCCACATCTTAGGGAGTGGAACATTAACAGAAGCTGAATAATGGATTATCCGTGACCAGTCAGTGCCAGGTTGCATAGGTCGTGCGACACTCGAATGGCGGCGTACATATTCGAACAGTGGTATGCGTTTTCGAACACTTCTTGCCGCATAGATCCCACGCTGGTCACAAGACTTCTCTTTCAAATCAGCCACTTATAGATTGGCTCGGCTGTTGCTCTGATATCAGTACAAAAAAATCAGCAGTAGCGTCTCAGTTACGCTCTGTCACGACGTGGCGGATCTGCTTATGTGGCGGATCTGCTTATATGGCCTTACCCAATCTTCGTGGCATACGCTTTGCCATACAAAATCCAGTAGAAGCTACATAGCAAGTCCCAGAAGTAACATTCGGGCTCATTTGGACCTGCATTCACCCCGCCACTATGCGCCGAGCCCAATTATTTGTAGAATCTGATATCCGACAATTCACGGCAGAACGCTGATGATCAAATTCCTACAATTTCTGCTTTTACTGGCCGCTATGAATTTACAGGCTGTTGCGGATATCCCGCGTACTCCTTCAGGCAAGCCGGACCTTTCCGGTGTCTACGATACCGGCACCCTTACGCCAACTCAACGACCCGAATGGTTGAACGAGACTGAATACCTTTACCCATTTGTGGCCCGCTTCCTTAACTGGGCCTTCTCCGTCGCATCTGGCCTCGCGATCGGAAATGACAGCGATCCCGATCGCGAGGCACCGCAGGCTGGTGGCGATGGCAACAATGTCGGCGGTGCCGGTGGCGTGGGCGGATACAATCTATTCTGGGTAGATCCGGGCAGCGCACTCGATACAGTCAGGGGCAATGTGCCAACTTCTATCGTCTACGATCCACCCAATGGCCGGTACCCACCAAACCGACCCGGCATAGACGATCGTATGAAAGCGCTCTACCAGAGTTTCATCCACAACAACACCGGTATGGCCACATGGCTTGATCATGACGGTCCAGGGCCCTTTGACGGTCCCGAGTCTCTGGCACCTTCTGAGCGCTGCCTGATTTCCTTTGGCGCGACGGTTCCGACAATTCCCAGCCTGTACAACAACTACAAACGCATCATCCAGACAGATAGCCATGTCGTGATCCTGCATGAGATGGTGCACGATGCCAGAATCATCCGAATTGACTCTGAGCACGCACCCTTGACGGATGGGCAATGGCTGGGTGATTCGGTCGGTCACTGGGAGGGTGATATGCTGGTTGTTGAAGCCAGGCATTTCAGAAAGGTCAACGGTCTACCGCGAGCGGATGAGAACCTGCACGTGGTAGAGCGATTCAGCCGTCTGGAAGACGGTAACTTGTATTACGATTTTACGGTGACAGACGACACTGTCTGGGAGGCACCCTGGAGCGGTCGATACGAATGGCGGTCTACACCCGACAGTAGTGTTTACGAATACGCCTGTCACGAGGGCAACTACGCTATGGGTAATATACTCAGAGGTGCCCGGTTGCTGGAGAAGGAATGGTATGAGCAGCAAGCCGCCAACTCTGATCCGGACTCGAGTGAGTAAACAAAACCAATGAAGTATATCCGCTATCTATTCTAACCACTGGTATTTGGCCCTGGTTTTTTCACACCACTGATTGCGTAAATTCTTGATGCAACAGGCTTCGACCTCGCCAGTATCAGTAACCTCATCATCGGCCGCACACTTTTGGTTAACACTAGAATATGTTAGGGCTGGAATATCTCAAGTTCATGAGATATAACGATGTAGAAACGGGCACAGGAATTGCGACGTGGCACGGAACTATAGCAGAGAAGAATGACAGCATATGGATTCCTCGAGCATCTGGCGTGATCTGAGTGGCATAAAGCCGAGTTACCTGGCGTTGCTGGGTGTATTTGTCATCGGGGGCGCGGTCTATCGATTCGGAGACCTTGACGACGATGATGTCGATGTCCGTGCAATTCGTAGCGGTGAAGCGATCAACGCCCCGGTGGATTTCCAGCGGGTAGAAAACCGCAATCGAACTTACCTGGAGTCGATAAGTCTGGGTGTGCTGCAAGCTGAGGTTGTCCGGGCAATCGGTCAACCGGATTTCCGTGAATGGTTCAGCGGCGGGTTCGAAATGTTCATGTATCTTGTTGAAAACAAGAATTACGATACTTTAATGTCAAGGGATGAAACGGCAGCCTTGCTGTTCAGAAATGGCAAACTTGTGGGTTTTAGCAGGACTACCAAGTGGTTTGATACATCTGTTGTGCCCAATACTGATCCGAACTACTTGAGAACAGAAAAAAATATACGAGAGATGGTGAGTGACCTCAAGATTGGCACACCAAGACAAACAATTCTTGAATCCCTGGGAAAACCGGCGTTCGTTGATTACCCCGGCAGCGAGTTCGAAGTACTCTCTTACAAAATGGATACTAAGCAGATGGACAATCTTGTTAGTCGCAATGAGACGGTTCCGCTTGTATTACAAGATGGGAAATTAGCAGCTGTAGGATTGCGGAAGAAAATTAATTCAGGCGCAACTGACCATGCAGAGGAAGAGCAGAATGGCCCTGAGCCATCACCGGGTCCTGTCCCCGCAGAGTCGGAAACTGGTCTGGCGGGTAATAATCAAGAGATCGCTGACTTGGGTGCCGTACCAAAGGAAGAGGAGCCCGCAACGGATGACTCGCAAAATGATTGACTCATTGGCACGATAATAAATAACCCCCCGACCTTTACATCCGGTCTTAATCTAACAGAAATCGAATTGATTGTAGTTGGAATGGGAAACAACAAATGAAAATTGGCATGATGCTAGGGTTCGAAGACTCTATCAAAACGATAACCAAAATTTCCCGCGAGGCAGAAGACGCAGGAGTCCATTCCCTTTACACCGTTGATGCCGGTCGCAGCGCAACGATTACGGCTGCTGCGGTCATTAATGCCACTCAAGTATCACGCGTAGGTACTTACATTGTAAATGCCTACGCACGAGAGCCCTGGATGACGGGTATCGAGGCGCGTGATCTAAACGAAATCAGTGATGGGCGATTTGTTCTGGGCGTTGGAACCGGAAATCTACACTTTAACGATTTGTATATGGGTATTGACTCATCAAAGCCGTTGGCAAAGATGCGCGACTTTATGAAAATTGTGAGCGCTGTTGTTTCTGGTAAAGCCGCGGAGCCTGTTCGCTATCAGGGTAGTACCCACCGCATCCGTTGGCGCGCCACTTGGGAACCGGCGACTTCCAAGGTGCCTGTGTATTTGTCTGCCTCGGGTCCAAAGATGGTGCGACTGGCCGGTGAGGTTTCCGACGGCGTTGGGGTGGGCATTATGTCTTCGGTGGAATTTGTGCGTGATATAGTGCGGCCTAACGCACGCGTTGGAGCAGAAATTGCGGGCCGCGACCCCGACACCCTCGCTTTCCCTATGGCAGCCATGGTCAGTATCAACAGTAATGTTGAAAGCGCGCGTGATGCCACTCGAGCTTCGATTTGCAAGCTGTTTCATCCGATCCCTCACCCCTATTACGATTCACAGCTTCGTCAGCTTGGGTTTAGCGAATTTGCCGACCAGGCCGCGAAATTGATGCCGGCAGGACGTCTGCGTGAAGCAATGGATCTCGTACCTGAAGACGTGATTGACACCATGACCATCACTGGAAATCTCGAAGAGTGTGCGGTAAGGATTAAAGAATATGAAGGTATTGCAGATGAAGTTATCATTGCACGCACAGCACAGCGTGGTGAAGTAAAGGGTATGGCAGCCTATGAAGACCTTTTTAAACTAGTCGAGAGAGTGAGTGGCGAGCCATGAATCGCTTAACAAGCAAGACTTTTTGCTAGCAGCTGCCAGCATTGTTTCCTGACCAGCTTTGAACGCACTTCCGTTTACACGAGGCAATATATTGCCACTTCGCATTATGAAATGTTGACGTCCGGGTTATAGGATAGCGACAATAACCCTGTTTTCCAGTTGGGAATATTTGACATGCTTTATGAAGAACAACAACGCCTGCTCCAGCAACTCCAGAACGGAATTGAGAATAACGAAACCGCGTTACTAGATGGCATCCTCAAGGTACCGGTGACTGACTTTACCTGCGGTGAACGCCTGGCACGCGAGCAGGATGTATTCTTTCGCCAAATACCGTTACTGCTGGGCACCTCAACGGACCTGCCAGGCCCAAATACTTACCTTGCAACCAGCGAAGTCGGCGTTCCCATCCTGATGACCCGGGATGCAGAGGGTAGCTTCCATGCATTTCTGAACACCTGTCGACACCGCGGTATGCAAGTTGTTGCTGACGGTCGCGGCACAAAAAGTCGTTTCACCTGTCCTTTCCACGCATGGTCTTACCAGAATGCCGGTAACCTGATTGCCATCAACCGGGAAGAACGATTTGGCAAGGTAGATAAATCCGCCCTTGGCCTGGTTGAACTGCCGGCAAAAGAGCAGTTTGGCATGTTATGGGTGAAACCAATCGTGGGTGGCGATGTCGATGTCACGGAACTGCTGGGCGGCCTCGGCCCGGAAATGGAAAGCTGGAACATTCCCAATCACGACTTCATCGAGGATCAGGTTCTGAAAGCCAACATCAACTGGAAACTGGCTATCGATACCTTCGGTGAGAACTATCATTTTGACGTGCTGCACCGGGATACACTGGCTGCAGATATCTATGCCAATCTGCAGACCAGTGATATCTACGGCCGCAACTACCGCATGGTGTTCGCCTCAAAACCCGGGATGAAGCATGTGCAGGATAACAAGCTGCCCATCGAGCAATGGCCTTACCGCTGGGTGACACTGAACGTGTATTTCCTTTATCCCAACGTCATTTTTCTGGTTGACCCGGCGGGCATCGATATACTCCGAATGTACCCGGACCAGAATGATCCAGCCAAATCGCGAACGCATCACAGCTACTACCAGCATCCCGAATTCAGGGAACACCTGAAGGCAATAGACCAGCCGAATGAATCGAGATTACCCGGTTTCAACCGCATCATCATGGACGAAGATTATTTTGCCGCCGAATCAACCCAGATAGGTGCTGCCTCCGGTGCTCAAACCCACTACCTGTTTGGTCGAAACGAACCGGCATTGCACCATTATCACAATGTGCATCGTGAGGGTCTGGGTGAACCACGCCTGGAGGTTGAGACCAACTTTTGACACCCGGGACGATACAGACGGAATCGTCGCGATTTCGCGTTGGCACATTCAACCTGTTGAATTACAACGCGCCACCAAACGCCTGTTATGAGTCTGACAATATTTACAGCAATCAACAGTGGCAGGAAAAACGGACCTGGACTTCCAGTCACCTGGCTTTGATGGCAGCAGACATCGTTGGGTTTCAGGAAGTTTTCAGTCCTGAAGACCTTAACAAACTGGTGCTCGACCAGGGGTTTGAACACTTTGTCACGGTGGCAAAACCTACCAAGGATCGACACCACATCTATTCTAAACCCGTGGTGGCACTGGCTTCCCGGTACCCGATATTAAAGGCAACGACTATCAGGCTAACGAAATCCATGAAACAAAAATCTGCTTTGCCATCACTGTTTCGTTTCAGTCGTGCACCGTTGAAAGCAGAGGTCATGATAGATGGATTCGGCCAATGTCTGGTATACGTCGTCCACCTCAAATCCAATCGCACTGAAGTGCCTCAAACTGCAAACAGCAAAAACTGGTCAACGATAGCGGCGCGAAGCATGTCAGCGCAGGCACAGAGTTATTGGAATTCGATCAGGCAAAGAGGCAATGAGGTAACGCTGTTGTATCAGGATGTGATCAAGGAAGTTTCGAAGAAAGATCGGCCTGTCATCCTGATGGGCGATTTCAACACCAGCATTGGTTCCGAGACGCTGCAACAAATTGCTGCTGCACGTGAGGTCAATGCACTCAACAGCACACCGCAGACACGCTTGCCGAAGGAAGCAAAGAGACAAATACGACGCTTTGCGCTTTATGACGGCTTCGAATTACAACATGAAGGTACCCCCGACAAACGCAAGAGCACCCACTACTTTGCCAACAAGGGCAGCGTGCTTGATTATGTACTTCTATCGAAAGACTTCGATGCAAGTTACGATCACAGTCTCGCCAGTGTCGTGAACTACGAGATCTACGATCGCCATCTGCAGAACCCGCAATACAGCATCGACAGTCAGTGTTCTGATCACGCCCCGGTGATGGTCGAACTGGAAATACGCAAGTGAGGCATCTGGCACGCCTGATAATCCCCCTCTTCGCCGTATGTCTCTCGATCGGGAGCACTGTTGCAATTGCTTCGGATCTGGCATCGATTTTTGAAAACATCCCCCGGGATATGGAGGCAGCGCACGTCCCTGGCTTGACGCTTGCGGTAATTGAAGACGGCAGGATCAGCCATCAAATGGCGTTTGGCATTCGAAGTATTGAAGATAAGACACCTGTGACGACAGATGATGTATTCGAAGCTGCATCAAACGGCAAGATGATTGCGGCAGCTCATTTGTTCAGTCTACTGCAGAATGGTGAACTGCAGTTAACGGATACGGTTGATGATGACCGGATTGTGTCCGCATGCGGTGCTGTGACTCTTGCTGAAATACTCTCGCATACGGCAGGCCTGTCGAATGCCATCCATGCGGCACAGTTCGTTGTTGACTGTGAACTTCGCGGTCACTTTTCCTATGCAGGCGAGGGGTATGTTGCCCTGGAATCTGTATTCCAGCAAATCCTGGATGAACCGAGTCATAAGGCCATTGAGGCAGGTCTGTTTCAGCCCCTGGGTATGACCTATTCGACATTGGACCAATCTGCAATGCCCATGGTGGCTGGACATCCGGATTTGGTTTTCGGCATCCTCACAGGTAGAGCAAACCAGCAGAATCGGGTACTGGCCTGGGCATTTATTATTGCGTCAGGTGTGCTCTGGCTGTTGTTCTGTTATCTGATGTATCGGCGACTCAGGTTGATTTACTTTCTGTTCCTCACTCCGATGGCATTCTCCCTGATGTTGGTTGTGCTATTGATCATGGGTACGCAAAAACAGATCGCCGTGGAGTCCCTAAACGCAAAGAACGATATCGCATCAACATTGAAAACCAATGTCACAGATCTGGCAAAATTCGCCGTCGAATTGATTAATCCGACACTGATGTCAGTACGCACAAGAGATATGATGTTGCAGCCGCAGACGACTGTTAACAGCCGGGTAAAGTGGGGCTACGGTATTGGCATTGATGAGTCTGACGGGGCGACGACCTATTGGCACTGGGGCAGCAACCCTGGGTACCAGAGTCTGTTTGTGATTTATCCTGATGAGAATAAGGGTATTGTTATACTGACCAACGGCGGCGGCTTTGCTGATTATTTATTAGCAGATCGCGGCGGCTACTACCTGGCAAGGAAAATCGCCAGGCAAATTCTTGGTGTCGACGGGCACTGGATGACCAGTGATCCTGAGAGTGAATCGTGAATCGTGTGAATACCCAAGACTTCACAGGTGAACAATAAGAACGCGACTAATCCTTTCTCTACAATGCCGTGTATTACCAGGAGTAAGCTATTCGGATGAGATCGGTGCTACAACACCCCAATAGACCGCAGATGCGACTCAACAAAATCGGCTCTATCCGACACACTGACCCTGGGTATTTCTATCAACCGATAGCCGAACGCCTGGAATGAATCGGTCAGCCGGGCATATTCGCTCTGATCATGGTCATAAGAGTGCTGCCGTTCTGCATCTTTGATGAAAATCTCCGGCCAGGGCGGCACCATGAATACGTCGGTCGCATATCTGTATTGTGCGACAACCTGTTCAAGATAGGGTTCCAGCTTGCCCACACTGCGCCAGTAAGCAATCGGTTCCATAACTGATCGATCAAAAAATACCGGGCCGCTCGGATCTGCTGCAACAGCCTGGTTATACAGATACATTGAACGCGACAACAGCAGATGACCGAACTGGATAGTTCCCGGAAAAACCCACCAATAGCCTGCTGTTCCCGTGCCAGTTGGCGACCTGCCTCGGGGACCACCGCAAAACCACGGTTAGCCAACTCGTCAAGCAGCGTCGATTTACCACCACCAGAACTACCTGAGAGAACAAATAGACACTTTGTCATAGCTTCCTCATCCAGAAGATCAGGCCGGGGGCGCAACGGAAAGTTTGCCCTGCACGTTGTATTCTTCAATGAGGCGGGCAACCAGACCATCAGCTTTAGCCTTCTCGACAAATTGTTGCAGCCAGGCCAGCGCGGCAGGGTTACCCTTATTGATACCCACGGCTTGCTGCACCGCCGTGAACTGGCCATCGAGAATGCGAGCACCGGGTAACTTTTCAACCTCGGTAATAAGCTGGGGTCGCAGCCCCGCGAGGGCGTCCATATTTTCGTCAATAAATTGTTGCAAAGCACCTCCGCCTTTTACCGCTTTCAGCTCTGCATTTTTGATGTTGTTTTCAAGCCATAAACCGTACGCGCTGCCTGCAGGGGCAGAGATCCGATTTCCAGGCCGGTCGACATCGGCTATTGTCTGGATCGAAGATCCGGCAGGCACCAGGTAGGTCGATTCAATTTCGGCGTAAGCGGATGTGAAGTCCATAACGGCAGCGCGTTGGGGCTCCGCACCTATGTTGCCAATATCCCATACGCCCGTGCCCGCTGCTTTGGCAATTTCCATCGGCGCTCGAAACGGGATCAGTTCAAGGGGTACGTTCAGTGCCTCGGCGATAGCCGCCGCCATCCTCGGCGATGGGCCGACGGGATCGCCTTTATCTGTTTTACGCACAACGAGCAAAAAATTGGACATGTTGATGGCCGCACGCAGCGTTCCCGTAGGCGCTAACTGTGCGATAACTTCTGGAGTAACTTCAGACATTGTGAATCCCGGGTTCTCTAGTTTGTTGGTTATTCAGATGGTAAACCATCAGAAGCAGAGGTTGTACCGCTTAGACCCTGCGGTTTTCACGTAAGCAGATCTGGCTCATATTCGAACCGGATAAAATAAACGATATTGCCCTCACCGTGTCTGGCAGTCTTTATCAAGTCCAGCAGGTTATTGAATCCGGATTGCTTTGCCATGGTTTCCGAGATGTCCTCAAAGCTGATCTCATACATGGAGGTGACGACAATCTGGCCTTCTTCAAGTTTATAACGACCACCGACTTTGACGTGGGGGCGTTTCCAGATTCGAATTGAGGTGGTGACTTCACCACGCTTAATGGGTTCCCGCAGCTTCCTGGTAAATTGCATGATTCGATTCAGTGAAAAGTAACTGACAGTTAAGATACAAGTTTACTTATTCTCACTAGTCATTGAAGCCCTTCGATACCCGATTGAGAATAAAGTAAACTGTCTCCAATTTAGCGACGAGGGTTGTATGAACAAAGTACTGGTTATTCAGGGTGCGGGAATGGATATGAGAGGCCAGGCACAGGTCGAGATCTTTGGTCCTGAAACAATTGATGAGATTAATGCACTCATCAAGAATCATGCGGAAGGGCTGTCAATGGAAGTAGAGATAATGCAGTCCAATGACGAGGCGGCGGTTGTGGAACGGCTTGGATCAATTGATCCGGCTGATATCGTAGCCGTGCTGATCAACCCGGCAGGCTTCACCACCACTACCGGCCCGTTACCTGACGCGGTTTCGCAACTTGCGATTCCCGTTTACGAAATACACGCATCCAACCCTGCAGCCCGGGATGTTAAATCAACGATCCTACCGGCTTGCAAGGGTGCAATCTGCGGCTTTGGCTATACCGGTTACAAATTAGCGCTGCTGGCCATTAAAGATGCGATCTCATAGTATGAACTTCAGAATGCATCCGTCTTGCAACTTTGAAGAAAGGAATAGAAGACCATGAGTGAATTACCCCCTGCACCCGATCGAATTCGCATCCGCCAGATCGCCATCTGTGCGCCTGATATATGGCCGGTTGAAAAAGCCGTTGCCGAGACCCTTGAAATTACACCAACCCATCGTGATAAGCCCGGTGCGCCCATCTGGATGTACAACGGCGTTTATGCCGTGGGAGACACATTTCTGGAAATACTGCAGCCGGAACGGGCAGAAGCGCCCACCCAAAAATTCCTCGAAAAACAAGGTGGTGCCGCCGGTTACATGCTGATCCTTCAAGTCGATGATCTCTCCAAAGCACGTGCACGGGCAGAGGCAGCCGGTGTGCGGGTTGTTATGGACATGCCACTACGCGAATATCATGGTGTGAAAGCAGCTGGTATTCACCTGCATCCGGGAGACACCGGCGGTGTGCTCACATCATTCGACTGGATGGAAGATTGGGATTCGTGGGCCTGGGCAGGACAGGCCTGGCCCTGGCATCAACGAACCAGCGTTGTTTCAAATATGGTGGCGGCAGAAATTTCGTCAGCAGATCCTGACCGGGTTGCAGCCCGATTTGCGGAATTTATCGGTCGCGACGTTAACGACAGGAGCATCGAGCTTGAGGACAGTCAAATTCGATTCGTCGAAGGTCCCGCAGGCAGTCGTGATCGCCTGACAGGTATTGACATGACCGCCACCGACCGCGCTCGTGTGGGCGAAACTTACGAGTTTGCCAGGACGCTGGTTCGACTGGTTTGAACCAGGTCTGACGCCTTCGATTGCGTGCGGGTTATCTATTCACCACCCTCGGACTTGCCCAATTGTTCAGCGGCTTCGCGTTCCAGTAATCTGGCGCCACGCAGGATATTGCCCATGGCGTAATTCCCCTCATGGCAGGCATATTCGTAGACGATTTTATCACTTGCTTTCCACGAGTATTCCCCGCTCCAGGGTGCAGTCCAGATGGTGGGGTCATCAACGGTGAATTGATACAGCAGGTTGCCATCGGCCTGTCGCGTTAAACGTTCGACCAGGTGTAGGTTTTCATCGCCGCCGTACAAACCCGTTTGTTCACGGAAGTTGGTCGTATCGACCACAAGGGTATCGCCTTCCCAGTGACCAACAGAATCCCCCAGCCACCAGCGCATATCTTTAGATGCATGCTCAGCATTCATCCGGATGACCCGCGCGTCGTGCACCATTTCCAGAAGAATAATGATGTGATCTTCAGTTTGCGTAATGCGCTTGAAGTTATTATATAACCCGGGCAGCATCGGCGGGCCTGCACTAAACCCCAACAGGCAACGTTCTGCCAGGGCAAGATTCTCTGGTCCGTCAAAGGGACCGGGTCCTTCTTTATCCAGCCAGGATGCCGTGCCGTCATTTACATAGCTGAAGGAGGTGAAATTTTCCGCCATCTTTTCTTCACCTTTCGGTGTCATGGATGGCCGCCTGCCATTTTTTGGGTCGTATACAATTGATGTTCTGAACTTGCCATCAATTTCAACAACATCCGTGCCGTTTTCTATCCAGAAAGAGTTGTATCCTCCGGTTCCACCGCCACCACCGGTGTTTGGTCCGTCTTGCCCACCAAGCTGAGGTGCTTCGCGTTCCGGGTCACTGACGTCAAGGGCACGTGATTTGCGTTCTGCGACCCGGGCCGCAATCTCATCCGCCCGTTCTCGCGTCATGAATTTCTCTTCACCAAATTCTTTTGGGCGATCAACCGGGGTGAGTGTGCCACTATCGTAATAGCCTTCGATCAGGGGTTTACCGGAGGCGGTCCGGGGAATTCCATCTGCGCAGGCGGACGAGGTTATAAATACTGCAAAGACGATTGCTACGATTTTCATACAAGCTTTCCATCCAGACTAATGGCAGGTAAGTATACAGGACTATCGACCTAACAACGCCCGAATCCTCGTGTTGATGATGGCTCACCTCATCGCACAAAAGGGGCACACCTCGGAGATTTTTTAAATTCAGTATCCCGGGAATGAGCAATCACTTATCATTCCGGTGTTGCATAATTCAGAAGGATAATACCATGCGAAAACTTTATGGCATTCCCGGGTCACGAGCCCTGAGGTCAATCTGGGCAATAGAAGAAGTCGGCGTTGCGTATGAGCACATACCCACCAATTTTTCAGCTGACTCCAAATCACCCGACTATCTGGCCATTAACCCCAACGGGCGTATTCCTGCGCTGGTAGATGATGACCTGGTTTTGTTTGAGTCGATGGCTATTAACCTCTACCTGGCTAAAACCTATGGGGGCGCTCTGTATCCTGACAATGCAATCGATGAAGCCCGCGCAAACCAATGGAGCGTCTGGGGAATCAGTGAGATAGAACCCCTGCAAATGCAAATTGTTATCCAGAAACTGTTTATGCCGGAAGACAAAAGAGATGCAGGCGTGATTGCCTCGGCGGAAAAAGGGCTCGAACGTCCCCTGAAAGTGCTGGATGGCGCATTATCCGAGACACCCTACCTGTTAGGTGATCAATTCACCATCGCCGACCTGAACGTTGCCGCTGTTATGCTACTGCTGAATATGGTTGAGTTCGATTATTCCTCATTCACAAACGTCAAACGGTGGGCCGAGGCCTGTTACGGCAGACCTTCGCTGGCGGCAGCACAATCTAAAAAATAGATGGCCGCACCGGGCAGCTAACCTTCCAGGTATTCCTCGCGTATAGTCTCCTGAATTTCATCGTCGATGCCGATGCTCCGCAGGTAACCCAGTGCGCCGTCGTAGTTTTCATCCAGGCCATCGAGAAAGTCGCTCATGGCATCCTCCGGGACACCAGCGACCCGCATCATGTATTCACGGCTCATGCCTTCCGGCAAGCCGACGGTGTTTTCCAGGAAGGTGACCTGACGGTCAACATCCCGATTGGTGAGAATATAGTCAGCTTCAATAAGTGCCCGCTCAACGCCCAGTATCGACAATAAGAAAGCAGTCGTAACCCCGGTTCGATCCTTGCCTGCGGTACAGTGCACGAGCACAGGATGATCGACTGATTTTGCGAAAATTTCGAACATACGAATCCAGGACTCCGGACCAAAACCCAGGTAGCCCAGATAACGTTTGCCTGAAATGCCTGTGTCGCCAACGAGCCTGCTAAGTTGGTCAGTGCCTCCTTCCGGTATCACAGCGATGTTCTCGTAGTTCGCACCCAGGCCTTCAAGGGGGCCCCTGCCTTGATCAAGCGCCTCATCCGGTCTTCGCAGATCAATCTGGGTGCGGATGCCCAGTTCCTTAACCTTGTCAAGATCGTCGCTGGTCATTCGGTCCTGTCTACCGGCACGAAAGTATCGGCCCCATCGAACGGTACGCCCATCTGCTGCTTCGTAGCCGCCGATATCACGAAAATTGAAACAACCCTCAAAAGGATGGTGACGTTCAGAATAGTTGTTAATCATGCCTGGATCTCGTTGTTCAAAAACTAAAAGTTTTTAAATGTTGGTGAAGACTCAACCGGGCCGGGATGCGACAATGTATTATGCACGAATCCGAAGCCTGGATGTCAGCGGTTGATGAGTATCGCCAACGATTGATCAGTTTGACCCGGGCCCGGCTGCCACCAAACTCTCAATAAAACCAACCCCTTGTATACTAAGGGAAAACAAAGGTTGGCTCGAAGATTGCCTATTCCACACCAACATTGATGTAAGGACAAACCATGACCGTTGTGAATAAGGACAGACCGATCGACGTGGTACGCGAAGAGGTATTGATCAACTGATTGTGAACTACGGCCACGAAAAACTTTCCCTGGATGCCTTTGAGCGTCGCCTTGACCAGGCCCTTGCCAGCAACGACGCAGATGAACTGGTGGAGCTGACCGCCGATCTGGAACTGAAGGCTGACAAGCAGTATGCAGACCAAAAAAGGCAGGAGCTGGACTTCGACTTTGACTACGATTATGACGGCACCCGGGATGTGGAACATATCATCAACGTCTTCGGCGGCAGCGACCGAAGCGGCACCTGGCTTGTGCCAAAGGAGATTCGAATGCTCAACCTGTTCGGTGGCGGTGACATTGACTTTACCGAAGCCAAATTCTCCCACCCGACGGTTCACATCAAGATGCTCACCCTCTTCGGCGGTGCCACCATTTACGTTCGGGAAGACATCAATACCGTCTCAAAGATAGTGTCCATATTTGGTGGTGCTGATAACAGCGCGCCATCCAATACCAGCGGCAATGCACCCATGGTGATCGTTGAAGGCCTGGTAATGTTTGGTGGTGCGACCATTAAAATCAAACGATCCATCAAGGAAGTGTTCCTTGATTTTGCGGACAGAATCAGGGGTATCCAGCGCCCACGCTAGTCTACACAATGCGCCGCATTACATTGACTCAATCCAGTGCCGCCAGTCCTGGTCCATTTTTCTGACACCACCTGGATACGCATCGTTAAACAAGGCAACCAGACCATCTTCCTTGCGCCAGCTTTTGGAGGGCAGGTTAGCCAGTACAACACGCAACGTATCGATCCCATGCCGGGACGATAACAAGCTACTCATCATCGACCAGGCAACAATGTAATAGGTGCGTTCTACCCGCGCAGAGGAACCGCTCCACTGCTTGTTCGAAATGCGCAGGTATTCCTCCATGGGCCGCAACGACCCTTCCCGCAACTTGTGTTTCATGGTTTCAACCCAGGCGGGATTGTAATGCAGGTAGATCTTGTCCGGCCTGACCTGCGTACCTTCAAAACACTCAGCCAACCCTTCATTTATCCACTTCGGAGCAGACTTGAGCTTCATGGCAAATACTGCGTGGGACGCCTCGTGGAAAAGTACCCCCAGCGTCGCCCCTTTGAATTCAGTACCCAGCATGACAACTTCTTTACGCTGGTGCGAATAATGGCTTCGGGTCGTGGAATGGCCGATGTATTCTTCCTGCTGGTATTGTTCGAACGCATCAAACTTGCCAAATATTTTGATGACCACTGGCTGCCTCGGCGTACGGGGCCAGGTAAACCAGCGGGAGTAAGTTTCATAGATGCCGCTGACGCCGTCGCGTATTTTGTTATATTCCGCGGCATTCAGCTGGTAGTTAACCAATTCTATTTTTACCTCGACCTCCGCTGGCTGATAATCAGCAGAGGGAATGTACCAGTCAATATCAACCACGTGGGTAAAGTCGAAGAAATTGCCAACCTCGTCCAGCTTGCTGGTAATTTCCTCCGACGTCTGCCGGGCTGGGGCGTTTTCAGAAAAATGAACCCTGCCATCTTCATCCACCCAGCGATAGATTTCACCATACAACATAGCGGGTGCAAGAAAAATTACCAACGCCACGTAGAGCGCAGGCTTGTTGCGCATTGCGGTCATATTAGAGCGCCAATAAGGTTTTGCATTGGTGAGTTCGTTGTGTAATCACTGTTCGTCAGTCAGGATTTTCGCTTATTTCACGTTTGCTATTACCTGGATTCTGACCAATCGACATCCAGTACCGCCCAACAACCTGCAAAAGCGTTAATATGAAACGCATCCAGTTCACGGGGAATCTTATGGATAAGCGGCCGGATATACTCATTTTCAATCCCGATCAGTGGCGTGGTGATGTGATGGGCCACCTCGGTAACGCTGCTGCCGTCACGCCAAACCTGGATCAACTGGTTGCAGAAGACGCCGTGTCATTTCGCAATGCCTTCGTGCAGGCAACGGTTTGTACGCCCAGCCGATGCAGCTTTATGACCGGCTGGTATCCCCACGTGTTTGGTCATAGAACCATGTATCACATGTTGCATGGAGCACAGGCTGATGCAAACCTGTTGCGAGTACTGCGAGACAGTGGTTACTTTGTCTGGTGGGGTGGTAAAAACGACCTGATTCCAGGCCAGGATGGCTACCAGGCGGATTGTGATATCTCTTTCCGCGCTGGTCGCGCCGATTATGAACGCTGGGGTTATGCACCACAACCGGATGCGCATATAGGGGATCAGGCCTGGCGCGGGGAACAGGACAGCGACAGCTTTTACAGTTTTTTCAAAGGCCGGTTAGAAACCGGTGACCAGGATCTGTACTTTGACCCTGACTGGTCAATGATATTCGGCGCACTGGATTTCATCAAAGCCTATGACGGTGACAAACCCCTCTGCATCTTCCTGCCGATAGGCTTCCCACATCCGCCCTACTGCGTCGAGGACCCGTGGTTCAGCATCATTGACCGTGACAAGCTACCACCCCGTATTAATATCGAGCTCGCGGACAAACCCGCTCTGGTGCGCGGTATCCAGGCAGGACAAAATCTCACAGACTGGGACGAACAGCGCTGGGTTGAACTCAGAGCAACATACTATGGCATGTGCGCCCGCGTAGATCACCAGTTCGGATTGATTAAGAAGGCCCTGAAGGAGTCGGGTCGGTACGATAATACAGGTATCTTCGTACTGTCGGATCATGGCGATTTTACCGGCGACTACGGCCTGGTGGAAAAAAGCCAGAATACGTTGGAGGACTGCCTCGCCAGGGTCCCGTTTATTATTAAGCCACCGAAAACGCTGGGCGCTGTAGCAGGTATCAGGGATCAGCTGGTTGAACTCGTGGACTTCCCCGCCACTGTCTACGCGTTGGCTGACATAGAACCAGACTACTGGCATTTTGGAAAATCACTTGTTGAACAATTAACAGCCACGGACGCAATTCATCGGGATGCCGTGTTCTGCGAGGGGGGCAGGCTACGCAACGAAGTTCAAGCCTCGGAAGCGGAGAGTTTCAAACTTGCTGGTGATCGTGGCTTGTATTCTCCACGGATCAAAATGCAGATCGCTGAAGGCACTTCCTTTGCTCACTCAAAGGCAACCATGTGTCGCACCCAGCGTTATAAATACATCCGTCGACTTTACGAACAGGACGAGTTGTATGACCTGCAACAGGACCCGGGAGAGACAAAAAACCTGATAACCTCTGCAGCCCATTCGAATATTCGCGCAGATCTGGTTGAAAGAATGTTACTCTGGTATCAGGAGACCTGCGACATCGTCCCCTTTCAAACTGATCAGCGATTCTTTCAAAGGTCAAAAACATAAAGCTGTTTTCAGCCGTACGAACAAAAGAAGGAAAAGATATGAAAGATGTAGCGGGAAAAGTAGCCCTGGTTACCGGTGGGGCAAGCGGAATCGGCCTGGCGATGGTCAGGGCATTTACCGGGGCAGGTATGAAAGTGGCTATCGCAGATATCGAACAGGACGCGATCACCACGGCACTCGAGGAGTTTAGTGATAGCAATACCGAGGTGATAGGCATCAAGGTTGATGTCAATGATCGAAGCGAAATGGAAGCGGCAGCAGACGAGACACAAGCTGCATTCGGCGGCGTTCACGTCCTGTGTAACAACGCCGGGGTCGCAGTGGGTGGTTCGATCGAAACCATGTCCTATAAGGACTGGGACTGGGTGATGAATGTCAACCTGCAGGGCGTCATTAATGGTGTGCAGGTGTTTCTGCCCAGGATGATCAGCCAGGGTGAGCCAGCACATATTGTCAATACCGCATCTATGGCAGGCCAGTTTCCCGTACCAGGTTTAAGCGTATACAACACAACCAAGTACGCCGTGGTCGGTATGTCGGAAACCATGCGGATTGATCTCGCTAACAAGGGTATTGGGGTATCCGTGTTGTGCCCGGGAGTTGTGAACACGAACATCGGAAATTCAGGCCGTAATCGACCTGCGAACCTGGTTGGTGAGAGTCAAACTGATATGAATGTACTGGTTGATGACAGTCTGCCAGACGATGAGCGAATGGCACGTATGGCAGAAATCATGGCGGGGGGTATCGATGCGGGCATTGTCGGTGACATGGTGCTGCAGGCCGTGCTGCAGGATGACCTTTATATCTTTCCACATCCTGAAATCAGGGTAGAAGTCGAACGACGGATGCAGGCGATGATGGACAGTTTTGCAAGATGGCAGGCCTATCGGGACGATCACTAAATCGGCGGCATCCTTGAAGGACTACCAGTCGATGCCCTCAATAAATTCTCGCACAGCCATGTTAAACGCCTCGGGCTGGTCGATATTGGAAGCATGCCCGGCATCTTTGATGACGACCTTTTTTGCACCGGGAATCTTGAGCGCCATATAGTCCGTAGGAACAAGAAAAGCCTGGTCATTTTCCCCGACGAGGACCAGGGTTGGTAAACTGATTTCAGGCAGGGATTGGATAACCCGGTCATCCACCTGGGCCAGCATACCCCGGGCTGCGTGGGCGAGGCCCTGGGCCGATCGATGGCTGGCAAGTTGTACTTCACTACCGGTACCGAGTGCAGCAAGACCGTCTGTTTCGAGAGCAACCGCCCGTTCGCCAGCCATCTTGTTCCACCCATCCCTGGCGCTGTCTTTCTTGTAGCCGGGACCTGTATCAAACAGCATCAGTGCGGTCACCCTGTTCGGGTGAATCACATTAAATGCCAGTGACATATAACCTCCCAAAGACAGCCCACCGATCATCGCCTTGCTGACCCCGCAGATATCAAGAATCGCACTCATATCACCCACGGTGTGTGCCTCGGAATACAGGGAGGCATCATCGGGGCTGTCACTCTGCCCATGACCGCGCATATCCCAGGTGATTACCCGGTAATTATCTTTCAGGGCGTCTATCTGACCACGCCACATACCGGAAGTGGCGCTATAACCATGACTCAGTATGATCGCATTGTCGCCACTGCCGTGGTCTTCGTAGTAAATATTGACACCCTCGCGGTTTACATAAGACATGGTTGGTCCCCAGTGATTGATGTCATAACTTAGATTAATTTAATCACGAGATAAAGAGGTCGGATAAATAGTTTCCGAAATATTATTTCAGGTAGTAAACCTCTCGGAAAACCATGGGTGCTGACCAGGTCGATCCACGCTATGAGTATGCGAAAGCCAGTCCCATTCCGGCATTGCGTTGCGAGTAGCTGCAGTCACAAATCCAGAATGTGGCTGTATTTAACGATGAACTCCCGCCTTGGTTCGCCGGGTACTCCAAAACTATTGTCATCAACCTCGTTGTAGACGATATATAAGCCAGAATCCGCTTTGGTTAACCAGGCAAATCTTAGGTTGGTGGCAGTCACCTCGTCTCGTTCGTTGTATTGCACCAGTGCCTGTATGGATATTTTAGGGGTAAAAGAATAAGTAAGTCGAAATCGGCCAATCCCAATGCGAAAGTCACCGCCTTCCAGCTCGATATCATTGTGAAGCCATGATAATTCAGTACTGAAAGCTTCGCCGATCCGGTAGCCGACGGTGGGCTCAAGGGATATGCGATCACCACCAAAGAAGCCGCCAAATTTTCCATTGATTCGGAAGCTCAAAGGGGCACTTTGGTCTGAGAATAATACCAGGGCCAGCTCGCTGTCATCGTATTCACCTGCCTCAACCGTAACACCATCGACTATTTCAAAGGGCTCCAGAACGCCTTCGTGAAGGAAGTTGACCCCGGTATGAATCTCGAATCCACTGTTCCATTCCCAGTGGCTGTCCACATGTAAAAAGCCGGTTTCCCAGTAGCCATCAAAATTCCAGAAACCGCGATAGGCGACGTGGGGCCTGATCTCCTGCAAATTCCCCATATTATCCGGTCGTATACGGCGTAACGCGAACAGGCTGACATGACGGTAGTCATCGCGAGTAAGAAACCCAACCTCAGGATTAAAATCTTCCCCAACCTCGGCATAGGACGCTCGTAAAGACCATTTTTCCGAATTGTATTCACTGCTCAACTGCATCGAATGATCTTTGCCAGACAGTCCCGGCGTCTTGGTTTTAGCGATAATTCCAGACACGGCTCCATTCAGGCCAATACCCCAGCGACCGTCAAGGCCGATGGTACGGTTGTAATCATCGTCATCCTCGCCATCGGCAGTTACACTGCCATCACCCTTTCGATTTACAAATATGCCACCGACGGAGGATCGGTTAGGTAACTCACGGCTGACTCTTGCCACGGTGTAATCATTACGCGGCGCAATGCCATCCAACGCCTCGGATCGCATTTGCAAAAATCCCACGTTGGTACTGGTACCTACCTTGCCGGAGAGACGAACCCCGGCATCGATGGGAATCAGCTCACCGTCTGGACCAATGCCGATGCGCCGACTGAAAAAAAGCTCAGCCTGGCGGGGGATGCCCACGGCAAACTGACCCGCATTCTCGAGAAAGAACGGCCGCTGTTCGGGAAGAAACAGGTTAAACCGGTCCAGGTTGACCTGGAACTCGTCCACTTCAACCTGCGCAAAGTCAGTGTTGTAAGTTACATCCAGGGTGAGGCTCTGGTTAATGGAATATTTCAGGTCGAATCCAAATTCTGTATTGGAATCACTGCCAAGATCGCCACCGCTACTGGTTTCACCTAATCCATAGGGCGTCAATTTGAGATTTCGCTGGGTAGGTACTCGCAGGTTGCCGATGCTGCCTGCGCCTGATATGCGGTGAAGATTATACTGCCGTTCCAGTGACGCCCAGTAAGCGACCTCGTTGTTACGGCGAATGTTTCGCTGGAAATTAATTCCCCATGTCTGTATTTCATCAGCGCCATACCGCAGGGATTTAAACGGTATGGCAAATTCCGCACTCCAGCCGATTTCTGTGATACGGGCTTTTACCTGCCAGGTCGTATCCCAGGCGAGATTGAATCCTCCGCCGCCAGATCCAAACTGACTGGTGCCTTCTTTCGTCACCTGGCCATCGTACTCAAGCCCTGCCGGGTTAGTGCCAAACACCAGGCCATTCTGCCGGTCCCAAAAGCCGTCGAGCATAATCTGAAAACTGTCCGTGTCATCCAGGGCAGAGTCCCGTCGACTATCGGTGACAAGAATGAGTTCCGGGTTCTCGTCATAACAGACAACGCCTATATAGAGCGTATCGTCAGTGTATCCGACAAACACTGATGTTTTTTGCGATGCAGGCTGACCCTCGTTAGGCTGCGTCTGCCAGAAGCCAGTAATCACATCCACGCCGTGCCAGGCCGGGTCCTCTAGCACCTCGCCATCAACGGTGGGTTCGTTGGTCAATGCTGTTGCCACCGCAACCGGCGCGATTTGCGGCGTGTCTGCATTTGAAACACCTATGCCATAAACAAGGAATGCGAGCCATAGTAATCCGCCGCCAAGTGCATTGGTTTTCATCATGTGAAACAGGTTCCGGGTTTTTCGGGACAACGGGAGAGAAAATCTCAACTGGTATTATTGCTCTACCATACCATGAACCGGCCTTTATTTAATAAGGGCGCAACGTTGCTTTTTTGACAATCATTCGCCAAAAGGACTTGAATGTTGTCGTTTCTATAGCACAATGATGTTCTAGGTACTTCCCGGGAACCGGAGCTTATATGAAAGATGATGATCAGCTTTTACAAGTCGATAGCCGTTTTGAAGACTGCTTTGACGACCGTTTTGAAGAGCGCTTGGAAAAGAAAGGGCCACTCACCAGACGCGGTTTCCTGGGGCAAACCTTTGCTGCTGTTACCGCCGGGACGCTCTCGCTGGGTGCGACAGGAAAAGCCACCGCGGCACCGCAGCCCACCTCCGGTCAATCGCCCGATGCATCACCGGACAACGAGGCATATTGGCGCTGGGTAGCGAATCAGTTCATGTTAAAGCCAGGCCTCGCCTATATGAATACCGGCACCCGGGGTCCTTCTCCCACAAGCGTGTATCAGGCGCAGATACAGGCAATCCGAGAATCCAACGAGGATCGCCTCAGCTATGCGAGGTATGCATACAACAGTGATTTCAAGGCACAGGTTCGCAATAAGCTGGCTTCCTTTGTGGGTTGCAAATCAAACGAGCTGGCTCTGACTAACAATACCACTGAAGGGATGGCAATCGGCACCAATGGACCTTCCCTGCAAGCAGGTGATGAAATAATCTATACAAACCACGACCACTCAGGTGGCGCGCAACCGATAAACCTGCGATGTGCGCGGGAGAATACCCGGGCTGTGGTGGTTGATCTTTCGGCGAAAAAATATCATCCGCCAAAAAACCCGGACCTGATTCTCGATGCGATCGAGGCTGCCATCACGCCTCGTACAAAACTGATCAGCATCTGTCACATCAACTACGGCGATGGTTTAATGCTGCCGGTCAAGGAAATCTGCGCCATGGCCCGGGCAAAGGGAATTCTCACACTGGTGGACGGTGCACACCCACCGGGCATGCTGGCCCTGAATCTCCACGATCTGGGTTGCGATATGTACGCCGGTGCCTGCCATAAATGGATGCTGGCAGCGCAGCTGACGGGATTCTTCTATGTTCGGGAGGAACTGCAGGACAGAATCTGGCCATCTATTTATTCCGGCCCGGTACTGGGCAAGAATATGTATGGTGCCCCGGATGATTCGGAACGCGGAACAACGGCACAACGTTACGAGTCTCATGGGTCAATCAATTACGCGGCTGGCGTCTCAATCAATGCAGCGATTGATTTCCACAACAGCATAGGCCAGGAGGCTATTGAAGCCCGGGATCGATACCTGGCAAACCGGGCAAGAAACGCATTCAGGGATATGGACGGTGTGGAGGTATTCAGCTCGGACGACCAACGGCTCAGCGCAGGTCTGGTTGCCTTTAAAATCACCGCTGTCGAAACAAAAGTACTGGCTGACCTGTTATGGGATCGTCACCAGATATATATCAGGAACGTGACTCACGCTGAAATCGACTGGGACGCCAATCGCGCGTCCCTGCACATTATGGTGACCTCCGCGCAACTGGACAATCTACTGGGCGCTGTCGAGGAAATCGCCCGCAAAGGGTTCAGTTAATCCACTACAGCCCAGCACTCCATCTCCACGCGGCCACCCAGCGCCAGCCCGGCGGCACCAAAGGCAGACCGTGCCGGTTTGTTCTCAGGGAAATAGGTGACATAGATCTCATTGAACCTGGGCCATTCGGCAATATCTGCCATCACGACAGTACATTTCACGATACGGCTGAGTGACGACCCATTATTCTCCAGCACCGATTTCATATTGCTGAATATCTGGTGGGTCTCACTTTCTATACCACCGGCAATCAACTTGAAGGTCTCTGGTTCGACGCCCAGTTGACCTGACAGGTAGATCATATTGTTAACCCTGACAGCGTCCGAGAACGGCATATTCAGCTTCTTTGTTTCCGGAGAAACTATATACGACACATCGTTATCAGCGCGCACGTGTGCTATGGGTGTGATCAATGCAATAAAGACGATAATCGCCAAACCTGTTCTGGGTAGCATCTTCTTTTCTCCTGTGTTTCCATTGTTTTTAATTGGGAAATAGAACTGGACTCACTAAACTATAAAATTGTCGCGCACAACATACAAATCGTTCCCTTGATGATCTACTCACAAAGAGATTAAGCTTCAAAGGTCCAAGCCAAAGCTCTGACACCAAGCCCCGAGACAAAAGTTCCGCCAATACATGTACTGCCAGAGGATACATCCATGAAACTACTCATCGTTGTCGTCGCTATGATTATCCTGTTGTCAGGACCATCTCTTTCAGGGCCACTATATGCTGCAGATCATGATGCTGCAGACCATAGTGCCGCAGACCAGGATGCCGCAGACAGCGGGCGGGTCGGAACCATCAGCTTCCCGACCTCGGCTTCCGGGGAAGCCCAGGTGCGCTTTTTACGCGGTGTCAGTATTTTGCATAGCTTCGGATGGAAACAGGCCAAACAGGAATTCCAGGCCGCGCAAAAACTGGACCCGGATTTTGCACTGGCCTACTGGGGTGAATCTCTATGCTACAACCACCCGCTCATCAAGGAATCCGACCTTGAGTCTCCACGAGCGGTTCTGAAAAAACTGGGCGATACCCAGCAGGAAAGGTTGGCGAAAGCGCCCACAGATCGTGAAAAGGGGTTTGTACTCGCGGTTGATGCCCTGTTCTTCGGCGAGGGCGACAGCATGGCTCGGCGTACCGCTTATATGAGCGTGATGCGCGGGCTGCATGAAGAATACCCCGAAGATGACGAAGTGGCTGCATTCTATGCTCTGTCGCTATTGATGTCTGCGGGTCCCGCTGGTGGCTCAGGGCACCGCAGCAACGTCCTCGCAGGCGCAATCGCAACCCAATTGATGCAACGCAACCCGGATCATCCAGGTGCCGCACATTACACAATTCATGCATTCGATGATCCCGTTCATGCACCACTCGCTTTGGGCGCAGCTTATGTTTTTGCTGATATTGCCGAGGCAGTTTCCCACGCCCGGCATATGCCAACCCACATTTTTATACAACACGGCATGTGGGACCTCGTTTCATCCCACAACCAGTCAGCCTACGAAGCTGCGACCGACCTGTATGAGCCGGGCGACCGTGTAAACGACATGGTGCACGCCCTCAACTGGGGTCAGTATGGCGATTTGCAACGTGGTGACTACCAGCGCGCTCAACTCTGGATCGACCGGATGGAGCAGATATCCACCATGGTGAAAGACCAGCCTCGCGCTGCAGGTACCCTGAACGTGGTCAAAGCCCGTCTGACAATAGAAACTCAAGACTGGAAATTACAGCGGCTCGATGGCAGTTCTTCCGGACCGATACTACTGGCAACAGGTATCAGCGCCGTTAAACTGGGTGATCTGGAACTGGCGTCAGAAGCCGCAGAGTTGCTAGACCAGGCTGTCAAAAAAGCGGCAGCAGACAATGACCGTTCGTACTACGCCCGCAACAGTAAACCCTTACAGATCATGTACAACGAAGTTCAGGGGTTAATAGAGATAGCCCGAGGTCATACTGAGAAAGGGCTGAATCTGTTAAAAGAGGGCGTCGCTATCGCCGAATCCATGCGGCCACCGAACGGCGCACCCAACCCAATAAAACCTCCACACGAGCTTTACGCAGAGGCATTGCTCGAAGCAGACATGCCAGCTGAGGCACTCGTCCTGTTCGACGCATCGCTGCTGCGAACTCCGAACCGACCCGCATCGCTTCTGGGCGCAGCGCGAACCTATGTTGCATTGGGTAACCCCGACGCCGCCCGGCTCAAGTACAGTAAACTGGCAGAAATCTGGCACCCGCGCGAAGTACCCGCGTTAGAGGAAGCCAACCGTTATCTGGCCTCGGTGAGCGGAGAATAAAAGCCGATCTCTCAGTTACCGCCGCTCTAGTGAACAAGCTCGACGAAGCCGGATCGATTGGGCATGCTTACTGTGTGCAGGTTTTTCTCGTTCAGGACAGCCTCATCATCCAGGATTCCGTTGAGCATTAATACGTAGGCTGTTACGGCATAAGTATCATCAGCAGAGAGAGATTTCTGTTCGTTGTAGGGCATTGCCCTGGCGATATAGTCAAACAGGGTAGTCGCATATGGCCAGAAGCTGCCCACCGTTTTGACCGGCCGATTGGTCGCCAGGCTGCCGATCCCTCCCACGAGTTGATTACCCGGCTGCAGGCCATCAATACCATGACAGGCAGCACATCGAGACTCATACACGGTCTTCCCTGCCCCTGCTGTGCCACTACCTTGCGGTAAACCGGAACCATCGGCCGAGATCGTTCCTGCTGTGACCGCTACAGGTTTCCCCATTGCCGGTTTAATATCGTGACCCGGTAGATTTGCTGCCTCTGCATTGGCAAGCTCTGATTTAGCAACAGATGTGCAGGTTAGCCCGCCTGCCAGGAACAGCGTCAGGACCAGGACATTTCGTTTAAGCAAAGACATTTTTAACTACACCTTCTGCAGATACCTGCCAACTCTGTATGCCGTTGTAGTGATAAAAGCTACCCGAAGAGTAACGCGCCAGCGCAGAAGCGCGTGACGGCTGGACATTACCCCTGTCATCAATAGCCCTGCTTTGAAGGACCACATTCTGGCCGACCCAGCGCCAGGGGATCCTGAATCGAGTCAACGCAAGTGGCCTCGACGTGTTTTGAAGTGCGGCTTCAGCCCAGGTTCTGCCACCGTCGGCACTCACCTCGACCTTGCGGATAGCCCCTTCGCCCGACCAGGCGAGGCCAGATATTTCATAGACCCCCTTTCTTTGCAGGTTCATCTTTCCAGAGGGTGATGTGATCAGGGACTTCACTTCCATTTTCAACGAAAACATCTCTGCGGTGCCGTCTTTCAAAAGGTCTGTGTATTTGCTGGTTTCATCCTTGGTGTATGCGGGTGTCTGTTGTACCTTAAGACGGTGCAGCCATTTCACAGAGATGTTGCCTTCTGAACCCGGTACAAAAAGACGCATGGGGTAACCCTGGGCAGGCCGCAACGGCTCACCATTCTGGTACAGGGCAACCAGGACATTATCCAGCGCCATATCAATGGGAACACTGCGGGACATGCCGGAAGCATCCGCGCCCTCGGCAATGATCCAGCGCGCTTTTTTGTTAACACCTGCCTCGTCCAACAGGTAATGCAAGGGGACGCCGGTCCATTCTGCACAAGACAATAATCCGTTTAACGATCCCGCAGTCTGGTCTGATGCTGTCGGTAAGGCATTGCGGAAACTGTTACCAGAACATTCCAGGAAGTAGATATGACTTTCCTTGGGGTAGGCCATCAGGTCTTCATAGCTGAACTGTAAATTTTGCTCAACCTCGCCAAAGATTGTCAGCCTGTGTTTGTCCGGATCTATATCCGGTATACCACTATGATGTCGCTCGAAGTGCAGGCTATTGGGTGTGATCGAACCATTTAAGTCCTGCAGCGGTGTTGAAGAAGATCCGGCTTCGGCCCCGAATGGATGTCCGCCCAGCTGTTCCCGTTGTAAATTGGCGAATCTGGACGGCGAGCCATAGCCATTTTGTGCCTCGCCGGAATGAGTCATCCAGTCTTCGGTGGCTTTGGCTGGCAACAGAAACCCACCTGCCACCCCGGCAGCCGTTGCTTTGAGCAGACCCCGGCGATGCAGAAGTCCGCCTCCCGCTATTTGATCAGGCATCACGTCTCTCCTTCGGTTTCATGGACTCCAAGGTTTTATCCATCGGCTTTAACCCTCATTGCTCAGACAAATTTTTCTCGGCGTTGTTAGTTGCCAATAGAACTTAATGCACCTCAAGGTTCGCCAATTCAGGCCGTACCGGTCACTAAAAACTGAGGCAAGACAGCAAAATAAGTTTGCTGCTCTATGGCCTGGTCAACGTCCTGAAGGAATTCGACCAATTCCGCTTCCTCAATTTCACCGGAGAGTCTTGCATAGGAGGTCATGTTTTGTATCACAGGGCGTAAGCCGCCGACCGTATCTGCCGTGGCAAGTACCTGCACCTTGATGCCTTTAAACCCGGCGCTTTGGAAGATTCCGTAGAGCTTTCTACCGATCAGTGGAGTTCGAAATGCAATACCCGCAGCAGACATGATGCGCTCGAACCGCTCTGCCAATGGCTCCAGCAAGACGGTTCCCCAGTCGCTGTCACTCACGTGGGCAAGCCCGCCTGGCTTCAATATGCGACGAAATTCTGCAATGGTCACTTCAGGGTCCGGGACGTACTCGAGTACATTTTTACACAGCACCCGCGTAACAGACTGGTCATCGACCGGGATTTTATCATCGACCATGTGCCTGGCGTCGACCCGATCCGCAAACCCTTCCCGTTCCGCATATTCCTGAGTTCGTTGCAGAAATTGCCGGTTGATATCAAGAGCTATTACTTTGCCGCCGCTGCCCACCCGGCGGGCAAGTTCAATCGACAGCGCTCCCGGTCCGCAGCCATAGTCGACAACAGTCTGACCAGCGCCAACATCTGCGGGTTTGATGAGTACCTCCTGGCCTTCACGCCATTGGAACATTGCCTCGTAACGTTTCATACGTTCCGGTTCAACCTCGGCCCAGTGATCCTGGTAGTAGGTTTCCAGGTTGTTTGACATTGTTGCTCCTCCATCGGTGCTGAACGAAGTTACGCGGCACTCAAGGTTGCTTGATGTTGGGTCTGAGCTTACCATGCGAGCGCAATCACCGTTGAATAGTAAACCATGTCGAATTCAGTTGAAGATCTACACATTAAACGTGTCCGGCCTCTGATTACCCCTGCGGTACTGGCCGAACAAGTCCCTGCAACGCAACAGAATTTCGATCTTGTAGCTCATTCACGCCAGACGATAGAGCAGATTCTTGACGGGCGGGACAAGCGGCAGATAGTGATCGTCGGCCCCTGCTCGATCCATGATCCTGATGCTGCCATAGAGTATGCATCAAGGCTCAAGCAACAGACCGCGCAACTCAGCAACCTGCTGATCGTGATGCGAGTGTATTTTGAAAAGCCCAGGACGACGGTGGGCTGGAAGGGGTTGATCAACGATCCGGATATCGACAGTAGCTTTAACATCAACAAGGGTCTGTTTCAGGCCAGAAAGTTACTCGTGGAAATATCCGATATCGGTTTACCCAGTGGGACCGAGTTTCTCGATACCACGTTCGGGCAATATTATGCGGACCTCATCAGTTGGGGCGCCATTGGTGCAAGAACCTCAGAGAGCCAGATCCATCGGGAACTCGCATCGGGGCTATCCATGCCCGTTGGCATCAAGAACAGAACAGATGGTGATTTGCAGGTCGCCGTCGATGGTATTCGAACCGCGCGACATCGTCATCTGTTTCCTACCCTGACCAAGGAAGGAGCACCCGCTATCTATGAAACCGCTGGCAACCAGTACAGCCATCTTATCCTCCGGGGCGGAGACAGAACCGGCCCGAACTACGACCCGCAAAGTATCAGCACAGCAGAACAATTGCTGGGTAAATTCGCCCTGCCCCTCAACCTGATTGTTGATTGCAGCCACGGCAACAGCCTGAAAGATCCAGAGAACCAGAAAAAGGTAATGGCTTCGATCTGCGATTCGGTGAAAGAAGGCGTCAGGTCCATAAAAGGCGTCATGCTGGAGAGTTTCCTGAAGTCCGGCAGGCAAGACTATGACCCCGATCATCTTGAATATGGCCAAAGTATCACCGATGCCTGCCTGTCGCTGGATGAGACAATTCCATTGCTTGAGGAGTTTGATGCGGCGGTTTCGACATAGTGAACAGACGCCTGGCTAACTGGCAACAATCAACCGGCTTGTGGTTGTGTCCAGAAATTGCTCGCCTTACACTGGCAGTAAGAATAAAGACTTTCAGGTAATCTTTTGCGCGGCTATATCCTCGTATTCTTAATTTTGGCCTTAATCTTCGGTGCAATCGGAACGTACCTGCAGGCACGCTTCTCGGCACTGGCCAACACTGATTTCAGCCCACCTCCAGTTGTTGTTGCTGCGGCGATTTCGCAGCGTGAACAGTGGGACACTTATTTGAACGCGGTTGGGACGATTAACGCGGTTCGCGGAATCGATCTGACATCTGAAGAAAGTGGCGAGATTACTTCGATAAACTTCAAGTCCGGTGAGGGTGTCGAGGCCGGGCATTTGATGCTGGTACTGAACGATGAAGTCGAAAAGGCATCAAGGCAGAGCCAACGGGCCAGTCTCGACTTGGCAAAGCTCCTTTTCATACGAGACCAACAACTCATCGAACAAAAATCCATTCCCCAGACACAGTTCGACACATCCAGGGCAGATTTGGAGCGGGCCGTTGCGCAACTGGCAGAAACTGAGGCCCGGCTGAAAAACAAGCGAATTCACGCGCCGTTTTCCGGTACTGTGGGTATCGCACAGGTAGATGTGGGGGACTATATTTCCCCCGGCACGGTGATAACCACATTGCAGGACCTGGCGGAACTGGAAATTGACTTTTCTCTCCCGGCATCTGTATCTCCGCTCCTCACCCCCGGGCTTGATATCACATTGCAAGTCAGGGCATTCCCTGACCGGGAATTTAAAGCCAGATTACAGGCAATTGATTCCAGGGTGGACCCGGGTACCCGAAATATTCTGGTTCGTGCTCAAATTCTTGAAGGTGACGGTTTGTTGCCGGGTATGTTTGCCCAGTTGCGTATTGCAGTTAACAAAACACAAACCGTGGTCACCGTGCCTGAAACGGCGATTACCTATGCATTGCAAGGCAGCACCGTTTACGTAATCAAGGAGAAATCCGGCGAGCTGATTTCTGAATCTTTACCGGTTATAACCGGCGAGGTTCGTGACGGCAGAGCATCTATTCTGAGTGGCCTGCCCCCCGACACCCAGGTTGTTACCGCAGGACAAAACAAACTGTATCGGGGCGTCAGGGTCGAAGTCGACGGGGCGGTGAATCTATAGATGAAATTCACCGACCTGTTCATCAACCGTCCCGTCATCGCTCTTGTCGTTAGCGCCTTTCTGCTGATCCTGGGAATTCAATCAGTGACGAAACTGCCGATTCGAGAATTCCCGGCACTGGAGAAAGGCCAGATCAGGGTAAATACGTTCTACCCCGGCGCAAGCGCACGGACAGTGCAGGGTTTCGTCACCAACCCACTGCAACGCAGGGTGGCCAATGCACGCGGCGTGGAATATCTGACATCGCGGAGTAACCCTGGCCAGTCCCAGATCATTGTCCATGTCCGATTGGGTGAAAATACCAGCGAAGTGCTTTCCGAGGTGATAGCCAAAGTTAACGAAGCGCGTAGTGAACTACCCAGGGATATTGAAGACCCTGTAGTGAACACCTCTGACGGTGGCGATGCACTCATGTACCTGGCCTTTCTGAGTGAAAAGCTCAGCGAAGCCCAGGTAACGGACTATTTATTGCGCGCCGTGCAACCGGAACTCGCCACGTTAGAGGGGGTAGGCACTGCCAATATCCTCGGTTCCAAACAGTTTGCCATGCGTATCTGGCTGGACCCGGATAAAATGGCCGCGCTCGAGGTCACCGCGGAAGATGTCAGCCGGGGAATACGCGCTGAAAACTATATTTCTACGGCTGGCACCACAAAAGGTAATCTGGTCAGGGCGACCGTCGATGCCAGGACTCACATACAGACCGAGGCAGAATTTGCCAACATGGTCATCCGTCAAGACGGTGACCTCAGGGTACAACTCGGGGACATTGCTGATATTGAACTGGCAGCCCAGAGCACCGAATCGGCGCAATTCTCGAGTGGCCAAAGGACCGTTTTTCTGTCAATCGAAACGGCGCCGGGGGCCAATCCTCTGGAAGTCGCAACCCGGGTGCGAGATGCACTGCCACGACTGACGAAACAGATGCCTGCCGATCTTACTATTTTTCTCGACTTCGATGGTTCGATCTATATTCAGGAGGCCTTAAAGGAGGTCGTTACTACCCTTCTGGAAGCAGCGCTTATTGTCGTGCTGGTTATCTACCTGTTTCTTGGATCAGTCAGGGTTGTGCTTATCCCCCTGGTGGCCATCCCGCTGTCGTTGGTGGGTGTGCTTTTCATGATCAGCATCATGGGCTTTTCCCTTAACCTGTTGACATTGCTGGCTATGGTTATTGCCATCGGTCTGGTTGTGGATGACGCCATTGTTGTGGTGGAAAATGTCCATCGGCATATCGAAAATGGCAAAACACCGTTCGATGCTGCAATCATTGGCGCAAGACAGGTCGCCCTGCCGGTAATTGCCATGACGTTAACCCTCGCTGCCGTCTATGCTCCGATCGGGTTTCTGGGGGGCCTGACCGGCAAACTGTTCAGCGAGTTTGCCCTGACCCTGGCGGGGGCTGTTTTTGTGTCAGGTGTTGTCGCGCTGACCTTAAGCCCGGTGATGTGCGCCACAGTCCTGCAGGATCATGATCACCAGGGAAAGCTGGCCGACTGGCTCGACCAGACATTTTTTCGCCTGAAAAACGGCTATCAACATCTGCTGATGCATTGCCTCAACAATCGCGGCGCAGTGCTCTTGTTTGCAGGCGCAATAATTATCAGCCTGCCGGTTTTTTTTCAGCTTGCACAAAAAGAACTGGCGCCTGAAGAAGATTCCGCAAGTATGTTTGTTATGGCCAGTGCGCCAAGCTACGCCAACGTTGACTATGTTAATCGCTTTCTGGATGAGATCGTCGCAATCTGGAAAACAGTACCCGAGATTGCCAGCTCCTGGCAGGTGAGCTCACCTAATTCTGTCTTCGGTGGATTGGCGTTGACACCCTGGGGTGATCGAGAGCGGACCCAGGCTGAGGTTCAGCGCGAGTTACAAGCGAAATTCTCCCGTGTTAGCGGGTTGGAGATTTTTACCTTTGGGTCGCCCCCTTTACCGGGCACTGAAGCGGGTTTACCGGTCAATTTCGTGATCGCCACGACGGCGGAATATGTTGAGCTGGACAGGGTGGCGCAGGAACTGCTGGCCGCAGCGCGGCAAAGTGGCTTGTTTATCTTTGTTAATCGCAGCCTGCAGTTTACCCGACCTGAAATCACGGTAGGCATCGACAGGGACAAGGCTGCCCGCCTGGGCATATCCATGCGGGCGATTGGCGACACCCTCGCAATCATGCTGGGCGAAGCCGACATCAACCGGTTTACCATGGACGGGCGCAGCTACAAAGTCATACCCCAGGCCTCCCGCGATTTTCGGCTCACCAAAGAATGGTTACAACGATACTATTTGCGAACCAGCAGCGGCGATCTGGTCCCATTGTCCACGGTCATTGAGCTGGGACAGCGGGTCGAACCCAACAGCCTGACCCAGTACCAGCAACTCAATAGTACGACGATTCAGGGCATGATGATGCCGCCCAATACGCTCGGTACCGGGCTTGAGTTTCTCGAGGCGAAAATGAAAGAGATAGCACCGACAGATTTTCGAGCGGGTTACGAGGGCGAATCACGCCGGTTCCTGCAGGAGACCCAGAGTTTTGCCCCATTATTCGGCATTTCCCTGTTACTGATATTCCTGGTCCTGGCCGTTCAGTTCAACAGCTTCCGCGATCCTTTTGTGGTACTGATCACTGTACCCATGTCGATATTCGGCGCGATAGTGCCCCTGGCGATGGGTATTGCAACCCTGAATATATATACCCAGATCGGTCTGCTGACACTAATTGGACTCATCAGTAAACACGGCATTCTGATTGTCGACTTTGCTAATCAGCAGGTGAAAGCAGGTAAAACCAGATCAGAGGCTGTACTGGAAGCGGCAGCACTTCGCCTTAGACCCATTTTGATGACAACCTTCGCCACGGTCCTGGGGGTCTTGCCGCTACTGACGGCTTTCGGCGCCGGGGCAAACAGCCGGTTCAGCATCGGCCTGATGATCGCGTCGGGTATGGTCGTGGGAACCGTTTTTACACTGTTCGTAGTGCCGGTTTTTTATCTTCCTTTTGGCTCTGACAAACCTAGTAGCTACCTGGCCCGACCCTCCCGCCAGGCTTCAATCAATTCATCGTAAGGCACTGTCTGCCCCTGGGGCTTTTCATTGTCCAGTTTCGGTTTCGGCGCCCCGGGCTGGCTCAGCCAGTATTCCGGCTCCCGTTCCGGGTTTAGTCTGGGTCCACACTCACCCAGAACACCGTGGCGTTCCAGACGCTCAAGCACCCTGTCCTGTTCACGGGCAAGATCATTCATTGCCTGTTGCGGGGTCACTTCACCACTGACGGCATTGGCAACATTAGCCCACCAGAGTTGCGCCAGTTTGGGATAGTCAGGGACATTAGTACCCGTGGGCGTCCAGGCAGTCCGTGCCGGGCTGCGGTAAAACTCTACCAGACCGCCTAGTTTCGGCGCGATTGCCGTCATGGCTTCGGAATTCAGGTCCGACTCCCGAATAGGCGTCAGCCCTACCAGGGTTTTCTTCAACGTGACTGTTTTAGCTGTCACAAATTGCGCATATAACCAGGCGGCTTTTCGTCTTTCAAGCGGGGTGCTGGACAGGAACGTCCAGGAGCCCGTGTCCTGGTAGCCCAGTTTCATCCCTTCCTCCCAGTAGGGTCCATGGGGACTGGGAGCCATACGCCATTTGGGATTTCCTGATTCATCGACTACTGCCAATCCCTCCTTGATCATGTCGGCGGTAAAGGTGGTGTACCAGAATATCTGTTGCGCAATTTGCCCCTGGGCCGGGACCGGACCAGCCTCGGAAAACGTCATCCCGGCAGCTTCAGGTGGCGCGAAGCGTTTTAACCAATCGATATATTTGGTCAACGCATAAACCGCCGCAGGACCATTGGCGGCACCACCCCGTGTTACCGAGGAACCGGCGGGTCTGCAACCTTCGACCCGGATCCCCCATTCATCGACGGGAATCCCATTGGGTATGCCCTTGTCCCCGGCGCCTGCCATGGACAGCCAGGCATCCGTGAAACGCCAGCCAAGGGACGGATCCTTTTTGCCATAGTCCATATGGCCATAAACTTTTTTACCATCAATTGTCTTGACGTGTTCACTAAAGAACTCGGCTATGTCCTCGTAGGCAGACCAGTTAACGGGAACTCCTAATTCGTAGCCGTAAATATCCCGAAACTGGTTTTGTAGATCTTCCCGCGAAAACCAGTCGTAACGAAACCAGTACAAGTTGGCGAATTGCTGATCCGGTAGCTGGTACAGCTTGCCATCGGGGCCGGTTGTGAAAGAACGGCCAATAAAATCGTCGATGTCCAATGTCGGCGAAGTGACATCACGACCCTCCCCTGCCATAAAGTCTGACAGCGGAACAACATATCCATAGCGCGCATGGGTACCGATCAGGTCTGAATCATTGACATAACCGTCGTAGACATTTTCACCGGACTGCATCTGGATTTGTAATTTCTCAATGACATCACCCTCCTGGATCAGGTCATGGGTCACCCGAATGCCGGTAATATCATAAAAAGCCTGGGTCAGAGTTTCACTTTCGTACTGATGTGTTGTGAGGGTTTCTGAAACGACACTGATTTCCATGCCACGAAAAGGCGCGGCTGCTTTGGTGAACCAGGCCAGTTCCGTTAGTTGTTCGTCCTGGCTTAGGGTCGATGGTTGAAATTCAGCCTCGATCCATTGGCGGGCGAGACCACTGTAGTCAACCGTTTCCTCTACTGCCTGTTGGTTTTTTTGCTCTGAGCATCCAATCAGAATCGATAGGGTTGAAATTATTCCGACAAATAGTATTAACGGTCGAATCATGGATGTTGTCCTTATGGCTATCAATCGGAGATCGTAGCAGGGATAGAAGCAGTTTTGCTAACGATGTCGCATCGAAGTAGTCTGTTCGGGTTGTTCAGCGGGGGCGCCGAGCCCGGGCGAGATAAACACTATCCCCAGCGCATAGTGACAGCAGCGAGCACAAGCGCCAGCGCACTTGCGATGAAAAGTGGCAGTGTTGTCAGCCCCAGCCAGAACAGGTGCAAAAAAGCGGCCGACAACAGGCTGATAAAGAAACGGTCGCCCCGACTGGTCACCATGGGTAAGAATCCGCGCCGATCCTGACCCGGCCACCTGAGTTCTGCCACTGTCATGGCCACAAGCGCGAGAGCAATGGCGACAAAGAACGTCGCGGTTGGCCATGTCCATGCCATCCAGGTCAATTGACTCTCCCCAGCGTAAACCCCTGCACCAGGTGTTTTCGGACAAACCAGACAACCACCAGACCGGGCACAACCGTGAGTAATCCCGCGGCAGACAGCACGCCCCAGTCCATACCTGAAGCACTCACCGTTCGAGTCATTACCACGACGATGGGTTTGGCATCGCTTGCTGTCAGCGTTCTGGCCAGCAGCAGTTCTACCCAGCTGAACATGAAACAGAAAAATACCGTCACCCCGATTGCGCCACGGTTAATGGGTATGAATATCCGGAAGAAAAAACTCAGGAAGCTATGACCGTCCAGTTGCGCCATTTCATCAATCTCCCTGGGCACACCTGACATGAAACCCTCAAGAATCCACACGGACAGGGGCACGGTAAACAGACAATGTGCCAACGCCACCGCGAGTGGTGTATCAAAAATACCCACGGCAGAGTACAACTGGAAGAAGGGCAACAGGAATACTGCTGGCGGCGCCATACGATTGGTCAGCAGCCAGAAAAACAACTGCCTGTCGCCAAGAAAACGGTACCGGGAAAATACATAGGCCGCCGGTAGCGCGACGGTAATAGAAATCACGGTGTTCAGGGTGACGTAGGTCAGGGAGTTAATGAAACCGGAATACCAGACTTCCTTGGTGAATATTTCAACAAAATTGGCAACTGTGGGTGACGCCGGGAAAAGCTCGAACTTTCCCACAATATCCTGATTACGGCTTATTGCCATGGTAAACAACCAATACAGTGGCGCGAGAAGGTAAATGGTGTAAACAGCCAACAGTAACGTCGCCGCCGTGCGCCCCTTAAACATCGTCGGCTGCCTTTTTTCTGACCACGCTTGTATAAAAAATCCAGCACAATAAAAGAACGACGAGAAAATAAATCACTGAAAACGCAGCTGCCGGGCCAAGATCAAACTGTCCAACCGCTTTCGTCGCAAGGTACTGACTTAAAAATGTCGTGCTGTTGCCCGGTCCACCGCCGGTTAACACAAACGGTTCAGTGTAAATCATCAGACTGTCCATCAGTCGAAGCAGGACGGCAATCGTTAACACACCACGTAACTTTGGCAATTCAATGTAACGAAAAACCTGCAGCCGTGAAGCACCGTCAAGTGCCGCTGCCTGGTAATAGGCCGGAGCAATCGAAGACAACCCGGCGAAAGCGAGCAATACAACCAGAGATGTCCAGTGCCAGATGTCCATGGCGACGAGCGTGATCCAAGCGTGTGCCGGATCTGCGGCATAGTTAAAGACAATGCCAATCTCGCCGAGTGCCACACCCAGCAAACCAATATCACCCCTGGCAAAAATCTGCCAGATGGTACCTACCACATTCCAGGGGATCAGCAATGGCACGGCAAATAAAAGCAGCAAACTCGCAGTTAAAGGGCCATCCCTCGGCAGTGCCAGTGCGATAACAATACCCAGTGGTATCTCAATCAACAGCACAATCGCACTGAATCCCAGTTGTCGTATTAGAGCCGACTGCAAGCGCGGGTCTGCAAGCGTCTCGCGATACCAGTCAAAACCGACAAAGAAGCGCGTATTAACATCGAGAATATCCTGCACCGAATAGTTCACTACCGTCATCAAGGGCACAACGGCACTGAAGGCAACGACGAGCAGAACGGGAAGAACGCCAAGCCAGGCTCTGTTGTTCTGGATGCTCTTATCCATTCACGACAGCCTTCTCATCATCGAACAGAATGAATCTGTCAAATATCACATTGACATTGTCTCCCACAGACCATTTACCCGTTGCTTGCGCCTGAAGCTTTTGATCACCCATGGTAAGCGTCAGCAGAACCCTGGCTTCACCAACTTCGGTGCCAAGAATTGTTGATCCCTGCACCTGCCAACTGCCAGGTTCACGTCGGACCCTGACCCACTCAACTCTTGCGCCGAGTTGGTAGTGACCATTGGGCAGATCGAGTGCCACAGCCACCTCGTCTGAATTGTGACCGGTCAGTCGGGCAGTACGATCAGCTACATCGCAATCAACAAATTGCATGCCAGGGGAACCAATAAAATGGCCAACAAACCTGCAATTGGGAGACTGAAATATATCCACGGGTTTACCCGTCTGCAGGATCGTCCCACGGGCCATGACACTGACCTCTTCTGCGAACGTCAGTGCCTCGGTTTGATCGTGTGTGACGTACACCATGGTCAACCCGTGGGACTGCTGTAAGCGAGTCAATGTCTGTCGCAATCGCCACTTGATACTGGGCTCTACGGCGGTTAATGGTTCATCCAGCAGCACAAGGTCTACATCATCCCTCATTAACGATTTGCCGATAGCGACTAACTGTTTCTGGAACAATGACAATACCGCCGGTTTTGCGTCATGGATTCCCTCAATACCCAGTTCGGTGGAAATCTCAACTGCCCTCGACACCGCATCTGTTCGTTGCCAGCCGCGATTCATCAGGGGAAAAACCAGGTTTTCGATAACAGATAGTGATTCGTACAGCACCGGAAACTGAAACACCAGAGCAACATCCCGCGCCCTGGCATCCAACAGTGAAACATCAACGCCATCAAACAGGATTCGCCCGCTCGAGGGATGCAACAGGCCGGACAACAGATTGAGCATGGTTGTTTTACCTGCGCCCGACGCACCGAGCAGCGCATGGGCGCGGCCATGTTCAATAGTCAGGTTTAATCCCGCGAGGGTCGGCGCCGATTCACCGGGGTAGGTGTAGGATACATTCTCAAGAACAATTTCAGCCAAATGAGGCTCCTTGGCCTTCATCCTCTTTGAAGGTCAGGACATCCGCCTCACTGATGTAAAAAGAGACTTGTTCACCAGATTGCACGTTTCTCATTCCCTTTAACTTCACCACCCAGGCATGGGATTTATCGGCAATATCGACTTCAGCATGTAGATAGGTTTCGGCACCGTTTGTCTCGACACCTGAGATGGTCGCGGTAAACGTCAAGCCATCTAACGGATCCAATGAAACATGTTCCGGGCGTACTGCTGAATTGTCACTAAGTGGATTGATACCGGGGTCGCTCAACAAGTCAGCGGCTTTAAAGTTCAGGGGGGATCGGTAAACATCAACGGGCTTTCCTACCTGCAACACCTCACCATCCTGCAACAGCACTGTGAAATCCCCGAGTGAGAGCGTGTCCCTGGCGTCCGAGGTGAAATAAACGAGACAGGTGTCACTATCTGCGACGAGGAACTTAAGTTCCCCGGCTAATTCCTCCCGGAGCTTGTAGTCAATATTCACCAACGGTTCGTCCATCACCAGCACCTGAGGTTCCTTCGCCAGCGCCCTTGCTATCGCCAGCCGCTGTTGCTGGCCCCCCGACAGCTCATGGGGCATGCGATGCAGAAGTTCCTCAATATGCACCTTCGCCGCAAGTTGATGTACCCGTTTGTCTATTTCAGCCGCCGTTAGCCGGTTTGATAAACCGGCTGTTAACGGCGATGCAATATTTTCAGCCACATTCCAGTTGGGATAGTTGACGAACGCCTGGTACACCATGGAAACAGGCCATGACCTGTCAACACCCATCATTTGTTTTCTTCCGTTTATTGAAACCCTGGCAGTCGCCGGTGTTGGCAGGCCAGCCAACAGGCGGCAGAGCGCCGTCTTGCCGGAATGATTTCGGCCCAGCACGACATTGACCGAACCTGATTGGAACTCGATGTCAGGCGTCACTGACTTGTTCGGCCCCAACTGCAGCTGAGATATCAAAAGCATCTAAAAATTATTCCGATTTATCCGGGACAGTTTACTTATATACCTGGCAGATAAGTAAACTGTCCCCGGAATACTCTATCTATTCAATGACCTGGTTGGTGGTTGCGCCGGGTGTAACTGATTTCGAATCCTTTATCTTTTCCATCGCTTACTCTTACGTTGAGTTCATTCTTATTGTTCAGGCGATATTCCAGTTTTTTAGGGAAGTCATGATCAGAATTTTCAAATGCGGCACTGGTGGCGGAACATTGAATAAGTTTGAAAGCTACCGGGCGATTATTGTGATCGACCTTAGCCACATAGAATACTTCGCCAGCCATCTCGACGAGCCGCAATGATTCACCGGTTTGAAGCTCATTGGAAGTCCTGGACCTGGTTTCACCTGAACCTTCAAATGTCAGTGGACTAATCCTTTTCCACGACTCCGTCACAATATTCTCGCCATCGTCGTTAGTCCAATCGCCTGGCAACCACTGGACAGAATCAAGTGAGTCACAGGACTGCGAGTATGAAAGCTGGCAGGAACAGGCGAAGAGTATTGTCAGGAAAATTCTGATCATACCCAGGCTGAATGTACCAACAAGATGCATTGGTTTTTACCTTTAAACAATTGATCAAATTCATCGTAGGGTATCACAGTCAAAGACTGCTCCCATCCAGCAGATGTCTTCATAAGGAGCCTTTTTGAACATGTACTTATATATTTGTATTCTTTTCACAATCGCGTCAATATCGATCCGATAACAAATCACAGGAGACTCAAACCATGGCAAGCGAAGAGCTGAGAGCAACTATAGAATTGATACGAGGCCAGGAAGGCGTTACTGCCGAAGGCCTAAGTCTGCAGGAGCGTCGCGAGGGTATGGAGGCGATGCAAGCCAATATTCCATTACCTGAAGATATCAACATAGAAAAGGTGGACATCGACGGCATTCCAGGCATATGGGTCACCGCACCAGGCGCTCGCGACAATGCCTATGTTGTCTATTATCACGGTGGTGGTTACGTCATGGGTTCACTCGACACCCACAAGGAACTCATGGGTAGAATTTCCCGCTCCTGCAAAGCCACGGTACTCGGGGTAGATTACCGGCTGGCGCCGGAGCATCTTTACCCGGCCGCTGTCGAAGATGGCGTTAAAAGTTACGAATGGTTGCTGGCAAGGGATGTAGATCCCTCCACGGTAATGATGGCGGGAGATTCTGCAGGCGGCGGCCTCGTGATCTCGACGATGCTGGCACTGAAAGACAAGGGTGGCAGTCAACCCGCTGGTGGCATCCTGTTTTCACCCTGGACCGATCTGACCGCTTCCGGTGACAGTGCCACCACTCGCGCTGAAGCTGACCCGATGATCACCATGCCTGCCTTGCTCGAAATTGCGGAGACTTACTACGCAGGATCAAACCCCAAAGACCCGCTGATTTCACCGGTGTTTGCAGACCTGGCTGGTTTGCCGCCTTTGTTAATTCAGGTCGGTGATGCGGAGGTGTTACTCGACGATGCGTCCCGTCTTGCAGACAATGCCAGAGCCGCAGGTATCCCGGTGCAGTACCAGGTATGGGACGAGGCGTTTCATGTGTTCCAGGCCATGCCGCATCTACCGGAAGCAACCGATGCGTTGCAGAAGGTCGCCAATTTTTATACGGATATCGTGAATTAATACTATCGCCCAGGTAGCTGGCTGGGGATAGAAACCGTCAGCCTCCTAACCACAGCCCTCACGAATCATGGGTATAAGCTCGCGGCCATAGTCGGTTGCGTCATTCAGCGGATCAAAGCCCCGAATCAGGAACCCGTCAACGCCCAGCTCGTGGTAGGCGAGTATGGCATCTGCAACCTGCCGTGGTGTCCCAACCAATGCGGTTGTATTGCCTGAACCTCCTGCAGCTGCCGCCAACGGTGTCCACAATCGTTCGTCGTGGATCTCACCTTCTTCCGCCAGGCGCAACAATCGCCTCGCGGTTTCTGCCTCGGGCGCTGCTTTTCTCACATTTGCCGGTGCCACACTGGAAAGGATCGATTCCGCTTTCTCCCAGGCTGCTGATTCACTATCGGCAATTATTGGCCTGAACGACAACTGGTATTGGGGTGCCCGATCATAAGCAGATGCGAGCTGATTGATGTCGGACATTACCTGGCTAACGTTTTTCCGTGATTCACCAAACAGCGCATAGACATCGGCGTGTTTCGCCCCCACCTTCAATGCCGGTGGTGATACACCACCAAAGAAAATCGGTACATGAGGTCGCTGGAATGACTGAACTTCAGAAATCGCCCGTTCAACCTGGTAATACTTCCCGTTGTAATCAAATGGCGATTCACTGGTCCAGACTTTTAACATCACATCCAGATATTCATCAGTTCTCGCGTAACGTTCGTCATGACCAAGGTAATCCCCATCACGACGCTGGTCGAAATCAGACCCACCCGTAATGATATGAATCAGCAGACGACCCCTGGTCAGATTGTCGAAGGTCGCTATTTTTCGCGCTGCGAGTGTCGGGGCAACAAAACCCGGTCGATGTGCCACCAGAAAATTGATTTTATCGGTGTTAGCCGCAATGAAACTTGCCACTTGAAACCCCTCTGCCGAAGCAGAGGTGTAACCCACCAGCACCGCATCAAAACCGGCATCCTCGTGCGCCCGGGAAAATCGAACCAGGTAGTCAGGATCAATGCCGCCACCGATGACGTGTACCGTTGCACCCTCTGTGGGCGCGACACCGATCATACCGAGGATACGAATGCTCACCTATAGTCCCCCTGGAAAATAATAATCCGACCAGACCTGACGCTCCAGCTTGCCGTAATCTTCTTCACACCGGCAATCCGGATTGAACACCATGGTCTGCCTTGTTTCAGGCTCAAAGGGGTGCCATGTCGGCAACCCCTCATGATTAGGGTCACCGTGTGTTGCGAATGCAATCCAGCTGTTGGACATCAGTTCAGCCATCGCCTGCGGTCCTTCGCCAGAGCCGACAAATCGACGGGAGGTTTCAACATTGTCAAACACGAATGGAATCTCCAGTGCATGGGGCGTCCGCAAGGCGCCTTTTCCGGCGTCTGTTCGATAGGTCATGGTATACAGATAAACACTGGCGGCCTTTTGGCCAGACTTTCTTTCAGCAAGCACCAGAGAGTCGATGGGATAGCGCGAATAGCCGGTCAGGATGTAAGCGAGCAAATCTGATTCGGACGCATCAGCAAAGTGCTTCCGATACGCCTCAATGATATCAGTTGCCTTATTCCCAACAACCCGACTGACCCGGCGAGCCAATCCCGCCTGGTCGAGCTCAAGCAGGTCCGGGTCACGCCCCATAAACAGCGTCCACTCGGTTTCGTTGTAACCCACCATCAATGGGATATCTTTCGAAAGCTGCGGTGGTTTCGGGTGAAACGGATGACCTGGCAAGATCGACCCATCTGCGACGGGCGCAAAAATTTGTGCCAGCCCTTCCGGTCGCTCTCCCAATTTTTTTATGGCAGCCTTCTGGCCACTCAGTATTTCATCAACGGACATGCGCTTCAGGCTGGCCAGCGGCTGGTCACCAATATCCATTTCACCCAGCATGGTTTCATTCAGCCGTTTCACGCCATCGATGGTATTCATCAACACTGCCGACCCACTTTGAATAACGGCTTTGTGGAACAGTGATTTTACTTCCGGCATTGCCAGCAGCGTGGTAACTTTCCTGCCGCCGCCGGATTCACCGAATATAGTGACATTATCAGGGTCACCACCGAAGCTCTGGACATTTCTCTGCACCCACTGCAACGCAAGCAATATATCCAGCATGCCCAGGTTGACAGTATCTGCTGCGGACTCATCCGCATAAGCCAGGTGCAAAAAACCCAGCGCACCCAGGCGATGGTTAACACTCACCAGCACGATGTCACCGCGATTGCAAAGGTTCACACCGTCGTACATTGATCCGGAGGCAGAGCCGGAAGTGAAACCACCACCGTGTAACCAAACCATTACGGGTCGTAACGACCGGGGATGTGAATCCCGGGTCCAGACGTTCAAGTACAGGCAGTCTTCGCTGACCGGCAGGTCAAAATTGTTCGTCGTTGCGCCTGCTTTTGGTTTCGGTCCGCGAAACTGCGGGGCATCAGGACCGTAGGCAACTGCGGTACGTTCGCCTTGCCAGGCACGCTTCTTAATCGGCGGTTCGAATCTGTTATCACCGCCGGTGTCTTCACCATAAGGGATGCCTTTAAAGCTGAGCACACCACGGATAGATTCACCGGTCAATTCGCCTTCTGCAGTTATCACGCACGGCTTTACCATTTTTTTATCCGATTACGTCTGGTACTGGTACGGGTTATAACACACCTCAGTATGCCGTAACTATTTGGTGAGCTATGCCTATTGCCAGGGCGAGAACTCACTCATACCGTAGTGCGAAGATCGGACTGGCGCGGGAGACCTTGAACGCATGGGTGGCAACCGTAACCCAGGCCAGAAGCAGCGTTGCTATTATTGCCAGGAGAATAATGCCAAGGAACCAGGGTAACAGCTCTATTCGATATTCAAACCTGTCCAGCCATTGGTTGACAGCGTACCAGCAGAAAGGCCAGGCAATGATGTTGGCAATCAGAACGGGTTTTGAAAATTGCATGAGCAGCAATGCAACAATTTCCCTGGATGAAGCGCCCATGACCTTTCTCACGCCGATTTCCCTGGTTCGCCGGGCTATGGTCAGTGACGCCAGGCCAAACAGACCCATACAGGCAATAACAATGGCAAGTCCCGAGAACATGGCGAGCAACGTACTTTGAACCTTTTCCTCACGATACTGGTCGGCAATATTATCCTGCAAATGCTGAATGCGGGTTTGAATCCTCGGGAACATTGCCGCTACTTTTTCCTCGATGGCCCCGGACACCGATTGAAATTCATCAGGGTCAAAGGAAACCAGCAAATCAGTGACCTGGTCCGGCAGGTACATATAGATCTCACCATCCACCTGGGCACGAGGTGAACCGAAATGAACGTTGGGTATGACCCCGACAATGGTGCTCGTGATTTCATTCTCACTGCCCCGATAGTAAACCTTGCTAATTGCTTCCTGTGGCGAACCAAAACCCAGAATCCTGACCGCGGCTTCATTGATAACAACATTAACCTGTTGTTCCTGAATCACATTAGGATTGGCGACAAATGTCGCCCGGTCGCCAGCAAACTCATCACTCAGCAAACGACCCGCGACGGGCTGAACGTCAAACTGGGAGAAGAAGCGCGGATAAACTGACCGATAAAAAATAATCAGCCTTTCCGAAACACCGGGTACCCGCAAGGACAAGCCGGTGTTCGGACCATCCCCCGGGGTAAAACTCGAGAGACTGACCGAACGTACCCCGGGCAATTTCGTTATCACGTTCGTCAACGTTTCCAGTGATTCTGCTTCCTGCTGCCGACCCACGCCTCTGACAGTCAGTTGGTTACTATTGTCATATCCAAGGTTTACTGAACGTGCATAGTCTGTCTGGATATAAACAAGCAGAGTGATGATTATCAGCGCGGCGGAGATCATGAACTGAAACAGGACCAGCGTCGAACGCAAGCCTGAGCTGATGCCGGTTTCTGATTGATTGGATTGCAAAATCTTTCCGGGTCGAAAGCCAGACATGATCAGGGCCGGGTGCAGGCCAGACAGAAGTCCCACAACCATAGCAAGACCGACCAGCATTGATAGTACAACCGGATCTGTCATCGACGCACTTGATAGTTGCCTGTCCGTGTATTCACTGAATGTTGGCAAAATCAGCTCAATAGCCACCATCGCAAACAGTAACCCCGCGAAGGCTGGAATTAACGATTCTATTTCGAACTGGATGAACAATTGTTTTCTGTTCGCACCCATCACTTTGCGCAACGCAACTTCCCTGGCACGAAGTGTGGACGCGGCGGTCGCCAGATTCATAAAGTTAATGCAGGCAATCACCAGAATCAGTAGTGATATACCACCAAAACCGACTATCACGGAAAGTTTGCCCGGTGGGCGCATATCAAATTGAACCGGGCTGAACATGTGTATATCGCGCACAGGCATCAATCGAGGGGTAAACAATTCACTGCCCTTGATACCCACCAGCGCCTGAATCTGTGCAGGAAAGTACTTGTCCACCCAGTCATCGATGCTCGCGGCCATCGACTCTATACTGCGGCCCGGCTTTAATTTGATGTAAACCCCAAAAGGCAAACCATTCCATCGGTCCAGATCAGTGCTGCCGGATGCTAACTGGGGTGCGTAAGTTAACTTGTCGATACCCATGAGGAAATCGAACTTAAAGTGAGTATTGCCCGGCAGGTTCTTCAATACCCCGGTTACTTTCAGCTCTCTTAAATAGATATGATTAACCGTGACAGTACGGCCCAGCCACGGACCTTCTCCGAGGTGTTTTATAGCCATTTCCTCTGTCAGGACAATCATACCGGGTGCGTCAAGGATGCCGTCACGCTCGCCTTCGATCAGGTCGAAGTCAAACATCGTTAAAAATCCGGGGTCAACGTAGGTGAATGTCTCCGGTGTGGCGGTTTCACCCTTAATGACCGTACCACCTCGTTGCTGCATTCTGACAATACTCTCAACTTCCTCATAGTCGCCCGGCAGCAGATCAAATGTCGCACCGAAGAAGTTCGGCGACGCATTCGATTGTCGCCCTGGAATATTGGCCGTAGCCTCAATGCGATAAAGACGCTCGACGTCCGTAAACTGGTTGTCATAGCTGAACTCGTGCTTCACAAAGAGGATAATCAAGGCACATGCGGCCAAACCGACGCCCAATCCAATAACATTGATGGCGCCAAACAGCTTATTTCGAACCAGACTTCGCAGGGCGGATACCAGATAGTTATTAAACACAGTCAACAATCCAGATTGGGATGGATAGTGTAGATAAAATCACATCTGCCAGGCATCAGCAATGCATCTGCGGTAGTCCGAACCGTCCATAGGTTCTGTAACAGGTTAATGGTACTGTTAGCTTCTGTCCCCAGCTCCGCAAGCCATGGCAAAACCATTTCTTATCATCCAGCTCCGACCCGAAGACGAAACCGCCGACAGTGAATTCGAGGCGGTCAAGTATTACGGTGGTTTGCTCGATGAGGAAGTCGTTCGGGTACGGGTAGAAAAAACCGGTCTGCCTGACATTGATCTTGCGGATTTCGCTGCGATTATCGTCGGTGGCAGTCCCTTTGATGTCAGTACCGAGTCTGCCTTAAAAAGCGAGATTCAGCGGAAAATAGAGACCGGTTTTAATCGATTGTTCGATAACATTGTAGATCAGGATTTCCCCTTTCTCGGTGCCTGCTCGGGCAATGGATTACTAGGTAACTATTGCGGTGCAAATATTTCCACGCGATTTGGAGAGCCTGTGGGGGGTTCTTACATCTCGTTGACCGAGGAAGGAAAAAAAGATCCGCTGCTGCGCGGCTTTCCGGACACTTTCCGCGTGTTACTTGGCCACAAGGAAGCCTGCGATGGCACCCCGCCGGGCAGCGTGCTGCTGGCAACCAACGAAACCTGTCCGGTGCAAATGTTTCGCGTCAAGTCCAATATCTATGCGACCCAATTTCATCCCGAGGCAGATGCAGAAGGATTCACATTACGCATTAACATCTACAAAAACCATGGCTACTTTCCACCGGAGTCCGCCGATGCGATCATCAATGCAATCGCTTACGAGGAATTGCCGGAAGCACAGGAAATTCTAAAGCGTTTTGTGGATAACTACAGGGACTGAACCGGCTCGTGCTCACGGCGACCTTAACAGGATCGAGAGACTCCTTCCTGAAAGTTTACGTTTTCTTCGGAAAGGGTTTCAGCTTTCTGAGGATTCGCTCCGGATCTGCAGAACTGCTGTTTCGCATCGCACTGTCCACCATCTTGTTGTATTTAGGATCAAGTTTGGCGGTCTTTGTCGCTTCGGATTGATGGTATACGGCGCCGGATATTATTCGATGGGTATCATTGCTGTGACAATGTTGACATGGCAGGGCATTCGGCGCTTTAGTACTAGGGAAGTATTTGTCAGTTAAACCTTCGCAGCTTCGACAGTGATACTCATATATCGGCATACTAGTGGAGTGTCCTATACACTAGGCCGGTGTTGGTTCAGGCATGGCGAGTGCAACGAAGAAAGCCTGTATTGAGTTGTGATAACGCAGGAACTGCAGTTTTTTTCTCGGGTCCTCTGCCTTTACTACGTATTCTCTACTATCTAGCTGGGCCAGGCTCGGGCCATCACCAGACCGGCATCCGGCAATGAAAGCATCCCACTGAGTCTTGGACATCTCGATCATGAAATCCGCCTCACGTATCTCGTTAGCGCTGATTTTACGAACGGCGCTACAACTGAAACCGGCAAAAGAAATCAGGTACGTCAGCTTGCCAACCTTGATCCCCATAGTCAGATCGACATTGCCGAGGTGACGAAAAGCGGCATCATCGTTAACGATACCCTGGGCTTTTTTTAGTGTTTTCACGGACAGGTCAGACATAATTCACTCCGATTGCAAATTAACGAGGCGACTTGGACAGGGCGATGTGGACCAAAACAAGGTCATGACAATTTCTCAAATCGTGTCTCGACCCGGGAGGAGGCGTTAAAAAAATCCTGAAAGTTCTGGTTGTAGCGGTAAAACAAATCCTGCTTGTATTGATCATCAACGGGCGATCGTGCAATACCTTCGTCCAGATCCAGATCGAGGCTGTTCAAGGTTTGATGTGAACTCGCCTTGCCGTTTTCCTGCACATCCCTCACCATGGCTGTCCATGACGCCATCGGCATTTCAATGATGAAATCCGATTCTTCAAGCTCCGCATCACTACTCTGCCTCACCTGGGCACAGGTTAACCCGGCAAACTCAATCAGGTAACGCGATTCGCCAATGCGAAACCCGGCCGTGGTATCACAGGCTCCACCACCGCCACTGTGCAGGCTTTTATCCGAATTGTAGACCTGACGAACTTCCTGAAACCACTCTACTGAGGGGAATATTGCCAAGGTGTTAATCCTCCAGATAGCTCTTTAACATCGGGTGAAGGGATTCCCTACGATCAACCCCCAACCACTCACAGACGGAAAGATAATCTTCAAGAAATTCTCTTACCAGAAGTAAATAGCGCTCCATACCATAAGTACGACCACCTTGAATCCCGCCGCCAAAAATAATAGCCATGGCGGAACTCACCACACCATCCTTCAACTCGTTTGCCATGTGACCCTCGCCAATGGCCAACAGCGTTCGCATAATATCCGTCGCACCCTCATGATGAGTCGCTGCATACTTCAGGTGATCATAACCATAAGTCATATGACGGGCATGGTCTTCCAGCATATGGCTGTAGATAAACGTCTCCGCATCATTATGGGCAAAACTGAGCAGGCCTGTTAGCAACCGGGTAATATAAGTACCCCGCAAGAGATAGAGATAAACAACCGCCTCGGTCCAACCACCGCTGCTTTCCAGAATCATTCGGTTGACCCGACCGCGACTCTCGATGCCCAGTCCTCCTCCGTTGGACAGCGCGCGTTTTCTCATCACTTCCAGATGACGTGCACAATCAAATGTAGCCGTCGCCAGATACTGTTTTACCTCGAAATACCCGTAGGACATTCGATCCTGCCAATAGGTGATGATTTCCAGTTCGGTGTTGGCACACTGCGACAATTCTGTGCAAATCTGGCAAATCGCCCTTTCCACGTCTTCAGGTAGTTCTTTGAGGGTATCCCAGGGCACTTCCGTCGCGGGTATCCATCGACGCTGGATCGCTTCTTCATAGAGGTCCGCCGCACAATCCGCCCACATTTCATGTTTGCTGCGCAGTGAGTAAGGCAATGGTGGGATACCCGCTCGCGGCAAGGCACCTCGCGGCCTGCGTGTCTGGTCATCCCAGTATTCAGGTACTTCACCGTAAATACCCACATTCAGGTCGCCAAGCCTGAGGCCATGTTCGCCCGGTTTTACACGGGTACCCCATTGATTGGTCAGGCCCATCCAGTCGTACGTGGGTTCAGGAACACCCTGGGTAGGTTCGTCTTCGGACATACTTTCTGTCATCTTCTCGGACATGTTTCCCCTTCAACTACGGTAAGGACTTAAGAACTAACCGGTGGCAGCATAACGCTCCGGGATGGAAGATCGGCCATTTTCAAACCGGTCTCCGAAACCCGCGCTGATGACTCGCTTCATATATTCCTTGAGTTGACGACGACGGATCACGAGCAGTTTTTTGTGGCCTTCATCGTAGTGCTCGGCCCCACCGCCAAGAAGAATAGCCAGGGCTTCACTGGTCTCAGCCTGTGTTCCCGCAGGATTTTGTTGACCTGCGAGTAATTGTCCCTCAGCCTCATCGAGATAACATTCAATCTCTTCATGTCGCTCCGGTGCGGTTGCACTAAGGCAGCGCAGATGCATAACGCCAAACGCAACATGTCTGGCTTCGTCCTGGGCACACAGTCGATACATGGTTTTTTCAGCCTCATTTTGACCAAAGAGTTCTCCCATGCGGAACATGGTCAACACAGCGCCTTCACCTGATATGTGCAGCCTTGTGGACATCTCGGTAAAATCCCTGGCGAGATCAATACTGCCGACAAATCCCGACGTTGCCCCCGACATGCGCATCAATCCGCCGCCATTGGCCAGCGCACGTTTACGGAATACGTCCATATGCCGGGCCTCATCCATTACCTGTGCACTCAACACGTTTCGCGCTTCGAGATAGTCCGGGGTTGTTTTGGCGATCCAGCGAGCGGGCACGTCACCGGCGACAAATTCTACCTCGTTGAAAAAAGTACAAAGCAGGCATTCAGCTTCTTCTACCGCATCGGGCAGTGGTTCAAGGGTATGCCAGGGGATATCGGTGGCCGAACTCCATTGCCGCTGGAGCGCCTCTTCATAGAGAAATTCTGCATTGTCGAGCCAGATTTCAGACAGTGTGTGAACTGAATAGGCTCCTACCCTGAAGGCTTCCGGACGTACCGCCGCTCCCCGGGGCCGACCGGTCATGTTGTCGCTGACTTCAGGCAGTTCAGCATAGCTGCCGACCTGAATATCCGCGAGGGTTAAGCCACGTTTACCCGGTGTCGCCTTGACACCCCACTCCCCCATGTTTTCCATCCAGCTGGTATCAAGCTCATATTCTTTCTGGGTATCAACTGCTTCACTCATAACAAATCTCGCCTCGTGAATTAAAGGTACAGCGCACTATCACTATGGCGCTTTTCGAAGGGAATGTCGACGCCGAAATGTTACGGAACCCAAGAAAACACCTGACGACCTCCCATCCAGGTTTCCAGAACCTGAATTTGTTCTATTTCATCTGCTTTGACACTGAGCGGATCTTTTTCCAAAACCACAAAATCTGCGTACTTACCTGCTTCCAGACTCCCGATCTCGTGATCAGAATGACACTGCCAGGCGGCGTCAATCGTCATGGCCCTTATCGCCGTCTTAACATCAATGCACTCTGCTTCTGCCAGAATTGATTCCGGCTCACGCCACATTTTTCTGGTCACCGCATTCTCGATGCATCGGAGCGGTCCCATCTCAGTCACGGGTTCATCGGAGTGCAGGGTCCAGCGAATGCCTTTGGCTTCACACGCTGCTGTTCTGTCGAGCAGGCATGCCTTGGATTCACCAAATATCCTGTCCCGCATTGCCTGACCCCAGTAATAAACATGGCCTATTAAAAAACTGGGCGACAGACCAAGCTTAGCAATTCTGTCGATTTGCTCATCGTGTAAAATGGAACAGTGCTCAATGCGATAGGGTCCTCTTGAAAGCAACCCCAAAGCATCGGCAGCTTCAAAAGCATCCAGTACATTATCAATTGCCTGGTCGCCATTGGCATGGACCGCAATGGGCCAGCCTTTTTCAGCGCGGTCGATGACCATTTGCTTTAGATCCGCTGCCTCAACATATGCGACACCCTTATTTTCAGAGTACAAATAGGGTTCTCTTTGTAATCCGGAGAAGCCCTGGTTGGAGCCATCAGAGACAATCTTCCACGCGGTTGCCCTGACAAGCTCGTCCCCGTCGCCATATTGCACGCCATGTTCGTCCCATTTTTCCTGTATGGCATAGCTGAGTGAGTATCGAAGCCTGGTTGTCATTTTGCCTGACGCAGACAATGCATCGTAGAGATCCAGTTCCTGAACTCCACGACTTAAACCGGTGCCCTGGTCACAGAATGTGGTGATCCCCACTTCATTGGCGCGGGCACAGACGTTCAGGCAGGCCTCGGCCAAATCGTATTGCTGTTGCGCGGGATTGTGCTTTGCTACGCTCCCCATAGCACGGCCACCTTGCAAAACACCATTGGGTGATCCGTCTTCGTCCCGGCCAAAAGAGGAGCCGGGGAAATCTTCCGTCTCAGCATGGATGCCCGCGGCTTCCAGCGCACGGCTGTTGCAGTAGGCAAAGTGCAAAGATGCGTTGTAAACAAAAACCGGCCTTGTTGTTGAAACGGTGTCGAGCATTTGCCGTGTCAATTCTCCCGGACCCTCCTGCAAGGACGGATCAAACTGTCGCGCCATAATCCATTCGTTAGATTCGTTCAGGCCAGCCAGCTCTCTTAGTCGTGTCAACGCTTTCTCGATGGTTGAGTATCTGAAGGGGCCGACGTTCTCGAAATGTCCTATGGTCGCAATAGCGAGAAAATGCATATGCGGCTCAATAAATCCCGGTAATATTGTTTTACCAGCGCAGTCAATCACCTCAACGTCTTCTGCGTATTCGTTTTTTAATTTGTCGTTCGTCCCCGTGGAGAGGATTTTGCCATTTTTTATGGCTAGTGCTTCTACGGTGGAGAAATTGTCGTCAACCGTATAGATCCTGGCGTTTACAAACAGCTGGGTTTTACTGCTGACGGGGGGCAAAGAACGCTGGCAAGCCCTGCTTCGCCAATAGCCTGCATCAGCGAGATCGGCATCCTTAACATGCATGCAGTCATTGAGCTCTCGTATCACCGGAGCACAGCATGCACAGGGAGCATGCCAGTTCTCGTGTATTGCTGGTTGCCAGATGCCATTCCGGGAGAAAGGTATAGCGCCTTTGGAGTTATCTTTTAACATTAGTTTTGATCTTTTAGATCCTGTCGGACCCTTGTCCCATTGCTATCTGATCCGTTAGCCAGATGATCTTCGATAAATTCCATCCGGTCCTTGCCCCAATAGATTTCGCCCTCGATAACCATTGTGGGTGCGCCGAATATGCCTTCTTCCAGGGCTGTATTGGTTGAATTGATCAGGGCCTGTCGTATGCCGGGACTTTCGCAGCAGGATTCAAACTCATCCGGGTCAACGTCGAGGGTTGCCGCGATACCGCGAAGGGTATCGTACTCGCCAATAGTGCCCACATTGTTTTCCCAATAGGCTGCAAAGATTGCATCGATATAGTCTTCTTCTTTATCCCACCGCCGCATGGCAATGGCGCCTTTCAATGCCCGGCTGGTTTTAATCGGGAAGTTATCAGGAACCCTGAATGGCAGATCGTACCGTTTAGCCCAGCGATTAAGGTCTGCCCCCCGGTTGCGCATTTTCGCTTTCGGTTCATCCATGAGTACATAGTTATTGGACTGGAAGACAAAACCCAGGTTGAAAGGATGCCAGGTGAGAGTTGCATGGTGGCGAGCCGCGATGGGTTTTATCAGTTTCAGCGCAAAGTATGAATTGGTACTGCCAACATCCCAATAGAAGTCAATATTCACGTTATGCCCTCACCCCCGGATATCCAGCCAAGGTAGGAATCCAGTTCACCCTGCACCGACTTCGACATTTTAGCAGCACCCGCGCTACGTTGTTCTGCGACCTTGATACTTTCATCGGAAAAGTACTTGTCGCGATAGGCCTGCGGGGATAACCAGCGAAAACCCTCGTGCTCGTGGCTAAGTGTTACCTCACCTGCAGTATAATCAGCCGCATAAGCAACCAGAAACATATCGTGGTCGTAGGCAAACATGGGCGTGACCGCTATCAATTGCATCGGGCCATCGACCTGCAGACCGGTCTCTTCCATCAACTCCCGGCGGGCGCACTCTTCGGTGGTTTCACCTTCATCCAGTCCACCACCGGGAATGTACCAGGAACCTCTGGCAGCTCCGCCAGCTCGTTTCAGGATTAGAATATCACCGTCATTATTTCGCAGATAGACCGACGTCCCGATACCATATAATTTCGCCATTTCTCCCTGTCCTGCCAATTCGCCCGTGGTGGCGTTCAAAATACCACGATACCCGCTCTGAGCTAAACCTTTGGATCATCCTGAGTTCCCTGGTTGCTTACAGGGTGAGTTCCATATACACATCTGCCCTGGAGTAGTCTGAATCCCAGGGCGAAGGTTTCCTGACAAAACCCAGATTTTTGTATAAGCCCAGGGCTGGTGCCAGTCGCGAGTTGGTTTCAAGATAGAGCTTTTTGAAACCCAGTTCCCGTGCCCGTTTGAGGCTCGCATGAGCCAGCAACTTACCGACCCCCTTGCCTCGTGCCAACTTGTCCACTCCCATCTTTGCTAATTCGCCCAGGCCGTCACCACGGTTTATCAGCGCACAGGTACCCAACACCACGCCTGATCCCCGTTCGATGCCAAACAGGATGTCACCGCCGGATTCAATCACATACTGCTGCGGATGATCGAGCGCTTTTTTATCCATCTCTTCCATTACAAAGTACTCCATGATCCATGCTTCGTTAATACGTTTGAAATCAACCGAATACCGGGATTGAAAGGAGGATATTTCAATCTTGTCAGACCCGGGTTGATGCCTTTCCAGGAAACGCTGATGGAATGATTTGGTATCCAATGCCCGTTCAATGGTTTCTATGTATCCCAGAAAGTCCACCTGGGTTTCATCCATCAGTTCCTGCAATGCGCCGTTAATGTCAAACCAGACATTCTGCAGTTCACCGTGATGCTGCTTGCCAATTACTGTCAGCGCCAGAACTCTTTTACGCTTGTCACTGGTGTCTTTATAAGCTGCGACGATGCCTGCCTTGATCATCTCTTTCGCAATCTGGTTAACAGATGGATGAGTAATACCCAGCCCGCGCGCAATCTCGGTTACGGGGCTGGGACCATGCTCACTCAGGTAGTAGTAAACAGGAAACCACTTGGGTTCAAAAGCAAGACCGGCATCCCGATAAACGCGAACACCATCCTGCATCAACTGCTCCGACAACCTTTTCAGGCGACTGCCCAGCGCCAGGGCGCCCAGATCTCTTAACGTGTCCATCATTTCACCTCAAAGTGAGCATTTGTATATGTTTTCATATACGTAGCCAACTACGTATTTTAGTATCGGGAAAGCTTAAATTTCAAGGCTTTCGTGGTTTGATTCCAAAAACCTGGCAATTAGTGAACTTTCATTACACTCCTGGTTTGAGCGATCAACGTTCCCCAACAAAGTCTTATCCTTTTCTTACCAGATGTCTTACCAGATGTCTTACCATAGCTAGTACAGTTCTTTTGAGATGGGTCAGTTGTGAGCAATTTTGAGATAAAACCAATCGCCAATTCACTGGGTGCCGAGGTTCTGGGCCTGAATCTGGGCCAGCCATTGAGCCCAGCAACCGAAGAGGAACTGCAACAGGCCTTTCTCGATTATCTGGTTCTGTGTTTCCGGGATCAGCATTTCAACCCGAAGGGGCTGCTGCAACTGACCCAGCGGTTGGGGGGTGCTGGTGAGACGCCATATCTCACAGGCTTGAGTGAGTATCCTGACGTAGTCCCTGTTATTAAAGAGGTAGGAGAGAAGTCAGCGCTTACTTTCGGTGCAGGCTGGCATACGGATTTTACGTTTCAGGAACACCCGCCCAGCCGAACCCTGCTGTATGCAGTTGATGTACCCGAAACCGGTGGCGATACCCTGTACTGCAACCTCTACCAGGCTTATGAAGCACTTTCACATGGCATGCAACAAATGCTTGAAGGTCTGACGGCCATTCACAGCGCCGTACGATCATACGGTCCGGACGCAACCCTGAAGGACCGTATGGAGAATATGACTATCGTTAACGATGAATCAGAACCAAATTTAATGGAACATCCAGTGATTCGAACTCATCCGGATACGGGACGGAAGGCGTTGTGGGTGAACCCGGTCTACACCATCAGGTTCAAGGATATGACCGAAACAGAAAGTGCGCCGATTTTAAAGTACGTGAACGATCTGGCAGTCTCCAGCGAATTCACCTGTCGCGTCAAATGGCAGCCCGGATCCCTGACAATGTGGGATAATCGCTGTACACAACATTGCGCGACATCCGACTACCAGGGGCAACGAAGAGAGATGTTGAGAACCACTGTGGCCGGTGACCGACCTTATTAGTGGTTCTGCCCAGGACAGAAAACCCTTCCAGGGTTAAAAATTAGAAAAGGCAGTGCTTTGCAAAATCGGTCGCCTCGTTGGCGGTCCAATCACCTTTGGGCTTCTCTTTCATATTGTCGCACCAGCGGTCGCTGCCAACTTCCACACACCCGATCAATGCCGTTAACACCATCACGGACACGAATATCTTTATCCCGGATCTCAAAATGTACATAGATTTACTCACTTCTTTTTCTTTCTGCGGCGGCGTTTCTTCGGCTTGGGCTCGCTGTCTGCGCGGGCAACCCGAAAGGCTTTCCTGATATCGGCTATCTTTTTGTCCTGGCGTTTAAACGCATGCGGTCGTTTTGCATCATCAAAGCCAATTACATTATCATTTGCCATCATATCACTCGTTTTTTAACGACGTCTGTCAGAAAAGACCGGTCGGTTTACATTCCCATGCTAGACTTATACCATGCGCATCTTGAAATGCCGACCCGAACCTCATACGCAGGACTCATACGCAAGAGCAAGCCTGCGATCCACACAATCCAGACCTCGTTAAAAAAATTGAATCGTGCTTAAAAACATCTCAGATCGTATCCCCGTGCTCCTCATTTTCTCGTTGACATTACTGGATTTCATTGTTTTCTTCAGCGTCGACGATTTCTGGTTCCTGCTCGGATATTTCGTGCTGATGCTGGTTCCAAAAGGTAGTATTTGCGCCTGGAATCATCACCACCAGCACACCCTGACTTACCAATGGATGCCACTAAATCGCCTCCTTGAAATGAGCTACGCGTTCCACACAGGTGTCACGACGAATCTGTGGCTATTGCACCATGTGCTGGGTCATCATCATCACTATCTCGACCAGTCCAAAGATGAAAGTCGCTGGATGCGCAAAGACGGCACGACCATGGGTGTCGTCGAATACACACTCAATGTTGCCTTGACCGCCTATTACCGGGGTTATCAAGTAGGAAAACGCTACCCGAAACATTACCGGGTACATCTGCTTTACACCGTTATCACCTTTACCTTGCTGGCAATTCTGACCTGGTTCAAACCCTTGCAAAGCCTGATGGTGTTCGTGTTGCCAATGATTACCGGGCTGCTGATTACGGCCTGGGCAACTTATGACCATCATGCCGGATTGTATGAAAAAGAGGATCATTTCAAGGCTTCGTATAATAATCTCAACCCGATCTTCAATTTTATGACGGGAAATCTCGGTTACCATACGGCCCACCACTACAAACAAGGTCTGCACTGGTCCGAGTTACCGGCATTACACGAGACGATTAAACACAAGATCCCTGACAATCTGTATTTCAGTTCAGTCTGGGACATGGCCTACAAAGGCATCTATCATTTGCTACGCTGGAACTAATCAGCACTGATCTGACGCAACCAATACTGGGATCGCCGTTTTCAAGACTCAACTTGCGACACGGTTAGGCTCCACCGATGTCACCTGGTTAGTTCCTGTCCGGAAAGTCATGTATTTCGAACAATTCATGCGACTGATTAACATAGTTAGTTTATGAATCAATCACATATAGAATGAAGGGCGGGGCCGAGGTATAACACTCACAGTTCTATTTCCGGACAAGAACTGGTTAATGTATTATCAAAACCAGGTTTTATCACAGATAAGAGATGTTGTATGAGCGAAATCAGATCTGACGCCAATACATGTTTTGTTTGCGGACCTGCCAACCCCATTGGTTTAAAACTCATATTTCGTCTGGAGGATGATGTCTGCAGGTCAGAATTCACGCCTGCTGACATTCACTGTGGATATGATGGTGTCACCCATGGCGGCATTATCTTCAGCACCCTCGACGATGTCATGGCGAACTGGATTTATCTGAAAGGGATTCGTGCCTTCACCGCGAAGTGCGATATTCGATACAAGCAGTCGCTGCCGACAGGTACTCCGGTTTTGCTGGAAGGACATTGCCTCAAGCAAAAACGTCGCCTGATTGTGATGCAGGGTAAAATGATCAGGGTAGATAACAACCAGCTGGTAGCTGAGACAGAGGCCAGTTTCATGGCCGATGACTGAACAGGCTGCTGAAAAACCCCTGATAAGCGATATTGACGGAAGCGACATTAACCTGAAACAAGTCAGCCGCTAATTTCATCCGCCATCAATCCGATGGATACTGCGTACTTGTTGGCGCAATTGTAAGACAGGATCTTGCCAAAGTTAGGGCCTACAAGATAAGCCCTGTCCTCACCGGCATCCGGGATGACCATGGCGAACTCCATGTCATCTCCCGGATCACCGTCGAACTCAACTCCCATCTTTTTCCACTCCTGCACCGAAATCACCCGGGTGTGATGACGGTAAGCCCTGCAACCGCTGCGGACCTTCTCGGGGCGCAGCAAATCGAAATCGTGAGTTTGAGTCAGGTTCACACTCAGCCCCCAGATTTCACCTCGCCGCCAACGGTGTTTCTTCAGGTAATTGGCAATCGATGCCCACACATCCTGCTGACTGTTCCAGATGTTTTTCTTCCCGTCGCCATCAAAATCCTGCGCATAGTTCAAAAAACTGGACGGCATGAACTGATTCTGGCCCATCGCACCAGCCCAGCCGCCAACAAACTGTTCCGAGGAGATATGCCCTTCATCCAGAATCTGCAGCGCATTAAACAATTCCCGGGTAAAAAAAGTTGAACGTCGGGGATCATGACCGAGGGTCGCCAGGGAGCGAACAATCGAGTACTTGCCCTGGTATTTTCCAAAGTTAGACTCCAGTCCCCAAAACGCCAGCAGATACTGGGCGTCAACATCATATGCCAGTGCAATTTCCTCAAGAGTTTCCTTCTCGTCCTGATAGAACAGGCGGGCTGTCAGGATTCGATACGGCGTCACGCGTGCTGTGAGATATTCTTCAAAAGTCTGGACAAATTCGGGCTGCTTTCGATCGAACCTCAGAACTCTGGGGTCAGGTTCTAAATTCTCCAGTGTCCGGAGTGTCGATTCGCTAAAACCTCTTTCCCGGGCTTGTTGACGAATATCTGTGAGCCAGTCTTCGAAGGAAACCGCTTCAACATCTGAACCGATAGCCAGCAAGACAACTAAAGCAATACTGCAAAAAAACAAACCCCGAATAAAAAACCTCTTTACCGCCATCACCACCACAAGTCTCATGTCCTCCCTAACCTACATATGATAACCCAGAGCCGCTAAAAAAAGGCTCACTCCTGTCGTGATATAGTCTGTGAATGTTCAATGAATGGGTCTATGTATGAGATACCGACCATTTGGCAGTACAGGTATCGAGGTATCCGAACTGGTCTTTGGTGGAGGTGCGGTTGGCGGGCTTTTGATTGATGCAGAAGATGACATCAAGCTGGCAACAATTAAACGTGCTCTTTCGGCAGGTATTAACTGGATTGACACCGCACCCTCCTATGGCAACGGACAATCTGAACAGGCACTGGGTTCAATCCTTACCCTGCTTGATAAAAAAGCTGATGCACAACCTTACGTCTCCACCAAGGTCAATATCGATACTCGGGATTTATATGACCTGGCAGGGCAGGTTGAGCGGAGTTTACATGGCAGCCTTGAACGGCTAAACCTGCCAAAGGTCACCTTGCTGCAACTGCACAATCCCATTGGCACACAATCCCAGGGGCGAACCATCGGTCTGGGTGAGGTACTGAAACCCCACGGGGTGTTAGACGCCATGGAAGCCATGCGGGACCAGGGACTCATTGAACATTTTGGCATTACTGCACTCGGGGATGTTGCGGCACTGACCAAGGTTATCAAGAGTAACCGCATTGCTTCGGCCCAGGTTTATTACAACCTGCTTAACCCATCTGCCGGGCAATCCATGCCTGCCGCCTGGCCGCACTACAATTTTACCGGCATTATCGATACTTGCGTGGAGCATCAGGTTGCGACGATGAACATTCGGGTATTTGCGGCCGGTGTGATTGCAACCGACGCTCGCCATGGCAGGGAGCAGCCGTTAACCCCGGGTGATTCGGTCGAGAGTGAAACACGCAAGGCGAAGATGATATTTGAGGAACTGGGCGACGATTATGGAACACGCGCCCAGACAGCGTTGCGATTCGCCCTCGCCCGGGAGCGCTTATCCTGTATTGTATTTGGACTGGCGACGCCTGCTCATCTTGAAGAGGCCCTTTCAGCTCAGAAACTGGGGCCGCTACCGAGTGAGGCAATGGCGCGTATCAACCGGATTCATGCAGCCTATGTACATTGATGTCCATTGATATCAGTTAACGGCCGTCTCGGAAACGGCTTACCATACTGTGATAAGGAGAAAAAATGGCTATTTGGTTTAAGACGCCAACACTTGAAGAAGGCAATGAACTACACAAGAACACACTCGTTGACCAACTTGGTATTCGCCTAGCCCACATCGGCGACGATTTTATCGTTGGCACCATGCCCATTGATAAACGCACCGTCCAGATTACCGGAATCTTACATGGTGGTGCCTCTGTCGTGCTTGCGGAAACGTTGGGAAGTTATGCAGCAAACTGCTGCGTTGACCAGGAAAAGTTCTACTGTGTTGGTATTGACGTCAATGCCAATCATATTCGAAAGGCCAGCAAAGGACGCGTTACCGGCATGGCAAGGCCAATTCATATTGGCCTGCAGACGCAGGTCTGGCGGATTGAAATCAACGATAGTAACGATCGCCCAATTTGCGAATCCAGACTAACCATTGCAGTCATCAAAAAAGACCGCTCATGAATGAATCAAATCCGGGAATTATCATTGGTGGAGGGATTGCCGGTCTGACCCTGGCACTGGCACTGCATCGTGCAGGAATCCCGGTGCGGATTTTTGAGTCAGCGAAAGAGATCAGGGAACTTGGTGTCGGTCTCAACCTGTTGCCCCATTGTGTCAAACATCTGGTTGATCTGGGTCTGGAAACAGATCTGGTCAATACCGGGGTAAAAACCAGGGAGTTACGCTTCTACTGCAAAAATGGCAAGCTGATATGGACGGAACCCAGGGGGCTTGATGCGGGATATCAGGTGCCCCAGTTCTCGATTCACCGCGGCCGGTTTCAGCAAATTCTTTTAAAACATGTGAAGCAGCGGCTGGGCGAAGAAGCCGTAGTCACGGATCGTCGGCTGATTCAATTCGAACAGTCAGGTAATGAGGTGACTGCCCGGTTTACAGACAGCACGGGCGCTGGCTCCAGTTTCACGGGCAATTTCCTGGTGGGCGCAGACGGCATTAATTCCACAGTGCGGCTGCAGCTCTACCCGAATCAGGGTGAGCCGCACTTCGCCAACCTGATGTTGTGGCGCGCAGCCAGCTGGAGTGAGCCTTTTCTGACGGGCCGGACCATGATTATGGCGGGACACAGTAACCAGAAACTGGTCGCCTACCCCATCACGCCACCGGACGATGAAGGTAAGCAACTGATCAACTGGATTGCCGAATACCGTGTCCCGGCAAATACAATGCGCCAGGATGACTGGAACAGTGTTGGCAACTTGTCAGAGTTTGAAAATCAATTCGAAAGTTGGAACTTTGATTGGCTACAAACCCGAAAACTTTTTACCAGCGCACAGGAAATTTACAAATTTCCAATGATCGACCGTGATCCCGTCGACCGGTGGAGCTTTGGCCGGATTACCCTGGCGGGGGATGCAGCCCATGCCATGTATCCCAATGGATCCAATGGCGCTTCCCAGGCGGTCCTCGACGCTGTTAGTCTGACTAAACATATCAGTGAACATAAAGACCCGGCCAGCGCTTTCTCAGAGTACGAGCTGGAACGATTACCGCTGACCTCACGACTGGTACTCGAAAATCGAAAGACAGGTCCAGAGAGAGTTCTTCAAATGGTCGAAGATCAATGCAAGGGAGACTGCGTCGAGCAACACCAGTGTGTTGCTTACCCTGAGTTGGAGGAAGTCAGCCTTGCCTACAAAAAGCTGGCCGGATTCGATAAGAAATCAGTCAATCAATAACCAGCTTAATTGGCATTAACTTAACAACTTCAGGGGCGGAACCTGCAAGGAATAGGGAAACTTACAGATTCGAAGTTAACACAGCAGGCAAGATGAATACGAAGTCGCATCGAAGAAGTTGTTCGGGTTGTTCGGTGAGGCGATCGCAGAATGCTTCGAATTGATGTTAGATCGAGGCTAATTCCTTTTCAACCGGTGAACGCACTTCTAGAATTCTGGCGTTTCTTCCATTTCTTTTAACGCGAGTTCCAGTGTCTCTGGTAGCTGGCAATCCTCACACTCTCGCAGCAAAATCCGGTATTCATCTTCCGCTTTGGTTTGTTCGCCTTTATCAACCAGGGCTTTTATTTTCTTTAGTGTTTCATCGATATTAAGTGACCCATTATCCCGATGGGGAGTGGGGCTTTCTTCCCATAGATAACTACTGGTAGTGACAGTCGCCATCTCTGGTGCCGGACCCTGGGCTCCACTCCCTGTTTGAGGTGCAAGCTTCCCGGCAGCAATACCGTCATCCTTGGCCAGGTCAGACAACTGGCTTTCATCAAAATAATTAGCCGCCGGAAGTGCAGGAGAATTCGCCGGTGCTGGCTGTTGCCCGGACGCAGTGGCTTCCAATCTTGAGCCACTCGCCTGGGATTTACGTCGTGCAGTTTTTTCTTGCTGCAACGCTACATTCTCTTCGGCAGCTATTCCTTCTTCAACAACTATTTTTTCAGCAATCAGGTCTGCCTCTGACTGCGTCTGAACAGCCTTAGATCTAAACTCTGATTTATTTTCAGGCGCCGCGACGTGACCGCCAGAAAGAACCTCTTCATAAACTGCGCCTTTTGCAACAGGCGATTTGGCAGGTGCATTCATCATCTCCACTTTGAACGGTCGCATGTCGTCGAGCGACATTGCTTCTTCCAACGAGGTTTCATCTAACAACAGGGTTTCATCCGGTGCCCGCAGCACAACCAGCAACGCAATCCCCATCACTGAACAAGCCGCCACGGCAGACAACCAGGTATTCGAACGAAAGCCCATTTTTTGTGGGGCTTGTTCACGGGAGTACTTCAGTATTTTCAGATCTAGAGACTCCGGTGACGCAGGCGCACCTTCTCGTTCAAGTTGGATCGAAAATTCGGATGGAATGTTCATGGTTTCGCTCCTGATATCGCAGCAGATGACATCACTGTGCCGTTATTAGTCAGCTGCTTTTCCATAGCCGTTTTTAAATGTTGCCCGGCGTAACGCAGTCTGCTTTTAACTGTCTCCCTGCCGACACCAGTGATTTCCGAGATCTGTTCCAGGCTAAAACCCTCCTCCCTTAACAGGAATACATCTCGCTGTTCATCGGGTAAAAGAGCCAGCGCACCAAGTAACGTTTGTTTCTGTTGGTGCCTGGCCAGGCTTGCCTCGGGTTCATAATCGTCGCCAGTACTTTCGTGTTCAGCCTGCGGGTGCGAACCTATATCATCGATGTCAATGTCGTTGATTCGGTTCTTATTCCGCCGCCAGTGATCCACCAGCTTGTTATGGGCGACAGAGAACAGGTAGGTTCGAAACTTTGCTGTAGGTTGATAGGATTCGACGCGGCGGATGATCGAAGTCCAGGCATCCTGGGCCAACTCTTCCACCAACGCTGGCTCCTGGCAGTTGCGATACAGAAACGCAAAAACGCTGTCCTTATGCCGCAGATACAAAGATTCAAAAGCGCTTGAGTCACCATGCTGGTATGCCAGCATCAGTGACTCGTCACTCCTCAAACCATGTAACAGATTACGCATTAACAACCTTTCTCACAGTGAATACCCTGCCTGACATTCCGGCGTCTAGTTCACATGACGTTGCAACATGTGCTCATTTTCTACAGCGAACGCCTCATTATCAAACGGTATTACCTTGTAAGATAGCGTTTCATCGAAGGAAAGTGCCTGGGCAGACTCCACCAGACTGACGAGTTCTGAACGATATCCGTGTTGATCCTGCCCTCGGGCATTTCGTGCCAGGTTGAGTACCTCATCGTAGCCCCAACTTCCTGTGTACTTTCCACCCCGGAGCAGTTGTCCAAAACCCGCGACCGCCGAGGCAAACCGCAGATCATCTGAAGCCTGACTGATGTCCGTCACATTCGCCCCTGCATAGACAGGATGTGAAATCTCGACACTGGTATCTTCGTTGGGTTGCTTGTAACGCAAACGAACATAAGCGACTTCGTTTGCCTTTTCAGCCTCAGTAGCGGCCCGGGGTTCGTCCTCATGGTTGTAACGCATCGGGGGAATCATTTCTGCGCCACTACCAACCATGACTAGTTCGTACAGTGCCGTTACCGTATGTCCTGCCCCGATTTCCCCGGCATCCACCTTGTCATTGCGAAAGTCTTCACGATTAAGCAACCGGTTTTCATAACCCAGCAAACGATACTCGGCAACAACCGCCGGATTAAATTCGATCTGGATTTTGACGTCTTTCGCGATTGTGATCAGCGTTGATTGCATCTCTTCGACAAGCACCTTTCTTGCTTCCGAAAAAGAATCAATGTAAGACGCATTGCCATTTCCAACGTCAGCTAACTGTTCCATTAAGGCATAATTATAGTTGCCGGTGCCGAAACCAAGCGTCGACAAAGCAATACCGCTTTTACGCTTTTCTTCAACCAACTCCTTCAAGGCATCAATGTCAACTGTGCCAACATTCATATCCCCGTCCGAGGCAATGATGACGCGGTTGATGCCATCTTTGATCATATGCTGCTGAGCTATGCTATAGGCCAGTTGAATACCGGCACCACCGTTAGTACTACCACCTGCCTGCAGCGAATCGAGCGCGGCAAGGATGCGGGCTTTTTGGTCGATGGTAGTGGAATCCAGTACCATTCCGGCAGCCCCTGCATAAACCACAATCGCAATTCTATCTTCGGCGCTCAATCGGTTGACGAGTAGTTTCAACGACTTTTTTACCAGTCCAAGTTTATTCGGCGCTTGCATACTACCCGAAACATCAACCAGGAATACCAGATTCGCGTTGGGTCGCTGTTCCAATCCCGGTTCAAAGCCTTTGAGACCTATCTGAAGCAGCTGGTGGTTTTTGTCCCAGGGTGCAGGCGCCATTTCCATGGAGACAGAAAACGGCTGCTGAATTGAATCCGGTACGGCATAGTCGTAATTGAAGTAGTTGATCATCTCTTCCAGCTTGACAGAGTCCCTGGGGGGCAATCTCCCTTCTCGCAGAATCATACGCCGAATATTGCTGTAGCCAGCGGTGTCCACATCAATGCTAAAGGTCGACACCGGGTTTTCGAGCACAGATTTAGTGACATTTTCATCAAACTTAAGGTAGTTATCGCGATCCGTTGGCTCGACCGGATAATAAATTGGGCTCGGTCGTGGCGCTATCACGCCCAATCGGCTTTTCTGTCGATACTCTCTGGCCGCCGCAACGTTGACACTATCCGGTGTTGCTCGTAAATAACTCGCAGGACTGGCGATAGCCTCTTCCAACCGTACATCATTAACCGAAGAATCAGTAACTTCGACACCGGTTACGTGTCCTGCTGCCTGTCCTGTTTCCTGTCCTGCAGTATTGATGACCGCATCAATACTGATCTTACTGACGTCAACAATACCGTCATTTTTATCCACGGTCGATCGACCCGCCTCTTGCTCACTTTCTTTCTCCTGATTGCTACAGGCGGTAATCATCAGCACGCAACAGAACAATGCGGAAACTGAGCGCTTATATTTGAATTCGTAATCCATGATCCCTTTCTCCAGTAAAAGTTGTAAGTACGGAAGTTCTTAACAGAAGTTCTTAACAGAAGTTCTTAACAATGTTTCTAATGTAGTGCTTAAACGATCACAAAGCCGGGAAGGGGTTAATAAGAGGTTTTGCGGGAAGAAAATCAGTTAAACATTGGTCAATCTATATAGGCTATAGGTGAACCAACAGCAGTTGCGGAGCAATACACCCACCGACGGCTGTCACACCATCAACCACACTTTGAACCCCGAAAGAGAAAAGATATGACGTTGATTATGAATTGGGAAAACTGGTTTCGCCAATCACTGAATACCGTTGGAGAATACCTTGGGCTTTTTATACTTCGACTACTGTTGGCGTGGGAGTACTGGGAATCAGGTGCACAGAAATATGCCGGTGAGAACTGGTTCGACCATATCAAAGACAATTTCCCATTTCCTTTCAGCGTTATCAACACCGAAATCAGCTGGTTCATGGCTACCTGGTTTGAACTGTTGGGTGCGATCGCCTTAATCATTGGACTCGGTACCCGCTATGTTTCCATTTTTTTAGTGATTCTTACCATCGTGGCCACCATTGCCGTACACATACCACCCGAAGGCTGGTCGTCCTTGAGCGATATGCTAAGTGGTTACGCCATTACCGATAAGGGGTTTGGCAACTACAAACTCCCCTTTATGTACATGATTATGTTTATGCCACTTATTTTTCTTGGCCCTGGAAAACTCAGTATCGATCACCTGATTAGTAAATATTATCGGTAAGAGTTCTAACATGAACTAGCGGTAAACGAGCGCTAGCCTGTTAAAAAAGCACACTATTTGCACAAAATTTAACCCGCAATGCGCTTCTTATCGTTTACTCTAGGAGGCTGACCGAGAATCTCTGATTAATCAGGACCTCCCTGGAAGGAGAAGGTATGAATTATGGCAATCGCCCTGCCAACGGACGATAGCGGCAGAATCAGAAAACGATCAAGTTCAGATGATCAGCTGATGCAAGCCTACGCACGTGGCAAAACTGACGCTTTCGATCAGTTATACCTCAGGTACAAACAGCCACTTTATGGTTACTTGTATCGAAACTGCCACCGGACCGAGGTTGATGAGTTGTTCCAGGAGATCTGGTTGCGGGTGATTGCTTCGCAGTCCAGGTACAAGGGCAACAATAAGTTTCGAGCCTGGATATTCACCCTCGCACACAACTGTCTGGTTGATCACTATCGAAAGACAGAACGGCAGGCTTTTTTTTGCAGATGAAGGTGAACAACTGATAGAAAAGAAACTTAACGATGGAAAGTTAACGGAGGTTGCCTTGGATACCGCAGAAATGACAGAGTCCATACTCACTGCTGTTAAGTCATTACCACAAGAACAACGCGAGGCATTTTATCTACGGGAAGAAGCTGGCTTTTCTATCAAGGAAATCGCCGAAGTTCAAACCGTCAGTCAGGAAGCGGCGAAAAGCAGACTGAGGTATGCCTACCAAAAACTCAGGCAAATGCTCAAGGAGATCCCCGGGAAATAGCACGATGAATATGCAACAGCAAAACAGTTGGGAATCTGAAGACTTCGAATTAGAACAGGAATTCAAGGATGTCAGCAACCTGGTTCGAAAGAATCGCCCACCACCCCCGAAAGTCCCTCGTCGACTTGATCGGTTGATTCGCAGGTATGCCACCGGGCAACCTGGTGATGAGTTGCAAAACAACTGGCTGCTGGGTTCGGGCTTGCAACTTGTCCTGGTGGTTTTACTGTTGTTTGTGATCGGCGTGATGTTCATCTCCAGCATTGAGCAGACCGGCCGCGAAAATGAGTCACCGGTAGATACAGTTATCCAGCGCGATTCGTAATCGCGACGACATCTATAGTCAGTGAGTACCAAGCAGTGTCTTTTCACTCTTGAATGATTGAAAATGACCGCTCCATTCATTCCCCTAACGAGCCGGTCAGTGACAGCATGCTAAAAAGCTCCACCTGGGAAATCGAGAAATCCTGGCAAGACAGTGAATTCGCCAAAACCGTGGACTCGTTCGACAAAGCCTTTGAAAGGTACGAAGAACAGATCTCCGTCGGCAAACAATCCCGCGTATTCCGGGTATCCATTGAGAACGGAACCTTTTTTATCAAGCAGTATTTCTCGGCCCTGGGGTTAAGTGCCTGGTTCGGCTATTCACGCTGCCAGGTAGAAGTGAGAAACATTCGCTGGTTTACCAGCCAGCAAATCGCCTGCGGTCAACTGGTTGCCCATGGTATCGAGACAAAGAACTTTCGCAGCAAAAGAGGTGTGTTGATCACCGCCAACGTCAGCAACAGTAAAAACCTGCAAGAAACTGCAGAAACCTGGGGCGGGATCTTCACTGACAGGCATTGGCGGATAAATGTGATCAATCAACTGGCTGAAATCACCCGGCGGTTACACAGCCAGAATTTCTGTCACAATGATTTTCAGTGGCGAAACGTTCTTGTTACCCAGGATCTTCAATCACCACGGATATTCCTCATCGATTGCCCGTTTGGCCGCAAATTTGCCTGGCCAATACTTAAATATCGAAAAATCAAAGACCTCGGAAGTCTCGATGAACAAGCTCGCAAACATCTTAGTCGAACCGATCGACTGCGATTCTACAAACGCTACCGCGGCATTGAACGACTGGCTAAAATCGATAAGAAAACGATTCGTACGATGCTTGTGCGCTATGGTGGATCACCCCACGGCTGAATAACAAGGCTCAATAAGAAGGCTGGGTAATTAATACTCGTCAAGTTACAATCCAATCCCGCAACGGATACGTTCATCTTGGCGCAGCAACACCACACTGCAGTATCACCATATATAAGGGGTTTGAGTGAGTTGTAACATTCTTGGCATATCTGCCTATTATCATGACAGTGCGGCGGCACTGGTACAGGACGGCGATATTATGGCCGCCGCCCAGGAAGAACGGTTCACTCGTAAAAAGCATGATGCAGCATTCCCCGCAGAAGCCATTCAGTACTGTTTAAGCAACGCCAACCTGCGTCTGAAAGACGTGGATTATGTCGTTTTTTATGACAAACCCCTGCTAAAGTTCGAGCGTTTGCTGGAAACTTACCTGGCTTATGCACCCGTGGGATTTCGCTCTTTCGTTGCCGCTATTCCGATCTGGCTGAAGGAAAAACTTTACCTTAAGGCGACGCTCAAAAAAGCCCTTTCAGAACTCGGTGGCATCAAAGAAAAGGCATTGCCGCCGCTAATGTTTACCGAACATCATCAGGCCCACGCAGCTTCTGCTTTTTTCCCGAGCCCTTTTGATAAGGCGGCAGTTTTATGCCTCGACGGTGTCGGGGAATGGGCCACCAGCAGTATCTGGAGGGGCGAGCACAATCAGCTCGTTCCCCAGTGGGAGATCGACTTCCCCCATTCCCTGGGATTGCTCTATTCGGCTTTCACTTACTACACCGGCTTTAAGGTGAACTCAGGAGAGTACAAATTGATGGGTCTGGCACCCTATGGCGAACCAAAATACGTCGACCAGATATTCGATAAGCTACTGGATCTGAAGCCGGACGGCAGCTTCCGTCTGGACATGCGTTATTTCAACTACGCTACCGGTTTGACCATGACAAATCAGAAATTCTCGGACTTGTTTGGCGCACCGGCAAGAACGGCAGAATCTGAGATTACCCAGCGTGAGATGGATCTGGCACGTTCTATTCAGGTTGTTACGGAAGAAATTGTTCTCAAAATCGCCCGGGGTATTCACCAGGAACTCAAACTGGATAAACTCTGCCTGGCAGGCGGCGTTGCGCTCAATTGCGTTTCCAATGGCCGCCTGTTGCGCGAAGGCCCATTCGAGGAGATCTGGATTCAACCCGCGTCAGGCGATGCGGGTGGCGCGGTCGGTGCTGCATTGGCAATATGGTATGAATATTTAGGACACCCACGACAAACCCAGGATCACGATTCAATGCAGGGCAGCTACCTGGGACCTCGCCCCGACAATAGAACAATCACCGACTACCTTGACTCTGTTAGCGCCGGGTACCGTCAAGTTGGAGATGACGAGCTCATTCCAGAGGTCGCCAACATCATCGCAGGGGGGAGTATCGTTGGCTGGTTTCAGGGACGTATGGAGTTTGGGCCCCGGGCTCTTGGTGGCCGCTCAATCATTGGTGACCCAAGAAGTATTGAAATGCAATCAGTGATGAACCTGAAAATAAAATACCGGGAATCTTTTCGCCCATTTGCCCCTGCAGTAAAAGCTGACAAGGTTTCTGAGTGGTTTGATTTCAATACCCGCAGCCCTTATATGCTGATGGTAGCTAATGTATCCAAAGACAAGTGTCTCGATATGACAGAAGAACAAAAACAATTGTTTGGGATAGAAAAGCTCAATATACCCCGTTCCGAAATTCCTGCGGTGACCCATGTGGATTACTCAGCGCGTATCCAGACGGTGCACAAAGAAACCAACCCACGTTTCTATCAGCTACTGGACGCATTTGAAGCATTAACGAATTGCCCGGTGCTGGTTAACACATCTTTCAATGTCAGGGGCGAACCGATTGTCAATACCCCGGAAGATGCCTATCGATGTTTTATGCGTACTGAAATGGATTACCTGGTAATGGAGAACGTTATCTGTTTTAAACAGGACCAGCCTGACTGGCAGGAATCAACGGATTGGCAAACCGAGTTCGAGCTAGACTGATGGCGAACCCAGTAGAAGTAATCCAACCGGACAAAGGTCAATTGCGGACCTTTGGTTTAATATTTGCCGGTATCATTGTCGCTATTTTTGGTGTCGCACTACCACTGTTGTTGGACAGATCGACTCCAACCTGGCCGTGGATCATTGCCATCACGATGGTGGGCCTGGCGGTTGTAGCGCCCAAATTTCTAATCTACATTTACAAGCCCTGGCTTAAATTTGGTGCGGTCGCAGGCTGGATCAACACCCGAGTTATTCTGTTTGTCATGTTTTACGGATTGATCACGCCCACCGGGCTTATCATGAGACTATTTGGCTCAGATCCCCTGCGGAAGCGGTTTGAACCCGAGAGTGGCAGCTACCGTGTGACGAACCAGCCACAGTCCAACGACCATATGGAGAAACCCTACTGATGTGGGACCTGATAAAAGACCTCGCCGGTTTTATGGTAAAACGCAAAAAATACTGGTTGGCTCCCATCATCCTCGTCATGATGTTGCTGGGTGTGCTTATCGTATTCGGCGAGGGGTCGGCTGTAGCACCATTTATCTACACCCTTTTCTAGCGAGACTCTGAAAAGGCCCCGCCAATGAGCCTTGAGCCAAAGATGCTGGCGGGTTCATGGCTTCAGATAATTACCGATCATTGACGCCACGAGCTCGTTACCCGCGGGTGTCCAGTGTTGGTCATAAGTGTAATATGTTTGCTCACCAGCACTGCTCATCTGCTGTAACAATCTGGTTGCGCTGACAAATTCGATACCTGCCTGCTCGCAAAAATCGCGGAGGACATATTCCTGGCTACCCAGTTCAGCCACCAGTTTAGCCTTGAACTCCTTTGCTGGCGGCAATGACTTCTTGCGATAGGCAACGAACGACCTGATTTGTTCTGCGCTGACATTTTCTTCAACAAGGGGGAAAATCACATGAGGTTTGCTGGGTGCGTAAACAACCAACAGCCGGAATCCTTCATCCCGGGCGACCTGCTCCATTTCCTCAAAAATGCCCTTTGCAAACTGCCATTCCCTGGATTGCCTGAATTCATCCTCGCTGCCGTAAAGATAACCCAGGCGTTTGGGTTTAAAGCCATAGTAGTCGGCTCCTGAACCGGTGCCGATTTGAACCGGCATCCAGCCCAGCTTCTCCTGGTACCCGGGTACAGTCGCATCTGCATTTATCGCCTCGATGACCTCGCTGGACAGACGCCTTAGCCCGGCGGTGACCGGTGAATTTTTTGTCATTGTGGAAATTTTGTCCCCCAGGCTAATGTCTTCTGCCGCAAGCCTTGCTGCCTTGGTCCTGAAATCATTACCCTCATAAATCATGAATATGACGGTTTTCGGATTGAACTTCAGCCCCAGTTGCACGAAGTTGTTCAGGTAAACCTGGGGGTCTGAGCCTGACGCACCCAGGTTGTAAATGGATTGACCCAGCCTCTGGGACAACAACACCGACCACATCTGACTATCTGACACATTTGAGCCAGTGGTAAACGAATCACCAACAACGACGATGTCATAATTTTCCTGTAAATCCTTGTTCCGGTACCCATAGCGGTCTATGGTTAATTCAATTTCAACCGGTCCATGGCCATCGGGCGCAGACGGATATGACCGATGGGTCAGTGGTTCGTCCTTAAATATGAGTTCATAAAACTGGTTCGGCCGCCGATATCGAACCATCCCCTGTAACTGAACACCGTTTTTGGTTTGCGTCACTGATTCCTCAACATAACGAGGTGCGAGCAACCACTGACTGCCAAGAATCACCGTAAAAATACCCACAAATGTCGAGGTTAAAACCGCGATAACCTTGTAAACCATTGCACGCCCGAACTTCATATCCGAGAACAGCAGGTAAGCGAATCCTAACAATATTAAGTTGAGTATAAATATCTGTCCGAATCGCTGGCGGGAGTATAAACCGAAGAGAATTTCCTCCTGTCTTGCGATCAGTTCAATCAGATCACTGGACACAGTCCAGAGAAACAGACTCAGGAGGACAAAAAAAGAACCTGCAATTCTTCTGATTAGGGTTGGTCCGGGCATTTAAACTGAACCAGTGGCAAGTGCGTCTTCATTTAAAACAATGACCTGAAAATTCACCGCATTAAAGCACAATCGTTTGTTTTTTGGCAGATTGAGCAACTTCGAATTGGCGTGACGGGCATTTACCCCCACGAATCAAATTTGTCACTCTGATTCCTCAGCCCAAGCACGCGTCGACACTGTTTCATTCCAGATTCTGCTAGAATCCACGTTTTCGATGCGGCGAACTATTACCAATTGTGAAGCAATTTTAGTGAACAGCCATCTTCTTTCCACCGCATTGCCCAACGCCAGTATGATTCGCAGATTGGCTGCAATGGTATATGACTTCTTCCTGATAATAGCGCTGTGGCTGTTCACCGGTTCAGTGCTGCTCGCGGTGTTTGGCACTTCAACGCCTACGGACGGCCAACTTCCCGAGGAACCTGCCCTTGGTGCTATCTGGGTGCAATTGATTTGTTATCTGGAGATGTTCTGCTTCAACTTTTATTTCTGGCGGTTTAAGGGTCAAACCCTGGGAATGCAAGTCTGGAAGATTCGCGTGATGAATGAAGAAGGCGGCACCATCTCTGTCTGGCAAGCCTGCGTCCGGTTCGTTATTGCAACGATCAGCATCCCGCTGTTAGGAATTGGCCTGTGGTGGAGCTTGTTCTCAGCAGACCGCCTGACCTTGTACGACCAGTTCTCCCGGACGCGTACCGTCTATCTCGGAACTAAACCCTACGAATCAGAACAAGTAACAGACAAGCAGGTCTAAGCCTATCTTTATCTCAGCTAAAGGCTATGCAGCACGCCTGAATAGTACATAGCCCACCACAAAGCACAGGATTATCGGGGCGAGGATGGCAATGACAGGCGCAAAGCCAAATACCATGCTGGCTGGTGACAATAGGTCGTGCAGAAACTTGAAGATTATTCCAATCACCAGACCGGTCACCACACGCATCCCCATGGTGGACTCCCGTAGCGGACCAAAGATAAAAGAGATGGCGACAAATACCAGACCGATAGTGGCAAGGGGCTGCAGCAATTTTCGCCAGAATCCCAATTCATACTTGTTGCTGTTTAGTCCCTGGGCCTGCATGTAATTGATTTTCGCATTCAGTTCAGTAATTGACATCTTGTCCGGCTTGATCAGAACCTCTGCACTAATCAGCTTCGGCGTCAGCTCCGTATCCCAACGCATGCTGGCCAGATGTACAACAGAGGTCGTTCTTTCCTCAATATTTGTTACTGTCACATCTTCCAACAGCCAGTACTTCTCATTTTCACGCACATTGTGATAGACACCTCGCCTGGCAAACAAACTCCGGCTCAGGTGATTTCCGCCGTCAAAATAGTAATGGCTGACTCCCTGAATCACACCATTTTGACTCACCTCGGCAAAGTGCATAAAGACAGACCCTTCCCGATACCAGAAACCGAATTCCGAAGTAACTGAGTCATCAACCGACATGGCCTTCGCCCGGTTAATGCGCGCGGTTTTTTCTACGTCAGGGAGTATATATTCGCCTACATACAAACCAACCACTACCAGCAACAGCGTGGGTTTCATCACATTCCAGAGGATGTACCAGGTCGATATACCCGCTGCGCGCATCACAATGAGCTCACTGTTGTTTGCCAGTATCCCCAGGCCTGCCAGGCATCCGATCAGGGCAGCATAAGGAATAGTGTCTACAAACAACCTGGGCAGGCTGAACAGGACGAAGATGACGGCCTGGTAGAAGGTATAGTTGTTTTTGATATCTTCTATCTGGTCAAGCAAGGTGAAGACACTCAGGATCCCCAGTAAACCAAAAATCGTCAGGCCGATTGTTGCAGAAATCGTTCCTCCAAGATAATAATCAATGCGTCTCATGTGCTGGTAGTCCCAGCCCTACGGCTTCCTTTGCCCCTCGATTGCAACTTGTCGACTATCCAACCGGTTTTATACAAACCCAGGATTATCGTCAGGTAGGCAACATGCACCCACCACCAACCCAGGGCGACAGGAATCTGACCCTTCTCGATCGCTGATCTCGATGCTGACAACAAAACAACATACAGAAAACACAAAATCATTCCCGGCAACAGGCGGGTGAACCTTCCTTGCCTTGCGCTGACTTTGCTCAGGGGTATGGCCATCAGGGCAATAATCGGCACCATCAGGACCACTGACAGCCGCCACTGTAATTCTGAGAGGTTCCTCGGTGTGAGGTCTTCAATTAAATCCACGGTAGGCACAGCCGAGCGTCGAAGCAGGCGTTTTTCAGCTTCCTCTTTTTCAATAAATTGTCCATATTCCTCATATTTAATGACCTGGTAATCTCGATCGCCCGGCTTGCCCTGGAAACGAGTGCCATTTTTCAAAACCAGAAAACGATTACCCTTGCCGTCCACGATGGTCTCACCCCGATCGGCTTTCACTGTAATCACATCCCTGGCATACAAGTCGTCTGGACCGAGCTCCTCATTGATAAACACTTCGATGAGTTCACGCTTGCTCTCCACCCGTTCTGCATAGGTCACCCGTTTACCTGAGTGCAGGGTTTGAAATCGACCCGCAGCGAGCACGTCAAATTCTGTCATGCTCCTTTGGTCAGTAAACAGGCGCTCAACCCGTTCTTCGCCAGAAGGTTTTAACCACAAGGACAAAGTGGCGGTTAAAACCATCACGGCCAGTGACAGGGACAAGGTGATGCCAATTATCCGCAGGGGACTGATACCACAGGCTTCCAGCACGACCATTTCACTGTCCGCATAGAACCGACCATAAGACATCATAATCGCGAGGAAGAAACTAATGGGGACGATTAATTCCAGAAAGCCGGGTAACCTGTAAGCCATGATCAGGAAGAGGATATCCTGGGTCAAATTACCCCTCGCAGCATCATCCAGGTAGGCGCTAAAACGCCAGCCCATAGAAATGACCAGTACGACACTGGCAACCACTATCATGGCGACAAAGACTTCTTTTGCGAAATATCGATACAGGATCAAAACAAATTCAACAGATGTGTGCCGATAATGACCGGGCAGTTCATAAACGTTATATTATCCACTTCACTCAATAGTATGTCTTTAGGAGTTTGCATGGAATTCGGGACCAAATTCGGCAATCCGGTAAAAACCCGCAGCCAGTGCGTCATGGTTGGAGTTTATGAGAATCACCTCCTGACTCCAATGGCAACATTGCTGGATAAAGCCAGTGGGGGCTACCTGAGAAAGGTGCTGAAACGCGGTGATATCAAGGGCAAGGTAGGGCAGTCTGCCCTGCTCCACGACGTCCCTGGTGTGAACGCTCCGCGTGTCCTGCTGATCGGCCTCGGGAATGTCGATAATGCAGATGAGTCTCTATATATTCAGATCGTTACCAGCGCGATTGCGGCCTTGAAGAAAATACCGGCAAAGCACACCTTATGCTGTATTTTGGAAGCCAAAGCTGGCGATAAGGACCTGATGTGGAAAACCCGACGCCTGGTGGAGCAATATTTTGCCGGTACCTACAGTTTCAACCAAATGCGCGGCAATCCCGGCGAATCCAGTTTGCAGCTTGAAACCATTGATCTGCAGTTAGTAGACAAGACCGATGCAGCCACGGTGCAACAGGCCATATTTGATGCGAAAGCGGTCGCCATTGGGGTCGCTACCGCCAAGGACCTGGGCAACACACCCAGCAATATATGTACTCCTACTTATATAGCCGACGAGGCAAAAAAACTGGCGCAGACTTATGATTCCCTCACAACCAGGGTTCTCGACGAAAAGGAAATGGAGAAACTGGGCATGGGTTCCTTTCTATCCGTCGGTCACGGCAGTATTCAGCCCTCAAAGTTAATTGTCATCCAGCATAAGGGGGCGAAACCCAAAGATGCACCCCATGTTCTTGTCGGCAAGGGTATTACGTTTGATACCGGTGGTATCAGCCTCAAGCCCGCAGGTACCATGTACGAAATGATCTATGACATGTGCGGAGCAGCGAGTGTTTTTGGGGCAATGAAAACAGTTGCAGAACAACAGTTGCCAATTAATGTTGTAGGCGTTATTGCTGCTGCCGAGAATATGCCGTCTGACCGGGCTTCTCGCCCAGGTGACATCGTTACCAGCATGTCCGGGCAAACAATCGAAATCCTCAACACTGACGCCGAGGGACGGCTGGTGCTTTGTGATGCACTGACCTATGTTGACAAATTCAATCCTGCCACCGTTATTGACGTTGCGACCTTAACAGGCGCATGTGTTATGGCGTTAGGCTCTCACGCCACGGCGCTCTACGCCAATGACGACACTCTGGCAGACAACATTAACCTTGCAGGCGAAAACACATTTGACAGGGTCTGGCGGATGCCACTTTGGGATGCGTACCAGACACAACTCAATAGCGCATTTGCCGATATGGCTAATATCGGTGGACGAGAAGCCGGATCTGTCACCGCAGCCTGCTTTTTGTCCCGTTTCACCAAGAAATATCGCTGGGCTCACCTCGATATAGCAGGTACCGCCTATAAAGGTGGCGGTGTCCAGAAGGGTTCCACTGGGCGCCCTGTGACCTTGCTTACCCAATACCTGATGGATCGTGCGAACGAGCAAACAAGTTAGTTCTTGTCCGAAAATAGAATAGTGAGAGTTTTACCTCGGCGGCCCCTTCCTTCGGTATATGATTGATTTATATACGAACTTTATTAAGTAGGCTCATGATTTACCAATAATTATGACTATATGGACAGGAACTAGCTAAATGACAAGAATCGATTTTTATCAAATTGAGAGTAGAGAAGCGCCACTGGATTTTACTTGCCGACTCATAGACAAGATCTACCATCGCGGCCATCGAATCCATATCCACACTAACGACATCAGCCAATCAGAAGAACTGGATGATCTTATCTGGTCTTTTCGGCCCGATCGGTTCATTCCGCATAGCATCTTTGTAAAACCAAGAGATGCAGGAACAAAAGATGAGGCCGAACAGCAGGATTTGGTCAAAATCTCTCACGAAGCAGAACCGGATCACCAGGATGTATTGATTAATATTTCCGGCACCGTGCCGGATTTTTTCAGCCGCTTTGATCGGGTTGCAGAAGTGGTACCGCTGGATGAAAATAGCCGTGAAACTGCCCGGGTTAACTTCAAGTTCTATAAAGACCGCGGTTACCCATTACGCTACCATGCGTTAAAACAACGCGCCTAAAAACACAATAACCAGCATGCACACCAGTACGCAGCCAAAGAAAACGTCCCCAGAGCGTACGAAAGAGCACGGCCAATGAACATGGAACTTACCTGGTGAAAGGTAAAGATACAGAACCGAATGCCGGTCGACCGGCTCAGATTCCGTTATTGGAAGATGTGGTTTTCCATACGAGCCTGCCGATCCCTGACCCACCGAGAAGGCGTCGCGCTAATGACCATGAGCGACAGATCGTTGCTCCCCAGATGCCAGATCTGTTCAGTGGATCACCCGAAACAGCCGGCATGAAGCCTCCAGCCAGTACCGACCCAGCCCACCTCAACAGGAATGAATCTGATGAGGAAATTACTGAAGGAATCAAAGGTGAACTCAGGCAAAAAACTTCAACGATAATCGATTCTCTGGTTGATGAATACTCAACCGAAATCGTCCGCCGACTAAGGGATGAACTAACTTCACTGCTCGCAGACATGGAGAATAAAAAACCATAGAAAACTGCGAGGTAGTGTAATGTCATGACGTCGTTGACCATTTGTGTATAATCCCGCTTCCGCTGACTACAGCGGAGAACGCCTGATAAGAATGATTTACGTTGTGAAGAGTGTGAAGCACGATAATGAAGAAGTACCAACCACAGGAAATGGAGCAAAGCTGGTATCAAAAGTGGGAGGATGCCAACTATTTCGCCCCCTCAGGTAATGGTCAGCCCTTCTCCATCTCGATTCCACCTCCCAATGTTACCGGCACCCTGCATATGGGCCACGCCTTCCAGCACAGTCTGGTTGACTCACTGATTCGATATCGGCGAATGCAGGGGGACCAGACACTCTGGCAAATGGGCACGGACCATGCCGGAATATCAACTCAAATGCTGGTGACTGAGCAATTGGCAGCTGAGGGCATTAAGCCCAGTGAGTTGGGTCGAGAGAAATTTCTCGACAAGGTCTGGGAATGGAAAGAAGAGTCTGGCGACACAATTACCAGGCAACTCCGGCGTCTGGGGGCATCCCTGCACTGGGAGACCGAGAGGTTCACCCTCGACGAAGGCATGTCCCGGGCCGTTCTGGAAGTTTTCGTCCGATTGCATGAAGAAGGATTGATCTATCGCGGCAAGCGACTGGTCAACTGGGACCCGGTTCTGCACACCTCTATTTCTGATCTGGAAGTCGAATCAGAGGAAGAACCTGGGCACCTCTGGCACTTCAGATATCCACTGGCAGACAATCCAAACGAATTTATGGTGGTGGCGACGACCCGCCCGGAAACCATGCTTGGCGATACGGCAGTTGCGGTGCACCCTGACGATGAACGTTACCAGCATCTTGTCGGCAAAGAAGTCCAATTACCACTGTGTGATCGCAGCATTACTATCATCGCCGACCATTATGTTGACAAGGACTTTGGTACTGGCTGCGTGAAAATTACACCGGCCCATGACTTCAATGACTACGATGTTGGCAGGCGCAACAACCTGGCGCTGATTAACATATTCGATGAAGATGCATCACTCAATGACAATGCGCCTGAAAAATACCGCGGTCTGGACCGTTATGAAGCGAGAAAACTGATCGTTGCCGATCTTGATGCACTGGGTCTGGTTGAAAAAATCGAAGACCACAAGATGGTCGTACCCCGGGGGGAGAAATCCGGCGTCGTCGTCGAACCTTATTTAAGCGACCAGTGGTTCGTGAAGATCAAACCCCTGGCAGAACCGGCCATCAAAGCCGTCGAAAATGGCGATATTGAGTTTATTCCGAAAAATTACGAAAACACCTATTTTGCCTGGATGCGGGACATACAGGACTGGTGTATTTCTCGACAACAGTGGTGGGGCCACAGAATTCCTGCCTGGTATGACGGCGAGGGTAATATATTTGTTGGCCGCAATGAAGCCGAAGTTCGTTTAAAACACCAGCTGCCTGATGATGTCACATTACGTCAAGACGAAGACGTGCTGGATACCTGGTTTTCTTCTGCGCTGTGGACATTCTCCACCCTGGGCTGGCCCGATAAAACTGCCGATCTGGAAACATTTCACTCAACGGACCTGCTGGTTACCGGCCACGACATCATCACCTTCTGGGTTTCCAGGATGATCATGATGACGTTGAAATTCATGGATGAAGTGCCATTCAAAAAAATCTATGTTACTGGTCTCGTCACCGACGCCGACGGGAAAAAAATGTCCAAGTCAAAGGGCAATGGATTGGATCCGTTAGACATTATTGACGGCATCTCGATTGACGATCTTGTGCGTAAACGCACGAGTAATATGCTGCAGCCAAAAATGGCGGAAAAAATCGAAAATGCAACCCGCAAAGAGTACCCCAATGGCATCGACAGTTATGGAACCGATGCACTTCGCTTCACGTTCTACTCAATCTCAACCCGAAGTCGAACCATAAAGTTCGACTTGAATCGGGTCGAGGGTTACCAGCATTTTTGCAATAAACTCTGGAATGCCGCGAACTTTGTCTTTATGAACACACTTGAACACGCCGCTGCTACCGATTTTAACAACGGCGAAAAAGATTTTGGCGTAGTGGACAGGTGGATCACCTCAGAACTTCAAAAGACAATCAAATCGGTTGATCTCGCCATGCAAACCTATCGATTTGATCTGGCTGCCAAGGCAATCTACGAATTTATCTGGGATGAATTTTGTGACTGGTACCTGGAATTAAGTAAACCGATTCTTTATTCCCAAAGTACGTCAAAAGCCGAGTTGCGCGCAACCCGATATACCCTGATTGATACACTCGAGACTGTGCTGAGATTGGCGCATCCCTTTCTGCCATTTATCACGGAAGAAATATGGCAGAAAATACCCGTTAACATTCGAACCGATGCTGAAACGATTATGTTGCAGCCCTTCCCTGTACCCAACAACGCCTTGATAGATTCCGCTGCTGAATCTGATGTTGGCTGGATCAAAGCGGTTGTTACTGTATTACGTAACATCCGTGGTGAAATGGACATCTCTTTTGGCAAGCCTATTCCTGTGCTGTTCTACAATGGAAACGAGACAGATAAGCGGCGCTTGGAAACCTACCGAACACTTCTGGAATCACTGGTTAAACCAGAACGAATGGAATGGTTAGCTGCAGGTGACGGGGCACCCGTCTCTGCAACAGGTCTGGTAGGTGACATGCAAGTGCTAGTACCCATGAGTGGCTTGATAGACAAGGATGCTGAAATTGCCAGGTTGGACAAGGAGATTGATCGCAAGCAAAAAGACATCGCAAGAACGGAAGCGAAACTCAGCAACCCCAATTTTGTTGAAAAGGCACCGACCGAAGTTGTTCAAAAAGAGAAAGATAAACTCGCCGATCTAGCCTCTGCCTGTGAACAGCTCGAAGAACAGAAAAAACGGCTGGGAAATATCTAAGTGCTCGTTTGCAGGTAAGCAACCTTGTGCAGATAACATTGCCAAGTGTTTGATAACTAAAGAACTCTTTCGCACCATTTCAGTACTGTTGTCAGCTTCAAAGATAGATTCATACGCACAATTCCAAAATAATACTTGCACACCCCTTAGCCTTTCTGTATTAATCGGATGCTTCTCGATCTCGACGTCGCAGAATGTGTTGCAATAAAAAGAAAAGAGGTAGTTGGCTATGTCTGAACGACAGTCAGGAACCGTAAAATGGTTCAACGATGCCAAAGGATTTGGTTTTATCGAACGCGAAGCTGGGGATGATGTATTTGTTCATTTCCGTTCGATTCGTGGTGAAGGGTACCGAACACTCAAACAAGGCGCTCGAGTAGAGTTCGATATTTCTGAAACAGAAAAAGGTTATCAAGCAGAGGATGTGGCAGAGGTTTAACCCCACCCAATAAGCTTAATTCGGGTTCACTCAGCTAAACTAATAAAAGTAGCATGTTTAAATTATGCTACTGACAGTACCACTTTGCCTATTGTTTTGTCAGAGGCAATAAGGTCGAAGGCTTGACTGGCTTCCTGAATCGGAAACACCGTATCTACAATCGGCTTGATTTCACCTGATTCAATCCTGGGCCAGACTAGTTCAGCGAGCTGGCTCATTATCCGAGCCTTTTCTGCCAACGGTCTCGCCCTGAGCGTCGAACCAATGACCCGCGCCCGTTTCATCATCAATACTGCCAGGTCAACTTCTGTTTTATTCCCTCCCATCAGGCCAATCAGTACCAGGCGACCATTCAGCCCCAATAGCGCGAGATTGTCTTCAAGATAAGCACCACCAACGGGATCAAGAATGACGTCTACGCCGGATTCCCCGGCAAATGCTCTTGCCTTTTCGGCAAATGACTCGTCATGCCGATTGCTACCCGCTTCAGCCCCTAGATCAATACAGGCAGCCAGCTTGTCTTCACTGCCGACGGTGACAAAGCAGGGGCTGCCGAATGAACGGCACAATTGTATCGCGGCGGTGCCAACGCCACTTGCCCCGGCGTGCAGAATTACTTTTTCACCAGGTTGTAAACCAGCCTCGATAAACAGGTTCAACCAGGCAGTCGCATAAACTTCCGGCAGGCAAGCGCCATGAACCATGGACAGACCGCGGGGAATTTTAACCACACTTGTCGCTGCTACATTGACGTATTCAGCGTATCCCCCACCACCCAGCAATGCACAGACTCTATCACCAACCTGCCAACCATCAACATCGTTAGCAACAGCCGCAATTTCTCCGGCACATTCAAGCCCCATGATGGTACTCGCACCGGGCGGCGGCGGGTAAAAACCACGACGCTGCATAAGGTCAGCGCGGTTTATTGCCGTTGCATGGATCTTTATCAGCACCTCGCCACTTTTTGCTTCGGGGGTGCCGGTTTCATCCCAATGCAGTTCACTTTCACTGTCTACACGTATGGCTTTCATTAACATCTCCAACTTTTTTGTTGTATTTGTAGTTAATTATTCGGCTGACCCGGATTAAGACTAATAGTGAGGTGGTGGCGGTTCCGGCGCTTGCTGATCTGGCATCTGACCCTCCATCGCCTCAATCTGGCTGTTGGCATATTTTAGTTGAACCTTGATATCAAGTATCTGTTTCTGCTGTTCCGCCAGAGCATCATCCAGTTTCTGGATCATGTCTTCCTGAAACGCCAGCTGTGTCTCCAAAGTTACAAACCTGTCTTCACTCATGATGGCATTCTCGACTGTTTTTTCTACACAAACACATAACGAATCTCGGAGGTTCCGAAGGGAAACCTAGGGTACCTAGTAGCTCAATCGAACCTTGACGCCCTTTGCATCCAGCCATTGCTTCAGACCACTGACGGTATATTCACCAAAGTGAACCATCGAGGCAATTAACGCCGCATCAGCTTTGCCTTCCGTCAAGACTTCAAGAAGATGCTCAGGTTTGCCAGCGCCGCCAGATGCAATCACCGGAATCGATACCGCCTCGGCAATCATTCGAGTCAGATTGATCTCATAACCTTCCCTGGTCCCGTCGGCATCAATAGAATTGATCACCAGTTCGCCAGCACCCAGTTCCTCCCCCTGCAAAGCCCAGGTTAATGCATCAACGCCCATGGGTTTTCTGCCTCCGTTGATGACAACTTCATACCCGCTGGGCAACTCCCGGCACTGTTCGACTTTCAGAATGTCCATGGACAGAACAACATTCTGATTGCCGATAGCGTGTGCGCATTCAGCAATTAACGCTGGACGCTGAACCGCTGCCGAGTTGACATTTATTTTTTCGGCACCCGCCCAGAGCAGCTTTTTAGCATCTTCCACCGTTCGAATACCACCACCGACCGATAACGGGATATAGACCTGCTCGGCCACCGCTTCCACAACATTCAACATGATATCGCGTTGATCACTCGACGCTGTGATGTCATAAAAAACGAGTTCGTCGAGGCCGTCTTCATAATATTCCCGCGCCTTTTCGACAGGATCGCCAATATCCCTGGTATCAACGAATTTGACACTTTTCGCCAGCTTTCCATTCCTGACATCCAGGCATGAAATAATGCGCTTACTCAACATACGTCTCCTCCATCCCACTTGCCAAAAGCCTGCAGAATATGAAGGCCTTTTTCTCCACTTTTCTCAAGATGGAATTGCGTCGCGAACAGATTGTCCTTCGCCAGTATGGAACAGAATTCTGATTTGTATTGTGTTACCGCGACAATGGTGTCCTTGTCAGTCGGGCGAATAAAGTATGAATGAACAAAGTAGAACTCATCTCCTGACTTAACATTCCTAAGTAGCGGGTGAGGTTTTTGAATAACCACTTCATTCCAGCCCATATGCGGTATTTTTAACACCCGGTCGGCAAAATCGAATCGCTCACAGACACCGTCTACCAGCGACAGGCAATCCTTGTCTCCTTCTTCGGTATGGTTCAAAACGATCTGACTGCCAAGGCAAATGCCGAGGAAGGGTTTGCCGGAGTGAAAGACTTCGCTCAAAGCCTCAAATAGTCCGCGCTGATGCAAGGTATCGATGGCGCTGACAGCAGAGCCAACCCCGGGAAACACGACCTTGTCCGCTTTGATGACCTTCTCGGGGTCTGCTGTTATGTAAGCATCAATGCCTACCTTATGACACGCGCGCTGCACGCTGCGTAGATTCCCCGCGTCATAATCAACAATTGCAACCTGCATGCACCCTACACCCTTTTTGAGAGCGCGCATTATAGAAGATAAGGCGGATGAATTCGCGGCTAATGGTGGTCAGGTTTTGGTATGCAAAAAAATATAGTGCGTATTAGTGTTTTCAATAGTGGCCAGCTGTCTGTATCATATACGTAATACAGTTTTTGATGATCGCGCCCATGAAGCTTAAAATTGAGACCAGCTCATCTACCCCGGTATTCCAGCAAATTATCGACCAGTTACACTTCGCTATTAATACCGGTGACATCAAACCGGGGGACAAATTACCCAGCATAAGAGCCCTGGCCAATGAAAACACGATTGCGGCCAATACGGTCGCGAAGGCACTCAGGCAACTGGAATTCCGTGGTCTGATCGTTGCCAAGGATCGTTCCGGTTTTATTGTTGCCAAGGCCCAAAACAGTCGTTACCAGGCGCGCGGCGTCAGCGCAGACAAAACCGAGGTTCACAATGTCGTTGATGACCTCGATGCGGGCGCGATTCCCGGCGCATTTTGCAAGATAACCGAAGATTTTCTCAGCGGAGACCCGGAAAAATGCAACGTGATTCACGCCGATGGGAGTGGCACAAAGTCGATTATTGCGTATCTTAAATACAAGGAAACCGGAGACGCGAGTGTATTCCGCGGCATCGCCCAGGACAGCATCGTCATGAATCTGGATGACCTGCTGTGTGTCGGGGTGAATAATCGCATCCTGATTTCCAACACCATCAATCGCAACGCCCTTAACTGTCCGGGAGAGGTTGTCTCGGCACTGATCGAGGGCAGTGAGTCATTTATCGCAACCTTGCGTGACCAGGGTATTGATATCTACTCCGGCGGTGGTGAAACAGCTGATGTTGGCGACCTGACGGGTACCGTCGTGGTTGATTCCTGTGCAGTCGCGATTATGAAGAAAGCAGATGTGGTGCGAAATGAAATCCGCCATGACCTTGCGATAGTCGGCCTGTCATCAACTGGCCAATCAAACTACGAATCGGTGTTTAACAGCGGCATCGGCAGTAACGGACTGACCAGCGCCAGACACGATATGTTGTCCAGGTGTTATGGGGACATGTATCCGGAAACTTTTGATCCGAATGTCCCCGCTGATCTCGTTTATTGCGGGCCATACCAGTTGCAGGATGCCCTGCCCAATTCCGAATTGACGGTTGGAGATGCCATCTTAAGCCCGACTCGCACATACGCTCCTGTCATCTACAAGGTACTGGCTGAACTTGGCAACCACGTCCGCGGCCTTATCCATTGTTCCGGTGGTGCCCAGACCAAATGCCTGAAATTTGGCCAGAATGTTCACTTCGTGAAGGACAGTCTGTTCCCGACGCCACCTTTGTTTGATGCCATCCAGAAAGCCTCAGGTACAAGCTGGGATGAAATGTACAAGGTATTCAATATGGGCCATAGAATGGAAGTGTATGTGCCACACGCTCACGTCCAGGAGGTTATCGATATCGCATCGTCTTACCAGATCGACGCACAGCAGATAGGTCATACTGAAAGCGCCGATGAGAATCATCTGACACTCACCAACCCTGCCGGGGATACTTTTACCTATGGAACCCCTATATAAGGTCAGACCACAATGGCACTTAAAGTAAAACGTTGGTAGCGTTGAGTTGGAAGGAGGGCCTTTCCAACTCAATGCAGATTGATCACGATATGCCTAGTGACATTAGGATCAGAACAGCTTGCTCTGCAAGGAATTGTAGAAGTTGGTGACAATTGGAATCGAGTAGGTTGACTTTCTGGCGACAAATCTAACAGGTCGACTGAGTCCGTGCTGGCCAAGATTAATCAGGCAGCTGGCTGGTATCTTCAGCGTTTTCGCAACGCCAATGGGTACAAGACCATGGCCAAATCCAACCATCGCCATCTGTGCAACACTGAAGAACGACTCCAGTGATACCGTCCTGCGAATTTTAAGGCGCTCTGCATCACGCTTAAACGATCGCCAGGCACCGGAATAGTCCTCTATGGTGATCACGTCGAGTTTTTCCTTTTGTGGCCATTTGATTGGCTTGAGAGCCGATGGAACAATGACCATGGGTTCGAGGAACAGCACTTCGGACTGCAGATCTGTATCCAGCGAATCTGACCCCGTGCACACACCTACCATGAATTCTCCTGATCGTATCCGATCAAGGACCACGGGCGTTCTATGAGTATGAAATTCGAAACGAGCATCAGGCATCTCCTGCTGCACATCGACAAAGACCCCGGGTCCCCAGGATGACAGGATGGCCTCTGAGACGCCGATAATCAGCTCTCCCTTGCCTGCAGATACTTCTTCAGCAAACAGGTCACGCAATTCAGACAGGATCGGTGAAATCTTGTCCACCAGCTGTTTGCCATGCTGGGTTAATTCAACCCGGCGGCCTTTCTTCTGGATAAGCTTGCGGTCGTAGTATTTTTCCAACACGGCAATCCGCTTGCTGACAGCGGACTGGGAGATACGCAGGTCAGTACTGGCTTCCAACATCGTTCCCGTGCGAGACAGGGCCAGCAGGGTTTCCAGGTTCTCGATCATATGATGTATTCCACAATGGGATACATTCTATTCTTTCTATTCTCTATTATCACCTATCCATCAGGTTCACAATTGCATTTTTCATCAACCACCGGCCATTAATGACTTACCTTCTCCTCGCGGTCGCAACGCTCATAACCAGTGTAATCTCCGGTGTCCTGAGTATGGCAGGCGGCATGATATTGATGGGTGTCTTCGGCTTCCTGCTCTCGGTTCCATCGGCCATGGTATTGCATGGTGTCGCCCAGGCTGTCTCAAATGGATCGAGGATCTGGTTACATAGAGAACATATACGCTGGAATGTGCTCATCCCCTATTCAGCAGGCAGTTTTGTCATCCTGGCTTTGTTCATTCTGGTGACCTTTGTACCGGACAAGGGGTTGGTATTTGTACTTATCGGCAGTTTTCCATTTCTGGCTTTGATCCTGCCGAAGTCCTTCGAACTCGACATTCAGCGTAAACCAGTGGCATTTCTTTGTGGATTGGTGGTGACGACGGCGCAGATGCTCGCTGGTGCTTCCGGCCCGGTGCTGGATATTTTCTATGTCACCAGCACCCTCACTCGCCATGAAATTCTTGGCACCAAAGCGATTACCCAAACCCTGGGGCATGTCATCAAACTGACGTACTACGCTTTTTTTCTGACACTGACTATCGAACTGCCACCGTGGATCTACCCGGCGGTTGTTCTTGCAGCAATACTGGGAAACTGGCTCGGCAAGCAGGTGATTGAGCGAATTGATGACCAATTGTTTAAAAAGGTAGGTCGCTACGTGATTATGTTTGTGGGTGTGATTTACATTGCCAAGGGAGTTATTGAAACGATGAGTTAAGCCGCCTCTTCTTTCTCTACCAGCGGTTTTATCACGAAAAGCAAATCCCCCTCGTTCACCTGTTGGCCACTCGCCAGGTTGATGCGCGTCACCTCGTATTTGCGCATGGACGAATAGAGCTCACCATTTTCACCGGCAAAGCTACCGAGGTTTACAGGTGTAAACATCTTCATGGCTTCTAGCTGGCATAGCGTATCATCTGTTGTAATCACTTCACCTACGGTGACGTATTCAGGTTCTGACGGGGAAGGTGTACGATAAAAAATACCCGTTGAGGGTGACAGCACTTTAATTTCATCACTGCCATCTATTTTGAGCATCTCGATATCAAGCCCTGTTCCACTGATGCCGGATGCTTCCTCGATCTCCTGAATCAGTTCATCAATATTGATGCGGCTTAAGAAACCGGGTAAATAACCCGTATCGTAGACGCCTTTCTGGAACTCATCATCCTTCAGAATTCGCCTGATCAGGCTGATGTTTGTGCAGATACCGTGGACCTTGACCTTGCCAAGATAGGCATGCATCTTTTCTGTGGCATCTTTTCTGTCTTTGCCGTGACAAATAATCTGGACAATCAGGCTGTCATAGAAGGGTGAAATAACTTTCCCTTCGCCCGCGATTGAAATAATTTGAAACCCTTCCTCCTCCGGTAATTCACAATGGGTAATCTCTCCTGGGGTGGGGCTGAATGAAACGTTACCTCCAGCATCCAGCACTGCCTTTTCTGCGTTGACGCGAACTTCCAGGCCATAGCCTTTTTCGGAAGGCGCAAGGTCGGCAATAGATTCCCCTGAGGCGATCTCGAACTGTTTCCTGACAATATCAATACCCGTCACTACTTCTGTGACCGGATGTTCCACCTGCAGGCGGGTGTTCATCTCCATGAAATAGATCGCATCGCTGGGTAAATCGTAAATAAACTCAACCGTGCCCGCACCCACATAGTCGACTGCATCAGCGATTTTTTCAGCATATTGAGTAACCTGTTTTTTTAATTTGGCAGGTAACATGGTAGATGCAGATTCTTCCATCAACTTCTGGTTGTTACGTTGCACGCTACAATCACGAATACCCAACACCCTGGTGTTACCATGTATGTCGCGCAGAATCTGCGCCTCAATATGGCGCATCGAAGTGACAAATTTTTCAATGTACAGATCGCCATTGCCAAATGCGGCTTTCGCTTCGGTGTTCACCCTTTGAAACAGACTGTCAATTTCTTCTGGCTTCTCAACCACCTGGATACCTTTACCGCCACCACCATGCACTGCCTTTAAAAGTACCGGGTAGCCAACCTGGTCCGCAATTTCTGCCGCCCGCTCAGGCGTGTTGACGATACCGTGACTGCCGGGCACCACGGGCACATCAATGCTCATCGTGGTGCTGATGGCATTAGATTTATTACCCATGGTTTCCATACTGACAACCTTCGGACCAATAAAATTCACCGATTTCTGACGGACGATCTTGGCAAAATTTGGATCTTCAGATAGAAAGCCAATACCCGGATGAAGCGAATCGACCTTTTCCGCATCAGCAATACTCAGGACACTGAGCGCGTTGAGATAACTTTCGTCTGAAGTATTGCCACCGATGCAGACCAGGGAATGTCTGGGATCATCTTTGACCATGTCAGCCGGTGTCGATTCCATATCAGGATCCGATTGCACCAATACCACTTCGTGTCCCATCTCAATCGCTTTCGACACCAGCTTCACTGCGGTACATCCCCGTGCATGGATCAACGTACGTTTAATAGGCCGGAACAGGTCGTCTTCTGCTTCCATACGGGACTGTACTCCCGGCTCTGCCGCCGTGAGGGTACCTGCCATAATCCGGTCAACAATTTGTTCTACATTTTCAGTAGGCAGGGGAATGGATGGATCAACACCGCGCAATTCCTCGTCCAACCCGTCGGAAAACGGATGCTTGACAAGGCCGCGCATGGAACCTTCTTTCACAGAAAGGTAATTACTTAACAGACAAGTGTATGGAAGATTCGACTCAACCACCGCCTGTCCCGCAAACGGCATCTTGGTGCCGGTGAAATAATAGGTTTGCGCCAGGGGATGGGTAACGAAGCTTGCCTGGGCACCTCCCGTGCAATCGCCAAAGCCAAACATGATGATGGGAAGATCATTGTCCCGCACAAAACGGGTGATTCGGTCATTGACCACTGGCATCGTAAACAGTGCCCCGGCACCCTCCTTGGTCTGCATGCCTCCGGAGGAGACAAAACAAATAACCGGTAAGCGCTGAATCGCACACTCAACCAACAATTTGCACAACCTGACGCAGTCCGAACTGTCAATCGCACCTGCCTGGAAGGCAATATTTGGCATCACCATACCGACCCGATAGCATCCTTTTTCGGTTTTGAAATCCCCGATACCAGTAATCAGCCCGTGGGGTCGTATATTATTTTTCAACGCAGATTCAATGGATGGCCGGAAGGTAGGGAATGAAACAGGATTCGCGGATAGCAGATCATCATTTAATTCTTCGAAGTTCTCTATAAACCGCTCTTTCAGGTTTTCAAAAGAGGTACGGCCACTGCGTTTCTCACGTGTCAGTATTTCATTGAATAGCAGATCCCGGTAGGCAATGGTGAGTCGATTCCAAAAATCCTTGCGACGCCCAATTCGAACCGGTTCAACCTTGCCTTCATATCGTTTTTCGCCGCTCTTTGCAGCGTAATACTCCGGTAACAATTTTTCAAAAAAGAAACTGACCACTACAAACAGCGTATCTGACTTATCCTTGTGAACTACCCTTATCCATTCCTCAACAGATTTCAGGAACGATGCGCTGCGGGAACGGGATGCCAACTCGACAACCCAGCCGGAGAATCGTTTCTTAATCTCTTCCTCGCCAATATCGGCAAATTCGGCTTGAGAGGTCAACTCCTTGACAGAACGGTCAAGTAACTGCTCGATGAATTCCATCGACAGCGTGCGGGACTCATGTGCCTGACGTGCCACCGATGAAAGATCCGTGATTAAATTTTCATATACGTAACTGAAGACGATAAGATTCTGGCACTCAAGCATAAAGTCGCTGTGGATATCCTCATCAAGAACCACATCAAGGATCGTTCGTTCCTGATCTGACTTGTCGACTTCAGCATCTGTTTTTCGATCGATGTAGGACCAGAGCGTGTCTTCGAGTAAACGGCGATTTAACCTGATGGGATTGGAATGTTTGTCCTGGGTTGCAACAAGACCCAGGGAATATTCTGACAGGTTTTGACCTTCGAGAACCTCCGCATCATAAAGGCTTTCTTCTTCCATAATCAGGTTAAGCTCTGAAGCGAGTTGCTCCGCCAGAAAGTCTTCACTCTTGCCCTCGACAAATTCCCCACTAAAAAGTTTTTTGCCTTCATGACTGAAACGGTTTTTCAACTGGATTGTGAATGCGCTATCCGTGTCGGACATACTTCGCAGAAGTGCTTTTACATCCTTTATATCAGATACGCTGAGCAGGAAGGTACTCGTTTCCTGGTCGCCAATATGCTCCATCAGCGCGACATAGTTGTCTCTTGCGCTTGCCTTCCAGCGATTGTAGAGGTGCAGGCCACACAACAGACACAATTCCCGTTTGGCATTTTCGTAGTTCTTGGTGGGCTCACCAAAGATCAATTGCGCAATGCGCCCCCTGGCATCGCCAACCACGGCTTTCTTATCTTCGTAGTTTTTCCAGGCCTTGATCAATTCATCTTCGTACAGAATTTTGTCAGGGTCCAGCAACCAGCTCAGAAAGGCCGAACGCCTCTCACGACGCTGCCGCTGGAACAGTTCGCCTTCAGGCAACTCACTGGACGCCAAACGGCCGTACTGGGACATGGTAATGCTCTTGATTCGTTTCCTGAGTCCAAGGTAACGCAGGTACCGGAACGTCACGCCAAAAATATTGGGATACTCTGTTGGCGTGCTTCTCAATTTTAGAGCTGAGCTAGCATGTACAGCGGACAAAGATTCCGTAAGGTGAAGATAGCGATTAATGTTACGATGATAGTGCTCAAGTATTTCCGGATGTTGATCCACAAACTCACGGGTTCTTTGCTCGATCGACAGGATGCCGGAGACGATGGCATTGTTCAGGTTATGGATCTTGTCATCTTCCCCAGGGTCATAGTCGATAATTCCATCGATATTACCCTGCTTGTACAACTCAAAAGATGACACACCCACAGACTGGGCGCATTCTTGCCAGGACAGGTTATAACGCCTGACCAGATTCGCCAGTGATTTGGGATTGATGGTGTTAAACACACCGGTACGCAATGAAAGCAGTAGATTACCGGCGGCCAGCGCTATGGCACCACCGGAGTATCCCTGACCAACAACGATACCAATTGTCGGTACGTCTACATTACAAAGTTCAGCAATCAAACGTGAAATCGAATGTGCCTGGTTCTCCGCATTGGCGAGTTCGTTCGCGTCTGCGCCGGGTGTGTCCATAAGACAAACAATAGGCATCGAACGAACAGCGTAATCGTTAGCCGCCTTCGCGGCCAATTCGTGATGTTCCGGCCCCCAGACACCCAATCCAAAAGCTCGGTCCTGAGTGATAAAGCCGACCCGCCTGGGCACACCGTCAAACATCATTTCGACTTCCGCTGCGTAGAAAGGACCTTGCTGGGTTTCTTTGATTATCGGCAGATCTAAAGATTCTACTATTTCTTTGGACCCGGGCCGTGACGTCTCTTCACTCGGGGTTACTGATGTTGCAATATAACTATCGATATCCAGGCTGTGTAATCGATCAACTTCAATCTCGATTTGCTGTTCAGAAATCAAACCCTTGATAACTGCGGCTGGTTCCCGTTGCGGAAACAGGGAAAAGTCCTGCGAGAGGCTTTCTGCAATTAAATAAAGCTGATCAACCGAAGCTTTTTTCTGCTCCATAAATACTATTCCAATGTCTGATAAACACCATCCGATGGCATTTCGAAATTCAAGAACTTTGACCCGGACAGCTTTCTCGGTTCCAAATCGGGCTAATGTACTCTATACGCCGGTTTCTTTCAACGAAACTGAACAAATATTGTTTTATAACTATATGATTCTAAAAGACTTTAGACTTCAACTAAAGGAAGTTTGCCGATCTTTGAGCGCCAGGTTCGCGGACCGGTGACATGCACAGAAGTACCCCGGGCATCCACGGCAACGGTGACTGGCATATCTTTGACTTCAAATTCATGAATCGCTTCCATTCCAAGGTCCGCGAAGGCAACCACCCGGGATTTTCGAATCGCCTTTGACACCAGATATGCAGCTCCACCGACCGCCATCAGGTAAACTGCCTGATGTTCCCGGATCGATTCAATCGCCGCGGGACCACGTTCTGCCTTGCCAATCATGCCCAGAAGGCCCGTATTCTCCAGCATCATCTCCGTATAACCATCCATGCGAGTGGCTGTAGTCGGGCCTGCAGGGCCGACGACCTCCTCCCTGACCGGATCAACCGGCCCAACGTAGTAAATAAAGCGGCCGTCAAAATCTACACCTGCCGGTAAGCCTTTACCCTCTGCAAACAGGTCCCTGATGCGTTTATGTGCGGCATCCCGACCTGTGAGCATCTTGCCGGAAATCAGAATGGTTTCGCCCGGCTGCCAGGACTCTACGTCCTCCTTTGTTACTGTGTCCAGGTCCACCCGACGAGAACTCGGACCGGCTTCCCAGGTGATTTCAGGCCAATCCTCGAGTTTTGGCACCGGCAGTTTAGCAGGGCCTGAGCCATCGAGGACAAAATGAACATGCCTGGTGGCAGCACAGTTAGGGATCATTGCAACGGGTAAATTCGCCGCATGGGTTGGGTAATCCATGATTTTGATATCCAATACGGTGGTCAATCCCCCCAGGCCCTGGGCACCAATTCCTAAAGCGTTGACCTTTTCGAACAATTCCAGGCGTAACTCCTCGATTCGGCTTTCAGCGCCACGGGCTTGGAGTTCGTGAATGTCGATCGGCTCCATTAATGATCGTTTCGCCAGTAAAGTTGCTTTTTCAGCGGTACCACCGATGCCAATACCCAACATACCCGGAGGACACCAACCAGCCCCCATAGTCGGTACGGTGTTGATCACCCAGTCAACGACGCTGTCCGAAGGGTTAAGCATCGCCAGTTTTGACTTGGCTTCCGACCCCCCGCCCTTTGCTGCTACATGAATGTCTACCTTATCGCCCGAGACCAGTTCGGTATGGATCACAGCCGGGGTATTGTCACGGGTGTTAATTCGTTTACCCGCCGGGTCGGTCAAAATAGAGCCTCGCAGGACATTATCGGGCAGTTGATACGCTCTCCTGACACCTTCATTGATCATATCTTCGAGTGAAACATCAGTTTCGAAGCGAACATCCATACCCACAGAAAGGAAGACGTTAACAATGCCCGTATCCTGGCATATAGGTCTGTGGCCTTCGGCGCACATCCGGGAATTAATCAGAATCTGGGCCATTGCATCCTTTGCGGCTACGGATTCTTCACGCTCATAAGCCTCGTTAAGCGCCTTGATAAAGTCCGGCGGATGATAGTACGAAATGTACTGCAACGAATCCTGGATGCTCTGGATCAAGTCCTGTTTGGTCACAACGGTCATAACAGTTCCATACTTCACATGCACATACGTTTATTCTACCAACCATTCGACTGCTTCACTTCATGAAATTTCGAATTAGAAAACCTGAACAGCTAGTTTTTTGGGTCAAGGTCCAGTGCTTTCTGACAGGGATTTTTATTCGCAAACATTCGATTCCAAACGCTGACCCCTAAGGCGGAAAGCCCACCCGTAGCAACCGCGGCACTACTGGCTACCAAGGCTTCTTTGGGTGCGAATGCCAAACGTGGATTGCTCAGGGTGCCGCCAATTTTGAGGTAATTGTTGGCAATGCTGGCCGCACTCAGACCAAGACCTTTGCTGGCACGGGTCGAGAACTGGAGATCGACAGATTCGTCGTTCAGGTCAACTTTGCCACGGCTGAACAAATTCATCTTTTCAGTTTGAACAACCAGCCCCGGATCAAGCCTGACGATACCATCAACCATGTCGAGAACCAGGGCTGAGCATAGAAAATCAGTGGTGCTACTTTTCTCTTTAAGTGGATTCAGGGCCGACGCGACCTGATTCAGTATGTCGCCTCCAAATCGATCCAATCCCGAACTATTTACCTTACCTGCTGATCCGGATAAACGCATGTGGCCATTCAGAGTTGATAGCAACTCATGTGTACTCATGCCCCTGCCGTTAACATGTGCCGTTCCCGACAATGTCGGCACCAGGTCGGGATCATCATTTTCTGTAAGCCAGAAGACTGGCACCAAATTTTCGACGTCGATCTTGCCACTTACTTCAACGCCTGCAGCCCCTGCCTGGGGGGCAATTTCTCCATTAATCGTGACAGTACCCAGGTCCGAGGCGGCGCTGAATTTATCGATGCGAAAATAGCTGTCCTGCAGATCCAACTCTGCATCGAGGTTGTAGAGGGTCACATTCCTGATCTTTAACCTATCTACCTTGATATCGATATCTGCATTCATTAGCCCCAATGGTTTGTTAAGTAGCGGCCAGTCTGGAATAAGTCTCCCACTGTCATCAGCGCTTTCTTCATCTTCAGCAAATAGGTCGAGCATTGAGAGATCAAGCTCTTCACCGGTCCCCTGAAACGTCAAAGTTGGAGGATCACCGGGTACAACTATCAGGAAACCCTGCAGCGCACTTTCACCCACTGTTATCTCGTAGGGTGACAATTGAATGCCAGATTCATCCTGGGTAAACCGTGTTTTTACTGTAAACGGCTGATCTGGAGGTTCAACGGAACCTCCCTGTCCAAGAGACGAGAGCCTGTTACCGTGGCCTTCAATGAGCAGGCTACCCTCCAGTCTCGTCGGTTCATAGATACCCGTAGCCGACAAGAAAAACTCGCCATCGTCCCCAGTGCGGACTATACCTTTCGTCAATTTCAATTCGTCTCTTGCCAATGAACCTTTTAGTAAAACCTGGTGGGTTGCGGTGGGAAAGGTGTAGTTCGGTACCAGCGCCGACCAGTCAACGAGGTCCCGGGAGGTTAACTCAATCAGGAAGTCTGTCGAATAATCATCCAATCGAATCGGTGCCAATTCAATATGGCCGTCGGATTCGCCCAAAGTAAAATTAACTGCCTTAAAGGTAATAACAGAGGTGGCACTGCCAGCTTCTTCAACAGTTTCACTGGCTTCAGCAACTTCAAAGTCGAGCTTCAGATTTTTTGCCGGCAGAGTGAGATTAAGGCCCGGCAGCTTCGAAATGTCTGCAGCAAGCAGAGTGCCCGTTGCTAGCGTCGATCGATCCGCAAATGGCTGACGAACAATAATCTCAGCGGTAGCGCCCAGATCCTTAAGATCGAGCTTTAGCCCGGTGATTTGTATCACCTTGTCATTCATTGCCAAGTCAGCAGACATCGACCACGCCTGGTCTTTCTTTATCGACCCCATTGAGGGTATCGGCACTCTAAGAATGTTCGCAACATTCGTCAGTAAATCACCATGAAGGTCAAGCCTGGCGTTCGCTGTAAATGGTGACATTTCCAGTTGGCCGGTAAGTAAAAGATCCACATCATTGACAAGGCCACGGAGACTAATCAATTCAATACTATCTTCCCTGAAAACAAAATCCGAGTGTATATCCAGAGGCATCGGACGGTTAAGCCCCGCAGCGGGTCCTTGCCACATTTTCATGAAGTCTCCCTTAACTGATACCTCTGCTATCGCCCCTTCACTATCCAGGTAGTCCATGGAATCTGCTTTGAATATCATTTCCATACCAGGCACTGACATGCGACCAGTGACACGATTATCGAGTTTTTCATTCGGGGAATATTCAACAACCAGATCGATGGGGATGTCTGGAAAACCAAAAACGCCAAACATGCACTGCCATCCGGAAACCTCCGGTATCTGAAAACCCAGTTTGTAACTTCCGGTATCCGGATCCTTGAAATCATCGATTTTACCGTTAAGCGTCATGCTCATTGCATCTGATGAAAATTTCAAAACCGGCAGGTCGACTCGTTCATTAAGTTTCGTCAGTTTCAGATCAAGCTCAAAATGATCAATGGGTAAACAGGGCAGACCCGTAAGGTCGGCGAGAAAACCCATGGAGGCACCGGAAGCATTAAGCGTCAGTTTGATCTGCCTGAATTCTTCAAAATCGGAAAGATGCGCCTCTGAATCTATCTGGAATTGCCCGATAAGACCCTTTGTGATTATTCGGTGACTGCCATCCTGGTGTATTGTATCGACTTTGATCCGCGCGTCTCCCTCCGTAAAAGGTAAATACCCCAACGAAGACAGAAGGTCGTCCATATCAAAAATGACAAGTTCCCATTGGGAGTCCAGCTCAGGTAGCCGCTGCAGCTCCGGTATATAACCACTGCCTTTAAAATCGAGTTTTTGTAGTTCTGCGCTGAAATTAAATTCGACACCTTTGCCTGACAACAGCGCGTCAAAGGTGCCAACACTCCCACTGGCTTGCAACGGTATCTCGTTGACGCTGGCGCTCATTAGAAAATCGAAGTAGTCATCTCCCGCATTAATTTCCTCGATCAATTGCACTTCCACTACCAGCGGTCGGGAAAGTGAGGTATCGGCAAAATTAAGCGTGAGATCAGAAAGTGTTACTGAATCCACAAGCAGTGGTATCCCGGCACCCCCGGCTTCGTTATCTGGCGCCTCTTCATCGGCGTCAGAAGCAACCGCTTCTGCAAATTCCCATGTCGTGCCTCCCGATTCCCGCGCCTCAAGCCCGATGTCCACGCCAGTGATATCGATACCCATCATCAGCGCGCCGAAAAGCAGTTTGTTGCTATCGAATGTAATGCTGAGCACATCAATGCTCACCAGGTCCGGGTACCGGGACCAGTCAGGATTCTCAATGGCTATATTGCTGATTCGCACCTGGCTCTTTTCAGCCAGCGTAATCTGTATTGGACCATCGATAGTGAGTCTGCGTCCTAGCAAACTGGAGAGAGTTTCTTCTGCTGGTGTCGTAACGACTGATGGGAAAACCAAAACCAGTATGACCAGGCTAAAGGCAGTTAACAGTAAACCTGCCAGCGAGCCGACGATTCTCCAGACTATCTTCCCGACACCTTTGCTCAAAGATCCGCCTAAAAGTCCTTTTGGTTATGTCCAGGTCACTTCGATTGCAGCCTGGCTATCAAGACCAGGCTGGCTTTAGAGGGCACCTGAGCTAGCCATACATAAGTCGCGTCAACGATTCGGCAACACATACGGGCTTGTCGGACCCTTCCAGTTCAACGGTGACTTCACGCTTTAGCTGAATGGTATTTGGATTTTTCAACTCCGCACCCACCAGGCGGTGTAGTGCGCGTATTTTTGAGTTGACGGGAACCGGTGCCGGAAAGCGAACTTTATCCAGACCGTAATTGACACCCATATAAACACCCTCAACAGCTTCTGGTTTTTTTGGCGGAATATTGGCACCCAGGTGAACGATCAACGACAAGGTTAGAAATCCATGGGCGATGGTGACTTTATAGGGCGATAATTCAGCAGACTTTTCCGGATCTATGTGAATAAACTGATGATCCAGGGTCGCATCTGCAAACAGGTTGATTCGATCCTGGTCTACTTCAAACCATTCACCCACTCCTTCTTCCTCACCCATTACGGAGTTGAATATTTCTAATGCTGCTTCTGCTTTTGTCGCCATTGTGACTATTCCTTCGTAAAAAAAATCGCTAATTAATCGGGACCGGAGCATACCACAAGTTTTTGTATTTGATTTCCATGCATCTCTAAAATAGGATTCGATCCTCATCAATCAAGCTGAGCCGCAATTCTCAAAAAATGCTCAAGAACCAATACTCAAAAAACCGGGAATAATTATGAACGACGTATACATCGCCAACGGCGCACGCACTCCAATGGGTGGATTTCAAGGCAGTTTGCAGGACCTGACCGGTGTCGAACTGGGTGCGATCGCGATCAAGGAAGCGGTTCGCCGGGCAGGCATCGAACCTGTTAAGGTCGATGAGGTCATTATGGGTTGTGTACTTCCTTCTGGTCTGAAACAGGGCCCTGCACGTCAGGCAGCCATCAATGCCGATATTCCCGTCGAAACAGGCGCCACAACCATTAACAAACTCTGTGGTTCAGGCATGAAAGCCACCATGCTCGCGCACGACCTGATTAAAGCCGGTACCAACGAAATCATGGTCTCCGGGGGTATGGAAAGCATGAGTAATTCACCTTACCTGATGCCCAAAGCCCGAAGCGGATACCGAATGGGCCATATGGAGGTCCAGGACTCGATGTTCGTAGACGGTCTCGAAGATGCGAAAACCGGTCGATTAATGGGTTCCTTCGCCCAGGATATGGCTGACAAGTATCAGATGACGCGGGAAGCCATGGATGCATTTGCCATCCAATCACTAAAACGGGCACAACAAGCCATAGTCGACGGTCATTTAACCGCTGAAACTGTCCCGGTCACCATCAAGACCCGCAAGGGCGAGTTTACCGTGGTGGAAGACGAGCAACCCGGCAAGGCGAACCTGGAGAAGATCCCAACACTGCGCCCTGCTTTTAAGGAAGACGGCAGTGTCACCGCGGCAAATTCCAGCTCAATATCCGATGGGGCTTCGGCCCTGGTGTTGGCCAGCGAGCGTGCAGTAAAAGAAAACAATCTCACCCCCATGGCACGTATTCTTGGTCATACAACCAATTCACGGCACCCTTCAGAATTTACCATTGCACCCGTTGGTGCGATCGAAAAGCTGCTCGCCAAACTCGACTGGACCCGGGATGATGTAGATCTGTTCGAGATCAATGAGGCGTTCGCCATGGTCACCATGGCGGCGATCCAGGATCTGGGTCTCGACCCTGAAAAGGTCAATGTCTATGGTGGTGCCTGTGCCCAGGGCCACCCGATTGGTTCAACCGGATCCAGAATTATTGTGACGCTAATGCACGCACTGAAGACACGGGGAAAACAGCGCGGCATCGCTGCTCTTTGTATTGGCGGCGGAGAGGCAACGGCAATCGCTATCGAATTGGTTTGAAATTTGTCTTGGCGGTGACTTGTGCACCGCAAAAACGTACAATTACGGCAATGGATTAAGCTACTTCTTGCCAGGTGTCGCATGGAACGCCGAACACTTAACCAGAAGTTGCCTGTAATATTGGCCTTTTCGATCTTCAGGAGATATTTTTTTGTCACGTCTTCCCGTTATTGTCGGCTTTGGTGGTATTAACCCGGCCGGAAGAAGTTCGGCTCACCACGGTTACCGGCGTTTAGTGATCGATCAGTTGAGCGACCAGTTAGCAGATACGACTTACCAGTCCCTGGCGTCATTGATGAACCTCGACGATGCATCAGACCCACAGTACATTCGCGACCACACCCTGGTTCGAAAAATTGAAAAAAACCTGTTTGACCCTTCTGCAATACGTATTAACAAATTGGCACAACTCAGCCCGGTCGCAACAGACACCATGTCCTTTGTCCTCAAACGCAACCAGCTGCCTTCGGTGATTCCACCGGACTGGACCGTGAAGGATGCCGAGGAAGGTAAGGTCTTTGTAACCTGCAGTGACAATATGGAAATCCTGTTTCCGGACCAGCGGGTGTCACGGGTTCAATCCGGTGGACAATTGCCGACTGGTTTTGATCCAGGAACTCTCTACCAGTCCAGAAACCATCCCCGTGGATTACAACTGACCATCTATGCCGCTTCTGATGCACTGAATTCGCTGGGTATCGAATGGGACGAGGTGCGTCGCCGGGTTCCAGCTGACCAGATTTCTGTCTACGCCAGCAGCGCGATGGGCCAGTTAGATACCAACGGCGCTGGTGGGATGTTACAGGCTGCTCTAATGGGTAAACGGGTAACGTCGAAAAACTGTCCATTAAGTCTCGCCGAGATGACGGCTGATTTCGTCAACGCCTACATTTTAGGTAGTGTCGGTACAACCGGTGCCAATATCGGTGCATGCGCCACATTCCTGTACAACCTGCGGCAGGGGATTCGCGATATTCAATCAGGAAAATTTCGCGCCGTTTTGGTGGGTGCCAGTGAAGCACCCATCACACCGGAAGTTATCGAAGGTTATCGTACGATGGGCGCGCTTGCTGAAGATGACGCGCTCAATAAGATTGATGGGATCGAAGGTCCTGCCGACAATAAACGGGCCTGTCGACCCTTTGCAGAAAACTGCGGCTTCACATTGTCTGAAGCTTCCCAATTTCTCATTCTGTTCGATGACGAACTCGCCATGGAAATGGCCGCCAACATTTACGGTGCAGTAGCTGATGTGTTTATTAATGCAGATGGTTTTAAGAAGTCCATCTCGGGCCCGGGTATAGGAAACTACGTCACCATGGGTAAGTCCATGGGGGTGGCTCGATCCATTCTTGGTAAAGAATCACTCAGGCATCGAACCTATGTTCATGCGCATGGTACTGGCACACCACAAAACAGGGTGACCGAGTCACATATTATCAACGAAATGGCGAAGACCTTCGGGATCAGAAACTGGCCGGTGGCAGCGATTAAGTCCTACCTCGGTCATTCCCTGGCGACCGCATCCGGTGACCAGATTGTAGCCTCGTTAGGTGTCTGGGAACATGGCCTGATACCCGGCATCAAAACAGTCGATAAGCTAGCGGACGATGTCCACAACAGCAATCTGGATATTTTACTGGATCACAAGGAAATAGACCCTACAGAAATCGACGCCACTTTTATCAATACCAAGGGCTTTGGTGGCAACAACGCCACGGCAACAATTCTGTCGCCGACAGTTGTCAAGAAAATGCTTTCGAAAAAATATGGCAGCAGTGCGCTGAAAAAACGAGATGCCGCGAACGAGCAGGTGCTGGAAAACACCAGGGCTTACGATGTAAAAACTATTGAGGGAAGCTCGCTGATATACAATTTTGGTGTTGGCGTCGTTGAAGGTGAAAGCCTGACCCTCACTGATGAGACAATTTCTATTCCCGGGCATGAAAAGACTATAGACCTTTGCGTTGAAAATCCTTACGAGGATATGTCATAGCAGTTTAATTGCGCCAACAGGATTCGAATATCAAGATAGAGGCAACAGGATCTACCCTCAACGTCGAAGTCAGCGGACCTGACAGCACACCGGCAGTACTACTTTGGAATGGCGCAGGCTGCACACTCCATATGTGGGATGTTGTCGTGTCTAAACTGGCCGATCGTTTCAGATTGGTCCGGTTTGATGTGCGAGGCACCGGTGAAAGCACCCCCGCAGAAGACCCTGAGAGCCAATATACGTTTGAACAGTATGCGACAGACGCGAACCTGATTCTCGATACCCTGAAAGTTTCAAAATGTCATGTATGGTCAATGGCCTGGGGATCCCGGGCTGCCCTGGCTTATTGTTCCCTCAATCCGGCAAGGGTTATCTCGGCTGCGCTTTTTGACGCGAGCATTGGTGCCGCTGATCCTGAGGCGCAGAAAAGTGGTGCGAAACAGGCCGTGGCGCTGCAGATTGAATCTGGTGTAAGTCGATTCCAAAGACCAGAGGGCTGGAATGTGCATCAGGTTCCTGATGCCGTACCTGCAGCATTGGCTGCTGCCGCAAAGTTTGACCTGCGTGAGGCTGTAGCCAGGCTAACGATGCCTGTACTTGTTGCAACGGGGGATCATGACCCTAATTTGGCATCAAGTCGGGAGTTGGAGGAGCTGGCAACGGACGCGCGATTGAAAATTTTCAAAAACGTAGGTCATGGTTCAGTTTTGCAAAGACCGGATCTTGCTGCGGATGCTTTTGTTGAATTCCAGGCGTCGATCTGAGAATCTTCGGCTTGATCTGATGGGGTTAAACGTTAAACCTGGCAAAACAAGTTTCGCTTTCAGTTACGTAGCAGACAGCAGTACGCCAGTTCATCCCTTCAATCCGGCTGTTTGGCTGGAATATGGGACTTGAACCAATCCAAATTGGATTCCATCAAATGTAGTATCTGTCGTGGTTCTGTAGGCCCGTGAGGTGCACGTGGGTAGATCACCATCCTGGTTTCGATACCACGAAGTTTCAGAGCTCGGTAAAGCGCGGTTCCCTGACCGAGTGGGACCCTTGCGTCAGCCTGGCCGTGCTGAATAAGTGATGGTGTTGCAGCGTTCTTTATGTGAAATAGTGGCGAGTGGTCCCTGTAAACCTTCTCCCTATTCCAGAATTCTCCATCGAAATAGTCAGGCAGAAATCCAGTAATGTCAGCAGTGCCATTGAAGTCGATCAGATTCGTGACTGGCGCACCGATGGAAGCCGCTTTGAAACGATTGGTATGTGTCACTACCCAGGAGGTCATGAAACCACCATAACTCCATCCCATCACGCCAAGCTTATCCGGATCAGCGACCCCAATTTCAATAACATGGCCAACGCCAATCATCAGATCCCGGAAATCGCCACCCCCCCAGTCGTTCTTGTTGGCATGGTGACCAGAACTTTTCATGAGGCAGGGATTCCCATTGTCGTTGGCACGGATTCCGGATCATGGCCTCATTTTCTGAATTTGCTCCATGGGCCGACTACGGTACGTGAGATGGAACTTTTAGTTGAACCCGGAATGGAACCAGCCGAGGTCATTGCGTCGGCTACAATTATTCCTGCCACGATGATGGGAATTGAGCATGAAGTTGGCAGCATAGAAATTGGGAAACGTGCAAATTTGCTGATTCTGGAGGATGACCCACTACAAGATATTAGTTCACTAAAATCCTTATTGTGGGTTGTGAAGGATGGCAAAGCTTGGCATCCTAATGATTGGTTATATACTCCGCCAGCAAACTAGAGATCTTTGACCAATAGCATTTATCCTGCTCATTTGTAGTTTGATCGTGGCAAGGAGCTAAGGTAGTGGGGAATACGAATAACATTTTACCAACCTACTGATCAGTGATGATCGAATATCCGCGATGAACAGTGAATGACCCAGTACTGTAACTTCCGCAATGGGTACATAAGCGCCTGTTCAACTCAGGGAGCCGTAATCGATTTGATGATGGCTTCCTTTAGATTGATTGATACCAGAAAGGAATCGACGTTAACTTTTTCATTAGTGCCATGAATTCCATTCGCATTTTCTAACTCAACAAAAAACCCGGCACAAGGGGATGAGAGTTCATCACGATGCCGCCTTCACCCAACATAAATTCAAAGCTAAGGCCCTTGCGCTTGAAATGTTCAACGATTTTCACCGCGCCCTCATAGCCCATGACTTGTTATCAACCGCACCCCTGCCAAGCACAAAGCCATCTTTCACTTCACCTGAATAGGGTTCGAAATCCCAATCATCTTCCGTTCCTGGCTCAACGGGCACCACATCGTAGTGCGCATCGATCAAAACGGGCCGCAGTGAGTCATCTGACCCGGCCCATTTGAAGATCAAACTGTAGTCATTGATCACGGTGACTTCTAATTCACTAAACACGCGCGGATAGGTTTTGCGAAGAAATTCGAGAAATTGATCGAAAGCTTCAACATCAAATTTCCTCGGGTCCTCGTGACTCACCGTCTTGATTTGAATCGCTTGTGAAAGGTGTTGCACCTCTATGGGTGACTCATCGGAAAAACACAATGAAGTCGTTAGCAGACAAACAAGAAATACAGCTTTCCTCACCCGGCTTCAACCTGGATTTTCACAGGCGGCGTATTGTCAACGGAATACAATAAATCTTCGTCGGGCGCGGCTAGCATTGCACCGTACACGGCCTCGGGATATCGCATGTGCGGTCCTGGCGCATCGACACCCGGCTGGGATACACCACCCGATTCATCTTCATACTCCTGGGGTTTACGAAACCTCGCCAGCTCTCCCTCGGTAATACCTAACAGATCGACTACTTCAGGGTCTACCCATAGCTGGTTGTCTATAGGTTCATTCGAATAAGACAATTCCAGTGTGATGTTTTCAAGGCCGGCAAAATAAATTGACCGACATAGCCCATGCTCAATGGGTCCCAGCACGGGTACGCCTTTTGACCGCAACCTATCCCGCATTGCCATCAGTTCTGCATCATTACTGACTTTAAAGGCAAGGTGTTGCATAGTGCCGGGCGCACAATTTGCGCCTGCATTACCTGCATGTGAAACGCCCAGTGCGGGCTCGATTTTGGCAATGTCAGGGTTGTGAACAAAGGCGATAGAGCTTTCATCATTCAAACGTAGAAATGCATGAAAGGTGTTCTCCACGCCATGCATCCAGTACAGCGCCTGAAGTTCCATACCCAATTTCTCTGTGAAATATTCAATTTGGGCCTTCATGTCGCCGGTACAGATTGCAAGGTGGTGCAGACCTTCTACTTTATTCATCACACGTCTCCTTTATTAGTAACACCTACTCTATCACCGTGCCAGAAACCAGAACAACACCATTTTTCAACCAGATCCAACTTACATCATGATTAACTGAAAGCCTTTTCTGGGCAGATTCTTCCGCTTGTAGATCAATCCGGGTCTTTACACAGCCCTGTTGAATTCATATTTTATACAGTTGACTCAAAATTAATCACGTTATCTGACATTTAACACAGCGGTAATGGCACATCCGCAGTGATCACCGGAGTAATCATGTCAAGTAAAAGCATAGAACAGAGACATTCAGAAACAGCACTATTTGCCACCATCTGCAGGGCAGTCGCTGCACTGGATGCAAAGAGCGAGACAAAAGACTTTCTAGCGATTAACTTCTTACCTGCCAAGGTCAGATTCTTCATCAAGTTTGACTGGGTCCGAAAAAATTTCAAAGCAAAGAATCAGAAAATGACACCGGGAGCATATGAATACCTAATTGCCAGAACCGCATATTTTGACGAGAGGTTCAAAGCGGGCTTGAAAAATGTCCCTCAGATCGTCTTGTTGGGTTCAGGTTATGACACCAGAACTTATCGTTTCGCCAATCTGAACAATTCTACAAAGATCTATGAACTGGATGCGCCAACAACGCAAGAAAGAAAACTAAAACACCTCCACAAGGCCAAGATCGATGTTCCTGACAACGTCACTATGATTCCGATCAATTTCAACAAGGGCTCGATTGTAGAAGCACTAAAAAACCAGGGTTATAACGACGCTACGAGTACACTTATTCTCTGGGAAGGAGTTTCAATGTATCTTGAGCCGAAAGCGGTTGAAGCGATACTGGACTTTGTTTCCGGCAGCGACAAAAACACGATCGTATTTGATTACATCACTACAGTCACTGAGGACAACATTGACAGCCTTTACGGTGTTAAAGATTTTATGGAAACCTGGATCAAGCACCGTGAGGGTGAACCGTTCAGATTTTCCGTCGAGGAGCAAACAATAGAACGTTTGTTAAACCAGCACGGATTGAAACTGATCGACAGCATGGATAGCATTGATATGCACAATGCCTATCTGTCAAAAGAACATGACCAGATCACGGGGTTTTTTAGATTCGCCGTTGCAGCGACACCTCCTGCATCAAAAAGCTAAAACGCCAGTAAAGGATACAGACTGTGTGAAAAAAGCGGCGACCAGGAGACCCCGGCACTAGACATTCACAATCAGCTCTTCCAATCCCCTAACGAAGTGGTTGGGTTCCCACTTCGGTATTGCAGACTTCACGGAAAGATTTGGATATTGTTCGAGCAACGTTTCTATTGCCAGACGTGCTTCGAGGCGAGCGAGTTCGGCGCCAAGGCAAAGATGGATACCATGGCCAAATAAGACGTGACTGATCTTCTTCCGTGTTATGTCAAACTCATCTGGCCGATTGTTTGCACCAGGGTCACGATTAGCAGCGGCATAACAGATAGTCACTGTTTGATGTTTCTTTATACTCGTGCCGTAAAATTTCATATCTTCCATCGCAATCCGTATCAAAAATTGCACCGGTGACTCAAAACGCAGGCTTTCCTCCACCGCATTGGCTATGAATTGAGGTTCTTCCCCGAATTCCGAAGGTAAGTTTCTGCCAGCAACCTGAAATTCTCACGCTCTGCATCCTCAACACCGTACCGCATCACAGGTTGATGACTATTGTCGCCAGCTTCGCAATACCAACCGCTGTCTCTCGACCCCCGATGCCAATAGACTCCACAAAACCAGATACTTGAGCTGCAGCCACCAGGCTGATGGAGGTTCAACGATTCACATTGAACTACCCAGGGAGCAGGCGGACCTGATAATGAAAGCCATTGAGATTGCAGGGATTGAGCTAGATAACAATGAGGATCATGCCCAGTTGAAAGATGATTCGTATTTCGCGAAACAGGCGGATGCATTGATGGCCATTGTTCAAAGTTATCTTGGTGGTGGCAGTGATAATGTCACCAGTACCGCAGATCACTATCAGGTGGTGGTTCATGTTGATGAGGCAGCATTGAGTGACGAAGCCGGAAAGAGTGACTTGCCAGTGGAGTCAGCACGAAGAATTGTTTGTGATAGCAGTGTGATCGCGGTAACAGAAGATGCCAACGGCGAACCGTTAAATGTCGGACGAAAGCACAGAGTCGTATCACCACCCTTGAAACGGGCTTTGTTATCAAGGGATCGTTGTTGCCGGTTCCCGGGATGTACTCATGACAAATGGCTGCACGCGCACCATGTGAAGCACTGGGTCGATGGTGGTGAAACCAGCCTGGCAAATACGATGTTAATATGCAGCAAGCATCATCGTTTACTGCATGAAGGTGAGTTTACGATTCACAAGGACTTCGAGGACAAGTGGTACTTCCGCAACAACACTGGGAAGATCATTCCTGAGGCACCTGCGGTCAAGGCGATTGATTATGACGATGACGAAATTGACTTTGAAACAGCACTAGCAATTTTACTGAAACAGAAAAATCCGCCACGTGGCGGAACTGAATCAGACACACCACTGCAACCTACGGGTGATCACACCGCGCCTTAATCGGACTGTTGTATCATCTAACCCGGAATCCTTACCGGTAATTCGCGAATCCCGTGAATAAAGTGTGAACGCAGGTAGACCGGATCGCCGACGACTTCGATTTTGGGAAATCGTTTTACGATTTCTTCCCAGAGTACGGTGAGTTGCATCTCTCCCAGGCGATTGCCGACGCAGCGGTGAATGCCGTAGCCAAATGACAGGTGCTTTCTGGGGTTTTCACGGTCGATAATAAACTGGTTGGCATTTTCTATTTCTGTCTCGTCCCGGTTACCGGAGATATACCACATGACAACCTTATCACCGGCTTTGATCAGCTTGCCGCTCAATTCAACATCCTGCATCGCAGTTCTGCACATATGAGCCACCGGGGACTGCCAGCGAATAATCTCCGGCACCATTTTGGGGATGAGTTCCGGCGACTGCATCAGTTTTGCATACTGCTCAGGGTGTTGATGTAGTGCAAGAACGCCCCCGGTAATTGAGTTACGTGTTGTGTCGTTGCCACCCACAATCAACAGCAGCATGTTGCCAAGGAATTCATTGGGGGTCATATCCTTGGTTGATTCACCATGCACCAGGCTGGAAATCAGGTCGTCACCGACTTCTGTTCTCGCCGCTCTTTCCTTCCAGACTGCATCAAAGTACTCGAAACATTTCCATAACTCCTGGAAACCTTCTGCCGGGGTTTCAAAGAAATCAGGATTGCTAAGGTTCTCCACCGTGTCTGACCAATGAATCAGTTTATGACGGTCTTCCTGGGGCACATCAAAAATCGTAGCCAGCATCTGTCCGGTTAACTCAACTGAAACTTCCCGTACCCAATTGAACTCCTTATTTCTTGGCAGATTGTCAAGAATCGTTCCCGCCCGCTCCTGGATCAGTGACTTCAGTTCCTGAATACGCTTTGGCGTGAAAGATGGAGTGACAACCATTCGCTGTTCATCATGTTTTGGTGGATCCTGCATAATAAACATGGGTAAATAAAAGGGAGAATCTGACGACGGCGCCTCGGTGGGGCGGCCACCCATTCGAATACCACCGTTATCAATGTCCGACGAGAAAATCTCGTGGTGAGTATCGATGTACATGATGTCCCTGTAGCTGGTAGCGGACCAGTAGGGACCAAACATACTTTCACTGGTGTAGTGCAGCGGGTCTTCTTTTCGAAGTCGCTCAAAATAGGGCCAGAACCGGTCGCTCTCGAACAATGAGGGATGTGACGGGTCCAGCTTTTCGAGAGGTATGGAATAGGGATCAACATCCACGTCGATCGCCCACTTTGCCTGGGCTTCCTTATTACTCAGCCTTATCTCTTCCTCTTGATTGTCAATTTCAGTCATATCTGACTCCTGCTACTGCTATTCAGTTTCTGTACTGTTTAACTTCGGTACTTGTTTAGGTCTATGGTTCTACACATGTTAGAACAGTAGATCACGCATGACTATATCAGGAGCGAACCAGAACTAACCAGAACTGAACCTGCCCCAGTGCATCCTCCACCCAGGTTGACTTCACATCGGCTTTACATAACAGTGTTGGATTTCAAAACAGGTGGGAATAAGCCGGGGAAATATGATGAGTCACTACCTTGTAGCCCAGATAGATATCGTTGATCGTGACGAATACAGCAAGTACGAAGCCGGGTTCCTCGATATTTTTTCAAAATACGAAGGGAAAATGCTGGCTGTGGATGAGCAACCGAACCTCCTTGAAGGCAATTGGCCTTTCACTCGAACGGTGCTGGTGGAGTTTCCCAGCAGTGAAGCAGCATTGGACTGGTATCAGTCAGACGAGTATCAAAACCTGGCAAAACACCGATTCGCCAGCAGTAGTGCAAATATCGTCATGTTGAAGAGTCTGGATTTGCCCCTTTGAGAGAAGTGCTTTGAACAACCATATGGGCCCAGTGCAATTCCTTTTTCGTCGGGCTGTACTGCTAGTACTGATCCTGGCATCCCTCATTCCAGTAGCCAGCCAGGGGCAGGAACCTATCGTGATTGTGCTGTCCTGGGATGGGATGCGCCATGACTATCCTGACTTCGGCGATTTCCCGGGACTGAAAAGGGTCGAAGAAGAAGGCATACGGGCACAGTCACTGATTCCGGTCTACCCATCGAGCACATTCCCGGGACACGTATCACTTGCAACCGGAGCGGCCCCGGGTGTTCACGGTATTCTGGATAACAGTTTCTATGATCGCAAAAAGGGCAGCTACTCCTACGACAGTGATGCAAACTGGATCGACGCTGAACCAGTGTGGATCGCCGCAGAGCGACAGGGCGTGAAGGCAGCCACCTTCTTCTGGGTCGGCTCGGAAACCGACTGGCACCAACAGGGTACAAGCTATCGTATAGCCCCATTTAACGCATCTACACCCGAGAATGAAAAGGTCGACCAGATCATTCAGTGGCTTGACCTTGTGGAAGCGAAACGCCCACGACTTATCATGTCCTATTGGAGCGGCACAGACGGCACCGCCCATCGTAAAGGTCCGAATCATCCTGATATCGTTCGAGTGATAAAAGAACAGGATAAACAACTGCAACGTTTGCTCGCCGCAGTTGATCAACGCGAACTCTGGCCGCGCACCACACTGATGATTGTCAGTGACCATGGTATGACAGCCGTGTCGCATTCAGTTGAAGTAGAAACTGCTTTGGAAAACGCTGGGTTCGATGTTCGGATCGTTGGGGGAGATTCTGTTCAGCATCTGTTTCTTGCTGATATGAAAGACCAGGACCAGGTACTTGAAATATTAAAAAAGAAGAAACAGATTAAAGTCTACAGGCAATCAGAACTGCCAGAATCATTCCAATTCGTGCATCCAGACCGGATTGGTGACGTTATCGTGACGACCAATCCACCATATTCATTACGCCGATCAAACTCACTGTTAAAAAGCACACAGGATCTGATTGCGAACCTGATGGACTGGAACGTGGGCTTACATGGCTACTCACCCACGCATCCAGATATGGCGGGAATTTTTCTCGCAATGGGTAACGGGGTTAACAAAAGTAAGCTGGGACCTGTACACCAATTGAATGTCGCGCCAACAATCACTTCATTGCTGGGGATCGAAGCTCCTCTGGATGCAAAAGCGCCACCCATCTCGCTGACTGATTAGAAACCGAATTAATGATCATGCCCGTGAGGGCGGGCATCAAACTCCCGGGTTCGATGCTGGATTTCCTGTTCTGAACAAAGCGCCTTCTGGGCGACGATATCGGTCAATGCCGCTAGAAAATGATCAAAATACTGATACTCTTCTGTTTCCGTTGATGACTCATCCGTTTCCGTTGACTCACCCTGCCCGATTCTATGAATCAAACAGGCCCGAAACTCATCCCAGTCAAATTCACCCTGTTCGCACAACACGCGGGCCATGCCAAACGCCCGGCTCTGCCAGGGTGCTTCAAATATCACTTCACCGTTTGCCATCGGGGGTGCGGCTTTACCTGCAAGAGGCATTTCTTCCGGATCGGTACTAACCATCGAGATGCGCCACGCCGATCATCGAGTCCCGGGTTACAAGTGCAGCCAAAGCCTCCTGATCCATGTGGTCAGTATTCGGCGGCTGCATTGGCAACACCATATAACGAACTTCAGCGCTGGAGTCCCACACCCTGATTTCAATTTCTTCGTCCAGCGCCAGGCCCATTTCCGCCAACAGTTTCCTGGGTTCGCGTACAATTCTTGACCGGTACGCCGGGTCCTTGTACCACCTGGGTGGTAATCCCAAAACGGCCCACGGATAACAGGAACAAAGTGTGCATACGACAGCATTGTGAACTGTCGGGGTATTTTCCACGACCACCAGTTTCTGCACCTCGCCACCTTCCAGATCGTAATCCGCAATGGCTGCAGTACCGTCAGCTAATAATCTCTTTTTGAAGTCACTCTCTTTCCATGCCCGGGCAACGATTCGTGCACCATTTAGCGGACCCACTCTTTCACTGTATCTGGCGATGACCTCGTCGACATCCTCGGGCTTCAGCAACCCCTTTTCCATCAGTATTGCTTCCAACGCCTCTGCCCTGATCGCCTGGGGTTCTTGTTTGTGATCATGATCGTCACTCACATCGATTCCTCCATTATGTAGGGTTCGAACAAATCCAGATTGATTTTCACGTTCTCCGCCTCGTCTCCCCAAAGTTCATTACCGGTAAACTGTACTGTGTACAAATGCTGTGGATCTTCGCCCTGGCCATGTGCGTTGGTATCAGGATAGACCCAACCCTGATGCCAGGTAACTACAGTTCCAACTTTATCGCGTGCATAGGCAGGCAATCGGGTATGACCAGGTTTGCCCACCGCACTTGTTCGTACCCGTTGCCCGGTATGAAACAGCGGGTTCGAGACATCACGCTGCGAGCCATCATACGCCGGAATTTCCCCTAACGGGTCAGGGTCGGGTCGGGGGCGAGCGGCAACCAGGTCTGTGCTGTCACCCCCTAATTGCTGAACTTTACGGTTGATCTCATCCTGGGTCACAATGCCTGCTTCAACCAGACCCGTCTCAATACCCCCCAACCAGCGGCCATAGTAACCATGGGTCAAGTAAGCTTCCGGATCTATGCGTTCAATCAAATGCCTGAAACGGTCGGTGCTGTACCAGGCGCCTGCAATGGACGCGCCACGCAGAAAGGAAAAAACCTTCGCCTCCCAGAGATTGTGAAAAACAGGTTCATTCGTTTCCCTGACTACAGGTCCGTAGCCGGGTTTACCACCCAGATCGTGAATACCATCCATCTAAGTCAAATCCCCCTGATCGCGTGCAGGGATTCTACTATTTATTGAATAGATTATCCCAGACCGGTGACAACCTATCTGTGAAGGCTCACTAACTTGCAGAAGGCAACCGAAACAACGCCGCCTGCTTCGCAACCATATCAACATCAGTGATTGGTACACTGCATCGCGACGGATTACAGATATATAGAGCAGCCTGATCCCTTTGCGGATACCTTCCCGGCTTTTCAAAGTGGAGAATTTTACGGGGGTGCCAGATATCGCTGGAAGCATCGAACAGCATTTTAGCATCAGCATCATCCGGGGAGCCCACAACGGAGAATTCGACGTACTTCACTGTGACCTTTTCCAGCGCGATGGCCAGCTCCCCAGTGATCTTACCTTCGCGACGGATCATGGCAGGTTCACTGACCGCCTGTAGCGTTCGCTCCGCGACTGACTCAAACCTTTCTTCCTTGGTGTAAACATGCAATTCATAAAGAAAGTGAGCCGCCCTGCCATTTTGTTCCAGTGGTTTTCTCGCGGCAATGGGCAGTCCTTCGTCCCGGGTGCCGAAGAAGCCACCATATTGCTTGTCTTCAAGTAACCGCAACATGGCGTCGGCAGCAACAATGGCATGGTTCAACCATTTCACGTCCGCCGTCGCACGGTACAACGCAAGAAATGCCGAACCTGACCAGGCCTGGGTACTCAGATAAGGTCTCACTTCAACCAGATTAGGCCTGAGTCGATCATCCTGTGTCACTTGCTTGCTGATGGTGTTCTGGAATAGGTAGCCTTCGGCACCTAATCGCGTATTGACGAGATTGTTGGCGGATTTCAACGCCAGGTCCAGATACCTCTGCTCAGCAAAAGCTTCATAAGCGCGAACCATCGCTTCAATCATCTTCGCATTTTGGTCTGTGTAGACAACGTGGTCGATTGGGGGAATTCCGTATCGGGCTCTCTCATCATGGGAGTTGAGAGACCAATAGGCACGTGCAGTCATACCCTGGGTCAATCCTGGCGGATCTATTTTCTGATTGGAATAAAAGCCGCCTTCAGGTGACAGGAACCAATCTTCGAAAAAGGTCATCATCTTGCCCATTGCGCGGCGATACTTTTCGTCACCGGTTATCTCATAGCCATCGGCAAAGGCATTAACAGCGTTTGCCTGAGATGCGATTCTCTTCTCGGGGATGACACCGGCCGGGGATTTATCTCCCGGTTTCTTCGGATAAACCACCCTAACATACACGCCACCCCACACCGGGTCGATGCCATCGACAAACCGATCCGCCGTTTTTATTGCCAGGGATGTCAATTCCTGGTTGTCGAACATATGGGCCCGTAAAAATAGATGTTTTAGTCGCGCGCCCGCGCCTTCTGTACCCAGCCCTCGTCTTTGCCAACCACCCCAGGTTTCGTTTAACTGCGAATCTATTTGACCTCTTACCTGACTCCTGACCAGGGTGAGTTCTGTTTCCGCCGGTGCACCGGGAGCCGCATAAGGTGATTCGCTGTCTTTGCCAAGTCTGCCTTCAAGTTGCCTGGTTGTCAGATCATCCAGCAGGGGAGTAAAGTTATCCGGATTCCGGTTACCGGCAATTGCCAGTATCTGCTCCGCCTGGGGGGTAAGAAACGCTGTCGCAGGCCAGGCCCAGTCAGAATATCTCTCACCAATATCAGGCCGTGCCTCAGAGTCCACCGCAATTGGAATAAAAGATTCGTTGATTCGGCGAATCACGGCTTCATCCTGGTAAGTGATATGCTCCATTCGACCACAGGCAGCACAACCTTCCATGCCCACATTCACCAGAATAAGCTTGTTTTGTTTCGCGGCGGCATCGAAGGCTTCGAGCCCCCAGTCATACCAGTGAATTTCTTCTGCCGCCCTGGCAGAGCCGGCCAGGTTGAAAAACAGGAGCACCAGCACAAGAAATCGTAATTGCATTTTGACCACCAGATTAACCAGGACAGTTAATCTGACCGGTAAAAGAAGCGGAAGTTTACATCAGCCTGGAGGCTCGGGGTATTTCGAATAACAATTTCGAGTGACAATGGGTATGAAGATTGCGCTTGAAAACAGGAATCATCAAAGGAAAATCAGGCTTTATCAGCTTTAAAGTCCTGTTTTTTTACCTGCTTGCCACCATCGTAGCTTTCCAGGCGGACATCAAACTGCCACAGGCGGTTCAGGTGCTTCATGACCTCATTGGACTCATCGTGTAGTCTGATGCTGTCTTGCAGGGTGTGTCGAAGCGTCAGGGACCGGTCGCCTTTCAGATCGACGTGCTGAATCTGGATGTTGGGTTCCCTGGCACTGAGATTGTACTGCTTCGATAACAGGCCCCGCAGGGCGATGTAACCACCTTCATCATGAATCGCTGATATCTCAAGTTCGGACTGGTGCTCATCATCCAGGACATTAAACAGCCTTAAATCACGCATCACTTTTGGCGACAGGAACTGCTGGATAAAACTTTCATCCTTGAAGTTAGCCATGGCAAACTTTATCGTCTTCAGCCAGTCAGACCCTGCAAAATCCGGGAAAAATGTCCTGTCTTCATCAGTTGGCGCCTCGCAGATGCGCCGTATGTCCTGCATCATTGCAAAGCCAAGTGTGTAGACATTGACACCGTTATAGTGGGGGCTGTCGAAATCGGGCTGGTAGATTACTGACGTGTGTGTCTGCAGAAACTCCATCATAAACCCGTCTGATACGCGACCCTGGTTGTACAGGCTATTACTCAATGTATAGTGCCAGAAGGTTGCCCATCCTTCGTTCATGACCTGGGTCTGTTTTTGGGGGTAGAAATACTGGGAAACTTTTCTAACGATCCGCACGATTTCCCTTTCCCAGGGCTCCAGCGTCGGTGCGTGTTTTTCAATAAAGTAAAGCAGATTTTCTTCCGGTTCAGCGGGGAAACATGCCTCGCTTTCCTCAAGTTTTTTTCCAGCCCCTGGGATCGTCCGCCATAAATCATTTACCTGCTGCTGCCGATGCACCTCTCTTTGTTCCTGGGCAATTCTCTCCTCTTCGACAGAGATGGGATAGGGGCGTTTGTAACGATCGACACCATAGTTCATCAGTGCATGACACGAGTCGAGTAATTTTTCCACCGTCTCGACACCATACCGTTCTTCGCATTTTTGAACATAGTTCTTGGCGAACAACAGATAGTCAATGATGGAGTCCGCGTCAGTCCAGGTTTGAAAAAGATAGTTGCCCTTGAAAAATGAATTGTGGCCATAACAGGCGTGTGCAATGACCAGCGCCTGCATCGTCATGGTGTTCTCTTCCATCAAATATGAAATACACGGATTGGAATTAATCACGATTTCATAAGCCAGTCCCATCGCCCCGCGCTTGTAGTTCTGTTCCACACTGAGAAACTGCTTGCCGTAAGACCAGTGGCTATAGCCTAAAGGCATGCCCACCGACGCATAGGCATCCATCATCTGTTCAGAACGAATCACTTCGATCTGGTTGGGGTAGGTGTCAAGACCATAGCTGTCAGCGATTTCACCAATGACCTGCTCATATTCTTCGATCAACTCGAATGTCCACTCACTGGAATCAGAAATATAGTTCTTCTTAACGCTCATGAGTTGACCCGCCGCTTGAACAGATCCTTAAAAACCTGGTAGATGTCGTTCGGTTCAATGATTTGCCTTAGTGCGAAACTTTCAGCGTAATCAGCTGCAATGGTTTCGTACTCTCGCCACAGGGCCTGATGTTCACCCTTGGTGATTTCTACGTAGGAGAAATGGTTCACCACCGAAAGCAAGTTCTCGCGAATAATCTTGCTGCAAACAGGCGAGTCGTCTTTCCAGTTGTCACCATCAGATGCCTGCGCAACATAGATATTCCAGTTTGTGGGCGAGTAGCGATCTTTTATGGTTTCATCCACCAGCTTGAGCGCACTGGAAACAATGGTGCCACCGGTTTCCCTGGAGTAGAAGAATTCCTCTTCATCAACTTCACGAGCACTGGTGTGATGCCGGATAAAAACCACATCTGTCTTTTCGTAGTTCCTCTGCAGGAACAGATACAGCAGGATAAAGAAACGTTTTGCCATATCCTTTCTCGACTGATCCATCGAGCCGCTCACATCCATAATGCAAAACATCACGGCCTTGTTGGAAGGCAGCGGCTGTTTTAACTGCAGGTTGTATTTAAGGTCAAAGTCATCGAGGAACGGAATTTTATTAATGCGAATCTTTAGTTTGTCTCTTTCTTTCAGCAGTGCCTGGTGTTCGTCAGCGTCTGCGACCACTTCGAGGAGTTTGGCTTCCACCTCTTTGAGCCGCCGCCGGGCTTTACCCGTGAGCGCCATACGGCGAGCCTGTGCGGACCGCATGGTACGTACGATATTAAGACGTGAGGGAATTCCTTCTTCGGCGACTCCCGCCTGTACGCGTTTGTAGGAATCATTGTCCAGCAGGTTCTTTCGCACCAGTAGTGGCAATTCAAGATCTTCGAACATGGCATTGAGGAATTCACTCTGGGAGATCTGAAACACGAACTCGTCTTCACCCTCTCCGGAATCACTGGCATCACCACCCCCACCGCCTCCCGAACCCTGTGGCGGTCGTTTGACCCTGTCACCGGCGTTGAATTCCTTGTTGCCAGGGTAGATGGTATTGCGCGTACCGCCTTTTCCATGGCGAAAAGTCGGCTCGTTGATATCGTCTTTGGGGATGCTAATCTCTTCGCCACGTTCCAGGTCAGTAATACTTCGGTTGCCCACGGCGGCGTCAACAGCCTTTTTGATTTGCTTGCGGTACCGCCGCAGAAACCGTTGGCGGTTTACCGTACTCTTGTTTTTCGCGTTTAAACGCCGATCAATTAGGTAACTCATGATGATCGATATCTCCCTACCGCACTATTTGCAATGCAATTTGTTTATTGCGATTTACGCACCCGCAAATACCACTCAGACAGCAATCTAACCTGTTTCTCTGTGTATCCTCGCTGAACCATTCGACACACAAACTCTGTATGTTTCGTCTGATCATCCTGTGATGCTTTCGCGTTGAAGGAAATTACGGGCAGCAAGTCTTCTGTACTGGAGAACATCTTTTTCTCTATGACAGAACGCAGTTTCTCATAGCTCACCCAACGCGGGTTCTTGCCTTCGTTGTTCGCTCTGGCCCGCAGCACGAAGTTTACGATCTCGTTACGGAAATCCTTGGGGTTACTGATGCCTGCAGGCTTTTCTATTTTTTCCAGTTCCTCATTGATCGCAGCGCGATCCAGAATGTCGCCGGTTTCAGGATCCCGATATTCCTGGTCCTGGATCCAAAAGTCAGCATAGGTGACATATCGATCAAAAATATTCTGGCCATATTCTGAATAGGACTCCAGGTACGCTGTCTGGAGTTCCTTACCGATGGACTCAATATATCTCGGTGCGAGGTACTCCTTAATGTAGCCCAGATAACGTTCCTGCACCTCTGCATCAAATTGTTCCTGTTCAATTTGCTGCTCAAGCACATAGAGAAGATGGACCGGGTTAGCAGCTATCTCACTGTTATCGAAATTAAACACACGGGACAGAATCTTGTAGGCAAAGCGTGTGGACAAACCTTCCATGCCCTCATTGACTCCAGCTGCGTCCTGGTATTCCTGGATGGACTTCGCCTTTGGATCTGTGTCCTTAAGATTTTCACCATCATAAATACGCATCTTCGAGAAAGGACTCGAATTCTCAGGCACCTTCAAGCGTGACAAAACACTAAATTGTGCCAGCATTTTCAACGTGTCAGGTGCGCACGGCGCATCTCCCAGGGAGCTGCCGAAGAGTAACTTTTGATAAATCTGGATTTCTTCTGAGACCCGCAAGCAGTATGGTACCTTGACAATGTAAACACGATCGAGAAACGCCTCATTGTTCTTGTTAGATCTAAAGTTCTGCCATTCAGATTCATTCGAGTGCGCCAGGACAACGCCATCGAAAGGTAGGGAACCAATACCTTCGGTACCGTTGTAGTTACCCTCCTGGGTTGCCGTCAGCAGGGGATGCAGCACTTTGATCGGTGCCTTGAACATCTCAACAAATTCCATCAGGCCCTGGTTAGCTTTGCACAATGCGCCTGAATAACTATAAGCATCAGCGTCGTCCTGGGCGAAATCCTCCAGTTTCCTGATATCAATTTTTCCAACCAGTGCTGAAATATCCTGGTTGTTTTCATCCCCGGGCTCGGTCTTGGCGATACCGATCTGGTCGAGCAGATTAGGGTAGCGTTTGATCACGCGGAATTGTGAAATATCACCGTTGAATTCGTGCAAACGTTTTACCGCCCAGGGGGACATAATGGATCTGGTATAGCGAATGGGAATCCCGTAGTCCTCTTCGAGAATCGGACCATCTTCATCCGGGCTGAACAATGCCAGAGGGGATTCGTTTACAGGTGAATCCTTGATCGCATAGAAAGGCACGGTTTGCATGATTTTTTTCAGCTTTTCCGCCAGTGAAGATTTACCACCTCCTACCGGTCCAAGCAAATAAAGTATCTGTTTCCTTTCTTCGAGCCCTTGAGCGGCGTGGCGAAAATAGGAAACGATCTGCTCTATACACTCTTCCATACCATAGAATTCATCAAACACTGGATAGCGTCGGATGATTTTGTTGGAGAAGATTCTGCTTAACGTGGGGTCGACAGCAGTGTCGATGGTTTCTGGTTCACCTATGGCTTCGAGCATTCTTTCTGCTGCAGTTGCATAGGATATGGGGTCCTGCTTGCAAATTTCGAGGTATTCCCGGAGGGAATACTCTTCTTGCGCTGTCTGTTCGTATCTTGATTGTACGTGGTTGAATATACTCATCAAATGTCACCTCTATCCTAATGTCACCTGTCATCCCACAGCTTCGCGCTTGACGCTGACTACTCAAGAAAACCCCGACGAACGGTAGTTTTTTGCGACCCAAACTCACAACACTGTCAGATAGCCCGTATTATTTGGAGCTAATGGCTATTTTTTACCCCATTCTACAAGTATCAATCAATTTGACCCAAAAACAAGCTAATATATTCTTGAAATTTGATGGAAATTGAATGGAACATGAAACCAACAGTCGATTCACAATGGACATGTGAAGGATTTTTCGAATAGACGTCATACTAATACTATTGAAATATTAGTTTATTTCCCGAGTAGACCGAAACCTGATATCCGGCCAGCGTTCTTCAGTTAAAGACAGATTTATCCGCGTAGGCGCCAGATAGGTGAGATGGCCCGCGCCGTCAATGGCCAGATTGGATTCTGCCTTGCGTTTGAATTCAGCCAACATTTTTGGATCGTCGCATTCGATCCAACGTGCTGTGGTGACGTTAACGGACTCGTAAGCGCAATCCACCTTATATTCGTGTTTCAACCGAAAAACTACCACGTCGAACTGCAATATCCCCACCGCACCTAACACCAGGTCGTTATTATATAGTGGCATAAACACCTGGGTAGCACCTTCCTCTGACAATTGAGTTAAGCCTTGTTTGAGCTGTTTGCTTTTTAGCGGATCTTTCAGTCGAACCCGCTGGAACAGTTCCGGCGCGAAATGAGGAATTCCCAGATACCTGAATTCTCCATTGGCGGTAAACGTATCCCCAATCTGGATGGTGCCGTGATTATGCAAACCAATAATATCGCCCGACCATGCAACTTCGGCCTGGGAGCGTTCCCCAGCAAGGAATGTAACGGCATCGCTAACACGAACATCCTTGCCGATGCGCACATGACGCATTTTCATCCCTTGTTCATATTTGCCGGAACACACCCGCATAAAAGCAATTCGGTCCCGGTGTTTAGGGTCCATGTTCGCCTGAATTTTAAAGACAAAACCTGAGAAATTCTGATCAGTTGAACTCACGACCCGGTCGTTAGCCTGCCTGCTGAGGGGTGCGGGCGCATAGTCGACAAAACCATCGAGCATTTCCATCACACCAAAGTTGCGCAGCGCAGTTCCAAAATATACCGGCGTTAACTTACCCGCCAGATAAGCCTGCAAGTCAAACTCGTGACTCGCACCTTTTACCAGTTCGATCTCTTCGGTGAACTCTTCGAAAATATCACCCAAAAACTCCTTCGCCTCATCGCTGTCGAGCCCATTGATGATCCTGATATCGATGAGAACTTCTCCTTTACCGGACTCATATACATGGATCTCATCATTGTACAGATGGTACACACCCTTAAATAACTGACCCATACCAATTGGCCAAGTGACTGGCGCACATTGAATATCCAATACTTGCTCGACTTCATCTAACACGTCAATTGGGTCTCGGGTTTCACGGTCAAGCTTGTTGACAAAGGTCAGGATAGGCGTATCCCGCAGGCGACAGACTTCCATCAGTTTGATGGTACGCTGCTCGACGCCTTTAGCGCCATCAATTACCATCAATACAGAATCAACAGCCGTTAAGGTTCGATAGGTATCTTCAGAAAAGTCCTCGTGGCCCGGGGTATCGAGCAGATTTACCACGCGACCCCTATAAGGGAACTGCATGACCGAGGTGGTGACGGATATGCCACGCTCCTTCTCCATCTCCATCCAGTCTGAAGTGGCGTACCGGTCAGACTTTTTGGACTTTACAGTGCCCGCCATCTGGATCGCCCTGCCTAGCAGTAGTAGCTTTTCGGTAATCGTCGTCTTACCGGCATCGGGATGCGAGATAATTGCAAACGTGCGGCGGTGGTTAACTTCATCGACGATAGACATGGGACTTAGCTTATAGCGAAAAGCTGCGCATTATACCCGACTGGCCCCGATGCGCCACAACCGAGTGTAGTGTCCTACACACTAGCTGAAAACTAGTCGTAGAAGAATTCTCTGGCAAAGACAATAGCGTCTTCCCGACCTTTGACTGCGGGGTAATAGTCTTCGCGGATACCTACCTCGTTAAAATCGAGACTCTCATACAGTTTGTACGCGACGAGATTCGAAGGCCGCACCTCAAGGAAAACACTCGAAACCGCATTCTCCCTGGCACGTTCGAGCATATGTTCAACCAGAATCCTGCCATAGCCTGCACCCTGGCATTCAGGGTTAATGCAGACATTCAGCAAGTGGGACTCACTGGCGGCTACAGACAAAATACCATGACCCTTGATTTCTCCCTGAATCACGAACAGCCAGCATTCGTATCCGGACTTGATACAGTCCGCAAACACGCCTTCGGTCCAGGGGTATTCATAACATAGAAGCTCATTCACCATCACTGAAGGCAGGTTTTCCAATTGCATGGATTCGAGCTGGTAATCGAGTTCGATGCTGCTCATGTCAGGCTGCTCATGTCAGAGAGTCAGGTTCAGTCATTCTGCCACAGCTGTAATCCACTACGAATGAATCGCCACAGATTCCGTTTATCCTGCTGATTTTCAAAATAATGAGAGACATCATTCAGAATCAGCAAGCGCTTGCTGCCGAATTCGATTGAATCACCGATGTTTCTGCTGCCTGCAGATTCACCAAAATATCCAAGCAGGTCCTGTCCAAAAACAAAAACCCTGGAATGACAGTGAAGTAGTTTCTGGTGCACAACCTGCTTCGCATCATCTTCAGTCTGTTGGATGTGTGCGGCCTGTACCATGGGCCAGCGAAGGTCCCGAACCTTAGGACTACTAGTCTGGCCGCTGACGGCAAAATTGATGTCATCGCCGAAATTCCGATACTCGTTTGGCAGTGCGTTGGTTTTGTAAGGCAGTGAGAATACCAGGCTCAGATTTACATAATCCAGAAAACAAAGCAGGAATTGTGGTTGCGGGACCACGGGTTCAGGTGCCTTTGAGGCAACTGAGGGCGCCTTTGCGGACTCATCCGCCAATTGATCACGCACCAATGACAGGTTCGAAGCAGCGGGGCTCAGCTGTGAGGATTTCTCCTCTTCGACCGGCATCCGGGCTTTGGGTGCATCGAGTTGTTGCGCAACGTCATCAGCGACGACTGGCTTTTCTGGTCTCAGCAACCAGACATCGATGCCCATTTCGTGAAGATACCTGCGTTGATAATCGTTCATAAGTCAAAGATTACGCGTTTTTTCGGAATTATATAACACGAAACCAGGGAACCTCTGATTAAGGTCGGTATGCCGCACCACTATTTCCGCCATGTCGGCGTCACGGCGGAATTCCAAAAAGCTGTTAACCTACAGCATGTTAACAACTTTTCTCCATTCCTCCCTTCCTTGCCCTGACGAAAATATCTACTTAATCAGAGGTTCCATAGATCGCAATCTCATCAGGGATTCCTGCATGGTGCTGGCAACTAAAGTTCCGTCTTCCTGGTACATTGCCCCGCGGTTGTATCCCCTGGAGGCACAGGCTTGTGGCGCATCAAGGGCATACAGAATCCATTGGTCTGCTCTTGCCGGACTATGAAACCACATGGCGTGATCCAGACTCGCACTTTGCATATCTTCCCGCTTAAAGTTGCCACGGTGGGGCAAACGCGCAGTGGACAACAGGGCGTCGTCAGACTGAAACGTCAGTAGTGCGGCATGAATCAAATTGTTATCGGTATCCAGTTCTCCATTGGTTCGAAACCAGCTATGTTGATTCGCAGCCATGGGAACCTCTTTCAGCCGTTGCTTGTACTCCATCAGGTAAGTAATGAACGGTTCCTTTTTCAGCTTGTCGGTTATCTTTGAGTCATCCGGTCTTTCAATCGCTGGCATCTTCCCCTGGTGGGAAAGCCCCTGCTCCCTCTCCTGAAATGAAATGTCCATGCTGAAAATGGCCTGACCGTGCTGAATGGCTGCAATACGTCTGGTGGTGAACGACCTGCCATCCCGAATTCTGTCGACGGAAAAAACAACGGGTATCTTTGCATCACCGGGTCGAAGGAAATAACCATGCAGTGAATGCGGATCCCGCTGCGTGGGTACTGTTCTGCCCGCTGCCACCAGCGCCTGTGCCATGATCTGCCCACCATAGAGCCGACCTCTTTTCCCTTTTGGATGTACACCGCGAAAAAGATTTTCCTCCAGCATTTCGACATTCAGTAACTCAACCAGTTCTTTCAACCCAGGGTGCAACGTTTAGTCCTCTGTATTATTTTGATCGGGCTTTTTTGGTTTTTCACCCTGCTTCGGTTTTTCACCATAGTCCTGCCAGGGTTCATCCCGCTCCCGGATAACTTGTCGGAAGCCCTTTTCCTGGAATCCTTCAACCCACTGGTAGGCTTCTTCCGTGTGCCGGGTTACCCCATCGAAGAAGGTCCCGAGCATCTGTGATGACCTCAAACCCATGTTTTCAAACGCCTGGTTGATAAGCAACTTATTCAACGCCAGTTGATTCGCGGGGATATGCTTGAATCGTCTGGCTTCCTGTTCGATTATTACCGAAAGTTTGTCGCTGTCTACTACCTGGGATACCAAACCAATTCGAAATGCAGTTTCGGCATCGATAGCCCGACCTGTGAGTAAAAACTGTTTCGCATGTTCCAGTCCCAGGCGATAGACCCACATCATGGTGGTCGGCGTGCCATAGATTCGACTGGGTGCGTAACCAATATGTGCATCGGTCGCCATATAAAGTAAATCACAACAGAGCACCAGATCCGTCGCTCCGCCAATAGCCCAGCCTTTGACCTCGCCCAATACAGGTTTTGGACACTCCCATATGGTCATAAACCGGCGAACGTTGTTAGCCATAAACTGATAGTCCCGGACGGGGTCCCAGGCACCCTCACGGGCATCAATGGGTGGCGCACCATAGGGTGTATCCCACTTACCCTGGTTGGTTAGGTCATAACCTGCAGTAAATGTATCGCCGACTCCCCGCAACACGATCGCAGCAACATCAGGCGACCGGCTGGCGGCATCAATACCATTTGCAATGCCTTCAACAACCTCGTTAGTTAGTGTATTTTTCTTCTCCGGTCGATTGATGGCGATGATCGCAATGCCATCTTTTTCTTCATAGATAATGTCATCGGTTTCCATAGACCCTCTCCAAAATGATAAACACCCGTCGCAAACCGCTTGTTATGAACTAAATATGATTTCGCAATTGTTTCGGTGGCGTTGCAGCAAGAAAACAAAAAGACCCGAGAAACGCACCCAGGGCAAGGTACGAAAATCCCTTCTCGTAGTTGCCATAAATATCTGCCATATAACCGGCGAAGATCGGCCCCGTGGACATCCCCAGCATCACAATCAGGGATGAGAACCCCATAATCGTTCCAAATGAACTGGGCCCAAAGTAGTCTGCCCGTATAGCAACCATCAACGGACCCCTAATACCCCATGCCAATCCATGCAAAACCGCAAATACAATCACCATTGTTATGTCGGTAGCAAAAGCCACCAGGACCAGTGCCAGGGTATGGAAAACCATACACCCAAAACAAATGAATCGCTTGTTGATTCTGTCCCCCAGGTAGCCGCCCATCCGTTGGCCCAGCATCTGAAATCCCGTCATCAATGCCACCACGAGTGCCGCCTGCCCCAGGGTAAAATTCAGTCCACCGGTCAAGTGTGGCACCAGATGTACCATCACAGCAGAAACTGTCAGCAAGGCACAGGCATGACCTAACGAAATCAACCAGAAGGAATGAGTTCGCATTGCTTCCCGGGCAGTGAAGTCACGATCTGAGAACAAACTCTGTCCCGATCCAGAAACAGGTTTTTCAACGACGCCATCAGCAGTTTCACCAATCTCAGTCGGGCGGTGCTTCACCACTTGAACCAGGGGTAAGCCGACAATCAATACAACAAAGCCAGAGATCATTGCCGTGGTTCGCCAGCCAAAAGCTTCGAGACAAAGCACAACAATAGGCACACACAATCCGCCAACCGAGTAGCCCACCTGGGAGATTGAAATCGCCTTGGCCCGATGCCTGCTGAACCAGTTGACCAGTGAAACCATCACCGTCGCAAAACCGCCGAGACTGGAACCCACCGCGATCAGCGCAAAGGTGAGATAGAACGTTAACAGGGAATCAATCTGGCTAAACAGGATGAAACCACAACCAAAGACAACAATCCCTATCCGCAGAATGGGCCGGGGGCCATACCGATCTACCAACCAGCCCTGTAATGGGCCCAGGATGCCACTCTCGATTCTCGTCAAAGCAAAAGCGCCAGCCACCAGAGCTTTGCTCCAGCCAAACTCGGCTTGCAATAACACCACATAAGCCCCATAGGACTGCATCCACAATAGCCCCGACAGCATCTGGATGCCCCCTGCAGCACCCACAATATACCAGCCGAAAAAGACCTTGCCATTCGGTCTAACCATATTGTTAAGGTGATTGAGTTGTCTCGATAACATGAAATCAACTGTACACTGCAAGAAAGGCGCACAGTCTAGAGCAATAACGCATCCAACCCAACCAGCTACACAAATTCCTTATGTCTTAACGGGCGCTGTCATTTGCCTGCCAGCGATTGCTGACAAAATACACCACCAACCCAATCACAATCACCGCAACTCCAACGGCGACCTCCATGATTCGATTGATTGAAATAAATGTCACTGTCCAGGTCGTGATGGCAATGTAGATCAAGGGTGTTACCGGATAGCCGATGGTCTTGTACCCTGTGTGATCAACAGCTATTTTCCGGTAACGAAGAACGAATACTCCAACAACCGCGAACAGCGAGTTTATGCCAAGGATAAACCCTGAAAAGACCAAAATGGATTCGAAAGTCGCGGTGCTGATAAACAAAATACTCAAGACTGATTGAAAATAAATTGCCAGGGCAGGGATACCTTTACTGTTTAGCCTTCCCAGCCAGCTGAAGACCCGAAAGTCTTCGCCAATGACTTGTAACACCCTGGGTCCGGCCATGATCATCGCACTGACTGTGGATATCAGCAGCAGGGAGAGGACAAAACCCATCACCAATGCGCCACGGGGGCCGAATGTGGTTTCTGCAACAATCACCCCAATCTCGATTTTCCCTTCCATGGCATGCATAGGCGCTGCATAAAGAAACACCGCATTCAGCAGCAAATAAAGAGCCATTACCATTACCGTGCCAACAATCATCACCAGTGGCACATTCTTTTGTGGATTTTCTATTTCACTGGCGATGTAGGTTGCCGCATTCCAACCGGTATAGGCATAGTTTACGTAGATCAGGGAAATAGCAAATGCACCCCCGGTAATAATGGGTATATCGCTCGAAACGGGCAGCAGCTCCAAGCTCTGTGGAAACTCCGCAAACCATGATACAACGGCACAAAACAGCAGGATGAGAATGATCTTTAAGAAAGTAAGCCATTGTTGAAAACCGCTGCTCGCACGTCTGCTACTGGCATGTACAACCGTTAATACAACCACCAGAGCAATGGCGGCAAATTCACGGTTTATCTCAATGGTGCCAGCCAACGCGGCGGAAAGATAAGCCGCAAACGTCATAGCAGCCAGTGCAGTGGGTGCCGCGAAACCCACGGTAATGGAAACCCAGCCAGACACGAAGCCCATGGCAGGGTGATAAATACGGCTGAGGAAATTATACTCTCCACCAGAGCGAGGTAGCGATGCGCTTAACTCGGCATAGGTGAGTGCACCGCACAAGGCCGCAATCCCACCCACAAACCAGAGTAACAACAGGACAAATTCAGATTGAATATCAACCAGTTGATAACCAAGACTGGTGAAAACACCGGTACCAACCATATTGGCAACGACGACGGCAATTGCGGTTGTGAGACTAAAACGGCGGAATTGGTTCATAGGTCGATGTGGTTGGATCTTCTTACTCTTTAGGCTTGTAATTCCGGCCTATTATGGGCGCGACAAATCTTACTCCAAACTGACTGCGCCAGATTTCGAACCCTTCCGACTCGACTATTTTCAGTCCTATCAGCTGCCCTTCCCCGAGAGGACGCACCCAGCGAGTCTCTCCTAACAGCTCGAAACTCTCGCCATCGTCGGCATCTAACATCAACGACAGCTTACTGCCTTTGGGAAGTATCTTTTCAATGGAAACTTTCATTCCATGCAATCCCAGATCCTGAGTTCGGCCATTTAATGTCATACCAACCAGCTCGACATTTTCCTCGCACTCATCAACCAACAGGACGACGCTAAAACTATTTTCGATTCTCGGTTCAATCCGCGTGTTGGAAATCGGGTCTTCCTTCTGTACAGATTTCTCCTGCAGTACATTTTCGTTCTGCTCTAAAAAACCTTCGACATCTTCGACGGTTTCCAGTGTTTCAACCTCCGGTAATTCGTGATGATTCAGAAACAACCATTTATAAAACTCGATAGCCTCTTCATCAGAGCCTTTTTGCTTTTTTCGATCCGGCCACCGCAAGTGCAGCTTCAAGAGCTTTGTATTTGACTCTACAGACAACATATTTTGTATTACTAGTTTAACTACCGGTCACTGATCATATCATCCATCGCCGGATCTTACCCGACTTACCGCTGTCAGCCAGCCCCGGTACCGATCATCGACAACGGAGCCGCTTAATTTTGGAACGAACTGCCTTTCCAGTTGCCATTTGCCTCTCAAATCTTCCACCGAAGAAAAAATTCCCACCTCTAATCCTGCAAAGTAACATGCGCCCAATGCCGTAGTTTCAGTGATCTGCGGCCTATCAACCGGTATCTGCAAAGTATCCGAAAGGTATTGGCAAACCCAATTATTAGCAATCATGCCACCATCAATTCTGAGTTGGCTGGTTCTAACTCCATCGTTAGCCATGGCCTGCAATAAATCCCTGCTTTGATAGCAGACTGACTGCAGCGTAGCGGTTACAATTTCTTCGATTCCTGAATCCCGGGTGAGACCAATAATCGCGCCCCGCGCCTCCGCATCCCAATATGGCGCGCCAAGACCTGTAAAAGCAGGTACCAGGTAGACGCCTTTCGCGTCCTGAGTTTTCTCGGCGATGGCCTCCGTTTCAGAAGCGTGACTAATGAGTTTCAACCCATCCCTTAACCATTGCACCGCTGCACCGGCAATGAAGATGCTGCCTTCCAGTGCATAGGTCACTTCACCGTTGAGACGATAGCCCACGGTGGTAAGCAGCTTGTTGCTGGATTCCACCGCCTCAGAACCGGTATTGAGAACAGCAAAACATCCCGTTCCATAGGTGCTTTTCAGCATGCCGGAATCGAAACAACCCTGGCCAAACAACGCGCAATGTTGATCCCCCGCCATACCTGCAATGGGTATCGCGGCACCAAACAATTGCCTGTCGGTAACGCCAAAATCAGCACTGGAGTCCATCACTTCTGGCAGCAGCGATTCAGGTATGTCGAATCTGGCCAATAACTCCTTGTCCCAGGTTTGATTATGAATGTTAAACAGTAAAGTCCGCGATGCATTGGTTGCATCAGTTTTATGGGACTGCCCATTAGTCAAACGCCAGAGTAGAAAACTATCCACGGTACCAAACGCCAACTCTCCCTTGTCAGCCTGTGCCCTGGCGCCTGGTACATTGTCCAGGATCCAGCGGAGTTTCGTTCCGGAGAAATAGGGATCAAGAAGCAACCCCGTCTTCTGCGTGACTACCGATTCGAATCCATCTTTCTTTAGCTCATCACAGTATTCTGCAGTGCGACGATCCTGCCAGACAATGGCTTTATGAATTACTTCACCGGATTTTCGATTCCACACCAGGGTGGTTTCTCTTTGATTCGTAATACCAATAGCGGCGACATCAGTTGCCGACACATGGCCAGTGGAGAGTACTTCCTTGAAAGTGTTGACGGTTGTTGTCCAGATTTCTTCGGGGTCATGCTCAACCCAACCGTCATCAGGAAAAAACTGGGTAAATTCCTGCTGTGCAGCCTCCACAATATTCCCATCAGCATCAAACAATATTGCCCGGGAACTCGTGGTCCCCTGGTCAATTGCGACGATAAACTTTGTCATTTGTCACTTGTCCTTTGCATGGCCGGCTTCACTATATCTCTTTTCGTCCAGATACTGTCGCAGCTCTTGCAAAAATGGTAATTGTTGCCTTAAGCCATCCAGAGAAAAATGTTCAACATACTCCATCATCATAGGACCTGCTTCCCGTAATGCTTGATCACGAACTTGCCTGCCCCTGGCCGTCATGGTGACGATCTTCTGACGACCGTTGGATTCATCGGGTTTTACATCTATCAATCCCTTCTCCTGCAGCTTCTTCAGGGTATTGGTCATGGCACCTTTGGTCACCATAAATGCGGTAGAGAGTCGGCCCGGCGTCGCGACAGAATCAACCCTGACAAACCAGTTAAGCACGGAAAATTGTGATCGGCTCAGACCGATCGGCAGGGCCCGGTCAAAGGCATTACTGGACAATTGGGCGATGATGTTGATTTCGTTAAAAAAGGTAAAAGCAAGTTTATTTTTATTGGCCACGATCACTCCTCGCGTAGGCGATGTTAGAGTTTAACGTCAAATAGGTTTGCATTTAAACTGTTTATAGTTAAACTGTTTATAGTTAAACTATCAAGCTCACACAATTGGATCGTTAGACACCACTCAAGGAGAAATTTATGAAAGTTGTTTATTGGGTCATCGGTAGTTTGCTGGCCGTTGTCATCGTGTTTGGAATCGTCGAACGTTTAGCATCCGAACGCATCGAAGTCGTTGAATTACATACCCACGACGAATCCGGACAGGAAATCACAACCCGCCTGTGGATAGTTGATTACAACGGACACCCCTACCTGAGAACAAGCGATGAGCAATCCGGTTGGTTTACACGTCTGAACGCACAGAAGAAGATCAAGCTCACCCGGACCAATAATACGCTGACTTACGAAACAAGCCGCGCACCAGAGTTAAGAGACAAGATCAATACACTTATGCATGACAAATATACCTGGGGCGATAGTTTTATTGGCGCTGTTTTCGGCCGGGACAACGCAATCCCGGTCAAGCTTGCCATGGTAGCCAACCACCAATAGATGCGACTGCAAGCGGGTCTCAGCCTGAACTCTTCAAGCCATAAACCATCTCGCGGGTCACTTTGAGATGTGCCTGAATAATTGCATCTTCAGGTATTTCAAGTTTCGTGGAGACCACGAACTTCGAAAAATGATACACCGCGGCGGTAAATGAGATACCTGAAGCGACCACATACACAACCGCCAGCAATCCCGGCGCACTCGCAATATCAGTAATCTCCGTGACCAGCAGATAAGCAAAGATTACAAAAGATGACAGGCATGCTAGCGACAGAAAAAGCGTGTGCTTTCCCAGCGCCTGCTTGCCTTTCTCGATCAGCAATTCGAGTTCTGCCAGGCTGAAATGATCCAGCTCCCAACCTACCGCTTCATCAACCCCGCGGGAACCGGGTGGGTGAACGATATAGCCGGTAATGGGGTCAATCACGCTTTCTCCTTTTCGATGCGCTTCAATACCCTGCCAGATTTCCTCATGCTTCTTTTTGGTTAACGGGTAGAACCATCCAATAGAAAACGCGGTGATTGCCATGCACGCAGGTGCAAGACAAAAAATAGCACGAATAGTGAATTGTACGGATTCCGTCTGCTCAACATTTGGTGCATATCCCACAGTCGCAAGAATGGCCAATGGTACGGACATACTCGGGATAACCATGAATTTGGTGCAGATGGACCATAATGCACCGTATTGCGCTTCACGGCGCTTACCGGTGTGCAGTTCATCATAGTCAATCACATCTGCCTGCATGGAGGGTCCCAGAAACAGTCCTGCGCTAAAGCCAAAACCAGAGATAACCAATATGAAGATCGCGGGAATCAAGTCACCCTTGTCGAGTGTAAACAGACCCAGGCTACCGAAAATCCCCGGCAAATATCCCGCCAACCATACGGGCTTTTTCTCGAACTTTCGTGACAGCCATACCCAGACTGGCAAGGACAAAAACCCGGCAAGAAAATAGCTGGCGAGAAAAATAGCTAACCACATATCCGGGTTTTCAGGCTGGAGCACGTACTTTGTAAAATACGGCATCATCAGACCCGGTATGGCGCCGGTTATGGACCCAACGAGATACACGATAAGCAACAGGCGAAACACCTTGTTACGCATGACACGCCGGACACCGGGTATCAGAGGATTCGACTCCCGGGTCATGAAACTCGGGCGTTCCTTTACCCGCACAACAAGATTCAGGTACAGGATCACGAGCAAGCTGCCGAATATAATAGCGAACGAGGTGTACCCCTGGCGAGGGCCGCCTAACTGGCTGATAAGTATGGGTGGCAATACCGCGGCTACCAATGTACCCGCCATCACGAAACCTTCCCGGATGCCAAACAAGGCACTGCGTTCGTGGTAGTCAAGGGTTAGCTCGGGCCCCAGGGCCGCATAGGGAATGATGTACACCGTGTGAAACACATAGTAGAGGGTATAGGTCACGGCGAACCAGGTGGCCGCGGTCACACCGTCGAGGTCTTCGGGAGGCGTGAACATGAGGTAAAAAGCCAACGCTGCGAGCGGTGCACCTACCGCCATCCAGGGCCTCCTGCGCCCCCATCTGGTCCGGGTTTTATCACTTACCCACCCCATCACCGGGTCCGTAATCGCATCCAGTGAGCGCGCAAGTGCCTTCACCAGCGCAATAATCCCCAGCGGCACCAATATTGTGTCGGAATAGAAAATAGTGAGATGGATAGCGATGGGGATCGCCAGAGCTGCACCGGCAAAATTGGGCGCGCCGTAGTATATTTTCGTCGAAAATGGCAATGCAGATTTACTCGATGGACTGCTCGCCGTACTGGGCTGGGAAGAGGCTATGCTAGACATTCAGGACTCACTGCATATTCGCATCGATGATAGCTGAATTTGCCGTCTTCCGACACCAGCCTTGATTTTACAAAACCAACAATTAGAATCCGCAACGAATACGGTATGTCTTTACCTGGGCTCGTACACGGGTTCGTGTGCACTCAAGTTTTGCATCCCTGATTCGGCGTTCCTGACTAGGCGTCCCCGACTAGGCGTCCCCGACTAGGCGTCCCCGACTAGGCGTCCCCGACTAGGC